>NZ_FQUW01000077.1 GCF_900129285.1 Desulfofundulus australicus DSM 11792
ATCCAGCACAATAACCGGTGTAATATGGCGGTCGTAATACAGGTTGGTGATGGTGTCCTGGATCTGGTGGAACAGGCTTACCTTTTTGTGTTTGGGCTGTTCGCCCAGGGTTAGGGCCAGGCCCTTGTAAAATTCCAGTACCGTCACCGTGGAGAGGGTAAAATAGCACGGTTTGAAATGGGCCGGGTTGAGTTCCTCCACATACTTGCGCAGGGCGGTAGTTTTACCGCAACCCGGCTCCCCCGCAACTAAACCCATACCCCGCACCTGCTGTAAGTACTTCAGGCGGGAGGTGAGTTCCATCAGGTCCTGGCTTAAATAAAGCTGGTCAAAAGGCACTTCCTTGCTGAAAGGGTTGAACTTCAACCCGTAGAACTGGGTGAACATCACTTCTCACCCGCCTCTTCACTTTTGAGCAGTTCGGCAAAGGAGACGGCTGGTACCGGAATCTCACTGATACTCGGGGTTAGAGGTTTATCTTCCGGGCCGGTATCGGTATTTTTGAGGGCCGGGCGGCCGCGGCCTCTCCTTTTCAGCTGCGCGTTGGCATAGAAATCAACCTGTCTGGCCTCGCCCACTTTCAGGCCGTCTTTGTAGAGCAGCACAGGGCGGGCGGGGTTTCCCAGCCACTCGGGTTCATACCTGACTTCCAGGCGTGTGCCGGCAAACTGCTGGTCCGTCTCGTAGAGTATGTTATCTAATGGGAAGGTAGCGTCGTGATTAATTTTGCGCGTTACCCGCAAAAGGAAGCTTTCGTCTAAAAAGACCGGGTTGGAAACCATTTTCACCGCATGTGCCTGGGACATAAAGTAATCCAGGGGGCTCATACCAAGTGCACTGTGCGTTTTGCGCTGGTAATCCGTCTCCAGCCACTGCCAGAAAGCAAGGTTCAACTCCTCTAAGGATTTAATCCTGTCCGGTTCCAGGCGGCTTAAAAAACGCATCCTGACGGTGCGGAAAAAACGTTCCACTTTACCCTTGGCCTGCGGAGCAAAAGGTTCGGTGTGCAGTAAAGTGCACCCCA
>NZ_FQUW01000076.1 GCF_900129285.1 Desulfofundulus australicus DSM 11792
GCAAATCAAATTTCTGGAAGGAGGCGAAATCCTGGTCGGGGGCCGGCTTGCAAAACTTATATTTTGTTAAGTATTGTAAGCTTTTTAAAACCAGGCTGAATCCGGTGTGGTTTGCGTGCCTTTTCAACACCACCGGACTCATGCTTTTTGCGTGGCCGGTGGCATTTACTGCCAGGAACGCAGGCCCTTGATTTTTCTCTTTTTGGTGCGGGCGGTGGGAGTTGAACCCACACGGGTTGCCCCACCGGATCCTAAGTCCGGCGCGTCTGCCATTCCGCCACGCCCGCAGTTGGTGAGCCATGGAGGACTCGAACCTCCGACACCCTGATTAAAAGTCAGGTGCTCTACCAGCTGAGCTAATGGCCCATAAAATTTACCCAAATATAAAATTATAGTTGGTCACCGGCCTTAAAAAGTGGCAGCAGCGACCAACTATGGTTATCATGTTGGCTGGGGCGGCTGGATTCGAACCAACGAATGGCGGGTCCAAAGCCCGCTGCCTTACCGCTTGGCTACGCCCCAGCGTGGGGTGGAAGATGGGACTCGAACCCACGACCCCCAGGGCCACAACCTGGTGCTCTAACCAACTGAGCTACATCCACCACATACTGCCGTGCAGGGTTCAACCCCGCCCGCCAGCATTTGATATTATAACAGGGCCATTTTCAAAAGTCAAGGCGATGTTAAAGGAAATTTATAACTTTATGTTGCCTTTCCGCAGTGACCATCCCTGATCCAGTAATGCCCCGCTTTTAAAATCTTATACGCATGCCCCCGCCGCCGGCACCCGGCCAGGCCCGGCATTGTACAGGCGGTTCCCGGGCTTCAAAACTTTAAACAACTGCACATCCCGGGAAAACCCGCAGCGGGTGAAAAACTTTCTCCCCGTACCGGTTACCTGCCTGACATACAGCACCGTACCATGCTGCAAGGCCTGCTCCAGGTAACCCAGCAAAATCCTGCCCAATCCCCTTCCCCGCAGATCTTTTTTAATCAGTATGATATCGATTTGCACCAGGTCCAGCCGTTCCGGGATAAACGAACAGAACCCCACCGGCTGACCCTCCCGGTCAAACATGGAGAGGACAAAATGCTGCGCCATCTTCTTAAAACCGGAATAACCCGGATTCATTTCCCCCAGGTCGTCAAACAGGCAGGAAAGGGTTTCACAAATTGTAGATTTTCAAATTGATTCGGGAAAAATCTTCAAATTAAATTGGGGCAACCAACTGGTGGAACAAAGGAAATTCTCATTTTAAACCGGTAA
>NZ_FQUW01000073.1 GCF_900129285.1 Desulfofundulus australicus DSM 11792
GCTGGCGCCCCGGCTTCCATGCCTCCCACCTATCCTGTACATGCAATACCGAAGTCCAATGTCAGGCTGCAGTAAAGCTCCACGGGGTCTTTCTGTCCCGTCGCAGGTAACCCGCATCTTCACGGGTACTACAAGTTCGCCGAGCCCCTCGTCGAGACAGCGCCCAAGTCGTTACGCCTTTCGTGCGGGTCGGAACTTACCCGACAAGGAATTTCGCTACCTTAGGACCGTTATAGTTACGGCCGCCGTTTACTGGGGCTTCGGTTCAGAGCTTCTCCAGCTTCCGCCAGATAACCCTTCCCCTTAACCTTCCAGCACCGGGCAGGCGTCAGCCCCTATACTTCATCTTTCGATTTGGCAGGGACCTGTGTTTTTGGTAAACAGTCGCTTGGGCCTCTTCTCTGCGGCCCCCTCGCGCTCCAGTAGTTTATACCTTCACGCTACCGGGGCACCCCTTCTCCCGAAGTTACGGGGTCATTTTGCCGAGTTCCTTAACGAGGGTTCTCTCGCGCGCCTGAGGATCCTCTCCTCGCCTACCTGTGTCGGTTTGCGGTACGGGCACCGGCATTCCTCGTTAGAGGTTTTTCTTGGCAGTATGGGCTCAGCCACTTCGGTACTCCAATTTCCCTCCCCATCACCTCTCGGGCTTTCCGTGAGACGGATTTGCCTGCCTCACACCCTACCGGCTTGGACGCGCTTTTCCACCCGCGCGCTTGGCCTACCCTCCTGCGTCACCCCTTCCTCAAGCGGCCTGCCGGTGGCATCGGATTCTCAACCGATTCCCCATCACCTACGCCTTCCGGCCTCGGCTTAGGCCCCGGCTTACCCTGGGCGGACGAGCCTTCCCCAGGAAACCTCAGGCTTTCGGCGGGCAGGATTCTCACCTGCCTTTTCGCTTACTTATACCGGCATTCTCACTTCTCACCAGTCCACCACACTTCTCAGTGTGACTTCTGCCCGGTGAGAACGCTCCCCTACCGCCTCGGAAGTCGGTCGTCGGATGTCAGATGTCGGATTTCTTCTTGGCCCATGTTTCTTTAAGACGATAAATTTGTTTACCTAGAATTTCATATTCCTGGCTTAACCTTGAATGTTGTTCTCGCGTTATATAACCAAGATCTGCTACTATGTCAATTAGTACTCTCGTTTCATTACATGAGCCCAAGGCATTCCTTAGAAAGTGCTTAAATTCGGCCGATGAGTCCTTACGACCATACCCCTCTACGATATTTAACACGATGGATATGGCAGCTCGCCGAACCTGACTTCCTAATTCATGCCTTTCTATACCAGGGAAAGTTTGTGTAACCCTGTGCATTTCCAAGGCAAGCCTGTAGGACCGTCTATACACTTCCAGGTCCTGATAGCCTTGAATCATACCTTCCCCTCCGACTTCTGACCTCTGACGACCGACTTCCGAAACCCGCGGCTTCGGTGC
>NZ_FQUW01000071.1 GCF_900129285.1 Desulfofundulus australicus DSM 11792
ATAAGAAAAAATCCTCCTCATCGAGCTTTTATCTGAGGAAGATTATCCCTTAAACTTGGGTATTATGCCAAGGTGGGTTGTATTTGACGCTTACAATCGTACGGGAATTCGGTGAACTGATTGCAGCTGCCCTAATGCCCCGGACGCCGCAGGTGGTATATGCCACTCTGATGGTTACCGTCTGCAGCTACGGTATTTACCACGGCCTGGAAGTGCTGGCCCGGGTTATGGAATTGACCTACCCGTGGATCCTCATCCTCTTTGGCCTGATACTCATTCTGGTCGCCGGGCATATGGAACCGTCCAATTTACTTCCCGTACTCCAGAGCGATGTTAAAACCATTATTCACTCCTGCCTTAACCCCATTGCCTGGCGTGGGGAAGTATTTATCCTGGGCATGTTTTTTACTTCCCTGGCCCGTCCCGACCTGGCCAGGCGTAACGGGTTCATCGCCGTCCTGGCCGTCGGCTTGATCCTTACCATAAATGCCCTGGCCTGTACCGCCGTTTTTGGTGTTACAACCGGAAGGCTTAACTTTGCCACCTTCGAACTGGTAAGGCTGGCTGGTTTCGGGCCTTTTTTAACCAGGCTGGACGCCCTCTGGATGATCATCTGGATCGTAGGCATTTTCGGAAAGGTGGCCCTCTTTCATTATGCTACCGTAACGGGTACCGCCCAGTTGTTCCGGCTTAAAAACCACCGCTGCATAATCGCGCCCCTGAGTATCCTTCTTATCGCCTTCTCGCTAAGTCAATTTAATTCATTAACATCTTTGCTGTCCTGGCTTACCGGTCCCTGGATTCCCTACGCCTTTCTTTATGAAATGGGCGTTCCCACCTTCCTGCTCATCGTGGCCCTTTTAAAAGGGAAAAAAATCGCCTCCCGAAATAAACTTTCAAAAAATTGAACGGAATTTCCGGTAAAAAATAAACCGGCGGAGTATTTTTCCGCCGATTTTCTCCCGGGAATTATGGCGGGAGTGTGTGAGAATCGAACTCACCCGGGACGGGATTGCCGCCCCACAGCTGGTTTTGAAGACCAGTACAGTATTCCCGTTCCCGCAAACCCGCGTCATTACTGGATTTTCCCCTTCGCAGGGTTGTCCAGCTTAACTGGTCTGACATTTTTCAGAAAACTTCAGACCAGCAAAGCTGGTTTTCACTATGTCTTTTTCTACATAAGTGTTGTTTTTCCTGCTTTATTGATGTTTGACCAAAGATAAAAATTTATTATGGCGTTACAAAACATGCTAATACACATCAAACAATTGTTTGCGCAAGGTGATTTCAACCTCACCAGTCACCAGTTAGACGAAGTAACGGGTAACGTCAAAATGACGGTAACCATTACAGGCAAAGGCGGAGTAACCCAGCAGCAGGGAATGTTCAGTCTTTACGCATACCCAACGGTTAGACAGCATACACCTAACACCCAGGCCAGGGGGGGGGGAATACCCTGGCAGTAGGCGAAGAGATGCCGAGAGCCAAAATTTATCACCGGCAAAATGGCAGGCATAGAGAAACCTCTCTCAATAAGGTTGAATAATCTTCGTTAATCTCACAATTTCAGCCATTTTCATTTTTCAGCAGGGCTATGACTGATAATGATGCCCAGTT
>NZ_FQUW01000070.1 GCF_900129285.1 Desulfofundulus australicus DSM 11792
GTGTTCCCGGTTGACCACCATGAAGCCGTTGCATTCCGGCACCATGGCCAGGATGCACTCGAAGCAGCCGCAGGAAGTCATGGGATATTCCATGATGGTGTAGAAGTTGACTGCCTCGATGGTACGCTGGGAGTTGTTGTAGACAAATTCGTTGACCGACTTCCACTGCCCCTTGACCGGATCGATCAGCCCCTCCAGCTTGATGGGCTGGTTCGGCCCGTGGGGGTTGATTTCATAGGAAGCCTTGGCATCCAGCCAGCTCACCGCACCGCACAGTCCCGTCCGCTCGGGAGGAACGACGCATACGTGGGTGGGGGCAAAGGACTGGCACAGGGTGCAGGAGTAGAAGGTGTCCACGGTCTCGTCTTTCAATTCCTTCAGCCGGTCATCCCGCTTCTTGTAGTACTGCCGGGCCAGTTCCCGCAGTTCCAGAACCTTTTGTTCGTCGGTGTAAATGGTCACCTGTACCCGGTCCACCACCGCGGCAAATTCCGATTTGAACTTGGCGTAGAGGATGTTGCCCAGGTGTTTCAGGCGGAAGCCCTTTTCATAGGCCCCCTTGCTTATGCGCACCCACATGATGTCCCGCTGGGCCACGTGCCAGAGCCCTTCACCGTAGTTGACGAAGTAGTGGATGCGCCGTTCCAGCACGGGCTCAAAGTCTTCCTGCATCTTCCGCCCGTAAACATCCACGATAATCCCTAAAGGCATGGCACTTCCCGGCTGCGCGGTGTCAATGTCGGGTCCGATGACTTCCACCTTCCCGTCTTCCACGTCATCCGGGCCAACCATGCGCACCAGTTCGAAACTGGGCGTCCGGGTGCCGCCAAATTCCACATACATGTCCTTCTTGCGGATGGATTCACCTTCAAAGGCCGGACCCACGGTGATGGGGGCATCAATATCTATGCTGGTAATCTTGATTTCGCGCAGTTCCATCCCCAGCTGAATGGCTTTTTCCAGATCCGGCTCGTAAATGAACCAGTCTTTTATTTGCTTGTCTTCAGGCAGGGGCTGGTCGGTGATGATGGGAATGCCGATGTTGATTGCGCCCATGCAGGCGGCCGTCTTGACCATGTCGTGCTCGCCCAGGTAGAGTACGAAGGCACGAATGCGCCGGCGCTGGTAGTCACGCTGGGCATCCCTCAACCCCGGCTTGATGCCCCCAAACATCATGCCGGCCCGCAGGGCGTAGTTGGCACAGTGGACCACCTGGGTGAAGTTGCCCAGAGGATAGGCAATCAGGTCTACCCCCAGCTTTACCCCTTCCTCCAGCAGCTGTTCGATAACTTCGTCACAGAGGAAGATCATAAAGCCCATGCCCATCAGCTTGTTGACCACCCGGGCCAGTTCTTTGGAGTCCCTGGCCCGCCCCAGGATCAGCACCTCGCCGGGAATGGTCCAGTCCACCATCTTGGTACCGTACTGGCGCACCACCGGGTCGCCGATAAAACCGGTCCAGGGCGGAACATGCAGGGGGTTGTCCGGGCTGTACTTGATATAGCGTATGGCTTCAATGATGTCCGCCGCGTACCAGGTGGCTTCACCGGCCAGGCGGGCATTGGTAAAGTCGCGGAAGTTTTCCTTGACCTGTGCCCGGGCACGGTTCAGTACCGGCACGCAGTCGCCCAGGGTCTTGATCTCTTCCCCGCTCAAACAGCGGATCACCGGCAGATAGTAGGCGGTATCCGGATAACCAATGGGATGGTCCGCCCCGTAGGTGCGAATGGCCTGGTTGAGCAGGATCTCGGCATAGCTCAGAGCGGTAATGG
>NZ_FQUW01000069.1 GCF_900129285.1 Desulfofundulus australicus DSM 11792
ATTTTACGTGCAATCAAATCAGCCTAAAGCCCATGTGGCGGTTGGCACTCGTAACTCCTTTTCGATTTATTTCCTACAGTGACTTGACGCTATCGTGAAGCAGGGTCAACCTTGACATTCATTAATAAAAAATATAGAATTAACGTTGGGAGAAAATAGAATTGGTTACTACTGGTGCGGGCTTGAAATAGATACAACCTTCTCCAGGAAGGGATATAATCCTGAATTGTCCTCTGCAATGGGGGAGGGGGGCTCTTTTTCTGCCCGTAACCAAAGAAGAAGGTAGTACCGATTCTTTTTCTACCGAGGTTGAACTCGGTCTTTTTTTTGTACGCCTGTTTCAATTTAAACAGTGGCTGTAAAAGATGGGTTAAGGAGGTGAGATAATTGCAGACTATTACAGTGCTCCTGGTTGTTACAGGCACGGCACTGGTTGCTTTTGCCGCAGGATATTTTGTCCGCAGGTATCTAATTGAGGCCAGGCTTGCTTCGGCTGAAGCTGAAGCAAAGAAAATAATAGAAGAGGCGGAAAAGGCTGCTGAGGCCAAAAAGCGGGAAGCTATCCTTGAGGCTAAAGAAGAGGTGTTGCGGTTACGGAACGAAATGGAGAGGGAAAATAAAGAGCGTCGTTCCGAATTGCAACGCCTGGAACGGCGGCTGTTGCAGAAGGAGGAAACCCTCGACCGCAAAATCGAGTCCATTGAACGCAAGGAAGAGGCTCTCAATCGCAAGGAAGCGGAAATTGAGAGTTTGAGGTCGCGCCTGAATGAAATTTATCAACAACAGGTTAGCGAACTTGAACGGATCTCCGGGCTTACCTCGGAAGAAGCACGCCAGCAGCTTCTTGCTGGAATTGAGAAGGAAGTGCAGCACGAGGCCGCCCTGATGATTAAGGATATAGAAAATAAAGCCCGGGAGGAAGCGGAAAGACGCGCCCGGGAGATAATTTCCCTGGCCATACAGCGCTGCGCTGCGGATCACGTCACTGAAACTACAGTGGCGGTTATTCCCCTGCCCAGCGATGAAATGAAAGGGCGCATTATTGGCCGGGAAGGGCGTAATATCCGCGCTTTTGAGACTCTGACCGGGATCGACCTGATAATTGATGATACCCCTGAAGCGGTAATTTTATCCGGATTCGATCCTATCCGGCGGGAGATTGCCCGGATCGCCCTGGAAAAACTCATCATGGACGGGCGCATTCATCCTGCTCGCATTGAAGAAATGGTGGAAAAGGCCCGTAAGGAGGTGGAAGCTCAAATCCGTGAGGCGGGAGAGCAGGCCACCTTCGAAACCGGGGTGCACGGCTTGCATCCAGAATTGATTACCCTTCTGGGTCGTTTGAAATTCCGCACCAGTTACGGGCAAAATGTCCTCAAGCATTCTATAGAGGTTGCCCACCTGGCCGGATTGATGGCCGCTGAACTGGGTATTGATCCGCAGATTGCCAAGCGGGCTGGTTTGCTGCATGATATCGGTAAAGCAGTGGACCATGAGGTAGAAGGGCCCCATGTCTCCATTGGTGTGGAGCTGGCGAAAAAGTATCGTGAACACCCCGAAGTGATCAACGCTATTGCTGCCCACCATGGGGATCAGGAAGCACAGTCCATTACGGCGGTGCTGGTGCAGGCGGCTGATGCCATATCCGCAGCCCGCCCGGGGGCCAGGCGGGAGACCCTGGAGGCTTATATTAAAAGGTTACAAAAACTGGAGGAAATAGCTGGCTCCTTTGAAGGTGTGGAAAAGTGTTACGCCATCCAGGCCGGGCGGGAGGTCAGGATTATGGTAAAACCGGATAAAGTTGACGATCTGGGAGCCATCCGCCTGAGCCGGGAGATAGCCAAGAAAATTGAGAAAGAGCTGGACTATCCTGGTCAGATTAAGGTGACTATAATTCGGGAAACCCGGGTGGTGGAGTATGCCAAGTAAAAACCCCGTCAGGGGTTTTTCCTTTTATGTGCGCCCGGCATGGGCGTTAACTTGGTGGTGAAAGTCCACTGCAGGCGAGGCAGCACGAGTCTGCTAGCCAAAGGCAAGGGTGTCCAT
>NZ_FQUW01000075.1 GCF_900129285.1 Desulfofundulus australicus DSM 11792
TCATAACTGTAAACAAAAGCCATACCGGGAATAAGGCGGTCTATGGCGAAGATGAAAGTAACTTTGGGCGGGACTTTTGAAGTTTGCTTCCCTCCTTTCGGTTTGCTACCATAGGGAAAAACCGGGAAGGGGGTGGGCATATTAAAGCGGTTCTGTGTAAGAAGGTCGTCAGTTACAAGCTGGTCACCAGAGGAAGAGGGGTTATCGGTGTTGACCCCAAATCCCGCCAGGTCGAGTACCTGCCGGCGGACGAAGAAAGCAGGAAGTGTTTTGACCAGGTGGCCAGGTGTCTTTGCGATGGGTTTGTTGATTACCTAAAGAAGGCAGAAGGGGGTTTTCAGGCAAAATGACTGATGCAGAACTTATCCGTTTCCTTGAGGATTTGAGCGGCATGGCTCGCACATTACACGGGTATCATAGTCCCCTGCAACATGAAAGACAGCGCAGGAAACTATTGAAAGAAAACAAGCCCCTTAGCTATAAAAGGTGGGGTGATGACAGCATGTTTCGGCTTAGACTTTTGAATTTGATACCTCACGATGTTTTGCTCAGGTTAGCCGATGAAATTGATGTTTTTGTAAAGACGTATAAAGAACAGCGGGCTAAAGAGCAACAAGCTATCATCAACGAAGCGTACTCAGAAGAGAAGGGGATTGTTCTCCTGCACTGAACAAAAAGAGGGTTTGCCGGGCGCTTCCGCCCGGCTTTCCGTCTTTTATTGGGGCTTTGTTTCCCCTTTACCGGCAGGGGCACCGCCATTACCCGGACTTGCCTTCAGCCCACGGTAAAGCTCTACCGGGCAAACCGGGCACTTTACAATTGCTTCCGCTCCGCACTTCAGCCCTTCGAGCACTGATTCAGCATGGGGGCAGAGGTCTCTCGGGTCAGCCTGGTCAGCCATGATTTATCACCTCCCTTCTTTCCTACTCGCTCCCAACGACCAAATCTGGCGTAGTTTTCGTCACCCCACTCCCGACAAAACTCTTCATGAAAGTAGCAAAGGCCCAGTAGTTCAGCCTCAAGGTGGCGAGCTCTATACATTCTAAGGCTGAGGTCAGTGTTAATCCCATGTTTCTGCGCCGCTTTAATAGCTTCCTCCCATTCCTCCTGCGTGATTCTCCTGTGGAGCGGGGGGTGGGCGTAGGCGATATTGAACGGCCAATACTCGCTTGTAATCGAGACGGTGATTCTCGGCGAGAGGTTGGCTAAAAATTTCATACACTCCTCGGTCCCAGCAAGGCCTTTCGTGTAGATTTTCAAATTGATTCGGGAAAAATCTTCAAATTAAATTGGGGCAACCAACTGGTGGAACAAAGGAAATTCTCATTTTAAACCGGTAAT
>NZ_FQUW01000063.1 GCF_900129285.1 Desulfofundulus australicus DSM 11792
AAGCCTCCTTTCTACTTTTTCTGCTTTTGCAGCCGTTGCCAGTGGTGGAAGTCGCCAAATCCCTGCATGACGCCAGGAGAGGTTTCTTCATAATGACAGGTATCCCTTTCGTCATGAATCTTACCCGCTGCCTGCCGCCATTCGTTCAAAGCCTTTATGGTTTCGTCAATCTCTTCTTCCGTCCGGGTATCCGGCTTAAGTGGTTCCTCTTTGGGTCTCTCCGGGGGGCGGTAGTCGCTGAACAAGTCCCCCAGCTTGACGCCCAGGGCATCCGCAAACCTCTTGTCGGTGTCGTATCCCCAGGGTGTACGTCCCCAGGAGTCTTCCGCCCGCTCAACCTGCAGCACCCAGGCGGTGTGGAGGTTGGTCTTTCGTGCCAGTTCCTTAACTGACAAGCCCGCTTTTTCTCTAAAGTACCGCACTCGGTTGGTTCCCATTAAGTTTTCCTCCTTTGCATAGCATAAAGCCATTTAGTGTGCCGGTTTAGTGGGGGGGCCGGGAAAACCAGCCGCCCCGTCTATCTGAACGGCCTGGCCGGGCCGGTCCGTTGTTTCCGTTTCATGCGGAAATAACAGCCTCTGCGCACTTCTCAAACTCGGTAAGCGGGACCAGCAGGCCGTGGGTGGTGTATCCCTCGTTTACTGCTTTACCTGTACGGTATTTCTTCAACCAGGTCGGGAAAAGCCTCCGCAATGTCTTAAAGCGGATGGCGTAAATCAGCAAATCTTCCACCACGAAGTAAAGCAGGTAGTCAGCCTTTGAGGTGTAAACCCACCCTTTTTTGCCTTCGGTGTCTACCGAAACGGTTTCCAGGAATGCGTTCCCTGTTCGGCCTGCCTGGTAGTCGGTTTTGTACTCCACCTTGAGGACTTTCCCGGTTTCCCGGTTTACGAAAATGCGGTCTATCCCCTGCCTTTGCTGCCGCCGGGTAACAGGGTAGATATGAAACCTGCCAGAGAAAAACCTGTCCAGAAAGTGCTCTCCGTCCTCGCCGCGTTTTAAGCAGCCGTTGAAATCATGCATGTTAATCCTCCTTCGGGTTTGCCAGTTGTTCCACGGCCTCCGCCAGCCTATCAAGTGCCCTGGCAATGGCATAAAGTCCGTCCACCACGTTAGCGGGTTCAAAGTTATTGTCGCGTTCATTTGGACTTATAAAGGCGCCTTTAATCACTTTGGCGATGTCTTGCATTGTCCTCACCTCCCCCGCCGGTCCTTGCCGCGAAGAACAATCGTTTCGCACATTTCGGAAAGCCGGGAAACCGCGCGTTCGCCGAGATAATCAATCATTTCTTTCCGGGAGAGGTTGCTGGTGAAAACCGTTGGCAATTTCTCCCTGTAACGGGCATCAATGAAGGAGTTAATGTTTGCATGGTCGAAACCGGTTATCGGGACGGCGCCCAGGTCGTCCACGATTACCAGGTTTTTGCTGCTTGTCAGCTCGGCCAGGTTCATCCTGGCAAAATCGTCATTTATTGCTTCGCGGAACATGGTGCACAGGTCGCCAAAAAGGACAAAAGTCGCGGGGTTTAAATGCCGAAGAATGATTTCCACTCCCAAAGCCACCGCCAGTTGAGTTTTGCCGATTCCGGTAGGGCCTACAATCAGCAAGCCATGGCCGGCCTTTTTGTTCTCCGGGAAGTTTTCGGTGTATGGCAAAACCTTTTCCCTGGCGTCAAGCTGGTCAAGTGAAAGCGTCAAATGGCGTTTAGGGAAACGGGCACGCTTCACCAGTTCTTTCACCGCCCATTGGCGGCAAGAGATGCATTCCTCTTTCCGAAAGCTCCCGGGTGTTTCTTCGGGCAGAAAAATCTCGCGGACGATAGGGACGCCGTCTTCGTCAAACACGCCGCCGCAGTCGCCCCGGAGGTGGCGGTAAGTATCTTGAAACAGGAGCAAATTCTCCATGATAGCTTCGTCTGGCCAGGCGCGCGTAGCGGGAAACAGCTCCTTAACCCTCCCAATCCGACCAGTCCTTTGAGGGCTCCGGTGCAGGGCGCCACTTTGTTCTTGCACGCTGTTTTCCTCCTTCCTGGTTTTTGTAGTCACCAGTTAGCAAACGGGGAAGCGCACTTAAAAAGTCGCTAAAGGTGCAGTTCCTCCGAACGAAGCCAGGGGCCTTAAAAAATCGTTCTATGCACTCACAAAGCAGTTCCACGCTATAGCTTTCCGGCAATTGCTTTACCCGTTTTCCGTCCCTTCCCCAATCGAAAGCTGTCTTTGTCGGTTCTACACCGACATGCTCCTTGAATGTTTCGAAGAAACGCTTTAGCACTGGCTGTACTCTCTCATCAGTGGTTGTTGTTTTAGGGTTTGATTTTGAGGATTTTTTCCTCCCCACTGAAACGATAGTTTCTTTGAGATTAAGATTGGTATTTTCATTTGGTTTTTTAATTGGTATTATAGGTTCCCCGGAAGCCTTGCCGCTGTAAGCGGGAAGGGCATTTTCGGATGAACCACAGTTCACTTCACTATGAACCACAGTTCCTATCACTGGTGAACTACAGTTCACTTCATTTTCTAAGTGATATGAACCACAGTTCCTATCACTTTCCTTGTGACCGGAACCACAGTTCCTATCACTGACAGGAACCACAGTTCCTATCACTGAGTAAACATTTGTAAGTGTCTTGCCACGCCGCTTTTTAACGATTGCACCTTTTTCAATAAGTTCTTGAAGGAGTTTTATTACTCCGCGTTCCGTATACCCAGTTTCCTGGGCCAACACCTTAATCCCTGGCCAACAAAAGCCTTCTCTGTCGGCATAGCTCCAAAGAATTGCATATAGTGCTCGGGCAGGCAGGCTTATTGTCGAGTCGCGGATTACCTGGTTGAACGCCGCGAATTTCCCGTTTCCGTTCGTAACTTCGGCCATTGTATCCCCCCGCACCCGGCGGTGTTGCGCAACACCGGCACAACACTCCGGGGTTCGTTTCTCTCCACGGTCATTTCAGCCGACGAATCTTCCCCACTGACCCTGGCTCCCGCCGCACGCTGGCCTGCTCCTGGGCCTCCAGCCAGGCTAAAATGCTGGTCCGCCGGAATAGCACCCTTCTGCCTATCTTGACATGA
>NZ_FQUW01000062.1 GCF_900129285.1 Desulfofundulus australicus DSM 11792
ATGAGAGTGGTTGGGGAAAGGGAAAATCTTTGCCCAGGCGGGCGTATTCTTCCGGCGGTACAGGCGTGTAAAATATCTGCTGCATGGCGGTCACTTCCAGCAAATATTCTACCTGTTCCACAGCCGGAAGAAAAGGGGTCAGTCACTGGTTGTCATATTCTGGTGAATAGACGGACTGACTGACCTGAAATACCAGCACAATTTGCGAAGCAGTTGCAGATTATTCTGGTATCGGAAATAGTTGCAGATTGTTCAATCTGCGAAAATGGGCAGGGGTTGGGCTAAATCAAAGTGAGAATTGACATACAGGAAAGCGCGATTTTTCTCAGTCTTTGTTCCACAGGATTAATGAAGCCAACTCCACCATCAATGTACTGATCGGTTCAAAGAAGTTCACCGAGGGCTGGAACAGTTGGCGTGTCAGCACCATGGGATTAATGAACATGGGCAAAAACGAGGGTTCCGAGGTTATCCAGCTTTTCGGGCGCGGTGTGAGGCTCAAAGGCTATGAATTCTGCCTGAAGCGGAGCAGCAGGGCGGAGAATATCCCTGCAAGTCTCCTGCCCCGAAAGTTTAAAAATACCGTTGCTGCGGTCGAAACCCTCAACATTTTCGGCGTCAGGGCAGACTATATGCAACAGTTCAAAGAATACCTTGAAGAGGAAGGCGTATCAGACCCTGAGAACAAGGTTCCCTATATTCTGCCTGTAGTTTTGAATATTAAGGCAGATAAATTTAATGCTTTGAAAACCCTGAAGCTTAAAGAGGGGCAGGACTTCAAACGCAGAGGCCCGAGGCCAGTGCTGGATCTGCCCCATACATGCCCAGGTTTGCGAAAAATAACCCTCGACTGCTATCCGAAGCTGCAGGTGATTTCCAGTAATGAAAAGTCAGGAGTGCCTAACAATGCGGTGATCCATAAAGGCACCTTAGAACCAAAACATCTCGCTTTTGTGGACTTTGACAAGGTGTATTTTGAATTGGAAAGGTTCAAGAATGAAAAGTCATGGTATAACTTAAGCATCCCAAAGCAGGTTTTAAAGAAATTAATGCTCAATCCTTCCTGGTACGAACTCTTGATACCTGAAGAGGACCTTGAGATCAAAGACTATCGGAATTATTTCCGTTTCCAGGAAATCACCACCGCATTGCTCAAAAAATACTGTGAAGCCTTTTACTATTATAAAAAACAGGCTTACGAGCTTCCCAATCTTGAATATCAAACGTTGAAAGAAGACGACAGAAATATGGTAAAAGAATACAATATTACGGTTTATGATGACGGAAACCAGGAGACCATCAAGGCAAGACTCGAAGCATTGGTAAATGATTTAAAGAAGGCAAAAGATGAATGGTCTCTTGAAGGTCTGGATTTTAAAAATTACGCTCATGCTTCCTTTGAACCGTTTAATTTCGAAAGGCACCTGTATGCACCACTGGTTTATATAGCAGGGGGAGAAACCCAGATAGTTGTAAGCCCTGTCCAGCTTAATGAAGGGGAGCGGCAATTTGTTAAAGACTTAAAGGGCTATTATGAGAAAAACAAAACCTTTTTTGCTGATAAAGAGCTTTACCTTTTGCGGAACAAGGCAAAAATCGGGATCGGTTTCTTTGAGGCAGGCAATTTCTATCCTGATTTTATCATGTGGATAATAAAAGATAAAAAGCAGTATATCACTTTCATCGATCCGAAAGGTATAAGGAGTATTGCAGGAGAAGAAAATAATCCTAAAATACAGTTTTATAAGACGATCAAGGATATAGAATCACGCATAGGTAATCCCGATGTGGTGCTTAATTCCTTTATTGTAACGCCAACGCGCTTTTCCGAGATCCAGCATAGCTGGCGAGGAACTATTACCAGGGAGCAGTTAGAAAGCTGCAATGTACTGTTCCAGAAAGATGATCCAAAATATATTGAGAAACTGGTGAATAAGGTTTTGACATAATACTCAAAAACCCATATTCAACGTAGCACAAGTAATTAAAGGTAAGAGGAGAGAAGTCTTCTAATGGATATTCTTCCTGACGTGCTTAAACCGGGTCTTAAAGTGGTTTTCTGCGGGACGGCAGCTGGTAACCGTTCGGCCACAATTGGAGCCTATTATGCCGGGCGAGGTAACCAATTCTGGGCGGTGCTGTACCGTATTGGTCTGACCCCTCGCCAGTTACAGCCACAAGAATACCGTAGCCTTCTGAGCTACGGTATTGGCCTTACTGATCTCGTGAAAAGGGTCTCCGGAAATGACAATACCTTGGAGAAGGAGTTCTTTGATATTGGGGGGTTCCGGCAGCGGCTGGTAAAAGCGGCTCCAAAGGCTGTCGCCTTTAATGGTAAGCGGGCTGCCATGGAATTTCTAGGCCGTCACGTGAAATACGGGTTACAGCCGGAAAGAGTGGGGTCATCGGCTGTTTTCGTTTTACCATCCACCTCAGGTGCAGCACGAGCTTACTGGATTGAACAATACTGGTTGGAACTTGCCGAGTATGTAGGACGGTATGATAACAGGGGCACTACACAAGTTCTGAGCATGTCCTGAATATCGTGGAATTTCGGTAGCGCCCTTTTTCGCGTTTTTTAAGCTGTTTTCATTGCCATGGAATATTTTAGAGCAGTGACGACTTCAACCAACGCTGTGGCCAATAGAGGCAGCTCTCGATACCCCTTGAGACGCTGAAACCCCTTCTCTGCAGACCGGGAAGAAAGCCTTTCCCTTTGAATTCATGTTACGAGATAGTATAATCATGATTAGACTAATCACACGAGGTACTTTAAATGGTTTTTGTAAACCGCAAAACGGAATTGAACTGGCTGAAGGAAACTTATAGAAGCGGTCGTGCCGGGCTGCTGGTGTTATACGACTGCCGGCGGGTGGGGAAAACGGAAATGCTCAGGGTTTTTGCCGGGGGAAGAGGCACATCTTTTTTGTGGCCGACCTGGCACCCGGCCGGGAGCAGCTGGCCGCTTTTTCGCAGCGGCTGTGGGAGCAGGCCTACGGACAGGCAGAAACGGGTTTTTCCTTTCCTTCCTGGGGAGGCTGCCTTCCGTTTTATGGGCGGGCTGGCCCGCCAGGAGCGGCTTATTGTGGTGCTGGATGAATTCCCCTACCTTATGGAGACCAATCCGGCCATACCTTCCATTTTGCAGAAAGTCTGGGACCCCTGGTGGGACGGGCGGAACGAATTGGACCTGCTGGCCATCAGTGAGGATGAAGCGGCCATTATGGTGGCGCCGCAAGGCTCTATCCCGCCGGTCATTGCTGCTTTACGGTCCTTTCCAGGGCGTCTTCCACCTGCAGGGCATAGTCGGCCAGCAGGTGGAGGTTATGGTGCAGGTATTCCCACGCCTGGAAGTTTACACGGTCGTGGCACAGTATATTGATGGCTTCTGTGATAAAGGAAGCCGCCCGCCGGGTAATGATGCCGGCCCTGTGCAGTACCAGGGGCAGCTGTTGCCGTTCTTCCGGCACGGGCAGCCCCAGCCTGACCACTGCCCGGTGGGCCAGGTTCAGGCAGGTGCGCAGAATGCCCTCATAGGAGGCAAAAACCTGGCCCCGGGCGGTGCGGACGATCCAGGTTGCCTTTAGCCGCCAGGCGGCAATGGCGGCCTCTTCCGGTGTGGGGCGGCCGCGCCGGAAAGCCAGCTTTTCCAGTTCCACCTTAAATGAGGGATCCGGGGTGTGGACCGGCAGGGCGCCGGCCAGCATCCAGGGGAGGGAAGAAAGGGTGTGGGGTGCGTTCAGCACCACCACTTCCACCGGGGTGAAGAGCCATTCCGCCCGGGGTTCGGGAACATAACCGGGAAAAAGCGCCTCCGTCAGGGAGTATTCCAGTGCCGCTGCCAGGTGCAGGGCGTCGTCTGTGTTCGGGCACAGGGAGGGGTAAAGGCCGATGCCCACATCCACATCACTCAGAGGGGTGGCCGTGCCCCCGGTATAAGACCCCATCAAATAGGCCACGGCCACCTGTGGCCGGTCCTGGACATGGCGTTTAATTTCACTGATAATTTTTTCGCTCTCGAGAAGCATTTTTATTCCTCCCCGGGTGCAGGTAAACAGTGCAGGCAAATGGGAGCACACCCTTCTCGAGCCACAGAACCGGGAAAAGCCCGAAGTCCGGTTTTTAGTCAGGTAATTTTCCAGGCACGGCATGCTTCGGTAGCCTTCAGGATGGGGATGCCAGAAAAGATTTTCAAACCCAGCAGGTGTTCGTCGCCGGAAACGATGGCCCCGGCGCCTGCCTCCAGTGCACACTCGAGAACCCTGTTGTCGGCGGGATCTTCCGTGATGACATTTAGCTGCTGCCGGGGGATAATTAGACGTTCCGGTTGGCACAACCAGGATATTATCCGGGGCAAATCAGGATGAGCGGCGACCACTTTAAGCTTCGGGCGGGCTATAACCAGGATCAATTCTTCGATTAAAGCCGGGCTGATAAAAAGCTTTAGTTTTCCTCCTATACATGCCTTTAGCAGCCGGTGCGGGGGACCAGTCCAACCGATGGCTGATACCAGTATATTTGTATCCATAACAACTTTCATCTGGAACGAACCTCGCGAATGGCTTCGGCGACTGCTTCATAGGGAATACCGGCTTCAGCGACTGCTTGCTGGATCTTTTCCAGGGCTTCGATTAACCGGTCTTCCTTTGCCTTTTCAGCCAGGGTTTTCAATCGCACGTACTCATCATAATCCAGAAGAATGGCCTTTTCCTTCGAGCGCCGGGTGATGACTACCGGTTGTTTATTTTCGTTTACCCGGCTGATCAAATCCCCCAGAATTCGCCTGGCATTTTCCACATTAATGATGTTTTCCATAAGGTTCACCTCTATGTTTAGCTTACAGTATAAAACCAATATTGTCAATCCAATAGCTCAAGAGCCAGTTGCTGCACGGCTTAAGCCTTTTCTTTGCCCCAAAACCTGCCGGTTGTTTTTTATACGCTTTGATAACGTTTTCTAAAAGGCATTCTTTCCGCTGAGGTGAGCCAATTATGGTTATTGAAATTGCGCCGGAAAAGCTTAAATTGATAGCCGCACAGAAAGAAGATGAAAACTGGGAATTCCGTTCCTTTTTAAAAACCAGTATTGCGGGTGAAGAAGTGGATTCCCTGGTACACAGGCTGTATAAAGATATTTCTTCGCAGGTTGACTGCAAACAGTGCGCCAACTGTTGCCGGGAATGCAGTCCAGTTCTGCACGATAAAGATATCACGAGGTTATCTCAAGGGACGGGTATTCCGGTTTCTGAATTTATAGAGAAATACTTGAAAAAAGTTGAAAACGACTATCTTTTCAACCAGAAACCCTGCCCGTTTCTAAAGGACAATCTGTGTACGCAATATTCATACCGTCCCGGTGATTGCAGGAGTTATCCTCACTTGCACAAAAAGGGTTTTGTTTTCCGGTTGATCAGGGTAATTGATAATTATGCCGTCTGTCCAATTGTGTTTCATGTTTACGAGGAACTGAAAAAAGAGTTGGGCTGGAAGAAAAGGACCAGACCCGGAAGAATGCCGACGTATGGTTAGCGCCAGCACCCTGTCAGCCCTAAAATTGTAAAGTCTGACAATCCTTGTCACGGACGTGAAACACAAAGCAGGCCTCTGATCAGGAAAGAGATCTGCGGGAAAAATTGACTGTTCAACGGTAGGACGGTAAAATAAGCAAAACGGAAGAAAGCGGCATTTACAATCTTTCCCTGTGTCTGAATAGCAATAATTAACATTGCCCGGCGAATTCATTGTAGATCGTAAAATAGAATTGACCCCCGATCGTCAAATAAAACTGACCCACCTCATGATAAAATCTCCCTCGAGAGGGGGAGGCAAAAGAGGTGGTAAGCATGTACAAAT
>NZ_FQUW01000061.1 GCF_900129285.1 Desulfofundulus australicus DSM 11792
CCTTCAGCACCTCGTACCCCCGCTCCAGGTGGTACCGGCGGATTTTGTACCGGTTCCCCCACCGGTCGGCAAGTATCAACCGCCGCGGGTCCTCCACCCTGAACGTGTCTTCCTGTCGTCCGCTCTTAAACACAATCGAATCGGCAAACTTAATAACCATCCCTTTTTTCAGCCTGGGACGTACCTTTTTCGCCCGAATGCGTTCCCAGCATTTCTCCCGCCACTCCCTGGCCCACTCGTGATCAGTGGGAGTGAGCATTTTCAGTATGCGCTCCGGGCAGTCGTAGTAATACGGTCTCATCGATTCGCTCATGTCTTTGTAACAAAAGTTGTAGTAACTGTTGGAACTAAAGCTCAGGGCGCAAACGATAGCAGTTACCTCTCGCTTCCCCTGCGCATCGCCTATCTCATAAGCAATATAAGCTGTGCGCAGGTTTACTACGGCGCAGTCCAGGATTTTCCCATACCTGCCGTCGTCCCTGGTGTAGTTAAACTCTCTCTCTCGAAAAATTCCCTGATACTCATCCCTTTTGGCTTGTTGGTACAGGTCCATCCCATTTCTTTGGGGCAGGCCCCCGGCAGCCCGCCCCATCTCACCTCCTTAAGTGAAGTGAGTTAAGGCGGGCCGGGCCACCTAGATATCTTACGCCGTTTTTTCTACCTCCGGTAATCCGTACATCCTAAGAAGTACCTTTACGACTACCTCCTGCCAGCCGCGCTCGAATCCCCGCGTGCAGTCGGGTGCATCGGTTACGTGGTGCACCATCTCATGCACCAGGGTCCCCAGGACTTCTTCAGGAACTGTCAGCACGTCCCGCAGCAGGTAGATTACGCCCCTGTGGTCGTAACAGCCTCTTACTCTCTCCTCACCGTCCGGAGGAATTTCGGAGACGATCATTATTTTCGGAAGTTTTCCACCAAACACTTCTCTGGCTATTTTCTTCGCCCACCGGAGGTTCCGGCTCTCTTCCCGGGACAGGTCTTTTAGGGCAACCCTTCCCCTCGGCTTCCTGGCTCTGGCTGCAATATCATAGCTGAACTTCGCACCCAGCCGCCTGAAGCAGCCTTCCCACTGCCAGGGAACGCTGTTGAGAACTACAAACCCTTTCTCCCTGGCCTCCAGGTCGTAAACGGCGTCGCTTGCCAAACACACTCTCGCACCGAAGACTTCCCTCATCGCCTTCCTCCAAACCGCCAGGTTGTCATTCGGAGGTTCAAGGTGTGCCCTGCCCTCCAGGTACGCCTTCGCTTCCTTCTTCTCCACGATCCTGAAAAGTGTTACGATGACTTTTGGGTTTCTGCAGGTACTGAGTACCCTTCCCACTTCTTCCAGCAGCGCGTCGTCGTCCACCACTGTCCTGTCCCGGTTCTGCGCCGCCCTGATGTTCTCCCCGGTCAGGTCGTAGCTGAAAAGCATGTCCTTCCTCTCTGCCGCCAGCGCTCCGTTGACGTACACCCGCCCGCCAGGGAGATATATCCTGTCGGATATTTTCCTGACCGTGCTGAACTCCAGGAACAAGCCTAAAGCCGCATCGCTTTCCTCTCGTGTAGCTTCAAAACAAATCCTTGTCCCGGTAACCCTGTCGTTTTCCTCCAAAACAAAAACGAGCACCTGGCACTCCAACGCCGGCTCGTACTCCAGCACCGGTACGGCGGTAAAACCTGCCGTCTCAATATACATCTTCCGTTCTTCCCGGGCGGCGACCAGCGCGGCCAGCTTCAGCCCTTCCCCAAACTGGCCGATTAACTCGCCGTGCCCGCGCTTGCCGGAATTCCCTAGAGCCAGGTCCTGCCGCCTCAACCCAGGCCCGTTATCTTCGGCAATTAGAAACCCTTTCTTCCAGAACACCCTGCCCCGGCAGGAGTACTTCTTCCTTGCGTCCAGGTTCTCCTGGACAATTTCGCGCAGGGCCTCCACGACCCCCCACGACTTTACGTATTCGGAGGATATGTTGGTCTTTATGCGCTCCTGGAAAAGCTTGAGCTGTTCAAACATAATGAGAAAAGGGCGGACCGGTATAACGCCCGCCCTCTCCACCTCTCTTTCCGGAAGAGTTTTTACCGGCCTCGCGGCCTTGCTCTACCCCCTCGATTGAAGTGAGTTCGAGGCGGGCCGGGCCGCCTGGTCACACATAGATTTCCATGCCATATTTTTTAACAATCTCTGGTGGAAGCTTTGAAAGAAGTTCCACCAGAATATCCCAATCATCAACTTCGGGCTGCTGTACCCGGTGTTCCGCATACAGAACTGCCCAGTTAAGACCAGCTTCGGCAAAAACATCTTCTATGTCAATAACCGGGATATCATTGTCGCTCCAGCCGAGAGCTCTGCACGCGGCGTAACGATGTGACCCGGTTAACAGATCACTACCCCACTTTACCAGCGGGGCACCGCGCCATCCGTAAAGAGATATACTGTCGATTAATGTGTCGAATTTGTGGAGATCGCGGACTCCGTGTAACGGAATTAAATTCATATTTTACGGGCAGGCCCCCGGCGGTCCACCCCTCTTCACCTCCTCTTGGTGAATCAATGCGGGCCGGGCCGCCTGACCGTCCATTTCTTATCCAGCAAAGTCCACAACAGAAAACTCCAGGTTCAGGATATTGATTGCTTTTTCGATTGCTTTAACTTCCTTTTCGTCTTCGTCATTCTCGATTGTGATTACAAAGCCTGATATCCCCAGGCTCGCACATTTTCTAACCAATTCAGCTATCCCGGCTATCGGCCCGGTAACGGCCATGTCGACCCACTGGTCTTCATATTCTTCATACCGGCAGTGAAGGTTCATATTTCCAGCTTCTCTTGCTACAACCGCCTGTCGGATACCGTCTAAAGTCGCCAGGAGCGGATCTTCTGCGTGTTTTTTCCTTATAACCCACAACGTTGCCATATATACAGGGCGGATCCCCGGCGACCCGCCCTTTCTCACCTCCTTGTCAGGTGATTGGGCGGGCCGGGCCGCCCAGCATGGAAGCTAAAGCCTCACACCTTCCTGGGTGAGTATGCCCGCGTCGATTGCAGCATGCAGGACTTTTTTAATGTCCTCATACGTTTTCGGTATGGGCATTTTCATTGCTCTTGCAAGATCGCGTACGTCAAAGGTGGAATCTGCATCCTCGTCCGAACAGTCGGGCGACCATCCGTAGTGATACATGCGGGCTCCCTCATCTATAAAGTCATTTTTGTAAACGTGATATACTTTTACGTCCCTGTGTTTAAATGCCACATCCGCATCGACCCACTGGTACGGCATTTCTTTCGCAGTGCGCGGTTCCCGACAAACCAGCGCACTTATTCCCTCCCTCTCGCTTTTTTTGGTGAGTCAGGCGGGTCGGGCCGCCCTGGTTTCTAAGCCTGTTCTCCTTCCGGAAGGTTTTTATCCGCATCCGCAATTGCCTGCCGGAGACGCTCGCAGGCGTATTCCCGACAAGCCGCCGGACGTTTATCCCGCGGCAGCAGGCAACCTTTGAGTGACCAGTACTGGCAGTAGTCCGGGTCAATACCGGCGCGCCGCAAGGCTTCCCTGTACCGTTTGCCCCTACCAGAGTTTTCATGAGCTATAATGGGGTCGAACAATGGAGGCATAAAACTGAACGCGCCGGATTCTTCGAATACGTCATACCAATCGGATAACCAGTCGGTAAACCAGGTATGACCATCTGGAAACGCGCCGCCCTCGGAGGCAGGCTTGTATATCTGACAGCATTTGCCCCCGCAGGCGGCACAAATAGACGGAACACAGACATCGCGGCCCATACCGGCACCCCTTCACGCGCAGAGTTCCCGGAGTATGTCGCACTTCTCCAGGATGCAGTCCGGCAGGAAGCCGCGTTCCAGGAAATATTTCCTGACTTCTCGCCTACCTTCCAGTTCGTCTCCAGCCTCTGTTACTATCAAGCCATCCCATAGAAAACCGATTTTACTCAACGGTTCCCGGAGTTCGTCCGGCATTTCTTCCAGTATGCCGTTCTCCCCGGGGTCATCCCCGTAAAACCCACCGCAGGAATCGATGCTTGCGATGTCCCCGTCTGCAATTTCGTAAACGGTGAAACCGTAGACTTCCCCGCGGAGCCACCGGTCGTATACTTCAACTTCAGCCTTCAGTACGGAAATTACACGGTCGCGTACCTTCTTTGTAATGCGCTTGACCCCATATTCTTCCCGTACTTTCTCCTTTAGGACGTATATCCACCCTATCTGCCCGCTGTCCCAGGGACATGAGAACGGTTTCGTGGACACGGTGATCCCGCTGTGATCATAGAGGTACAGCGGCAGTTTTACCGCCACATCCGCCTTTTTCGCCCATTCCCGGAAGTCGTCCGGAGTATGAAAGTCGTGCCGGTCGCCCAGACAGTACCTCCGGTGTCAGCACACCATCGTCCCCAGGTTGTCCCATTTCCGCGGAGACTCCGCATGTTCGTCGTACCAGATTTTAACCAACTTCATCGACAGGAGGGTAGCGGACCCCGGCGGCCCGCCACCCCAAACACCTCCTTTTTGGGTTTATCGGGGTTTTGCGGGCCTGCCGGGCGGCCCGAAATTCTCTAATTCTCAAAGTAGTATTCGACACTACCAGCTAGCTCAATCGCTTTAATTACGGGACATTTACGCGCACAGAGATTACCAGCTACGTAACAGTTCCAGCAACAGCCCAAGTAACAGAAGTCACACGTTCTCTCGTCACATGGAAAGGGATTACGCATTCAACCCTCCCCTTTTTGGCGATTTCAACAAAAAAGCCCCACCAGCCTGAAAAAGGCACAGTGAGGCTTTTGGTCCCGTGTTTTTTTACTTTCTCCGGCCTCTTAAAAGAAGCCGTACCCCGCGTTCTAAAGGAACACCTTTCTCCGGTATCTTGAAAGCACCGGCAGTAAGAACCAGTCACTATTAATTATACACTACCAAATACCGGAAGGCAATAACTGCTATGCTGCCGCCTCCGCAGCTTCTTTGACCAACGGCAGAATGAGCGAAAAGTACGTGTCGTCCCCGTCCACCACTTTTCCTGCGGGCCTGTCCGCAGTAAAGTAAATGTCTACTTCTTCCTTTCCAACCACCTTCACGGCTTCCGCCAGGTAGCGGGTCTTGAAGAACATCGAAACCGGGTCCCCTTCATGGTCTACTTCCAGGGTTTCGGTTATGCCGCCCCCTATCCCGGAAGCGGAAATAGTCATTTTTCCATCACAAATGTCAACCTTAACTTTTGAAATATTTCTATCGTCGACAATTACGGCAGCCCTGCCCAGCGTCTCCAGCAGGTCCTTGACCTTAACCCGCACGCGCGCGCAGAAGTTTTCCGGTATGACAGCCCTGTAATCCGGGTACTTCCCCGCAATGGTGCGGGAAAATACTTCCACCGGCCCGCTCCGGAAAACCACGAAACTGCCCTGAACGTGTATCGTCACCCTATCGCCGTTCAGGACTTTCAAGGTTTCCTGCAGAGTGGCCTGTGGGACTATTGCGTCGACTTCGCTTTCACCGTCTGCAGGAAGATACGCCCAGTGCATCCGGTTCATGTCGGATGCCACCAGTTCCAAACCAAAAGGTGTTGCTTTAAACAGCACTGTAGATTTTCAAATTGATTCGGGAAAAATCTTCAAATTAAATTGGGGCAACCAACTGGTGGAACAAAGGAAATTCTCATTTTAAACCGGTAATCATAAAAATAATTTTTAAATTCCGCTGGCATTTCCATCGAAAACCCAAAAAAGAAAAACCGGCTACCCGAAAGAGGCAGCCGGTGGTAATACCGCTCAAAACCGGTTAAACGGATATTTTTTCTTAAGGGCCAGAATTTCCGCCCGTGCTTCCAGCAACTTTTCTCTGAACACGGCAGCAAACCAGGCCGGCCGGTTTCTGGTCGGCGGATACGTTCTGGCTTTATCGGCCACCTTGCAGA
>NZ_FQUW01000060.1 GCF_900129285.1 Desulfofundulus australicus DSM 11792
GGAAAATCTTTGCCCAGGCGGGCGTATTCTTCCGGCGGTACAGGCGTGTAAAATATCTGCTGCATGGCGGTCACTTCCAGCAAATATTCTACCTGTTCCACAGCCGGAAGAAAAGGGGTCAGTCACTGGTTGTCATATTCTGGTGAATAGACGGACTGACTGACCTGAAATACCAGCACAATTTGCGAAGCAGTTGCAGATTATTCTGGTATCGGAAATAGTTGCAGATTGTTCAATCTGCGAAAATGGGCAGGGGTTGGGCTAAATCAAAGTGAGAATTGACAGGTATCGTAAAACCCAGATACCGGTTTCAGGGAGATGAGTTTGTTGATTTGCCACTTACTGAAAAAGTATGACGAGCTTTTGTGCGAGCTCAGATTCCGGGGGGAGTTGAACAGGTTTCGCAAAACGGCTGACGTTAAACCGAAGACATCAGTTTGCCGTAATGGTTCAGGGGTTCGGGTCAACCGGATACGGTCAAATCTGCCTGCGGGAACGCGCAGGCGGATGTAAAAAGAAGGGGGGGTTTTAATGAACCTGGAACTGTACAGGCAGAGGCTGGAGCGGCTGAGGGCGTACTGTAGGAAGGTCGGGGCAGGAGAAGTTCACCTGGACTTTGAGCGGGACTTCTACGGTTTTGTGGCCACTGAGATAGCTGTAGGCATACTGGGAAAGATCGGCAAGGAGACCCAGATCAAGTTTCTTTCATCAACGATGAAGCTGCCAGGGAAGGTGAGGCGGAAGGGACCGTTTGAAGTTACTGCGTACGTGATGTCGCGCTGGTTCCAGGTCGGGGACAGGGTGGTTGCCGCGATTGCGGACGTGCTGTCCGAAGTTTTCGAGGCGGAACCGCCGGCGGCTGTAGAAGAGGCGTGGCGCAGGGGGATGCCCCCGCACGTAGTCTGGGCGCTGGCGAAATACCTAGGAAAAGACGGGTTCGCCGCTTCCCTGCCTGGCCAGCCGTATTTTACCGAAGAGGAGATCGAGTACCACAAGATCCGTTACGAAGCGATGGCGCGGCTGTATGCTATCCGCAGGTTGAAAGGCGACCGGGTGGAGCAGGCTATAAGGCGCGAGGTCGATGAGAAGACATTTTCCTACCGGCAGGAGATCGAAAGGCTGCGCGGCAAGCTGGCGCGTGTACCGGAGAAGGTGGCCGAAAAAGCGATCGAGAGTGACCTCTACAGGGAGATGTACGAAAAGGTAAAAGCCGAATTTGAGGAAGCGCAGAGACAGTTTGCCGAGGCGTCCAAGGAATACGAGATGGAGATCTGCAGGTTGAGGAACGAAGTGGACCTGCTGAGGAGCATTCTCGCCAGGTACATCAGGCAGCACCTTTCCGGCCTTACCGTGTGCGTCATCGGCGATGAGGGCCACCGGGAGGGGTACAAGGAAATAGTGCTGGAATACGGTGGACACATGAACTTTGTTTGCGGGATCGAGGACGCTTCAGTTGTGAAGCAGGCCGTGCGCTCTTCCGATGTAGTGATCGCGGTGACTGCCTACTGCAAGCACAAGGTATTCACGCCAGCTAAAGAAGAAGCTCAGCGGTTGGGCATACCGATGATTATCTGCCCGTCGGCGGGGTTGGGTGCGTTCCGGGAAGCGGTGGAGAAGTTGAAAGAGAGGCTGGAGAAGGCTGGGTAAGCACCGGTTTTTTGAGGGGGTACGGGTAATGTTCGTTTGTTCCGACTGCTGCCGGGAATTCTGTCAAAACGTTTCCGGCTGTTGGGTTGAGCTGGTAGGTCCGAAGAGTTGCGGCCCCTGCGAGAAATGTGGAAGAACAGTGGTTTGTACTGATTGCTTTGCGGGGCCAGTGACAAGAAGCAATATAGTCCACAATTCTGATACGTTTTCGGGAGTAAGGCCGAGTCCCCTTCAGGGAAAGGGGGTTTTGTCTTAATATCCAGGAAAGCGCGCGAATGCGTTTCCTGCGGTAACATTAGAAAAGACACGACAGTATTAGACAAAGATGGTGTCAGGTTCTACATCTGCAACACCTGTTTTACCGAGGCTGAAAAATTTCTGGACCTTACGAAAGACGAGCTTTTGACTGAAACGGTAGCGAAGTTGCTGGCCCTAAGAAAACCAGCGAAGATGGGAGCTGCCAGGAAAAGGTTTGAATCGTTATTTGGTGAGCTGCCCTGGAGTGAAATAGAACTCCGCGCTGAGTATCTGCGAAAACTGGCCGTAAAGCGACGGGAAGAGGTCCAGAAGAAAAGCGCAGAAGAATGGGAGAGACTGGTATGTGCACTTGAAAAAGCGCTGGACGAAGAGGTGACGGAAAAAGGTTTTGAATGGGAATTGTTTGAGGTTGTCCGGTCCGGTAAAAAACACTGCATCATCAAGGTAGGTATTTATCCATGGGGAGTGACCTTCCTGGAAGGGAGAATTGAGGAACTGCGCAAGTGCTTCAAAGAAATTGTTCAAGAAATAGAGAAAAAGAGCTGGATCTGCCCCTACTGTAATGTAAGAATCGGCTGGCGGGAGGCCACCGGTGGAAAGAAATGCGGCTGTGGCGCGGAGTTCAGGCAGAGCAGCTGCCGGGCGTATTCTGGTTTCGTTCACAACAATAACGCTTGGGGAGATATAAAAGAGAGGTTGCGCAGGACCTGTACCAACGAAGAATGGGCGGTCTACGAGATCCTCCTGGAAGGTGGCGAATGGATAGAGAACCTCTTTAATGGCGTCAAATACTTGGGTAATGTGTTTGGGTGGCCGACCTATGCACTTCGCGGTAAGCTTTCAGTCAAGCCGATCCATCAACTGCTTCAGGACAAGTACTGCGCTTTAGAACTCGGACTGCTTCGTTCAAGTTTTGAGCCTGCAACAACAAAAGAAAGATTCACGTCGCAGCGCTTGAAGTGGTGGCTTGGGATGATAGACGGAATCGATGTGAGGATATGTTTGAGGCACCCGTATTGCAACGGTATCGCAGTCATACCCGACGTGGAGAGCATACCTGAGCGGTGCGACTGGCATGAGCTGGATGAAAAATGTGATGTTTTCGACCGATGGTGCGACTACTTGATAGATAACGGTGAGGACGGGGATTACATTGTCAGCGACTATGTAGAATATGATGCGCACGATATAAAAGAAGGTTTCTTTTATAGGGGTTTGGTGCCGACATTCGAAACAATAGAAGAAGCCACTGAGTGGATATTCAACGTTGTGCGAAACGGTATGGTGGTGTATACCGATAAGGTAAGGGAGTTTCTCGAACAACTAAGTCTGTAGAATATCAGCTTGTATTTTACAATGGAAATTTCCGGGCAGGTGCTGGAAATGCCGGAAAAGACCAGAAATGGAACCGCTACATTATACCTTTCCCGAATGCGGTTCGGTATGGAAGTCGAGGCTGTCTCCGGGCCGGAGGCCTGCCCGCTGGGGGCACGAGGGACCGACCACGGCGGCGCGGTTCTCGAATACCGCCTGGGGCCGGTAACGCTACTAGAGTGGTCAAAACACAGGGCCGCGCTGAGAAAGTTTTTCTCGGCCATAACCGTCAACCCGGAAGGCAACCCGCCGACTGGGTTGCACATCCACGTGGAAGTCCCACACGAGCACAGAAACAAACAGTTTTTTGCCCGGCTGTCCAGGTTGTGGGCCGCGATGGAAAAAGATATTCTGGCTGTCCGCCCGGTTGCGGTAGCACGCAGAATATATGCCTCGGAGTGGACGGAGAGTCACTGTTTTGCCGTCGCTTCGGCCATACGGGATATGGAATTCTGCCTGGACAGACGGCGGACGCTCAACCTTGCCAGCATCCATTTCCACGGCACAGTGGAATTCCGGCTGTGGAACGGGACGAACGACTTTGCGGCGGTGGAAGAATTTCTGGCGCTCTGTTTGTCCATTGTTTGGGTTGTTGTCGCTGGGTGCGGCAGGGAAACTGCTCGGATACCGGTCGAAAGAGAAAAGGAGCTGGTAATCCGTTTAGGGAAGAAATTCTCCCGAATTTTCCAGAAAGGGTGATTTGATTTGGCTGTATTTGACGAACTATTGACCGAAGTGGAAAGAGAAATGCTCGCTGAAGCCGAAAACGTATTCGGCGGCCAGGTTAAAAAAGAAGAAACTCCTGTGGTTTTCAAGCAGGTCATGTCCGTCGTCCCGCATGGAAACCTCAAAGAAGTAATCCCGCAGTACCAAAAGATGCGGGAGAAGATGGGCCGGGACTTTCTGGCGCTGGCGCTGCTTGCCGGCGGTTACCCACCCGAAAGCCAGCCGTTTTTGACCGGCAGGGACAACAAGGTTGCCGTAGCGGCGGCGCTGCTGACGTGTCCGGAAACGGTCCCCTGGTGGAGAGTGGCCCGGCTGCTGGGCCAGCGGCAGTTCTTCGGAATGGACGTTCGGAATGCCCTGGAGACCGTCAGGGCGAGCAGGATGTTTTCGCCCCGGGCCAGACGGCACGTCAACAACGCTGCTCAAAAGTACGTTGACCGCCTGCAGATGGCGGACGGCGAATGGGAAAACAGGGTGCTTGCGGACAGCAAAAGTTTAAAAGCCCTGATAGAGTACACCAATGCGTCTGTGGACAGCGAGTACATGGCTGTCCTGCGGGACAGAAAGGCATGGGACAGTAAGGAATGGCCGCGGCTGAAGACGGCACGGGAATTTGCAAGGCTGGTTGACAGCGGGGATTACGGAGCGGCTGGAAGGCTGCTGGAGAAAACGAAACTGCCGCTGCTCTTCGTGGAAGGGTGCGCGGACATAACCAGGCCGGAGATAGCCGCAGCAGTGCTGAAGTACGCCACGCCGAAACAGGTGATGGCCCGGCTGAACAAGCTGACCCGTTCTGGCGTGCTGAAGGACCCGGCGGTATTTGATACCGTCGTGGGCGTGCTGAGAAAGGCGGTTGGGGACAATCGGGTGGCCCCGGCGGACATCCGGCGGGTAAGGGAATTTGCGGCCGGTATTGACCCCGGGCTGGCCGGCATACTGGAAGAAGTTGAGGCGAAGAAACGGGAAAGGCTCTATGGTAATTCTCAAGTTGACCTGACCGCGAAGGAAACATGCTTGATCGTGGACAAGTCCGGTTCAATGGATGAAGCTATCAGAGCAGCCGGACAGCTCGCAGCGTACTTTGCGGATCAGGGCGCTGTCGTAAAGGCCGTCAGGTTCGACACGAAAGCGTACCAGATCACACCGGAAATCGGCAAAGACGGCCGTCCCGACTGGAAAGGCACGTTTTCTATGTTGACGGCAAATGGCGGCACGTCCATCGGTGCTGGCTTAAATAAGGCCGCTGATATTGCTTCCGATGCGGACCTGTGGGTAGTGCTCACCGACGGTGGAGACAATACGCACCCGCTGGCAGGTGAAAATTCTCCGAAGCCGGAGCACGGGCGGGTAGCCGTAATGTGGTTCAACTGGGACCGTCCCGCATCCGGGTTTCAGAGGTGGCTGCAGGTTGTCGGTGCTGACGAGTTCAGGCCGCAGACCAGGGACGGCCGCCTGGACTACGCGGCACTGGACGACCTGGTGCGGCTGGCGCTGGCTGGCGACAGGCTGGACGAGTGGATCGCCACGCTGCCCGTGAGCGTAGTGGAAAAGCTGGTCGGTTAGAGAAAAACGAAAACCGCTTGTCTTTTCGGACAGGCGGTCGGTTTTTTTTGAGGGGTGTGCCAGTTGTGAAGGCTTAATCACCTAAACCTTAAGCCTCATATTTTCAGGTATAGGTTTCACTTACACCACAAGGAATATCATTTGTATTAACGTGTAAGCCTTCACTCACTCACACCTTCGGCGGACGTGCCAGGTTGGACAGCTACTTAAACCGTATTCCCACAGATACGTGTATGCTGTCCGAAACTCACGTCCAAAGTTATGATACTGCAATTTCTGAGAAAAGTCAACGGGCTTTCATTTGACGAGAACGGGAAAATTGTTTAGGAGGTTTGTAGCAGTTACCAACAGGCCAACAAATATTGATAAAATATAACAAAACAGTTATCATAAAATTATGGAACTATTAACCATCAGTAAAGCGGCAAAGAAATTGGGCGTTCATCCGAACAGCTTGCGCAACTGGGAGAAGCGCGGTTTAATCAAGCCCGTCCGTCTGCCTGGAGGCCAGCGCCGGTACTCTATGGACGAACTTAACAGGCTACTGCAGTCCGGTCAGTTGACTGACGGGCAGGAATCAGTTGTGCTCTATGCCAGGGTATCCACTAAAAAGCAGGCTGACGCAGGCAATCTGGACCGGCAGATCGAACGGCTGCGGCA
>NZ_FQUW01000059.1 GCF_900129285.1 Desulfofundulus australicus DSM 11792
AGGCCAATCTACCACTGGAAAGACCGCCGGGTAAGGGCACATGTCATGGTTTGTTTTCTGGCGCTGGTGTTGGAATCGGCTTTTTACCGGTATCTCAAGCTGGCCGGCAGCCAGGTTGAATACTTGTATCTCATGAGGGATTTAAAAAATCTAAAAGCTGTCGAGTTAACCCTGGAGGGCATAAGATATTTGTGCCGAACTGAATTACCAGGAAATGCTTTTCAAGCTTTTAAAGCATTAGGAATAGGAGTTCCAAATCATGTAAGAATCATTAATTAGCATATCTACCACAATAAGGAAAAATGTTGTGGCACGCCAACTCGTTATGTCCCGGAAGCCTTGATTTTCCGGGGTTTTATTGGGATTGGGTGTTAAAGTTCAGTAAAGCACGGGCAGTGGCAGTCCGGTTCCAGTTATGTTCCTGAAGAGCTTTTAAAATTACCCTTCGTTCTACGTTGGCGACTATTTCCTTTAAAGTCATTCCGGGTTTAAACAAATCATCCTTAAAATTATTTTGGGGAAAATGAAGGGTAGGAGGCAGATCTTCCGGCAAAATAACTGGTCCTCTTGTCATTACCACTGCTTGCTCGCAAACATTTTTTAATTCCCGTACATTTCCAGGCCAGTCATATTGCATCAATAGAGCCATGGCTTCGGGGGAGAAATCTGTCACATTCTTATTCTGCTCCCGGCTGTATTTTTGTAAAAAAGCCCGGGCCAGCAATGGAACATCTTCCATCCTTTCCCGTAATGGAGGGACCCAGATAGTTACAACTTTCAAGCGGAAATAAAGATCCTCCCGAAAAGTTCCTTCTTGAACACATTCCTCCAGATTTTTATTCGTTGCAGCCAATATACGCACATCGACCCGGATGATTTCCGTACCCCCGACGCGCTCAAACTCCTTTTCCTGCAATACCCTTAGCAATTTGGCTTGCGTTGCCAGGCTGAGTTCCCCAATTTCATCCAAGAAAATGGTTCCACGATGAGCCAGCTCGAACTTACCGGGTTTTCTCGCTCCGGCTCCGGTAAAAGCACCTTTTTCATGACCAAAGAGTTCACTCTCCATCAAATTTTCCGGTATGGCAGCACAATTTATTTTAACAAAAGGACCATCCCGTCGGCTGCTGTTATTGTGTATGGCTCTTGCTACAAGCTCTTTTCCCGTGCCACTTTCCCCTTGTATAAGTACTGTAACGTTGCTTGCTGCCACCCGACCAATGTTTTTATATACTGCCTGCATGGCTGGCGATTGTCCTATCATGGTTTCCATGGGGAGGGGCTCCTGTACGCGTCCTTCCCGCAAAGCTTCCACTTCCTTGGCCAGTTCCCTCATGGTCACAGCCTTCTTCACCGTCAGAACAAGCTCGTCTAAATTAAAAGGTTTGATGATATAATCAAAGGCACCCGCTTTCATAGCCTGAATGGCCATTTCCGTAGTACCAAAAGCAGTCATTAAAATTACCGGTAGGCGATCATCCATTTGCTTAATACGATCCATTACCACCATTCCATCTAATTCTGGCATGCGGATATCCAGCAAGACAACATCGGGTGAACTTTGTGAAACCAACTCTAAAGCACGCCGGCCATCTTGAGCTGTTTGAACAGAGTATCCCGCATCTTCCAGCACTTCCGCAAGAAACTCACAGACACTTTCTTCATCGTCTACCACTAACACCAGGGCCATTTATACTTCCTCCTTAGCTACGGGAATATAAATTTTACAGGTAGTACCTTGTCCTAGCTGGCTCTCTAACTCAATTTCACCGCCATGGGCACGCATTATTTCATAGGCAATAGCCAATCCCAATCCCACACCTTTTGGTTTGGTGGTAAAAAAAGGATCAAACAGGTGAGGCATGATTTCTGGTGGTATGCCTCCTCCTGAATCTTTTACTTTTATTAAAACCATATTTTTAACAGCATCAAATTCTGTGCAGACAACGATTATACCTCTACCCGACATAGCTTGAGCAGCGTTATATAAAACGTTATAAAGAACCTGTTCGATTTGGCTCGGATCTATCCAAACCAGTGGCAGAACCTCGGTCAATTCCCTTATTATTTTAATTTCCGAGTCATGGGCATCCTGGAAAAATTGAGTTACCCTGTTTACCAGTAAATTAATATCATGGGCACCTAAAATTGCCCGGGCTGGCCTGGCAAAATGAAGGAGTTTATCTACAATTGTGTTTAAACGGTTAATTTCTCGATGAATAATGGATAACGAACGAGGGGACGGGGTAGAATTTTTTTGCCAGAACTGGATATAGCCACTTATGGATGTTAAAGGATTACGAATTTCATGAGCCACACCGGCAACCAGCTTGCCTAGGGAAGCCAAACGCTCTTGGCGCCTGATTTGTTCTTCCAGGTGCACCCTCTCAGTAATATCCCGACAGGTCAATACAACACCTATAATTTCACCGCGAATATTGGTCATTACATTGGTACTTATTAACAAGTGCAACGTCTTTCCTTCCTCTGAGGAGAGAAGGACTTCCTGGTCTTTTACCAACCTGTTATCGTGTAATGCCATTGTTAAATAAGTGTAAAAAGGTGAACCGGAGGGAAAGATTTCTCCAAGGGGTTTATCCAGGCAATCCTCGGGCAAGCCCAATATACGTTTAGCGGCTGCATTGACCCCAATAAGCACCGCTTGAAGATCTATAGCCAGTATTCCATCGTCAATACTGGCTAGAATAATTTCATTATAATTTTGTACGTTCACCAGTTTGGTGGCCAGGTGATTAATGGCTTCGGTAATTTCCCCCAGTTCACCGGTAGCCGGGGGTAAGATATAAGTAAGATCCTTTTCCAAAAGTTGCACTCCTGTTTTTACCTGATTTACGGCCGCTACCAAGTTGCGAATGAGAGCAAAAGCACCCCCCAATCCCAAAAGCAAGCCCATGGCGATAACCAAATAAGCGTCCCGCTGCACCCGATCCAACCGTCGGTAAAGGACGGAAAGGTTCTCCGTCGCCCAAACAGCACCTATTGTTTCTCCGTGGCGCACCAGGGGCCTGTACATTTCCAATTGTCCCCCTTCGGAAAGTCCAAGTGTTTCCACTACCGGTTTACTGGTAGTTATAGTTTCAACAAATGCCCTCTTGCGCCGCTTGGAAAAATTCTCGCCATAACTGTTTTCATCCCCATCCAGAATCACATCTAAATCGCGGGAATAAAATCCCAATTCCAGCTCCGGGTAGTTTTCTTTTATTTTTAAAATCAGTGGTTTAAGCTGGCGATTTAGTAATTTTACTTTTTCACGCCGTGGGGCCTGGGTAGCATTTGATTTGATTAATATTTCATCAAAGGAAATAGTCAAGCTAGTATCCAGCAATTCCATGGCTTTTGACATTTTATTCTTTTGAGTTTCTATCATGCTTAATTGGGTATGATGGATAATGTTTAACATATAACCCGCCAGCAAAATGGGTAAAACCAGTAGAAGAGCTATTAAGACCAAGATCTGGTTTTTAAAACCCCTCTTTTGAAAGTTCATGTTAAGTCCCTCCGCTTTAAGCATACTACCTTCTGACCTTAGCTTCAATACCAACAAAGCAGTACACTTACAACTTTAACCAATACCTCATAAGTGCAGGGAAAGAGGTTTCCCCCGAGATTTTAATGGAATTACCTTAAATTAAAAAACACACATGTTTTCCCGGTAACTAATCCATGATATAATCTTCTTAATAAATTATGGTTTTTTAGGAGGGGATGGTTTTGAAGCTGCTGATCATGGGGCCTCCAGGAGCCGGCAAGGGTACCCAGGCCGAAATGCTTGTAAAGGAACTGAATATTACCCACATTTCTACAGGAGACATGTTCAGAGCAGCAATTAAAGAAGGCACAGTAATGGGGAAAAAAGCTAAAGAATATATGGACAAGGGTGAGCTGGTGCCTGACGAAGTTGTTGTAGGAATGGTAAAGGATCGCCTCCAAAAACCCGATTGTGAAAAGGGCTTTCTCCTGGATGGATTTCCCAGGACCCTGGCCCAGGCCCAGGCACTTGATGAAACTCTCCAGGATATGAATATACAGCTTGACGCAGTAATTAACATCGCTGTACCCAGGGACAAGCTTATGGCTCGCCTCACCGGGCGCCGGGTATGCCGCAACTGTGGAGCCAGCTATCATATTTTATTCAACCCGCCCAAAGTGGAGGGAAAATGTAATAATTGCGGCGGAGAGCTTTACCAGCGTAGCGACGACAATGAAGAGGCTGTGGCCAACCGCCTGGACGTCTACGAAGCCCAGACACAACCATTGATTGATTACTATGCCGGCAAAGGGCTGCTTAAAAATATTAATGGCGATCAAGAAATAAAGAAAGTGCTGGAGGATATCCTGGCTTGCCTAAAAGCAAAATAAAGTTTAAATAAATTAGGATAATTTCGCTTTACAGCCCCCGAATTAACGGGGGCACATTTTACTTCAAACTGCGAAAGGAAGTAGCAGATGCCCTGTTATGCTGATCTGGCCTGGATTTACGATCTATTAGTATCCGGGGTAGACTATGAAGGATGGATAGATTACCTGGAAGAAATTCTAAGACGGTTTAATTATCACCCCTGTACCGTACTTGATCTGGCCTGCGGTACGGGAAATACTACTTTGCCCCTCGCCCGGAGAGGTTACCAAGTTACGGGACTGGATCTATCCCCATCCATGATAAATGTTGCCAGCAAAAAAGCTATAGAGCAAAAACTGAAAGTAAATTTCCTAACCGCTGACATGCGTTCTTTTGAACTCGAAAAACCGGTAGACCTGGTTATTTGCTTCCACGACGGTTTAAATTACCTGGCAGATTATAAAGATATGGAAAAAACTTTTCGGCAGGTTAGAAAAAACCTCGTCGACGGTGGCATGTTCGTTTTTGACCTGAATACCATCCAGTGGCTGGCCGGCAGCACTCCAGATGTAACCGTAATAGACGAACCGGAATATACAATAATCTGGCGCAGCCGCTATTATCCTGCAAATATTAGTTGGGAAATTGAACTCACAGCTTTTATTAGAAAAGGAGAATACTATCATAAATTCATCGAACAGCACCGGGAATATGGCTATACGGCGGATCAAGTTCGGCAGGCTTTAAAAACGGCAGGACTGAAATACCTAGCATCATACGATGCCTTTTCTTTTAACCCGGTTCAGCCACATAGCAGGCGACACTTTTATGTTGCTCAAAGGAGTTGATTGCGTGACTTATTCAGAAATTCCCCGGGTTGATTATGCAATTATAGGCGGCTCCAGCACATTTAGTCTAAATTTCCCCCAAGATCTTGATTTCCCCGATGTCATGGTTATTGCCGAAAAACTCGTGTTCCCCACACCCTATGGGGAAAGCCCCCCTTTAAAGCTGTTTATTGTTGGAGGAAAAAAAGTTTTAACCGTAAAAATGCATGGCTGGCGCCAAGGGGTAAGCCGGGGCAGGGCTTCTCAACAATTGTTCTGGGTATTACAGAAAGCAGGCGTAAAAAAAATTCTGTCTGAAGGGGGCGTGGGAGCCATCAACCACTTGCTCAAGCCGCGGGATATACTTATCCCTTCAGACTACCTGGATTTTTCCATGCGCAAGGACGTGAGCCTCGGGGGAGAATTCCTGCTCTCTATGCGCCAGCCCGTATGCCCCATCCTTTGTAATGCCCTGCTTCGGGCAGCAGAGAAAAAAGCTCCGGAAGGAGGTCGTGTTTTTGATCGGGGAATTTATGCCGTTACCGATGGACGTCACTTTGAAAGCCCGGCCGAAGTTGCCATGCTGGGCCGCCTGGGAGCAGATATAGTGGGGCAGAGCATGTGCCCCGAAGTTTACCTGGCCAGAGAGATTGGCGCCTGTTACGGACGGGTAGATATTGTAACCAACTACGCCGAAGGAGTAAACAGGGATTGGGAACATAGCGAATTGGCTGATATTTTCTATCAGGAGGCACATCGAATGGGAAGTATTCTTCTGGAAGCTATGCGTCATATCAATACTGAGGGAGAATGTGGTTGCGCAAAATTACGTTACCCCACCCTTCTAAAGGTATAAATTACCAGGAAAGTCGTTGCCGTAAATTTAATATAAGTTTAATATAACAGGAGATAGGGGGGTGAGAAATAAAAACAAACCACATGGTTATAGGTAACAAGGTGCATAATTATCATTTGGGAACTATTTGGAGCGCCTGTTTCGGCGCTCCAAATTTTGTGTGCGCCCGGCATGGGCGTTAACTTGGTGGTGAAAGGCAGGTGCAGGCGAGGCAGCACGAGTCTGCTAGCCAAAGGCAAGGGTGTCCATCGCGAGGTGGAATCGGATCGGTGCGCCGGCGGCAAAACCACGGCCCGATGAACAAGAACCCCATAAGAGGCTA
>NZ_FQUW01000058.1 GCF_900129285.1 Desulfofundulus australicus DSM 11792
CCGGCAGGCCTCCCCGGGTAAGAGCGTTAACCTTCACCCCGCGCCCGCCCCATTTACTCTACCGTCCCTTGGCAGCCTGGGATTTCGCTGTGTTATGCCAGCTCATCCGAACGGTCTAGCCTCTTATGGGGTTCTTGTTCATCGGGCCGTGGTTTTGCCGCCGGCGCACCGATCCGATTCCACCTCGCGATGGACACCCTTGCCTTTGGCTAGCAGACTCGTGCTGCCTCGCCTGCAGTGGACTTTCACCACCAAGTTAACGCCCATGCCGGGCGCACATAAAGAAAAACTCCGGTCAGGCCGGAGTTTTCTTGTTGACGACCACCTCAACCAGCGGCTCCAGTTTTTTAAGCGATTCTCCCTCATAATCCTCAATACGCCCGGCATCGGCCAGCTTTGCCAGCTCGGGATCCACGGGCAGGACGGCCAGCAGGGGCAGCCCCGTTTTGCTCGCCGCTTCCTTCACGCTGCCGTTACCGAAGGGCTGAATCTTCTCGCCGCAGTGCGGGCAGGAAATATAGCTCAGGTTCTCCACCAGTCCCAGGATGGGTATAGAGGCCTGCCGGGCCATTTTAATGGTCTTGCTCACCACCATCATGGCCAGGTCCTGGGGGGATGAAACTGCCAGCAGTCCATTTAAAGGCAGTGACTGCATGACGGTGAGGGGAATATCCCCGGTGCCGGGGGGCATGTCCACAATCAGGTAATCCAGATCGCCCCAGGCCACGTCGCTCCAGAACTGTTTTACCGCGCTGGCCAGGATGGGACCCCGCCAGATAACGGGATCATCCTCCGAGGGCAGAAACAGGTTCAACGACATGACCTGAATACCCAGTGCGGTTTTCACCGGCAGGATATAATTCTTGAACTGCTCGGGGCGGTCCACCAGCCCGAAGATTTTGGGTATGCTGGGACCGGTGATGTCCGCATCCAGGATGCCGGTTTTATAACCCCGGCGGGCCAGGGCGACGGCCAGCAGGGCGCTGACCGATGACTTGCCCACTCCCCCCTTCCCGCTCATCACGGCAAGGACATTCTTAATATCGCTGGCCTCGTTCTGGGGCAGGTAGGAAGATCCGGGACACTGTCCCGTGCTGCACCGGCCGGTATCCTTATCGTTACAACCTGTGCATTTTGTTTCGTCCATTTCCACAATCCCCCGCCTCGTTTTAGAATTTTTTTCTACATAAGTTTAGCATATTTTCACCCGGTAGGCCAGAGCTACCCCCCGGTCGTCCCTCCACCTTCCTTTTCCAGGCGGTCCAGCAGGCGGTTTAAAACCGCCGCCAGCTCACCCCAGGTTACGGCAGCATCGGGATCATGGTTGCCGATGATCAGGCCGCGTTCCCGCAGGCGCTCAATTTCCCCGGCGGCATCCCCGCTGCTGCGCTTTTTCAGGCCCAGAACGCGCGCCATCCCCCCCGCAATGGCCCGGGCCAGCTCCCGCAAACACGCTTTATCTGCGAGGCAGGCGGCATCGCGGGGACTGTCGATAAAGAAGTTTTCCAGGAGCACAGCGGGCATATTTGTTTTCCTCAGCACGGCCAGATCGGCCCTTTTCAGCCCGCGGTCGGGAAAACCCCGCTGGATATAAAACGCGGCCACTTCGCGGTGCAGTGCAGCCGCTATCATCCGGGTTTTCTGCGGGGCATCCGGGTGGATAAAACTTTCGAAGCCGCTCCCGCCGCCGGCGTTCACATGCAGGGAGCAAAAGAAATCGGCCCCGTTTTTATTGGCCAGTTCGGCCCGTTCCTCCAGGGAAACATAAACATCGCCGGTGCGGGTGGGAATAACCCTGACCTCGTACTCCTCCAGGAAGGAAAGAACCTGAAGCCCGAGGGTTAAAACCACGTCCTTCTCCTGCAGGCCGGAACCAACCGCCCCGGGGTCCCGGCCGCCATGTCCGAAATCCAGAACAATCAACATAGAACTGCCCGGCTCCAAAAGCCGGCGGCACACCTCCTTTGATACTGTGGCCAGAACCGGAACTGGATGGGTAGCAGTCATCCTTTTATTTGTATATTTTGAATATTAACCGGAGATGCCTTAACAGCACCCCATCCCTCCCCGCAGCCACGCCAGGGGACTAAATTTATTTTATAATGGTTAACACCCTGTTCGTACACCTGTTCTAATGGTATTATATAACCTCTGGCAGGCCCGGTCAAGGGAGAGCTCATATTAAGACCGGAAAATGGGAACCATAGAAAGATAAAGCCAGTGGCTTAATTTTACTTGCCGAGGTGTGCTGCCATGACCGTTACCAAAATCAACGTCCTCAACCCGGTTCTGCCGGAGAAACAGCTGAAACCGCTGGCCGAGTGCATGACCGGGAACGGCCTGAACCACCTGCACATTCTGGACGTGGGTGCCTCCCATGTTCTGGTCGACCTGCTTTACGAACGGCAGGGGGATGAACATATCCTCAACCGGGAGCGCTTCCAGCACTGCCTGGAGCTGGCGGATAAAACCTGGCGCTCCCTGTACGAGCAGTGCATAAGCGACCGGCAGAGGCTTTTGTGCCTGACTTTTCTCATCAAGGCCATTTTGTCGCCCATGCTGAAGGAGGAGAAAAAATGAGCTTCTTCAAACCATACCTTGACCACGAGCGGCTTGACGCCCTGGCCAGGTGCTGCGATACATACCACATCAGCCCCGCCGACCTGCTGGACGTAGGGCTCTGCATGCTCGGCATCGACAGGCTTACCGCCTATCACTCCCTCACCCGGGACGCTTTATACCTGGACATCCAGGAACTGCAGGAAGCGGCGGCAGCGGCCAAACAGCTGGGCTACTTCCTGCGAGGCCTGGAGCCCGACCTGCGTCTCCGCCTGGCCGCGCTGCTGCTGATATTGAAAGCCAGCGTGGTCAACATGCAGGGGCACTGCGGCATGTCCTGCCGCCTGAACGGGGAAACAGAACAGGACGGTTCCTGACCGGCCGCCGGTGGTAGAGAAACAGGCCTCCCGTTGAAGGGAGGCCTCAGACTGTTGACAAACTTCCTATGTGCCCTGGTATTAGTAAGCGCTGCCGAGCCAGGCCACGGCGACGGGATGAGGCGGGGCCGCAGGCAGGATGTTCGCGGAGGCCACCTGAACACAGAGCGAAACGACCGGGAGCGACGACTAAAAACAGGGCACACCCCAGAAATACTTTATCTACAAGCTGAGGAAGGCCTCCCGTCAAAGGGAGGCCTGTCACAATTTCGGATGCTCTTAGCGGAGCAAGTTTGTTCCGCAGGTTATCGCAGGAGTTGCAGCACCAACTGCGGCTGCTGGTTGGCCTGGGCCAGCATGGCCGTGGCGGCCTGGGCGATGATGCTCTGCTTGGTGAACTCCATGTAACAAACGATAAAAATTGATTTACAAGAGCAGTTATCCTGGCGTGATGAATACACCGCTCTACGGCGCTGGACTGAGGCAGTAGATCAACTGGGTGTATTAGTCTTCCATGCCATCCGTCTGCCAGAGTTCATTCACCCACTGGTGGGAAAACCGTTTGACCTCTTTTTCCTCCGCATCGGGGCGGCTATCAGCGGCCAGGTCCGGGTTTTGGGCCAGAAAACGGTAGAAGGTGGACAAAGAGAGGCTGTCCGGCGTGAATACACCGTCTTTGACCAGTTCCTCATAAAGCAGGGTGCCGTTCTCGAACAATTTTTTCAGCAGATTTAAACACTCGGAAAATGAGTGATGGGAAACCAGAGCATGCCAAGGGGTAGTAAAGATTATCTCGACCGTGTACTGGAAGTACGGCAGGCAGAAGGAAGGCAGATACGAGATGGTGGTCCGGCAGTATTTGCAATAGTAGCGATCGGCGTGCCGTCAAACCGCACCATTTCTTCTTTGGTCCGCCGGAGGAAATGGCGCCGCCGCGCCTCCGCCGGGTAGGCGTTGAAGGCGTCTATAGTGGAGAGTATCTCCGGTTCCAGCAGCCGCCACAGGCAGAAGTAGGGGAAGTCTTTGCCCATATGGGGCGTGGCGGTGAGCAGGAGCAGGTGGTGGCACTGCCAGGACAGCATCCAGGCGGGGTCGTCCGACGCCCCCGCGATCGCTTCGGCCAGGCGGTAGCGGTCGGTCGGCGCAGCCCCCGCCACATAAAATCCTAATAGCTTGTTGCAACGCACTTCGTCGTTCAGCACCGGGATTTGAACCTCCTTACCTGCTTTCTGGAATCCTGCAAGGAATCATGCTGAAGGTAGTAGAGTAACAAAAAGCCCCGGCAAAAATTCTTACCGGTGCTTTGGGTTCTCTGACCAGGAAACAGCGGACTTTAAGCCTTTCACCAAACAACCTCTACCAGATAACTGGCAATTTTGGGATCTGCAATTATAATGGGCAGATTTTCTAACTGAGCCTGGGCAATCAGAAGGCGGTCAAAAGGATCACGGTGGAAATCCGGGAGGGTATAAACGTGGAGGGCGTGGCGCATCGAAACAGCCGGGGGTTCAATGGCATTTACGGCAAGTTGTTATTTTTCAAACGCCTCTAAAATATTACCGGGGAGAGGCTCGTTAAAATCTGTGCTGATACTGACTCTCCCTTTTGCGCTGCCGGGAACGCGCCGGGCCGGTCGCTCCGTTACTGGAACCAGACGGGCTACTGGCTTGCCGGCTTTTGCAATCACAACCTCCTCGCCTTCCTTTACCCGCGCCAAAAGCCTGGAAAAATGGGTTTTTGCCTCATGAATATTCACCTGCACCGGCATCCGGATTCACCTCCGTTACCGGTAGTATAGACTAAGTCATAGACTAAGTTAACTACTTCCTTCGGCCCTCTTCGCTTACCAGCCGCGGTTTTTCTTCCTCCAGGGATAAGCTCTGAATAATACTCATAGCACCAAATAACGTAGGTGATACACTCAGTTACGTGGAGGTGGAGCATGTGGAGTACCAGAATGTTACCCTTTCGCTACCTAAGGAAGTGCTGCGCCGGGCGAAACATATCGCTATTGAGCGGGGGACCTCGCTCTCCGGTCTTCTCACCCACCTGCTCGACTGCCATCCCGTTAAAACCTGTTTCGGTAAACAATCCTTTCCATTTTCCCGCTGATATGTTATAATGTAGTCACGGAGGTGACCATAATGGAGTTTGCAAGCGTAAGGGAGTTTAAAACCCACGCCAGCGAATTTATCCGCAGGAAGGAAGCGGTGATGGTTTTTCGGAACGGCAAACCCGCAGGCGTATTTATTCCCTGGGAGGATATTAACGTTGATGACGAAGTGCGCCGGGCGGCCCTGAAGGCCCTGGTGGCAAAAGTCGCCAAAGAAAGACAGGAAAAAGGGATAACAGAGGAAGAGGTGCTGGAGGACTTTGCAACTTTCCGGAAAGATCGCCGTGGACGCGAACATCGTGCTTTTCGGCGCTGATCGGCGGGAAAGCGAGTAAGGTGTTTGTTGAAGCGAAAACTTTAAAGTTTGTTACAACTGCCAGCGTGGTCAATGAGGTCAAGGAGTACATTCCGGTTTTGGCCCCAAAAAAGGGTTTGAGCCGGGAGGTCATGGAAGCGGCCTTTTCCCTGCTGGAGCTGGAAGTTATAAAGAAAGAAACGTATTCTGGACAGATCCCGGTCGCTACGGACTTAATCGGAAAGAGAGACCCGGAGGACGTAGAACTCGTAGCGTTGGCGCTGGCGTTGAAGTGCCCGGTCTGGTCGAATGACAACGACCTGGTGGAATTAAAACAAATAAAGACTTATACAACCGCTGAAATGTTGTGTATATTGGAAGGTTTCCTGGGTTTTTAAAAACAAGAAATAGACCAGGTGTAAATCCGTTATTTCTGGGACGCTGGGTCGCTTCTTTCCTTTGCGGAGAGAACCAGTTTTAAGCTTTTCATTTTCATGCACCACTGTTTTATTCGTTGGCCGCGTTTTTCATACATTGTGACGCCAGGACCACTGCTGTAAGTATAATAACTAAAAGCCTACCACCTGCCAGGTGGCGCAAAATCTCCGTCCTGATCACCCTGCCGTTTAAGTCAAGGAAGGCACCACTGCATTTTGCATTTAGGCCGTGTAAAATTTCAGTAGGCACCAGAAGGGGATCAGCCCCCTGAAAAAGAAATGAGACCTCACGCGCCCAAAAAACACCAGAAATCAAGCTAAAGGAGTGTGAGGTCTCATGCTAAATATTCGCCAAATAGTGGGTGCAGTCCTTCTTTTCGTTAAGGGTCTGATTGAATTACTTGGTAGGTGCAAGGACTTCTATGAACTTGAAAAAGGTATCCATGAGCTTTGTCAGAAAGTCTGCAACCAAATATTCAACTGGGCACTGGAACAGCTCGATACCCGCCTGATGAATGAACGTGACCGGAGCACCTGGGAAGTGGTCGGCTTTCGGACTAAAACAGCCATCAGCACCTTTGGGGAATTTCTCTACAAAAGGCGCCTGTACTGTTGATTGTCAATAGAATTGACCCACTATGTGCAAATAAAATTGACCCACTGCAGAATAAAAATAACCAGCATTGATGCCCCCTAATGAGACGAAAATTTTGCCTGGCTCACTTCGCTCGGCCTTGA
>NZ_FQUW01000057.1 GCF_900129285.1 Desulfofundulus australicus DSM 11792
ATATAACCCTTATTAAGCATGGCCTGGATTTCTTCCCTGTACCGGTCCAGTTGTTTATCATACTTCCTGGCTTTAAATTGTGGCGGGTTGGCGTCTTTAAGGTACTTCTTAACGGTATTCCTGGATATACCCAGTGTCCGGGCTATTTTCCTGATGCTGACCCCCTGGGTATGCAGTGCTTTGATGCGTTGCCATTTGTACATGCTTACCACCTCTTTTGCCTCCCCCTCTCGAGGGAGATTTTATCATGAGGTGGGTCAGTTTTATTTGACGATCGGGGGTCAATTCTATTTTACGATCTACAGTTAAGGAGGCGAATTCGCAATATTACTACGTTAGCCCCGATTTGAAGCACTGGGAAATGCCTGCAAAATTAGTTAAGTTATTGGAACTTTAGACCAGCAATCCACCACCGCCCGCCCTATTCGCCGCCGGTCACTCATCCCTCCCGACAAGAGAGACTAGTTCCTCAGCCGCCTGAAAATAGCGTACGAGTAGATCATCGGCGCCAGCCCCATCACGGCCACGCACGCGAAAAACACGTACGCGCCTGCAGGCGAACGCACCGGTGCCAGAACAAGACAGATCAGACCGCCCAGCACCCACACTTTGGCCGCGAGGCGGTGGGTGCGCCGCCAGACCTCCGTGCTGGCCATGGTCCAGGGTGTCCGGATGCCGACAAAGAAATTGGGTTGTACCTGTCCCATAACATTGCCAACGGCGACAAAGAGGAGAGCAACGCCGCCTTTAACCAGCAGGCCTATATCCAAGCCGTACCCGAGAGCTGCCGCCGTAGCCGCAGCGTAGATGCCGGCCATAAAGAGCACCAGGCTCCAGCGCAGCAACCGGTAAACACCACCAAAACGGGCGTAATTCTCGCGCCACGGGTCGACCAAGGGCATCACCAGCATCAGCGCGTAAAGGCCGCAAGTCAAAAGCGGTGCGAAGAAGGCCCCATAGGCCCGCGAGCCGTAGCGGTCCACCCCGCCCCGGATGTTCCAGTGAACGGGCACCTGCTCCGGAAGCATAGGGTAAAGGAGAAATCCCGCAATAATGAGCCCCGCCAGGATTACCCACAGCGGCCAGTCCGGCTTTAAAGCCTTCCAGTTGAGGGAATAACCTTCGCTTTTATTCTCTTTCCGCACGCTTTACCACCCTCCCGTTCATCCCTACCGGCTTTCCGCTTCCCGACCGCCTTACCCTCATCCTTTCGCCCCCTCCCCTCCATAACCGCCAGAAACCAGGCCGCCGTCTCCTGGAAAACGGTCGTGTTCAGGGAGTAGTAAACGTGCTGGCCCTTCCGGTAGTCCTGCACCAGGTTGGCCTGCTTGAGCACGCCCAGGTGGTGGGAGATGGTCGGCTTGGTCAGGTCGAACCGTCCGGCGATTTCCCCCGCCGTGCGGTCGCCTTCCCGCAGGAGCCGCAGGATTTCCCGCCGCGTTTCGTCCGCCAGCGCTTTAAAAACCAAACTTAACATCATTGTCCACCTGCCAGCCGCGCGAATGGCTATTTACATTTAGATATTTAGAAAAATGTTTAAATATCCTCCAGCATTAGTCTACCATACCGTAGAGCCGGTTGCAATACTAAGCCTGCTCTACGGGAGGTAAGAAACAACCGCGCCAGCAAGACTGTCCCCTGGATCGCTTTTCCCTTCATCGACTCAACACCTAGCGGAGTCATGGCCCCGGATGGCGCCTTCATCCTCTCCGTTACCCTTCCCGCAACTCCGGCTGGGCCAGAATCACCCTGTTTACCTCTTCCACGAAGGCTTCCGGCTCCGCCGGGGAGAGGAGATAAGGGCCCCCTCCGGTGGTCAGTATCCGCACCATCCGGTCCAAGCGAGTGGCATAGACTTTCGCCGTGCTGCCGTCGGCCATGGCAAAAAGACCGGCGTATCCGCAAAACCCGGCCAACCACGTCAACCCGACCCCGGGTTTCACATCTTCGACTATCTCAACACGCTTAATCTTGCATTTGGGTATGACGTATGACGTCACCAGGGCGCGGATGGTTATCCCTTCCGGCGAAACCAGATAGTCGCGCGGCGCAAACAAAAACAACAGTACCGCCCACCACATGCCGGTAAACAGGTACAAGGTCGTGGTCAACTTCCCAGTCCTGTCGAAAGGCGTGACCTTGAATTTGCTGCGCGTCATAGTGAACCTCTCCGTTCCCCGCTGAAAAGCCGGCACAGCAGCCCCACAGCCTCAGCACCTCCTTACTCCGGCAACCTTCAGCTGCGGCCCGCGCCGCCGGACGCGCCGAACAGCACCACTAAGCCGCAGTGCCGCAAAGCCGGGCCCGCAGCGCCTCGCAGAACTTCTGCGGCTCCGCCGGGGAAAGAAAGTACGGTTCCCGGTCGGTCTCCAGCACCACCATCTCGCCATCCCAGGACGTGGCGTAAACCCTGATCCACCCCAGGCGCTCCACCCTGAACCAGCCGAAATAGCCGAAGAACCCCCGCAGCGGGTATGAACCTAGCCAAACAATATTAGGCGGGCCGGGAAACTGCCGCAGCGCAATTCTTCTCACCCGCGCGTAAGGCACGAGCACCGGGCGGGCGAAACGCCTGGCAATCCTTATCCTCTGCGCGTCCAGGATGTAAGCCGTAGGCGTAAAAGCGAAGAGAACGGCCACCAGCAACACTATCACCAGTACTACACCTCCCAGGAAGGCCAGAAACCCCGGCAGTTCCGCCGGGTCGGATATGCCGACCGCTACACCCACCAGGGAAAGGACCCCGAGGGGAACGGTTAGCACTAACAGGGCAACTGTGGTCTCCGGGTCGGCAGGCGCCAGGGCAAATTTCTCCTCTGCCGCCATACACACTCGTTCAGGCTCGGTCAAGAGCATCCCCTCCTTGTCCGCACGTACAGTTTACTGCCGGCTGGAATACCAAGTAAGAGCTGCTGAACCGCATCATGCCAAAACGTGCTGGCCCTTCCGGTAGTCCGGCCATCCGCAACCCCTTTACCCCCATCCCTGCCATCCCGGTAAACCTGCTTTCCCGTTGATCTAAAAAAGGAACTGTCGTTCAAGCCGGCCCGGCAAACTATTGGTATTTAACACCTGTTTAACAATATTTAACAAGCAGTTATCTGGTCATCAATTGAAGCTTAACATAAATCTGTTAAGATAACGCCAAAAATATTTTTCCCGGAGGTGTCGCTATGACCAAAACCATGAAGAGAATCCCGGCTATCCTCGTTATTGTTTTGCTCCTGTTGGTCAGCGTTTCTGTCCCCCTCGCCAGCGCGGCAAGTGCACCTGCCGTAAAGAATGTTATCCTCATGATCCCAGACGGCATGAGCGTCGGCGGGACAACTCTGGCCAGGTGGTATAAAGGCGGTACGCCCCTGGCCATGGACGAAATGGCCTGCGGCCTGGTGAGAACTTACTCCTCCGACGCAGCCATCGCTGACTCCGCACCTGCGGCAACGGCCTTTTCCACCGGCTTTAAGTCCCGTACCGGCTACGTGGCGGTTTTGCCTGACGTGGCCGACATGCCGGGCCTTCAACCCATCGCCAGAGGCGATGAAAAGAAACCCGTGGCCACCATCCTCGAAGCAGCAAAACTGGCGGGAAAAGCCACGGGACTGGTGGTTACCTGTGAAATACCCCACGCCACCCCGGCAGCTTTCTCCGCCCATTACCCGGACCGGAACAACTATGATGATATTCTCGAACAACAAGTATATAGCGGTTTAGATGTGGTGCTGGGCGGCGGTTCCAAATACCTGACACCCGAGGTCAGAAAAGACAGGGAAGACTTAATTAAGGTAATCAAGGACCTGGGTTATGATTATGTAACCACGCCGGAAGCACTTCGTAAGTCCACTTCCAACAAGTTGTGGGGAATGTTTGCTCCCAAAGATCTAAGTTATGATTTTGACCGTGACCCGGCAAAACAGCCCAGCCTGGCGGAAATGACCAGCAAAGCCATTGAGGTGCTTTCTAAAGATAAGGATGGATTCTTCCTGATGGTGGAAGGGAGTAAAATAGACTGGGCCGCCCATGCCAATGACCCGGTGGGCGTAATCAGCGATATCCTGGTCTTTGACAACGCCGTAAAAGTGGCCCTGGACTTTGCCAAAAAGGATAAGCACACTGTTGTCATCGCAGTAACTGACCACGGTAACGGTGGAATCACCATCGGAGACCGGGAGACCAGCAAAAATTACGACGAGCTGCCCCTTTCCACCTTCATCGAGCCTTTAAAGAGGGCAAAACTGACCGGTGAAGGCGTCGAGAAAAAATTAAACGCCGACAGGAGCAACATCAAAGAAGTAATGGCAACTTATTACGGCATCACCGACCTGACGGAGGACGAAATCAAAGCAATCAAAGAAGCCAAACCAGGCAGGTTAAATTACGTTGTGGGACCGATGATTAGCAAGCGGGCCCATATCGGGTGGACCACCAACGGCCACACCGGCGAAGATGTAGTTCTGTACGTCTACTCGCCGACCGGCGACCGGCCCACGGGAGTGATTGAAAACACAGATATAGCTAAGTACATGGAGAGAATACTGGGCCTTAACTTACAGGAAACCACCAAAAAGCTCTTCGTGCCGGCAGAAACCGCTTTCCCGGCCAGGGGCGCCAGGGTGGAATGGGATGACAGTGATCCCAACAACCCCGTGCTTGTGGTTACCAGGGACAATGATAAATTAAAATTGCCGGTAAACAAAAATCTTGCCGAAATCAACGGTAAGCTGGTTAAAATGAACGGCCTGACCGTTTATAATGGTGTGACCACCTTTGTACCACAGGAAGCACTTGATTTAATGAAGCCACTGCAATAGCCCGGATTTACGGCAGTACATACCCGTTAAGCAGTCCGCGCATTGCCGCCCTCTTGCTTGTAGCCCGTCTGCTCCGGACATGGGGCAGGCGGGCCACATTTTAAAATGGTGGTCGGGCGAATGTGGCCGGCCCGCCCCTCCTTCGATGAGGATGCGCTCTACGGGTGCGCGCAGGAGTACCCGGCCGCCATGCGCCTCGATCACGTCTGCCAGCACGTCAGCAAGGGCCTGGGAGCTGCCCACCGGGTAGCAGCCGCTTTATTTTTGGGTATGACGTATGACGTTACCAGGGCACGGATAGTTATCCCCTCCGGCGACACCAGATAGCCGCGCGGCGCAAACAGAAACGACAGGACCATCCACCACATGCCGGTAAACAGGTACAAGGTCGTGGTCAACTTCCCCGTCCTGTCGAAAAGCGCGACCTTGAATTTTTTGCACGTCATAGTGAACTTCTCGGTTCCCCGTTGAAAAGCTGGCACAGCAGATCCCTCGCTTCCGCCACCTTTCAGTCCGGCAGCGCTTCGATCATCTCGTGAAGCTCCTCTCTCCCTCCCGGGGCGGAAGCGGATTCTTCTCTTTTCTTTGCCGAAGTGGTGGTCGTGGTTGCCCATGACGGCATACACGCCCAAAGGCGCTTTAAGTCCTCGCAGCGGCAGGGTGCCCCCAGAGCCGGGTCCGCCAAACTATCCAAATGTCCCCCCGTCTGTCTTCGCCCTTCTCGCGAACGCATCGGTCTCACCTCTGACTTGATGTTCGGGCCTTCCCCTGGAGTTCATGACCCCCAGGGTACTATGCCCTCTGCTGACTCCTGCCGGTTCAGCCGTGCCTCCCGACACGGGTTACCCAGCACTCAGACGTCTGAGTGCTGGGCTTATCCGGCAGGTCTCTCCGGGTAAGAGCGTTAACCTTCACCCCACGCCCGCCCCATATACTCCGCCGTCCCTTGGCAGCCCGGGATTTCGCTGTGTTTCGCCGATGCTACCCCCAAAAAAGAAACCCGACGTAAAGGCCGGGTTGAAAAGGAAAGAAGGTGTTTTTTAAAACTGACTTATCCGTCCGCGCCTGCGTCTTCATTTAAGTTTTAAGTACCGGCATTACGCCCAGCCCCGCCGAAACGGTTTGGCCCTACCGTCGTACGGTTGACATTTGCCTTTATTCGCTCAGCCATGATTTGCTTGCACTGGTTGGCCTGCGCTTGTGTAATCCTGCCATTTTTAAGTAGTTGGTCGATTTGAGAGCTTCGCTGGCTGACTATAAAGTTGATCAGCTGTTCCTCACTTATACCTTTTTCGGCTGCAATCTCAACCAACGACTTGCCGGAGTGACGTGCAGTAATTAACGTAGATACATCCATTCCCAGGAACTGCGCCACCGACGTATTCATCGAGCCCGCTGTCCGCCTCAGAGCCGCACCAGCCATTATGCCTGCACCGGTGGTGTTCGGCCTGGCTACTTGCACATTATACTTACCTGCCCATGCTGGCGGACCGCCCGCAGCCATTGCTTTCCCGGCAGGTAACCCCGCCAAAAGCATCCCACTGAACAACCCCGCTGCACTTATCATTGTTATCCATTTTTTAATTTTCATGATTGGTTCCCCTTTCAGGTTAGCTTTACCAGAAATTATACCTGGCAGGATTTAAGAATTTGTGACTAAAATATTACAAATTCGTTACAAAATTGAGCACTCGGTACATCCTTTTTCTGCTACACCTCTTCTTCCAAACTTTAGGCCAGCGGCCTCCCCATGACCAGGCTTTCGCCCCTTTCCGGATTGGATTTGCCCGCCCCTGGGAGCAGGCTGTAGCAACAGGGAGACCTCAGCCTCACCCAGCACTCAACCCGGCACTCAACACCCAGGTTAAGTTAATACTTTAGAAGCTAAGTATTGCGATGGGTGTTGAGTGCCGGGTTAGGTGCGGCCTACCGGTTTGTCCGACACCGGCTAAACGGGGTCACCTACTAAAAGCCTGATTCTCTGCCGAAACTACCTACCAGCACCTAAAATGACCCAAGGCGACTCCGGCTTTTCTTTGACCAGGATGTAGTCGACGTTGCTTTCGTCACGCCAGACTTCCTTTGAGTTTTCGTAAACCCGGACCAGCAGTTGATCGACATTTAGTATGGCAACCTTATACCAGGTCTTGCCGGATAGCCGGGAAATTCCCGCTCCCTCCTCCTGCAAGCTTTCTAAGATAAACCACCTGGGATTCTCGTTGATCCGGTAGACTTTAGCCTCTTTTATCCGCAAAATTTGAGGGTCGTCGGGTCTCGTTTTGACGCCGGTGGGATTGTACATCGTAGAATCGAGCAACTCAACATCATGCGTCTTCAGAGCCTCGAAATGTTTTTCAATGACTCGCTTGCACTCAGCGATATCCTCTGCCGCCAGGCGCTTCTCGAGAATCTTAAAATTTTCGTGCTCCCCGCTTTTTTTTGCTGGCGCAGGCTCACTTCCACCTTACGCTGCCGGCGGGTTCTTCCCGGATTCGTTGGCTGCGTTTTTCATACATCCTGACGCCAGGACCACTGCCGTAAATATAACTAACAGCATTGCCGCTTTCGTTTTCACAGAATCACTCCTCTCAAATTACTTTTGAAATTGAGCCGAGGAGAAGTGTACACCTCTAATGTAGCACGTATTCGGACCGCCCCAGCCATTTATTAAATTCTCCAATGTTCTGTTTTTGATCTCACTGCTATGCTGGCAAACAAAAATTTTGTCCGGGGTGCTACCCTTGATGACGCTAACGTATACCGAGTGGCCGTAAGTTCCACTACTACTCCGCTTAACCTGCAGAACATCACCGACCCGTATGCTGGATAAAGGAAACGATTTTGCTACAGATTCGGCGAACTTATTCCCCTTTGGTCCATATGTTTTAGAACTGATTACATAGTCACGCAAAACTTATCGCCCTACCTTGAACCCGCGCTACCACCTACCCTTCCATTTCTACCGCTACCTGCCAATTCCTCCAGTTAAGTAACATATAGCAAAAAATAGCAAATAAACAACGGGTACTTTTTGTAAATTTTTGTCGTGTCGAACTGTCCGACAAACAGGGTCAAAATATTTGCCCGGACACAGACGTTTGAAATACTAACCGTAAGCCTTACACCCAACTCAAACTCCAGCATCAAGCTTCGGCGTCCGTGTCCCAGAACCCGTATATCCTCTCGAATGCCTCCCGGTACGTCTCCACTGACGGGTAGCCTTCTTTCCGGGCGTCATCCTCCTTGATGTCGTCCAGCCGCTCCCGCCGGACGGCAATAATTCTCACGTAAGCGAACGGTGCTACCCAGTAGCTTAGCCTGCATTGGTATTAAAAGCGCCGATTTGCTACCGCTCCTCACCCGGCCGCCAGGCCTGGACACATTTATCTTTTTCCGTCAGCAACCTGCCCGCAAATTCTTCAAAAGACGGGTTACAGAAACCGCAGCAAGGCGGCGAGATTCCGGATATGTTTTGCGTCCGCGTACAGAATAAAATAGTAGTATTTCTCGCCCTTGATCGCTACGGGCCGCGGGTACGCACCACGAAGCAGGCCCCGGCCCCCGTACCAAGTTTCGGCGAGGGGAAGACGAAATACCCTTCCCTGCCGTTGACTGCGGTTTTCTCCAGCCGCGGCCTTTCGCCATAGGGCTTCAGCTTGTGGGAAGCCTCGTGCCGCGCCACCTCTTCGGGTGTCCAGCCCTCCCCGTTCATCGCGCTTACCAGGAAGAAGCCGTCATCACCGCCGTAGCTTCTCGGAATACCTGCAACGTCGCCGTAACCCGGGCGCGGCCGCCAGCGACGCGGGAATTCAAGGTACACTCCGTATGCCGGATTCAGGTAAGGCAGCCTGGACCCAAAAACCGTCTCCTCATCCAGGCGGCGCAGAATCTCCCTCCTGACCACCGTGCCGTTCAGGTCGAGAAACCGCCCGGCTGGGGCAACGGTGTCCGGATCGACGAGGACCTGCAACCGAAGGTAGAGCCCAGGCTTATCATTACCTTCAAGCTTATCGACCCGGAAATCCATCGCCGACTTCCCGCTCCGGTCAACGACGATCTCCGCCCAGGGATACTTCGCCAGGAACTTCTCCGCCTCCGGCGTACTCTTCGCCGCCTTGATGAGCGCGGCGTCCGTAAAGCCCGGCCAGTAGGCAAAAAGTTCGTCCCACGCCACGGCGCCGCAATAGCCAAAGGTGAATTCCCCGGTCAGGGGCCCCATCTTTTCCACCACCCGCTCAAGGCCCGCGCCCGCAGTGTAGGCGAAGACGTCCGCCGCCGGGGACCAGGCGAACTCACCTACCCCTTGCGCCACGCGGCGGGCCTCACTCCTATCGACTCCGACCAGCCACAGATCCTCGCCCCTGCGGAAGAACAGCCAATTCCCCGTTGGCGACCAGGCAGGGCGGGAAATATTCTCCCCGGCGGCCAGTGCCCGCGCCCCGCCGTCCGGCAAATCCTTGACCCAGAGCTTTCCCTCAGCCACCCAGGCCACCCTGCCGGCGCCGGGCGCCTTGCCCGTGCCGAGGTCAGAAATCCTCCACCGCACCACCAGGACGCCGAGCATCGGTGCGGCGACGATCACAATCAAAGCGGCCAGAAAACCTATTTTCCCAGGTACCTCCGGGGGGCTCGATAAGTTAATAAGTTAAGTGCCTGGCACCACTGCATATAGAAGATGCTTTACAAGTTAGAGGTTTTGCTTTACAATACACAAAAAGTAAACCTTTTGTCTCATGGAGGTAAAGTTTAGTGTTCGCTAAGATTTCAAAAAAAGGCCAGATTACCTTGCCTGCCGAGGTCAGGAAACTTTTGAACCTCCGTCCCGGGGCGCGCGTGCGGTTCGTAGTCGAGAAGGATACCGCCCGGATTCTCCCCGTCGAAGGGGGAATCGAGACACTCAAAGGCGCCGTTAAGGTTTCAGCGCCGCAGGATTTCAAAGCCGCCCGCCATAAAGCAATGGAGGAACGCAGCCGTGAGAAAAGTGCGCGCACTCGACGCTAACGTTATCCTCCGCTTTCTGACTAATGATGTTCCGGAGCAGGCAAACCGTTGCGCTGAGCTATTGAAGCGGATTGAAGCCGGTACCGAAGAAGTCTGGTTGCCCGATCTTGTCCTGGCAGATATCATCTGGACCCTGGAAAAATTTTATAAACAGCCTAAGAGACAGATCCGTGAGCTGCTCATCCCCATTCTCAACCTGCGTAGCTTGCGCTTTTCGAGCAAGAAAACGGCTCAAAAGGCCCTCCAACTCTACGTAGAAAAGAATCTCGATTGGACCGATGCTGTTATCGCCGCGCAGATGCTTGTCCGCAAGCAGAGCGAGATTTATTCGTATGACAGAGACTTCGACAAACTGGAAGGTGTTACCCGGCTGGAACCTTGAAAGGTCTCCCTGGTGTGCTTTCTTCCCGCACTTGCGGCAGCGTTACCTCCGGCGCGTTTGCCGCCTCCGGCGGCAAAACCACCCTATCACAGCCTCAGCACCTCCCCACTCCGGCAACCTTCAGCTGCGGCCCGCGCTGCCGGACGCAACCGAACAGCATACCGCCAAGCCGCGGTACCGTAAAACCGGGCCTGTAGATTTTCAAATTGATTCGGGAAAAATCTTCAAATTAAATTGGGGCAACCAACTGGTGGAAAAAAGGAAATTCTCATTTTAAACCGGTAATCATATAAATAATTTTCAAATTCCGCCGGCATTTCCATCGAAAACCCCAAAAAGAAAAACCGGCTACCCGAAAGAGGCAGCCGGTGGTAATACCGCTCAAAACCGGTTAAACGGATATTTTTTCTTAAGGGCCAGAATTTCCGCCCGTGCTTCCAGCAACTTTTCTTTGAACACGGCAGCAAACCAGGCCGGCCGGTTTCTGGTCGGCGGATACGTTCTGGCTTTATCGGCCACCTTGCAGATAGCTTCGATCATTTCCTCCGGGGTAAAGTGCAGTTCCCTGGCCATTTGGAGTGCCAGTGGCAGTAAATCATAAAAACCGGTGCTGGCAAAGTAATATTCCAGGCTGAGTCTTTTGTACATATGAGCCGCCTCCGCACCTAAACTTCCAGCTCCTGGCTTGCCTGGTACACCACATCCTCGTCAATCTGCTTTTGTTTCCTGCCGTATGCGCAGATCAGGCAGCTGGTCACCAGATTGTTAACCAGCCGG
>NZ_FQUW01000056.1 GCF_900129285.1 Desulfofundulus australicus DSM 11792
CTGATAAAGGCGCTTTAGTTCCTTGAAAACCAGTTCGATACTCCAGCGCGCCCGGTAAAGGAGCGCCACATCCTCTGCTGAAAGCTGTTCCGGCGTGATGTTGGTGAGGTAGAAATGATACGTCTTGCTTTCCTCATCGAGCACTCCCACCAGGCGGAAGGTTTCTTTAACCTTCGGTGTGCCGCACGTGGGACGATAGATCTCGAACGCCCCGTCTTTCTCGGTTTTCTTGACTTTGCCTTTGATGGAGACCTCCACCTCAACGTCGATTACCTCCCCTTTAAGCCGGGGGAGGATCTCCTTGAGCTTTTTGCCAGCAATGTCGACCGGATTACCCCGGTAGTCACGCAGCACCGAGACGATGGTCGGGTTGGCCGATTGCTTGAGCCTGCTTACGAAGTAGCCTTTATTCCTTCTAATCCTGCTGAACAACTCGTACTTGAAATAGCCGAGATCAAACAGGAGGATGTTATCCTTAACCCAGGAGCCGACGCGCATGGTTTTGATCTCAGCGTCAAAGAGAGGGGCATACTCCTTCTTTTCAAAGAACAATTCCCGCTATTTATTTTCCAGGGACAAAGTCCTATCTCTGGCTGTTATTGGTATATCCAGGGCTTAACCGAACACAAATGCTTAGGCTATATATTCTTTTTGATTTGGGGTGGGAAAGATGTTGCCTCTAAAAGATTATATTAAGGAATTTAACCTTGCTATTGATTTAGAGATAAAATATCAAAAAGAAACAGGAGGTCGTCTCTACATTATTCAAGATGGTATGCTTCTTGATAATCATGAAAACTTTTGTATTTGCTACTATAAAACTGATCCATTTTTAGCCCCTGTGATATTGTCAAACTGATCCACCCTGGGAGCCGTGGTAAACAAAATGATACTGTGAAACTGATCGTTTTTCCCAACCAGAGCAGCGACAATTTTCTGGCCGGCCATGTTTTAGCCTTCAACTTTTTCGGCGGTATATCAAAGCGGCTGATATACGACAATCTTAAAACGGCAGTAAAAGACGGCTGGGGGAAATATGTACAGAGCCTGCAGAAGGACTTCCTGGCCCTGCGCAGCCACTATGCCTTTCAAGCGGACTTTTGCAACCCCGGAGCAGCTCATGAAAAGGGTCTGGCCGAAGGGCTGGTCGGCTACATTCGCCGGAACATCTTCGTTCCAGTGCCGAATGTTAACGCCATAGAAGAGTTGCAGCCCGAACTGGACAAAAGATGCCTGAAATACCAGGACAAGCACCTGCAATATCGCCCCACTACGGTCAAAGAAGCGCTCACCCTGGAACAACAGCACCTGACCCCCCTGCCGGCCAGGGAGTTCGACTACGCCCGGACCAGAACGGCAGAGGTGGATAGCCTGAGCCTGGTTAAGTTTGACCGGAACCGTTATTCGGTACCGGTGGCCCTGGCCGGTAAAACAGTAACGGTGAAGGGTTATCCCTTTCAAGTGAAGATCTATTACCGCTCCAGGGAAATAGCCTGTCACCCACGCTGTTACCAGCAAAACAAAACCAGGCTGGAATGGGAGCACTACCTGCCGTTGCTGGTGAAAAAGCCCCGTTCTTTGCAAAATGCCCTGCCCTTACGACAGGCAGTCCTGCCACCTGGCTTAAACCAGCTGAAAGAACACCTTCGGCCCGGGCTCAAAGCTACGAACTGGCCCAGGTGCTGGGTCTGGTTATGGAATATGGCGTTGAAGCGGTGGAAGAAGCCATTGTTCAGGCTCTGGCAGCAAAGCAGTACAGTTTCCAGGCTGTACACTACTATCTGACCAGCAAGAAAAAACCGGTGACCTGCCAGCTCGAACTGGAAACAGGCTTGCGACACGTTGAACAAAAAAGGCTTGTGGGCAAATTTGTGGGCAAGCTTACATAAAAACCGCTTGCCGATCCCACAAAGCCTTGACTTTCCTGGTGGAGGCAAGGGGACTCGAACCCCCGACCTCTAGAGTGCGATTTTGGCGGAGTGAGTTTCAGTTAACGTCAGTTAAAGTCAAAAGCCAGTATTTATGCGGCTTTGCGGGTTTTGGGAGTTTCAGGTAACACCCATAATTTCAGCACTTTTTCAAGTGGATTGTCGTAAAATTGTCGTACGACAATAGGCCCGCCAGGCCAGGCAGGACAAGGGCTGGCGGGTTTATAAGGTGTACGGAAGCCCCCGGCGGAGGATTATTGCCGGGGGCGTTTTTGTCCAACCCTTCTTCTTGCTTCAGAATCCGAAAGGACCTGTCCGCAGGTGGGACAAAACTTTCTTGCCTCCCCTTTGCGCTCCCGCTGTTGTCTCTTCCGGTGCCGGGCTGCGCATTTTTCGTCAGCATACTTACTCCCCGGCCTGGCTGGCCGGCCGCAACCGCAAACACACGGTTCGAGGCAGGCGACCCTTTCCAGGTACCAGGACAGCACGGCGGCCTGAAACCAGTTGGTGGCGAGAAAACTCCACGCATGCCGGACGGCCCCTTTTCCCGCACCCAGGGTGGTAAGTCTCCACGGGATGCGGCGAAGCCAGTCTTCAACGGCAGTGAGGATGGCCCTGTAAACCTCTTCGCGGAGAAGGCGGTCATCGTCGTCGAGGCGGTAAAGGCCGTCCTCCTGCGGGGGAGGGGCATAAAAGAACTGGTACGGCGAGAAGCCGTTTTCGGGCAGGTAAACCACCCACGGTTCCGGGCTGCTTTTGTTCCCACCGAGTGTTTCCCGGATATACCCTGTATTCCCCACGGTGATGTTATCGAACAGCGAAGTCAGACTGATAAAATAACCTAGAGCTACTTCTATCGTCCTCATGGTTATTTGGGTTCCCCGAATCGGATGAACCAGGCCCTCCAAATCATCCTGCCCGGGGATTGTGCCATACTGTTTCAGAAAATCGCAAACCTGGCCGTCCCTGCCGTCATGCAGGGCGAAGTGCAGTTGTCGGACCTGCTTCCAGAACCCTTCAGGAATGGCCTGCACCCGGGGCTGAAATTCCTGCCCCTCACAGATGAAGGTTTCTCCTTCCCTGTAGACCTTTTCATAGCCCCTGAGCACGACCTCCCCGCTTGCGCACAAGCTCCCCAGCCGGTTCAGAAAAATCACCCCCAAAAAGGTATTGACAAAGCTAAACCCCAGTAACGGCGCGGGTTTCATGGTTTTTACTCCCACCCCGTGCCCGGAAGCCCTTGCCGCACAAGGCCCGAGAAATGTCCCCATATGTCACGAGTATTATACCATAGAACCAAGAAGCTACTGAAGGGGGTTTTTGCCATGTTCTACGTTGAAAAGGTTATGAAGGAACGAGGGCTCTCCAAAACCAGGCTTGGTTTCATGGCGCAAATTCACCCCGCGACCATCGGCAAACTGCTGGCCGGCCACATCCCTCCCTATCCCAGCTACAGGCGGAGGCTTTCAGAGGCCCTGGGCGTGCCGGAGGATATGCTTTTCAAAAGGGTTGACGAAACCCAACCAGCCCGGTAGGTGGTGCGGCAATGTTCACAAACTGGGATGAGCTTCCATTGACCTTGGGAGTTAAAGAGGTTGCCGAAATTACCGGCTACGGCCAGGCCCGGATTCGGGAGCTTTGCCGGGCTAAGAGAATCCCAAATGTTCGTTTAGGGCGGGCTTTCCGCATTCCGCGAGATTCCTTTCGGCGTTGGTTGGAAGCGGAAGCGGAAAGGGCTGTTGAAAAATAAAGCCCCGGCGGGCAGGCCGGGCGCGGAAAGGGGACTATTTGAAGGAGGTTTTTCTATCCCTATGATAGCACAAGCAGGCGACATTGACCAGTTTTTCTTTGCACTCTACGGCCAGGATGCTCCCGGCTGGCTGGTCATCTGGACAAAGCAAGACAAACTTCCCCGGTGGTACGAGACCCACAATATCCCGGAGGTAGCAGCGAGGTGCCGGGAGCTGGCCGGGAGTTTTGACGTTTACTACGGCATAGGCCTCCAGGGGCAGAAGCTGGCCAGCAACCAGCGTGGCAAAGTTGATAGAGTTATAGCCATCCCCGGCCTGTGGCTTGACATAGACTGCCAGGGTGGTACGCATACGGCCACGAACCTGCCCACTTTTGAAGAAGCCAGGGACTTCCTGACCGAATTTCCCCTGCCCCCGTCAATCGTTGTGCATTCGGGCGGCGGCTTACACGTTTACTGGCTGTTCAGACAGCTATGGACATTCCGGAACAATGCCGAGCGAGAGCAGGCCGTCGCCCTGGTGGCCCGCTTCCAGCAAGCATTCATAGCCCTGGCCGGTGCCAGGGGGTGGAAGTTAGATAACACTTCCGACCTGGCCCGGGTGCTGCGAGTACCCGGAACTTTGAACCACAAAGGAGCAGAGCCGGTGCCCGTGCGGGTGCTGGAGTTTGAACCTGCCCGGCGGTACGGGTACAAAGAGATTGCCCAGGCCATTGATGCGCTGGCGGCCAAAGTGCCCCGACAGGAGAGAGGGACCACCAGGCGGGAGCCCACCGGGGAAGAGGACAGGCCCGAGGCGGCCCTTATCCTGGAACGATGCGCCTTTATCCGGCATTGCCGGGACGATGCGGCCGCGTTAAGCGAACCGGAATGGTACGCGATGCTGACCATCATGGCCCGGACTGACGGCGGCCCGGAACTGTGTCATGAACTGTCCAGGCCATATCCCAAATACAACCCACGGGAAACTGACGAGAAGATTAAGCATGCCCTGGAAGATACCGGCCCCTATACATGCCAGCGAATCCGGCAAGACTTCGGGGCATACTGCCGGGGGTGCCAGGAGCGGGTTACCTCTCCCATAGTCCTGGGTATGGCCATGCCGGTGGTGCCCCCGTTGGAAGAGGTGCAGCCCTTCCCCCTGGAGGCCCTGCCGGATTGCCTGGTCCCCCTGGTGACGGAGGCGGCCCGGGCGAATAGCTGTCCCCCGGATTTTATTGCCGTGCCAATGCTTACGGTGCTTGGTGTGGCTATCGGCAACAGCAGAATCCTACAGGTTAAACCGGGCTGGCGGTTTAAGGCCAACCTTTACACCAACATCATTGCCGCACCGGGGAGCGGGAAAAGCCCGGCCCAGGGAGAAGCAGCGGCCCCCGTGAAAGAGCTTCAGAAGCAGATGGCCCGAGAATATGAAAAAGCCATTCAGAAGTATGAGGAAGATATGGCCCAATGGGAGGCGGAATGCGCCCAGGCAAGGATGGCTGGGGAGGCAAAACCCAGGAGGCCCGAGGAGCCTGTCATGCGGGAAATTTTCACTACCGACACCACCACCGAAGCCCTGGCCCAGGCCTTGAGCCAGAACCCCAGGGGGATGCTCCTTCTCCTGGACGAACTTACGGCCTGGGTAAACGGTCTTAACCAATACAAAGGCGGACGGGGAGCTGACCGGGAATATTACCTGTCCTTCTGGAGCGGTACCACCACGAAAGTAAACCGGGTTAAGAAGGCCCCGCTTATCCTCCCTAGTCCCTTTCTGGCGGTAACGGGCTGCATGCCTCCGGCGGTGCTGGATACCCTGGTAGACGAGCGCGGGCGGGGAGAAGATGGGTTTATTCACCGGATATTATTTAGCTATCCCGACCCGGTGCCCCAGTGGTGGACGGAGGAAACCATGAGCGAAACGGCCCGAAAGCAATACCGAGAGGTGTTTGAAAAACTTTGGAAGCTGGAGCCCAATGCCGATGGTACCCCCCAGGTGGTAACCCTAACCCCTGATGCTTATTCGCTGTGGGTAGAGTGCTACAACGAGAACACCAGGGAGCGCATGGCCCCGGACTTCCCGGAGAACCTGCAAGGGCCCTGGGCAAAGATGCCGTCCCAGGCCGCGAGGCTGGCCCTGATTATTCACATGTGCAGGCTGGTTTCGGGAGAAACCACCAGCGGGGCGGTGGACAAGAAGAGTATGGCCAAAGCCTGGCTGCTGGTAGATTATTTTAAGTCCCATGCCCGGCGGGTATACCGGCAGTTAAAAGAGGACCCTGAGGACAAGGGGATCCGCCGGGTGGTGGAGTGGTGCAGGAAACACGGCAAGGATGGAGTTACACCGCGAGAGCTTGCCCGTGCTGGTATATGTAAGACGGCTGATGATGCTAAATCGCTACTCGAAGTCATGAAAAAGCGCGGCCTGGGATATTTCCAGGAACATGGCGGTGGCCGTGGCCGGAGGAAAAGCGTTTTTATGATTCGCGTTACTTAAAAACTACCCGACAAAATTGACAAAAATGCTTCAGCCCTACAGCCATGCGGGTTATATTTGTCAGAACCCCACCCGACAAATACCTGACAAATACCCGACAAAATTCCGGCCGAGCATTTCTGAATTAATTTTGTCGGGTAAATGTCGGGTAAATGTCGGGTGCCCTTTGACAAATATAAGTCTTGCGGCTGTAGGGCGGAGGCAATTTTGTCGGGTAAAAGCCCCTTGCGAAAAAAAAATTTGAGGTGGTCACCGTGGCGTTGCGTGAAAAACTCCTGAGCATTATCGGTACAGAGGAACCCTTTGATCCTACCCGTGCCGAAGCCCTGTTCCGGGAGGTCCTTGAACGGGCGAAAAACACCTACGTCACCGGGTCCATACCCTGGGCTGAGAAACACTGCCCGGAGCTGGTGGAAGCCATCACCGAAGCAGAGCAACAGTTTGACCGGGCATATCGGACCAGGGACATGGACGGCTGCCGGAAGGCGGCGGCGGCTTTCGAGAGGGCCGTTCGGGGCGTGGTTACAGCATACCGGGAGCAGCGACCGCTGACGGCGGATGAAATCATCAAGGCATTCCAGTGCGAGCGGGTCTGGCAGTTGCCCGAGGACAAAGCGGCGGTGCTGGATGAGGTTTTTTCTTCACCCCAAGCGGTGGTGGATGCGGGCGGCGGCAGATGGTATTCCCCCGAGGGGTGGCGAAATGCGGCTGATTAAGAAAGGAGGCCCCTGTTATGGAGGAACAAACCCCCCACCTGGCCGGCAGACCAAAACGAGAAAAACTGATCGCGATCAAGATGACCAAAGCAACCTTATTTCTCACCGAACCGGAACTGTCCCGACTGCTGGCTAAAGATCCGGCCTTATGGACGGAAGCGGTTCGGCGGGGGAAGTATATGAAGCGAGCCCGGGCGGCCCGGGGACCGAAAATTAAGGAAGGTGCTGATCGTGATTGAAGCGGTGAAAGCCTGGTTAAAGCGGCATGGAGTTTTGAAGCGGGACGCAAGGTTTGATTGTCCGGTGTGCTGCTATCCTGGCGAAGGTCCAATTAACATCGAAAAAGCCAATTTCTTTGTCTGCGAGAGGTGCGGAGTTTCCTGGTATGTAGGCTGGAACCTGTTTTCAAGCTGGCGCAAGGAAACCCCGGCGGACTGGGAAAGGAACCGGTTCTTTTTGAGCAGGTTTAAGGGTATCGAGTAGGACCGCTGAAAGGAGGCCCATCCTGTAATAAACGTCCCCCAGGGTGGCGGCGGAAAGGAGGGAGAAAAAACGTGGATAAACTGGCAATTGCCCTCTGGACGTTCTACGCCCTATGTTTTATTACCGGCCTTTGGGTTGTATTCAGATAAAAGCAAAGGAGGAATTACCGGATGTCCCCGGAAAAAGTTTTCAACCATGACGAATTTTGTTACCTGACCCTTCGCCAGCGTTTTTTGGCCCTTGCCCTGGCCATCCTTGCCGACGAGGACGGCAGGGGAATTGGCCATCCGGCCTGGCTGCGGGGAAGGGTATTCCCGGCGGAGGCGGAGCACATTTCTTTATCCGAGATAGAGCGGGACTGCGAGGCCATCCAGCGTTACCTGCCGGTGAAGTTCTGGACCGTCGAGGACGGCAAAAAGTATTATGGGTGGGAGGACTAACTGGCCTGCTGCTTCGGTGCGTGGAAGGTGAGTTTGGTGAGCTATAAGAATCCGGAAAAACAAGCAGCCTATCTGCGTAAGTGGCGCGAAAGACGCAGAAACATCAGGATAAAGCAGGGGCGCAAAGTTGCGCGTAATATCTTTTTCCTGTACTTTTGCGATAACCCATGTGACCACAAAAACAAGATACTCCAAATCCTGCCATTAGTTTTTGGGAGGCTTCTCAGCCCGGACGAAGAAGGATTTTTGTTCGACCTCTTTGTTTCCCTTCCGAGAAGGTTCCTGGAAAGCCTCCTTATCGCCTGGCGCGAATCGTACCGGCGAGACCTGACCATTCAGGATTTTCAGGACATCTTTTTTGCCCGAGAAGAGGAACCCTGCCCGACATGCGGCAGGCCCTTCCCCATCAGGTAAAATAAAAGAAAAGTGGAAGGAGGGTAGCGAGGGTGTACTACCTGGAGGACAGCGACCAGGAGATACTGGAGAGCCCGGTAGGACAGGAGTGGAAAGAAGAGGCCCGGAGGTACTGGGAGAAGCACCTGCCGAAAATGAGCGCGGAGCTGAAGGCGCAGCGGAAGTTCGAGGAAAGCCTGGACAGGGCCGTGGTGAACGCGCTGAGGACAAGAAGCAGGGTGTACCTGGACCTGGTGGAGCAGCCGCACGTAAAGAACGAGCCGGACTTTCTAAAGAGAGCGGGACTGAGGCACATGTGCGACCTCATGGCGCAGGAGTTCGCGAAGAAGGAGTTCATCTACCTGCCGCCTGAAAAGGAGGATGATTAAAATGGCTTACAACGACAGGCAATACATGGATGCGCTTATATCGACTTATAACAAGCAGAGGAAAATTCCCGAAGGTTACGTATGGGCGCGAGAACTTGACCCTAACGCCGTTTACCAGGGCGGCGTTTTAAAGGCCCTGGGCAGGACGTATAAGCCCGGAGAGTTTTACATGGAAGGCGGCAGGGCCTATATTCCCAATCCCGTGCCGGAAGGTGCCCAGTGGATAAGGAGCTACTTCCCCGGGGGGCAGGTTTCTTATAACCAGGCTACGGGTACAGTTGAGCTACCCGGCGGGTTAAAGTTGCAGCGTGATGCGCTGACCACGGTGGGTGGGAAAATGTATGCTACGCCCTCCCAGCTGGCGCAGGCTTATCAAACTTACGCCGCGACCTACCAGCCGAAACAGCCGACCGCTGAAGAAGTGAAGCAGCAGGCCGAAGCCCTGATGCAGGTTTACGGCCCGCTGATGGACGTGGCGAGAGAAAGACTCGGGCTGAACCTGAAAAGGATTCAGGAGCAGGCCGACCAGCAGCGGAGACTTGCCGAAGCCGCCTACCAGACTGCGCTGGCAAATACGCAGCGCAAGGAAACTGCTGACTGGAACAGGATAGTTAAATCGGCCCTCACCCGGGGCCTCGGCGCTTCCCCGCTGACTTCCTACGAGCAGCGCAAGGTGGTGGAGGCTTACGCACCGGAATACCAGCAGCTTGAGACGAACCGGGCTGCAACGCTGGCTAACATAGCTTCGCAGGCTGCACTTTCCGCCGAAGAGCTGGCAATGCAGGGTCGGGAACTGGAAGCGCAGTGGGCCAGCCAGATAGCCCAATATGCATATAATGCCCTGCAGTCTAATGCGTCTGAACAGAAGAAGGCCATTCAGAACCTGGCTGATTATTTCGCTACCCTGGCTGAAAACGAAGCAAAAGCCCAGCAGGAAGCGGCGAAGCTGGCGTGGGAAAAAGAGAAGGCTTACCTGCCATATATGTACGCGCCTAAAGAAGCATTGTTGCCTTACGAGTTAGGCCCAACCCCTTATCAACAACAGAGTTTAGCTCTCCAGTTACAGAGGTTACAACTCCAACAGCAGCAGCAAAAACAAACAAAACTGACTAAACAGGAAGCACTCGCCACTTACTTTAACCAGGCAATAAAGAATTATGACGAATTAAAGAAAGCTGGTTACCAATACCCGCTTTATTATACAATCAACAGTATTCTGAGGGACCCGAGGTGGATTGAGGCTGCCGCCGCCGGCGGTCTGAGCGAGAAAGACGTTAAGAAAGTAATCGACGACCTCATCAGGATAAAAGGCAGGACGACACCAGATGAGTATTTCAGCCAGGGCACGGGGGCAAAATTGAGGGAATACTATGAAAGCATTTTTGATGAGCCGATAGTAGAGAGGCCCTTCGGCTTGCTTGATGAAAATTGACAGAAACCCCAGCCCCCTAGGGAGTAAGATTTGTGCCTGGAATGGAGTCCCCGTTAAGGGAGTGGCTTAAACAGCAGGGGTACATTAAGTGAAGCCTCTCCTGGTAGGGAGGTGATAGTGTGGACGTGGAACCCTCTTACCTCAAGCTTTTTCGCTCTGGAGAACTGGCGGCGCGGGTGAAGGAGGCTTATGACCGCCTAACATCCTGTGACCTTTGTCCTCTTCGGTGCGGTGCAAACCGCGCCGCAGGGGAAGAAGGAGCTTGCCTAAAGGGCGCAATGGAAATCGCCTGGTCTATGGTCCGGGTACGCGGCATAGAGCCCTTCCTTGTAGGGAAGCGGGGAGCTGGGGAAGTAACTTTCAGCGGCTGCCACCTTCATTGCATCTATTGCGTCATTAAACCCTACGCATCTTTCGGCAGGCAAATCAACCCGGCTGAACTGGCGGAACTTATGCTCACGTTCCAGGAGCGGGGGTGCCATAATCTTCAGCTCGTCAGCCCGACCCACTTCGTGCCGCACATTCTTGAAGCCCTCGAAATCGCCGTAAGCCGTGGCTTCAGGCTCCCGCTCGTATACAATACCAGCGGTTATGAAAGCCTGGACACTCTCAAGCTCCTTGAGGGAATCGTTGATATTTACCTGCCCGACCTGAAATACGGCGACCCTGAAGTAGCGAAGAGATATTCTGGCGTTGAGGATTACCCCCGTATCACCCAGGAAGCCATCAGGGAGATGTACCGGCAGGTAGGCGACCTCGTTCTTGATGAGGAAGGGGTTGCCGTGCGGGGGTTAGTCGTTCGGCATCTCGTTCTTCCGAAAGGTGTCAATTCTCACTTTGATTTAGCCCAACCCCTGCCCATTTTCGCAGATTGAACAATCTGCAACTATTTCCGATACCAGAATAATCTGCAACTGCTTCGCAAATTGTGCTGGTATTTCAGGTCAGTCAGTCCGTCTATTCACCAGAATATGACAACCAGTGACTGACCCCTTTTCTTCCGGCTGTGGAACAGGTAGAATATTTGCTGGAAGTGACCGCCATGCAGCAGATATTTTACACGCCTGTACCGCCGGAAGAATACGCCCGCCTGGGCAAAGATTTTCCCTTTCCCCA
>NZ_FQUW01000052.1 GCF_900129285.1 Desulfofundulus australicus DSM 11792
AAGCCAGAACGTATCCGCCGACCAGAAACCGGCCGGCCTGGTTTGCTGCCGTGTTCAGAGAAAAGTTGCTGGAAGCACGGGCGGAAATTCTGGCCCTTAAGAAAAAATATCCGTTTAACCGGTTTTGAGCGGTATTACCACCGGCTGCCTCTTTCGGGTAGCCGGTTTTTCTTTTTTGGGTTTTCGATGGAAATGCCAGCGGAATTTAAAAATTATTTTTATGATTACCGGTTTAAAATGAGAATTTCCTTTGTTCCACCAGTTGGTTGCCCCAATTTAATTTGAAGATTTTTCCCGAATCAATTTGAAAATCTACACTTTACCTTCAGCTTTTGCTATTTCCACAATACGTTTGGAAATACAGTGGTTGATATACCGCATCCATCTTTGTTCACGACCCGATTCCTTCTTGACGCGGGAAAGCCTGCCTGCTTGCTGAAGTGCTTTACGCCGCTCTGCCCAACGTTCTTTTCGCCACCTCACCTGTCGTCCGTCGAAGAATACGTTGTTGGACAATACAGCAAGTTTTACGATGCCGAAGTCGACCCCGATTACGCCGCACGGCTCGTTGAGACATGTTTCGTAGACGAGGGATATGGCTGCGTACCACTCGCCGCTTTTGTCTCGCCATATCTCCACAGACCCTTGACGGCAGGAACCTCCTGCCAGATCCTGGAGCCTTTTGGCGTGGTATGTGGAAGCGGCAAGGGGTACGGCTATCTGGCTCCTACCGGAGGAAACGGGGAATTTGATGACCCACGTGCCGGAGGGAAGCTGGTGGAGGGAGTAGCAGTCCTGCCGCACCATTACCGGAACCGTTTTCTCAAATTTGGGCAGGCTGGCCTTTTTGCCCCTTTGTTTGCGGGAAAGGTAGGAGCGCCTGACGGACAGCGCTTTGAGCATGGCGCACTGGAGCGTGCCCCGGTTGAGGTCGAATAACTCACATGCCTGCCGGTAGGTTTCACGGTTTAAATGTGCCCGGCTGGTAGTATTCAAAGCTTCGGCCTGCTCCAGGAACCAGAAGCACGCCTGGCGGTAGATTTCCAGCATGCGGGTCATCTTCTCCAGCTTGCCCTTGTTGGGAGGCAGGAGCTTGATTTTGAGGGTTACCGTCTGCATCCGACATCTCCTCCGGTCTGCTTAAATTATAGCACAGCCGGAAGAATAAACCAAGCCGCCATTCATCCCCCGATTAAAATCGGGGGCATTCTGGCGGTATTTTTGTAAATTAATGCTTGATACCAGCGTGTTGATTGATCACTTGCGCAATTACAAACCGGCAACCGAATTCCTGGAAACCGTATTTGGCAGTGGCATCCCGGCCATTATTTCCGCGGTAACTGAAATGGAATTATATGCCGGGAAAAGCCTCCAGAACAGGACGGCAGAAGATGCCGTACAAAAGCTGCTGGAGCTGCTTGATGCTGTACCGGTAACCTCCGGCATCGCCCGGCGGGCGGGAATATTGCTGCGGCAATACCGTCCAAAGGGCTTAACACCCGTTGATGCTATTATCGCCAGCACGGCAATGGAGCAAAAAGCCACCCTTATAACACGGAACACCAGGCACTTCCGTATGATTGACGGGCTGCTGGTTTTCGACCTGCCAGCCGGACAATAAATTAGCCGTGCCATTACCGCAGGGATGGCCCGGCCCGTTTTTCATAGTGTTTCATAATTTCTCCATAGTTAATCATATTTATTGTTTTAATGGTTAACCAATTGCCCCGCAGGAGGGAACATGGTATTATATATGAAATAAAACCGTATGATGCCCGGTTTGGAGGTAATTTCCTTATTCTGCTAAGCAATGGCGGGAAAGTTACCTCTAAAATAATCCGGCATCGCGTACAGAAATAATGAAAAATTTTTTGCCCCAACCCTTTGCCGGTTGGAACTTTTGTCCGCAAAAAGGTGTCTAACAGGTAAGATGAGGTTTGGGGCATCTGGCAGGAGTGGCTTCCCCTTGGATGCCGTCAAACACCTGATACAGCGTTCCCAGGAACATGACCTGGTGGCCTTCGAGCAGCTGGTGCAGCTGTACCAGCAAAGGGTATACAGCCTGAGCTACCAGTTAACCGGCAACCATGCCGATGCCCAGGACCTGGCCCAGGAGGTTTTTATCCGGGCTTACCGTTCCCTGAGCAGCTTCCGTTTTGAAGCGGATTTCGGCACCTGGCTGCACCGCATTACCGTCAACCTGTGGCTGAATACCAAACGGCGGCGCGGTAATGTGACCCTAATTTCACTGGACGAACCAATACATACCTCTGACGGGGAAGTTACCCGGGAGGTGGCGGCCGCTGCCGGCGACCCGGAGGAGGAACTGGAGGAAAAGGAATTCCGGAGCCTGGTGGGCAGAGCCTTGAAGGAGCTGCCCGGTGAACAGCGGGCCGTGCTCATCCTGCGGGAAGTGGAAGGCTACAGCTACGATGAAATTGCCCGGATGCTTGATCTTTCCCTGGGCACGGTAAAATCCCGGCTGAACCGGGCGCGGGACGCCCTGAAGAAACGAGTATCCACCCTGGCGGAAGAAGCGGGAATGGCGTTACCGGGCGGGAAAAGCAAGCACGGGCGGGCGGTAGTCTTGAAAGAAGGTGCCGGCGCAAGCCGGGCCAGATGAGTTGCCCTATCAAAGGTGTGTGGATGTGCAACAAGAAGGTGAACACCATGAAATGCCGGGAAGCGAGACAACTTTTTTACCCCTGGCTGGACGGGGAAGTGGCTGAAGAAGAAGCCCGCCGGCTCCAGGAGCACCTGCGGGAGTGTCCTGCCTGTGCCGGGGAACTGGCAGACTGGCAGGCCATAACCCTGGCGTTAAGGGGCGTGTCCAGAGCGGTGGCGCCGCCGGAAGGTTTCAGTGCGCAGGTAATGTCCCGGCTGAAGGAATCTGCCGGCCCGCTGCCCGGAGCCGGACGGAGAAAGGACGCCACCCGGAGGGTATGGACGCCCGGGAGCTGGTGGCAGGGGCTTTCCGGCACCTGGCGCAGGGGACTGGCAGCAGCCGCCGCTGTGGTCATATTGCTGGCGGGTTCCGCCAGTTTTGCTGCCCGCTACTGGTGGCCTCCGGCGGGGACAAAAGGCCCGGCCATGGTGGTGGATAACTCCGGGCAGGGTGAACAGACCCCGGGCAGCGGTAGTACAATAGTAAAGACGGATAAGCCGGGCGGGGATGTGCCGGCAAATCCAAACAACGAACCCCGGGAAACCCAAACCCCCGGTGAACGGGAAAACGCGCCCGGCGGACCCCGTGACAGGGTCGATAAGGCAAACAATGATGACAATCGTTTCCATGAGCCGGCTGCTCCCGGCCGGGCTGCAAACGGGGGAGAACAAAAGGGCCGGCCTGAACAGTCCCGGCAAAGTGACAGTAAACAGGGCGTCGCCATCGCGGCAAACACCGGACAATCCGTAAGCAGCAGGGCGGGCAGCGGCGGCGCCGTTGAACCGCGGGTATTCCTGAACCAGACCCGCACCATTGAAAGCACGCTGTTAAAGGTGCAGGTGGCCGACCTGCAGGCGGCGAAAAAGACACTGCTGGCCGCAGCGGGGGATAGCAGCTGCCAGAGTTTCGGCCGGCAGCGGGTGGATGGGCATACGGTGGAAATCCTGCGCTTTGTGGTTCCGGTGGAGCGGGCCACCCACTTCACCGCCACGGCCACCGGGCTGGGGCGGGTGCTGGACCGGCAGCAGCAGAGCCAGGACATTTCCCAGCAGTTCGCCTCCACCCTGGATCGCTACCGGGCCCTGATCGCCAGGCACAACCAGACCACCGATAAGGCCGAGGCGGAGGCCCTGGAGCGGCAGATCAAATCCCTCGAGCAGCAGCTGGCCGCGTGGGACCGGGAAGCCGGCCGGCAGGTGGTGGTGGTCTGGCTGCAGGAGTAGCAGGGAATTTTAAACCGGGTTCAGCTTAATGTTGAGCCTGGTTTTTTGTTGACTTTCAAAGCTGGAGAAGTTTAAAATATACGTAAGGAAATCTTACCATGAAAGGAGTGAGTCCATGTCCGAACATTTTGAAGTGGTCAAGGTAACTTCAAAGGGACAGATGACAATTCCAGTACGGGCCAGAAAATTAATAGGAATAAAGGAAGGTGATCACCTGGCCGTTTATATCAACGGTGACGAAATTATCATGCGCAAGTTTACACCATTCAAACAGGCATCTGCCAGGGATGCCATTTTTAAACTGATTGGTAAGGGTACGGGACCGGTAGACCTGGCCGAAAAACATGACCAATACCTGACAGAGGCCAAAGAAAGGAAAATGAAAGAATGACCCTGCTGGTAGATTCCAGTGCTGTGCTGGCCCTCAGGGAAATAATTAAAAAATACCGGGATAAAGATTTTTCTTTTACTGATGCAACCAGTTTTGCAGTGATGTACAGATACGGCATCAATCTGGCTTTTACGTTTGACCGGCATTTCAAACAGTACGGTTTTGAAACTGTGGGCATCTAATCTTTAACCCCGGCTTGCGAGTATTATTCCATGAAAATATTTTTTAGCTCAATTTCCAGGCCGGGCAACAGGGGGGAAACCAGCGTTTCCCCTTCGTCGTAAATCCCGCTGCGGTTCCAATCCTTCTCCCCCCGCACAAACACTTCCACAAGCTGCAGGGACGGGTCCACCAGCCAGTATTCCTGCACCCCGCCGGCGTAATAAAGCTGGCTTTTTTCCTTACGGTCGTATTTGGCCGTGGAGGGCGATAGAACTTCCACCACCAGGTCCGGGGCGCCGCTGATATTGGTTTCCTGGACAATGGAAAGCCGGTCTTTTAAAATAATCACCAGGTCGGGGGACACCACCTGGTCACCGAAAAGCACATCAACGTCCAAATACAGTTCCCCTGCACGATTTTGCCGCAAGTAACCCTCCAGCACAGTAACCAGGCGGGAGACAATTTTCTGATGACGCGGTCCGGGCCTGGGTACCACAATCAGTTTCCCCCCGATAATTTCGTAATCACGGTCATCATCCAGTTTCAGGTAATCTTCATAGGTGTAACGACGGTCCGTCAAGATGGTTAAGCTTTCCATATCTTATCACCCTTTTTAACCCGGCGTTTGTGCCATTGCGTCCATGGTACACTCCTTTTGAGCGAACTTTCCCTTTTACGAATTTTAACATTGGAACAAAAAAAAGAAAAGCCTCAGCCGGAGGCAGTTACCATTGCACGCAAACGCCAGGCAATAACCGCCGCCTGGGCGCGGGTGAGTGGTTGGGCCGGGCCGAAGCGCCCGCCGGGATACCCAAGCATCAGCCGCGCTTCCGTCACCAGGGTTACGGAAGTGCGCGCCCAGCCCGGAACGGCATTCCAGTCCCGGTACGAAGGCGAGGAGCCCGTCTTTGCCGAAACCGGGGTGCCCGAACCGCCCGGGGCGGCAGGCGACCGGGGCTGAACACCGGAAGCTGCATCTCCCGCCTCCTCGGGAGCACCACCTGTGTTTTGTGTATAGGGACCAGCCCCGGTGCTGCCGGCTTCCCCGTCCTCTCCAACCAGGCCGGTCACCTGCAGCACCCGGGCCAGGATGGCCGCCGCTTCCGCCCGGTTGACCGGCCGGTCCGGTTTAAAGGTTCCATCCGGGTAGCCGGAAACGATGCCCCGGAGGATGGCTTCCCGGATTCCTTTTTCAGCCCAGGACGGCAGGTCGGAGGGTATGGAAACCCCGGACCCCTCCCGGGCGCCGGAATCCGGGCCTTTTCCGGGAACGTCACCCCCGGAGGCCGGAACCGCCGGTCCCCTGCCGCCGCTGCCGTCCCATCCCAGCACCCGCACCAGCATCAGGGTGAACTCCGCCCGGGTGACCATCTTTTCCGGGTGGAATTTTCCGCCGGGATAACCGCCGATCAGGCCCAGCTGAGCCAGTTCCCCGATTTCCTTCCCGGCCCAGTGACCCTGCAGGTCGCTGAACAGGGCCTCCAGGGGTACGGTCAGGTATTCACCCGTTACACCCCCGCTTCGCGTGTCAACCGCCACCAGTTGCAGGGTATCGCCGGTATTCCGGGGCAGATTGATTTCAAAGTAGCCCCGGGCGGGCGTTACCGGCAGGCGATCACCCTCCTGCGTATACAGGTAAATCTTTGTGGCCGAGGTTTTGCCTTTTACTATAAAACCATCACCTGCCGGCCGGCAGGCAGCCTGCAGGGAGGGAGCCGGCACTCCATCGCGGGAACGGGCCTTGATGGCTGCCACCACCCCCGTTTTCCCTTGGAGGCCGGCCAGGATGGTGAATTCCACCTCTTCCCCGGGCAGGAGATCTTCGGCACCCACGGGATAGCCGTTTTTGGTGATCAGGGTACGGGAGGAAAGGCGCCCTTCCTGATCCCCGGAGAAATTAACCGTTCCCCGGACCGGGTCCAGCCCGTCCAGCCGGGCGTTACCGCCGGCGGCCACTTCGGCTACATCCACCCGCAGGGCGCCGTTCATACCTTTGGCCAGAATTACGCGTACCCATTCTCCGGGCAGCAACGAGGAAGGCTCATTGGGCCGGCCCCACCGGAAAAAGAGGGTTCCGGGGGTAATGGTGAGGGAGCGCATTTTATTCCGGCTGTCCACCAGAAGAAGGGACTTGCTTTCTTCCTTATAAAAGATCACCTGGCCGTAGATCACCTGCCGGTGGGCGTCTATGGATATGGCCTGGTCGCCCGCCAAAAGCAGGCAAACATGGTCTCCCGGGGCGATATCACCGGGGGAGGCGGGCTTCCCGTCCAGGGTTGCCGGAAGGCCGGGCATGAGCCGGTAACGCCCTGCCCCCTGCAGCTTCAACCAGCTCCGGCCGGGGTCCATCTCCTCCACCGTGCCCACGGCCAGGGTGCGCTGCACCGCCAGGTAGATCACTTCGTCCTGGCCCGGGGAAAGCATCAGCCTTACTTTCATCCCCGGGGCCAGTTGAGACGGGTCCCCGGTTACCGGGTAACCGTAGGGTAAATCCTCCGGGCTGGCGGAAGCCAGCCGGTCGTCAAAGGCGTAGACGGCGCCGGCGGCCAGCCGGTAGGGTTGCTGCCGCCCCAGCAGGTAAACTTGCCCGTGCTCTTGATCCACCCGGTCAATAATTCCCTCCTCTTCCCGGAACCAGACCCATACCCGCCAGGCCATCTGGGTGGTGGGATTTATGGAAGCCCACAACCGCACACCGGGAGGAATATCCTGTACACCGGCCGGGCTGTCGTTGACCCACAGGGGGCTTTCCGCCCGCCGGTCCAGGTAAAAGCCCCCTTCCCGCGCCCGGGGGCTGGCTTCCTGGAGCAGGGTGCCCGCCGCCAGGGGCAGCAGTTCCACCGCGTTTTGACGCCAGACGCTGCCCACTATGTAAAGAATGCGGTTCCCCTCATCCACATAGGCCTCCGCCCCGGGCAGGGCGTGATCCATGGTCCAGGGCGGGGTTTTGCTGCCCAGGGCGATGTGCCCCTGCCCGGGGAAAGAAGCTGTAACGCCGTCGGTGAAGCGCACCTGGCGGCTTTTTTCATCCGCAGCGGCAATAACTTTTTTACCCAGAGGCTGGCCATAAACCAGGGCGAAATCCTGCCCGGGCGGTGAGGCGGGTTTGGGGCCCCCGCGCACGTCCGTACCCCGCACTATAACCGTATATGTACCCCTGGCGGGGTGTGGTACCAGCACCTGTTCCACATTGTTGCGGTCGTCCCGCCTGCCGCTGCCGTCATCGTTGCCCAGGTATTCCCTGCCGTCCGGGCCGATCACCACCAGGTCCAGGTCGTTGACCAGCGCCCGGTCCGCTCCCGGCTCGGCGGGAGGGTCGGTCCAGGCCAGGGTGGCTTTGAAGGGGCGGGAGGTATCTTCCACCGTGAACCGGTAGGTCTTACTGTCCCCGGCGGCCAGGGGAGTGGATTCATCGGCATAAAGGAAGGTCTTTTCCGCCAGCCCCAGGACAGTGGCGGCCAGGTCCAGGCGGCCGAACCCCGCCCCTTCCCCGTCCACAGGGGCGGCCCCGTTGATCAGGGCCGCCTTGAGCAGGGCCGCCGACGGGTCCTTATGGCCCGCCTGCTGGAAATACTGCCGCAAGAGGGCGGCCGCCCCGCCGGTGACAGCCGCCGCCATGCTGGTTCCCTGTAAACGGGTGTACTGCGGGTTGGAGGGGAAATTTCCTTTCACCAGGGGGGAACGGGCCGAAACAATACCCGTCCCCGGCACCACCAGGTCGGGGCGGATACGCCCGTCCCCGGCCGGACCACGGCTGGAAAAGGAGGCCACTTCTCCGGCATTATCGCTGGCCGGCCCGAAGGAAGGGCGCACGCTCTCGCTGGCCCCCACCACCAGGGCGTTCTTGCTGTTGGCTTCGGCGGTGATGGTTCCCGCCCCCGGGCCAGAGTTGCCCGCACCGTAAATGACCAGGAAATCCGGGTTCTGCCGCACAAAGGCATCGGTCCGGGCGGCACTGCTCAGGTAGGCGTTCACGGGAACGCCCCAGCCGTCCACATGAATGCGGGCGGCCGCGGCATAGGCCGGGCGGAACAGGTTCGCCAGGTCCGCCGGGGGATCCACCTTCCCTTCTTTATTGAGGATGGCCTCAAAATAAAGGCTGGCCCCCGGGGCCAGCCCGGCAAACTTCCCGCCGGAAGCGGCACCGGTCCCGGCTATGGTGGCCGCCATGTGGGTGCCGTGCCCCACCGGGTCATCGGCCCGGTCACGCCCGGACCAGGATTTAAGCATGATCACCTTTGGTTTCTGTCCCGGAATGTCCTTCAGGTCGGGGTGCAGGTTGTCCAGGTTACCGTCACCCAGACCGCTGTCGGCCAGGGCCACCACCTGGCCGGCCCCGTTCAGGCCGCCGGGCACCACAAACCCGGGTGCCTGCAGGGGCGCCGCGCCCGTTATGGCTGCCGCCCGGTCGTTCAGGAGACGTGGTTCGGCATAGGGCTCGATGCGCAGCACCAGGGGCGAGGAAGCCAGGGAGGACAGCGCCTCCCGGGGCAGGCGCACCCGCAGCACGTTCCCCTTCTCGTCCAGTCCCCGCAGCACCTCTCCCCCGCGGGCCCTCACCAGGGCGGCCAGGTCCTCTTTATCCCGGGGTAATAGGGTTACCAGGTTAACTGTAATTACGGCGTCGTCCCGGGCCGGGCCGGGTCCGGAGGTTACCACCGCATCGCGGGCGGTCCCCGCCGTGCCCTTCGACGCAGGGATGATGCCAGCTCCTTCCAGGGTTTTCAGCTTTTCCTCCTGCAGGCGGGGCTTCACATCACCCACAAACGGCAGCCGGGCCAGCTCCTCCACCATATCCCTGGAACAACGCACGACCAGGGTATCCCCGCCCGTGAAGTCGCCTACCCCGGCCAGCCGGCGCAACTGCTCCAGCTCCGCCGGCCGCGGCTGGCGGGAAAGGTGCAGTGTATAAAGCTCCTGCCCCTTAAGAGTGATTCCAGCGGCCTGCTCATCCCCGCCGCCCGGAGCGGTGCCGGACACCCCGGCATGGGTCCGGCCGTTCTGCAGGCCCGGCAGGGCGCAGGCAAAAAGCAGGACCCCCCCCACCACCAGGAAAAGCAGTATCACCGGCAGGGGGTGGCGCTGAAACCATTTACCCATGGCTCCATCTCCCTGTTAATTTACTGGTTATCCTTCCTGTTCCTGGTTTTCCTGATCTTTCGACATCGCAAATGGCCTTTCCTGCCTGTGCAGGCAAAAAACTTGAGTTTCTTAACCTTCCTGCAAATCCCTTCCCCTTTTACCGCCCCAATCCATATAGACGCATTCCGGGGCCGGAAGGTTTCCAAAAAAAATTAACCGGTGCACTGGACGCCGGCCAGATTATTGAAAGAGGTCAATTTTCCCTATACAAAGTTACACATTAGTCAACTAACATATAACTTTGCACCAAGGTACTCATTGTGCAGATGGTATTACCACCGACGGCTACCTCCGTCACCGTCTGGCCCGACCTTAAACCCCGGAAGGGGAAGCCCCACATTACCTGCAGAGCAGGTATGCGCCTGGCAGGCTTGTGGCTTTAAGGCGGCACTCCAGCGTTCTTCCGTCCCGCAGAACAAGCTTCCTGCTTGCGCAGGAAGCTGCCCCTTGGGCACATACCGGAGGGGGGAGTTACCCCGCCTACCTGCCGCCCCCGCTCTCCCCTTGAACGGTGATTAAACCGCGAACGCTGCTCTATCTATGCACATACTCTGTCCTTTTCTATCACAGGTGCCGGCTTCCCAGGAAAGCCGGACGTGAGGCGAGAACGGCAGGCTTGAAAGTTTATGCAACTTTTAGCTTTGCGCAGGTCAGGTAATTCTCGATTGTCCAGCTCTTTTTATAGTCGCCGTTTTTCCTGGCCCTTTTGCGGGCAGATTTGACTATACCGAAAAGCTTGCCCCAGGTGGAAAGGTGCGGCTGTCCTTCCTTTGGCGCCAGCAGCCTTTTAATTTCCCTGGGCAGCGGCTCGACGTAACCCAGTGCCCGCCTGGCGATGACCAGGGCGGCGGCCTGGTGGACGGCCAGGCCGTAAGTATCTTTATACTTGGTAAACCCGATGAGGGAAGTGAATTTCGGGTCTACCGTAAAAACTGCAATCCCTTCTTTTCTTAAACGGATGACCAGGTTGGTGAACATGGCTTTATGCGAAAAGTTGTGGCTCATCCGGTTGAAGAAGCGGTTGGTGTCGTGGTCCTGGTTGAAAAACAGCTCCTCTAACGCCACCTGGGTGACACCCTGTTCCTTTAACCACCCGGCAATTTCCCTGCAGAGGCTGCCGATGATGTGTAACCTCTTCTCGTGGCTCACATAAGGCAGGTCCGGGCAGGGAAAATTGCGCGAAGCCAGATAGTTGCCGTTGGGGTGAACAATGGTTACCGAAATGACCTGCGGGTTCAGGTCTATCCCGGCCATTTTTGAGGACCGGTCAACCTCTTTAGTATCTTCCAAAGCAAAGGAAATGTGGCAGAAAAACCGGTTCTTCTTGCGGATGACCTGAACCGTGTAGGGCCGGCCGGTGGCTAAATGTTCAGCCAGGTACTTGACGCAGGGAGCAGGTATGAACAGCGGCAGCGTGATCCAGTCTTCTCCCCGGCGGGGGATGCCCCGGCCCAGTTTTATATCTTCGTCTTCCGGGGGCAGGTAAACGTTCAGGAAGAAATTTTCCCCGTCGAAGAAAATTTCCGTGTTGGCGTTGCCCGGCTGTCCTTTTAACCCCTTCTGGTTGGCCTGGCCGACGCTGGTAAAGGAATTGCTCCGCAGTTCCCGCCACTCTTCTTTGGAAAGCTTACCCTTAGTTAAAGCGATGAAGTTTTTCTTACCACCGAAGACAGCGGGGGGAACGGTGCCTTTTTCTTTGTGCGATTGCCAGTAAGAAAGTCTGTTTTGCAGCTTTTTGATTCTGTTTAAAATTCCCTTGCGGTGAAGAGATTTTTTAGCCCGTTCCAGCTTCTCTTCGGCTTTTTCGATCTTCGCCTCCAGATCGTGAATGTACATGCCAATGAGCTCTTTCTGGGAGCGGATGGTGTCTTCCGCTTCGGCACAGGCCCACTGGCACCAGCGGGCGTTGCGGATGAATTTACTCTGGAGGGAGGAAATAATTTCTTCTCTCTTCACTCCCCGGCGGATGGCCTGGTAGGCGGTGCGCCTGGCAGCCTGAAAGACGCGCATGAAATTAATCAGGGTTGCTGCCAGGCGCTTGTCCACGGTTAATATGCCTTTTATTGTGAACATGTTATTCGGCTTTTTCGGCGGCTTCAATGTCTTTCATGGCCTCCCTTACTTTTTTTCGGAACTCCTTGCTCCGGTGGCCGTACAGCGTGGCACTGAAGCTGGAAAGAATGGCTAATATGTCAGCAACAAGTTCTTCCTGAAGGGATTTCGGTTCTGTCCCATTGACGACTTCTATCCGGACACCGAAAGCGTTGAGGTATTTTTCGATGTAATTGTAGCCGAACCGGGCCAGCCTGTCTTTGAATTCGATTACTACCATGCTTTTGGCGTTCCAGGTTTCCTTCGCCGGCCTGCTTTGCCGAAGATACCCGGGCGTAGATCACAGCCCGAACACCCTCGGGCTGATTTTCTCCCAAAAGACGAAGGATCTCGCTCCGGGTGTAGCGCCTTTGGCCGGAAGGAGTGCGGATGGCCTTAATTTTACCTGCTTTCTCCCACCGGCGCAGAGTTATGGGTACGACGCTCAGAATTTCACAGGCTTTCCTCATTGGTAAATAAACTTCCAGATCATGTTTCATATGGTAAGTATATTATTGTATAGGAAATATGTCAAATGTTGACAAGACTCTAGTCCGTGTCAAGATCCAGTAGGTATCTCCACAAAAATTTTTCCCGTTATGAGACCTCACCGCTCAAAAACACTAGCTTAAAGGCAGCGGCCTTGACATCCACCCCGCAGGTGGTCAGACAAACCCACCGACGGGGCGGCTCCGGGGAACAGGTAAAGATAATACCAGCGCCCCGTCGCAAAAACCATTGTACCACCTGCGGGGACCCCGGCTGTCAAGGCTCCCCTAACGGCGCTGCCTCTTAAGCCCTCTGAGGCTCACCAGGGAACAGGTTAGCCAATAAGGGCAGCAAAATCTGGCCGGGCAAGTTCCCGTAAAACATACTTTATCCACGGCCGGTCGGCAAAAGGACCCTTTAATGCCGGTAAAGACACCTGCAGCCATTTTTCTATATCCTCAGTTT
>NZ_FQUW01000051.1 GCF_900129285.1 Desulfofundulus australicus DSM 11792
ACGTGTGCGCCGGCCTGACCGGTTTTACGCCCACACCTTCCCTGGATGCCCTCCGCATGACGGCCTCGATTATCTTCTTGAACGGGAAGCTGGCCGCCATGCGGTTGAATTTCCTGTCCGTGTCCAGCCGGTCTTTCCCGAAGTCCAGGTCCTCCAATGCAATGGGTTTGTCAAAAGCTTTTGCTGTGTCCACCACCACTTTAGCCAGTACGCCTATCAGGTAGGTGCGCCGGTATCCGCGGCTGTAAGCAAGTTCCGGCATCTTGATGTACAGGAAACCGTTCGGTTGCACTGTCACCTGGAATTCCCCGGCAAATTTGTGTAATGCCTTCGGGTAAGGTACCTCGAAACCCTCCGGCCAGGGTTCGGGCTGGCCGAAATAATTGACGCTGGCTAAAGCCACCCCGTCCGGGTTGGTGTCCATCCCCAAGTAGCCCCGGTTGGGACTGGTCACCGGTTCAGGTGCCGTTACGGTGAAGGTAATGTGCACCCTGTACCGGCCGTCCCGGCCTTTGATTAACTCAACGTTATAGGGAGCGCCGGAAAGAAGAGACTCCCACACCTTGAGCCGGTGCTTTTCCGGCAGCCAGAGCTTTCCCGTTACCCGGGGAGCCCTCGTCATTACCGGTCTTCCTCTGCTGTCCGTGCCTGCCTGCTCGGACAGGTGGGAGACGGTCACGGACAAGGCAAATTCTCCGCTGCGGTAGCTTATCTTAATGTTCGGATTGCCGCCCTTGGTTTCGTCTCCCCGGGCGTACAGCCGGTTCTGACGGGCGCTTCGCCATTCTTCTTTTGTGGCTCTACCCCTGCAGATTCGTTTCCACAAAGAACGGCCGCCAAAAACTACCGTGGGTATGGTGCCGTTATTTTGATGGGTTTTCAGTTCATCCAGCTTCGTCTTCAGTCTTTTGACCCGCGCTTTGCGGCCGTGTACGGTGCGTCCGGCTTTCTCGATTTTTGCCGGGCTACCAGTTTTTATCGCTGCGGCCAGGTCTTTTTCCGCCCGGTCAAGCTTCTTCCTGGCCCGGGCCAGTTTCGTTCCGGTTTCTTCGATTTCCAGCGCCAGCAGTTCCCGCCGTGATTCAATAATGGCCCCTGCTTTTAATATGGCATCGTCACAAAAACGGGAGTTTATGCCGAATATCTTCTGGCCTTCTTTTTTGAGCTCTTCACGGGAACGACCTTCCTGAAGCCGGTTGAAGGCCCAGCGCTCGCACGAGCAAAAAAGGCGTATCTCGGTGGTCAGGGGATCTTCTTCCCCTCTGGCCCAACGCAGGCTGCGCCGGGCAGGAAAACTTTCCGGGAACCATTCGCCGCATACGGTGTATTTTATGCCGTCTTCCGGGTTAACCGTTTTCTTCTTTTTCGGCTTTTTCATCCGGCTCCACTCCCGCAATCAGTTCCCGAAACCTCTGTCTGACTTTTCTGCCGCCCCTGGCCCCGTACAACCGGGCCGAAAAGAACGTGACTACGGCCAGTGAGTCCCCCGTCTAGCCCGGTGTGAGCGTCTTTCGGTTCTTTTTCCGTGATAGCGATTATTTCCACGCCGCAGTGTTTCAGGTGCCGCTCGATGTACGAATAGCCAAACCGGGCCAGCCGGTCGGGATATTCGATGATAAGGTTTTTTATACTCGCCCCGCCCGGCCAGCTTGAGTATATTCGTTATTATATTTTGTCAACATTTGTTGGCCTGTTAGTAGCTGCTACGAACCTCCTTTTGAGTTTTGAATTCTCCACAGAATAAAAAATACCTGCTTCATGAGCAGGTAACAGGCTGTACGACAAAATGCTCCGGGATGTGCCCTGGTTTAAAGTCGTCGCTCCCGGTCGTTTTGCTGGCCGGGCCAAAAGACCCCGGCTCCGGTCTCCGGCGGGTACGGCCACATTCACACCTCCTGTGTTCAAATGGCCTCCGCGGACATCCGGTCCGCGGCACGTGGCCTGGCCCGGCAGCGCTCACTCCAGGTCGCTCCTCCTATAAAGCCAGGGCACATGGAGAGTTTGTTAAAACTTTGCTACCTGCTTTGTGTGCAGGTACCTGCCTGTAAGCGGAAAGTTGTGCTATACTGTTTGGAGGAAAGGCGGGATGAATCATGTGCGTGGAGGTTGTTTTGTTTGATCTTGACGGTACCCTGGCCGACTCCCTTCCTCTGATAATGCATACCTACCGGCGGGTGTTTGGTGAAATGGGTATTCCCTGGGATGACGGTAATATTCTTGGCTGGATTGGCCGCCCAATTGTGGATATTGCCCGGTATTTTGCCGGGGAGGAGAGGGCCGAAGATTTTATCAAGCGTTACCAGCACTACTATCATCTTGATCATGACCGCTATACGCGGCTTTTCCCGGGTACGCTGGAAATGCTCCGCAACCTGCGTGCCATGGGTCTCAAGCTGGGCATTGTTACTTCTAAAGGGAAGACGGGTGCCTGGCGAACAGTTAACTTCACCGGCCTGGATCAATATATTGACGTCATGGTCACCGCCCATGACGTAGACAGGCACAAACCCCTGCCCGATCCAATTCTTAAGGCCATGGAAGTTCTCCAGACCCGGCCCGACCGGACGGTTTATGTAGGGGACAGTTATTTCGATATTCAGGCCGGGCGTTCTGCCGGGGTTAAAACCCTGGGGGTCACCTGGGGGGTAGCTTCCCGGGCAGAACTGGAACGTTACCGGCCGGATGGCCTGCTGGATTCCTGGGCGGATTTACATTTATTCCTGGAGAAATAGTGATTTTGCCATGCCGGAGAGTTATACAGGAAAAACAGGGCCCACCAGGGACCCTGTTTTTCCCGGTTAAAATGTTTTACTAGGTCAGGCGTAAAGGTTCTTCCCGGAGGAGATGATCCCATTTTTCCGGCAGGTAACCCACTACGATGTGACCATCAACATCGATGGTGGGGCACTCTGTACGCCCGGTTTTATAACGGAGTTCACCCCTTGCCCCGGGATCTTGAATGTTTTTCTCTTCATAGTTGATCCCCTTGTTTTCAAGGAACTGCCTGGCCTTCTGACAGTTCTCACAGTTGGGCGATACATAGAGGGTAACGTGGTAATCCCCCAGGTTGCATCACCTCTCTTTCCCGGTTTTAACTTAGTTTGCCCCACCGCAAGAAAATCTCTTCCCGGCAGGTTTCGTCACCTCTGGAACGGGTTCCGGTGAACCGCCGGCCAGGCAGGCGAAATTATAGCTTTTAAACTGTTCAATCAGGGTTTTCTGGATGGAGGCCAGGGCGCGGTGTACGGGACAATGGGGTGGTCCTTTTTTGGTGCAGGCACCGAGATCCTTGAGGCAGCGGTTTATCTGTACCGGCCCCTCCACAGCCAGCATTACGTCCAGCAGCGTAATTTCTACCGGGGGGCGGGCCAGGGCATAACCACCGCCCACACCGCGGTAGGAATAAATAATCCCGGCCTTGGTAAGCAGGCGCAGGATCTTTAACAGAAAACGCATGGGTATACCCTCATGCCTGGCAATGACCTGGGCTTCTACCACTTCGCCAGGAGGGAGCTGGGCCAGGTAAAGGACTGCCCGGAAAGCGTAATCTGTAGCTTGATTAAGCCTCATTGTTTCTTCCCCCGGTTTTAAAAGTATACCTTGTAAGTTTACTTTAAAAGATATTCTAGGCCTTCTTGAGCATACCTGTCAAGACTGCCACAGGAGGGGTGAAAACCATTCCAGGGGTGGGTCAATCTTACCCACTCCAGCCTCTAGACAAGGTATTTCCGGGATGTGCCCTGGTTTTAGTCGTCGCTCCCGGTCGTATCGCTGGCCGGGCCAAAAGGCCCCGGCTCCGGTCTTTGGCGGGTACCGGTCACATTCACACATCCTGTGTTCAGGTGGCTTCCGCGGGCATCCGGTCCGCGGCACGTGGCCTGGCCCGGCAGCGCTCACTCCAGGTCGCTTCTCCTTTAAAACCAGGGCACATAAGAAGTTTGTCAACAGGCTGAGGGGCTGAAGTATCCCCCAGTTTTTTAAAGCCCTGTTTTGGCTCGGTAGCGAGCGACTTGAGTTGGCGGCCAGCCAAACTTAGCGAGGCGAAAAGCGAAGGCAGGCCCGGGGGCATGGATGCCGAAAATGGAGGTTAGAGGTCGGAAGTTGGAAGTCGGAAATAGGAAGGAATTCGCGCAACGAATTCCAACAGCAGTTCCAACCTCTGACATCTGACTTCCAACTTCCAGGTTGGCCGGGAAGCCTGCCGGAGCTTTGAGCCGAGCAATAGTTTGGCCCCCCAGCACTCACTGTAACCGGAGTTCTTTAATAGGATGATTGCTGCCTAATATAGGCTTTCAATCTCCGGGCAGGTATATGGATCCGGTGAGTGCTGGGTCACTGGAGCGAGCGAGAGCCAAAACAGGGGGAGTTGGAAAGTGGGGATAACTCAGGCTAAAGGGGTGGGTATAATCTTACCCACCCCTTTAGCCTGCCGGGTTTGTAAAACTTGAGCCTGAAACTGAAAACGTTCAGGTATACTGGCCATATTGTGCCGGTTGTGAGAGGTCGTAGTATTGCCTGGAGTAACCGGTGTCAACAAAGTCCTTTAAAACGCCCTGGCCCTGTACCTCATCCAGTGCCTGGCGGAACAGGTTGGCGTGTGCTTCTTCCCTGCTGATCAGGAATTTGATGAAATCCTGAACTGCCGGGTCTTTAGCCTGGCGGTACAGCCTTTCATATACAGCCTTGGCCCGGAACTCGGCTGCAATGTTGGACTGCAGGTCGGCGGCTATATCGCCCACTGCGTCCACATAAGTGCTGGAGAAAGGTGAGCCCAGGGAATTAATCCACAGTGGTCCGCCTCCACCGAGGAGCTGGAAGGAAAATTCTTCAGGTGAAGCAGTGCTAACCTGCTCCCCTGCCAGGAGACCTATCATATGTCCTACCATTTCCAAATGGTTTAACTCTTCCGTACCAATGTCCAGGAGAAGATCCTTTATTTTGGGGTTTTTGCATTTCAGTCCCTGAATAATATACTGCATCCCGGCGGCCAGCTCTCCATTCTGCCCGGCCAGCTGCTCCACCAGCATGCTGGCAAACTTCGGGTCGGGGCCGCTTACCCTTACAGGATACAGAAATTCATCTTTCCGGTGATAAAACATTAATTATCATCCTCCATGTAGTTATTTGCACGGCATTTCCGGGGCTCGCCGGTGGTGTGAACGGCCACACGCTGTTCCCGGCCGCAGGCCGGGCAGATAAAAAGATGCATGCAAACCGTCGCTTCGAAGGCCAGGTTGAAATACGGGCTGTAAGGCCCGTAGTAGTCGCTCACCGGGCCGGCATCTTCCATAAGGCTGCCACAGGGGCATAAATGGCGGCCGGTGTAAGTACCGTTACATAGCGGGCAGGCCATTGGAAGGTTATTTCCTCCTTCGTTCTCAATAATTATTTTTGCCCTGACGGGAAAGCATATTCCCTTTTTTACCGGAAATAATGAGAGGGGAGGTGCTGTAAAGTGGCCGAACAGAGAAATTTTCCCGAAATTGATGCCCTGGTGGAAAAGGCCAGCCGGGCGGCCAGGGAATTCGCCCGCCTGGATCAGGAGGCAGTGGACCGGATTGTCCTCAACATGGCCCTGGCCGGGCTGGACAAGCATATGGAACTGGCCCGCATGGCCGTCGAGGAAACGGGCCGGGGTGTTTTTGAAGATAAGGCGACCAAAAACATTTTTGCTACCGAGGCGGTTTATCACAGCATAAAATATGCCAGAACAGTGGGCGTAATTGAAGATAATGAGGAAGAAGGTTACCTGGAGGTGGCCGAACCCGTAGGGGTAGTGGCTGCCGTGGTGCCGGTAACCAATCCCACTTCCACCACCATGTTCAAGTCCCTGATCTGTGCCAAAACCCGGAACCCGGTAATCTTCAGTTTTCACCCCGATGCCCAGCGCTGCAGCGCAGCCGCAGCCAGGATTATGCTGGAAGCAGCGGTGGCTGCCGGGGCCCCTGCCAGCTGTATTTCGTGGCTGGAAAATCCCAGCTATGATACCACCGGTTATTTAATGCGGCACCCCGGCGTGGCCCTGATTGTGGCTACCGGTGGGGCCGGGCTGGTGCGGGCCGCTTACAGTACCGGGAAGCCCGCTCTCGGTGTGGGGCCGGGAAACGTCCCCTGTTACATTGAAAAAACCGCCAACTTGAGAAGGGCAGTAACCGACCTGATCCTGAGCAAGACCTTTGACAATGGTTTAATCTGTGCTTCCGAGCAAAGCGTGATTATTGACCGGGAAGTGGCCGATCAGGTTATGGCCTTGATGAAAGAGAATGGCTGCTATTTTTTGAATGAGGAGGAAACCCGCCTGCTGGAAGAACTGGCCGTGGAACGGGGGAGCTGTACCCTGAATCCCAGGGTGGCCGGGCAATCGGCCCGGAAAATTGCGGAAATGGCCGGTTTCACCGTGCCGCCGGAGACCAAAGTGCTGGTGGTTCCCCTGGCCGGGGTGGGACCGGAATATCCCCTGTCTATGGAAAAATTAAGCCCCATTCTCTCCTTATATATTGTGGATGGTGCGGCTGAAGGAATTGAGTTATGTGAAAAAGTGGTTGAGTTTGGCGGCCTGGGCCATACGGCGGTTATTCATTCTGAAGATCAAAAAGTCATCGACGAATTTTCCCGTCGTATACGTACCGGGCGAATTATTGTCAATTCACCTGCCACCCACGGGGCCATCGGGGATATTTACAATGTGAACGTTCCTTCCTTTACCCTCGGTTGCGGTTCCATGGGCAGCAACTCCACTACATCCAACGTCAGTGTGGAAAACCTGATCAATATAAAAAGGGTGGCCAAGCGCCGGGCCAAACTGCAATGGTTCCGGGTTCCTGAACGAATTTACTTTGAACCGGGATCCGTACAATATTTACGTAAACTTCCCGGTGTCAACAGGGCCTTTATCGTCACCGACCCCGAGGTTAAACGCCTGGGTTTTGTGGACAAGGTGTTATATCATTTAAACCATCGCAATAACCAGGTGGTTACCGAGGTGTTTTATGAAGTGGAACCGGATCCCTCGGTGGAAACTGTGCGCCGGGGATGTGCGCTGATGAACCGGTTTCGCCCGGATACCATTATTGCCGTGGGGGGCGGTTCGGCCATTGATGCCGCCAAGGCCATGTGGCTCTTTTATGAGCACCCGGAAGTGGAGTTTGAGTTTCTCAAGCTCAAATTTATGGACATTCGCAAGCGCACATACAAATACCCCAAGCTGGGGCGAAAAGCGCAGCTGGTGGCCATACCCACCACCAGCGGTACCGGTTCAGAGGTAACGGCTTTTGCCGTCATTACCAATAAGGGCGAGCAGGTAAAATACCCCCTGGCCGATTATGAACTCACACCCGACGTGGCCATAATAGATCCCGATTTTGCCCGGACCATGCCCGATAGGGTAACGGCCGATACAGGTATGGACGTGCTGACCCATGCCCTGGAAGCCTATGTTTCGGTAATGGCTTCAGATTATACAGATGCCATGGCGGCAAAGGCTGTGGAACTGGTCTTTCGTTACCTGCCCCGTTCTTACCGGAATGCCCGTGACCATAAGGCCCGGGAAAAAATGCATAATGCATCCTGTATAGCCGGCATGGCTTTCACCAATGCTTTTCTCGGAGTCAACCACGCGCTGGCCCACCAGCTGGGGGCAACCTTTCATATTTCCCACGGCCGCGCCAATGCCGTTCTTTTACCCTACGTGGTGGCTTACAATGCCAGCCGGCCGACCAAGTTTGTTTCCTTTCCCCAGTATGAGTATTTTCACGCCCCGGAAAAATACTGGCAGCTGGCCCGCCTGCTGGACCTGCCCGCAGCTACGGTGGAAGAGGGGGTGAAGAGCCTCATCGGTGCCATCTTTCGCCTTTTAAAAGAGCTGGATATTCCCTGTACCGTGGCCGATCTGGGTATTGAGCGGGAAATATACGAAAGTAAAATCCCCGAAATGGCCGAACGCGCTTTTGCCGACCAGACCACCACTACCAATCCCCGTTTTCCCCTGGTGGCTGAACTGGCCGATCTTTACCGCCTGGCCTATGGCCCGCCGCTGTCCAGGGAAGTGGGCGAGGGCGTCCTGGACTTTTCTTACCTGGAGGGATACGGGGAGAGAATGGTCTTCCCGCCATATTTCCGGGACCGGGATGTCATGGTATACAGGGAGGAAAATCCACTGCAGTAAGGGACACCCGCAGTTAGCGGTTACCCGGTCCGGGTTCCCGGGTATAGGGTATGGGGATGTACTGGACCGAGGGGCGGCGCTGGGCAGGCTGCGGGTACAGGTCCATCAGAGCATAGATTTCGGGCGGCAGCTCGGCACAAACGGGGAAACCCAGTTCCTGTAAACGCTCGCAGGTGAGGGGGTAATCGTGGGTCCACTGGCCGCTGGTAAGCAGGCGGCTGATCTGGTGCGCTTTTTCCCGGGGCATTTTTTCCACCAGCAGCTGGTAGATAAACTCTTCTACCTGGTTCATGGCCTTGGAAGCAATGTCGGCCAGCATCAGGGTGCGATCATCCACCCGTTCCCGTCCTTTAATATGCACAGCTTCCAGAATAGATGCCGCCGGGAGTTCACCCAGTTGGGGATCCACAGGACCTAAAACAGCGTTTTCGTCCATTACGATCTCGTCTGCGGCCAGGGCAATCATGGTCCCCCCGCTCATGGCATAGTGGGGGACGAAAACAGTAACTTTGGCCCGGTGCTTTTGTAGAGCCCGGGCAATTTGTTCTGCGGCCAGGACCAGCCCGCCCGGGGTATGCAGGATCAGGTCGATGGGCATGTCGTCGGGCGTCAGGCGAATGGCCCGCAGGATGGCTTCCGAGTCTTCTACGTTAATATAGCGGGAAATGGGTATGCCCAGTAAACTCAGTGATTCCTGGCGGTGGATTAAGGTTATCACCCGGCTTTTTCTCTTTTTCTCCAGGCTACGGATTAAGCGCAGGCGCAGTGATTCCAGCCGGTACTGGCGGGAAGCCGGCAGGAGGGCTAAAATAATAAAAAAAATCCACAACAGGTCGTTGAAAGAAAAATCCATCTCCATTCACCCCATTTTTATTTTGAACTAAAAGGTTTTTTTCTATAGTTTTTGGGGAAGGGAATTTAATAACTTTTTATCTTTAATTGTTAATAACCGGTTAAACCGGACTTCTTTCCTGGTGAACCCGGTTTTGCTCCCCCGCCCATTTTCATGGTATTATATGCTGGAGTATACCGGGGAAGTGCTAATAATGCCTGTACCAAAGGAGGAGAAGCTTTGTTTTTCTGGTTGACCGCCCTGATTGTTCTCGTAGTGGATCAGTTCTCCAAAGGGCTGGTACAGTACCTGATGTATGAGGGGCAATCTGTGCCGGTTATTCCGCATGTATTCCATTTAACGTATGTTCGCAATCCCGGGGCGGCGTTCGGCCTTTTCGCCCACCGTACAGCTTTTTTTATCGTGGCCACCCTGCTTGTGGTGGCCGGAGCGGTAGCAGGCGCGCTGCGCCTCCCGCCGGGACATCGACTGCTTCGCCTCTCCCTGGGGCTGGTTGTGGGCGGTGCCATAGGGAACCTGATAGACCGGCTCCGGTTCGGCCTGGTGGTGGATTTTCTGGATTTCCGGATATGGCCGGTTTTCAATCTGGCCGATACGGCTATAGTCACCGGCGCTTTTTTATTGCTGTATACGCTCTGGAGGGAGGAACGGGAAAGGAAGGGTGGAGAAAATTAGTTATTATCGGGTGGAAGAGGGTAACGCCGGGGAACGCCTGGATGTTTTTCTGGCTAAAGAGAATCCGGAACTGTCCCGTTCCCATATTCAAAAGTTGATCACCGGGCAGCAGGTAACGGTAAATGGCGACCCCGTGCGTTCCAGCTACCGGGTTAAGCCTGGAGACGAGGTCGTATTGAGAGTGCCCCCGCCCAGGGAACTGGAAGTGGTTCCGGAAAACATTCCCCTGGATATATACTATGAAGATGCGGATGTGGTGGTGGTGAACAAGCCCAGGGGTATGGTGGTGCATCCGGCGGAGGGGAATTACAGCGGGACTCTTGTCAATGCCCTGTTGTTTCACTGCCGGGACTTATCCGGGGTAAACGGTATAATGCGGCCCGGTATCGTGCACCGGCTGGATAAGGATACGTCCGGCCTGATTATGGTGGCCAAAAACGACCTGGCTCACCTGGAACTGGCCAGGCAGCTGAAGGAACGTAGGGTTACCAGACGGTATATTGCCCTGGCCCATGGTAATTTTGCGGAAGATCGGGGGACGGTGGATGCGCCCATTGGCCGTCACCCCCGGGACAGGCAGCGCATGGCTGTGGTCAGCCAGGGTGGGCGCCATGCGGTAACCCATTACCGGGTTCTGGAGCGCTTTGGTCCGTATACACTGCTGGAGCTGAGGCTGGAAACCGGTCGCACGCACCAGATCCGCGTGCATATGGCCTATCTGGGGCATCCCCTGGTGGGTGATTTAAAATACGGGCCGTCACGGCCTCATTTTGACCTGCAGGGTCAATTTTTGCACGCGGCCACACTGGGTTTTCACCATCCCCGGAAAGGAGAATACATGGAATTTACCGCCCCGTTACCGGGAGAACTGCAGGATATCCTGGCCCGCTTGAAGGAAAAAAGCTAGTTTTTTAACCAGGAAGCCAGCTCCATAAATAATGCGGTAATGCCTGCTGCCATGAGGGGCCCCACCGGGACCCCGCCCAGGAACACTATGCCTATGATTGAACCGGTTACCAGGCCGAAGATTATTTCCGGCTGCAATTGCAGCAGTCTCAGCCCCTCGCCGTTGAGATGGGTGGCCAGGGCTCCCCCAAATAAGGCCAGCAATCCGGGCAGGGAGGTAAGGTTATAGAGCATTTCCCGCTCCGTAATCCTGCCTGTGGCTACAGGTACCAGGATGGAGAGCAGGAGAAATAGCAGGCCCAGTTCCAGGCCGCGTTTTTCCAGGAAGGGAAAAATAAAATTTAATTTGGCCAGTTTAATAATTAGCAGTAAACAGGCTGCCGTGGCAATGAGGTTGGAACGGGCGATAACACCAATCAGGAATAAAGCAACCAGCAGGGTAAATCCGGGCATGGCGTATTCCCTCGCTATGTGTTTTCTTTATCTCTTTTCTTTTTAGATTATGTAGTGCCGGGAGGTAATATTACCATTAAAAGGAAAGCCGCCGGGCAGGCGGTTTATTGTCCAAATAATTAAAATATTACAAAACAGATTTCAGGGTATCAGCCCTGAGGCCAACCCGCAGGGCTTCCAGGGCCAGGACTTCATGTGGAGGGATATTCCCGAGGTTAACATTGGGGCCGAAGCGGAGGATCAGTTCTTCCTGCTGGTTCTTAAGGGGTGCTTCCCAGATTAGAATCCGGGGATCACCAATGCTGTCGAGCAGTTCCTCCAGCTCTTCATGAATGAATTCCCCCTGGCTGTTGTAAAGGCCTGCGTTGGTACCGGACTCCCGGCCTTCCAGAATAACCCGGTAAGCCCCCAGCTCGAGATCCCTCCGGATCTGCTCCACTAAATACTGGACGGGGTAGTGCTTACCATTTTTCTTGCCCACTTCAGTTAATACTTTCAAACCGAGATCAGCGGCCCGGGAAATGACTTTTTCCCTGAGTTCGGATGGCAGGTTGATGGTTCCGTCAGAAACTTCCACCGCTGTAAAGCCAATACTCCTGGCCAGGTAGAGATACTCCTCGATTTTGTCCTGCAGTATGGCCACTTCGAAGAATGTTCCCCCGGGATAAATTTCTATATCGAAAGACCTGACGAGATGAATTTTTTCTTCTAACACCTCCGGAGCATACAAAGCGGGAGTCCCAAATCCCAGCTTGAAAAAGTCAATATACTGGCCGCATACATTTAAAATATCTTTTGTTTCCATCAGACCCAGGCCCTTATCAATGATCATGGTCAAGCCCTGCTGTCGTGGCTTTTCCAATCTTCTACCCAGGGGAAAGTTTAGAAATGCCTGCCATGACCGGGTGCCCTCCTGCTCATTCATACTCTCAAGCTCCTTTCGGGATAACAGGTTGCACCTGTGTTATACAGGTGCCCTTTCGGACACCTCCTTTCCAGGTCTCCCGAAAAGCTAGCCATTCATAGAAATATTACCACGGATAGCGAAAGGTTACCCGGGACCGGATGGAAATAGAATCCAGTTATTATTCCTGTTTTTCCGGGTATTTCCAGGGCTTGCGTGCAGCCATGCCGGGGACCGGCTGGAGTTTGTAAGGGACAGGCCCGCTTTTTTCTTCTGCCGCGGGTTCTTTCATATCCCTTACCCTGATTAAAAATACAGCCAGCAGGGCGGCAACCCCGGCCAGGGTGGCCGTGCTCCAGAACATAAGGGGCAGGCCGTAATTCATTAAAAGACCAAAAAGGGGGGGGCCCAGGGCTACACCCAGAAATCGCACTCCACCATAAAGGGAAGTCACCAGGCCACGCCTCTGCGCGGCTGTAGAGCTGGTGATAATGGTATTGAGGCAGGGGAGGGCCAGCCCGGTTCCGATGCCGGCCAGGGAAATTGCGATGAAAAAAAGGTAGGTGGTACGGTAAAAGCCCATCAAGGTCAGGGCACCGCTGATCAGGGCCAGGCCTGTTACCACCAGCCATTTCATTAAGGCCAGGCGCTTTTTGATAAGCCGGCCGGTGAGATAAGATGTTGAGCTCATAAACAGCACCGGGACGGCCAGGGCCATGCCCTTGCGCACACCATTCAGCCGGAATACTGTTTCCAGGTGTTCGGAGAGGAAAAATAGTACGCCGAAAAGGGTCAGCAGTGCCACTGCCCCGCCCAGGAAAGAGGTGAGCAGCATGGCCGATTTTTTCTCAAAGACCCTGGCAATGGATTTCAGGTATTCCCGTACGCTTTGTGCCTGCCGGTTTTGTTCCGGTTCACTGACCAGGAAATATACGCCCAGAACCACCGGTATTATTACCAGGGGAAAAAAAAGAAACGTAGCATACCAGGTAATCAGGCCAAGCAGGGCACCCAGTACGGGGCTCACCACCTTGCCCAGGCCGTTGGCTGCTTCGATGATACCCAGGGCCGTGGCCCGCTGTTTACCCGTATAAAGATCTCCGGTAAGGGCCATGGCAATGGGAGCGGTTCCCGCCGCTCCCATGCCCTGCAAAATGCGCCCGGCGAGAATGGCCTGGTAAACCATGCTTTTCAGGAAAATTGCTGCCAGCCCGGCCAGTATACCGCCCAGTCCGTAAAGGATGAGTGCCGGTACAATTACTTTTTTGCGGCCAAAACGGTCCGAGAGGAAACCGGCCAGCGGGATGATAATCCCGGCAGGAACAGAAAAGAGGGTGATCAGCAGGCTGACTTTAAATTGGGTGAGGTGCAACGCCTCCTTGATGGCAGGCAGCACCGGGATGATCATGGAATTGCCCAGAACCATAATAAAGGGCACCCCGCTCAAGGCAGCCAGCACCAGGGTGCTTTTTTGCTGTTTCATTGAGTTATCCCGTCCTTTCGCCAAAAGTTTTCCCTGCCTTTAACCCCGCCTATGCATTTATGAATGCTGCAGGGCATAAGAAATTTTAGTAAAAACCGGCAGGAGGGATTTTATGTTTATATTCCTGGACCGCATCGTCTTGAGCATGGCCCTTTTGAGATTGCTTTCTTCATCCATTGAATTCAGCGCTGCCATGCTAATGCTGTATTTTAACCGGGTGGAAACAGCCTTTAAAATAAATAGCCTGCTGGCCCTGGTGGGACCCACAATTCTGCTTACAACCACCAGCCTGGGTCTGGCCGGCCTGGCCGGTAAAGTGTCTCTTTCCAGCATGGCTATTATCCTGCTGGGAGTTGCCCTGATTTTTATTGGTATTAACCGGATGTAGCTGGAAATACTCCCGGGCCAGGGCCGTGAAACTTGGGGCAGGAGCCCATGAACATTCAACGCCACCAGCAACGGGTAAAAAACCGGTACGGGGGGAATCAGCTTAGTGTAAAGTTACTGTAGGAAATTGAAGAAGGAAAAAGGCGGTAGGAAATAGAAAGGAGAGTGCACCGCCTAGGAAGGGCGAGTAACCGAAGGATCGGAAACTCGGAGGTGCACTCTCATGAAGATAATTCAGCACGTATATAACAGTTTCCTGCAAGTAGCCACTTTAATTTTTGAGAAACTTGAGAAGGGGATTGATTATCCAAGGTTTCAGCTTGAGCTGCAAGACGTGCTCAATGAATTGGGCCGTAATATATGCAAGGAAGTATTGGAAGCTGCTGATGACTATGTAAGGCAGCACCGGAATGAACGAGCGGGGT
>NZ_FQUW01000067.1 GCF_900129285.1 Desulfofundulus australicus DSM 11792
CGCCGTTTTCATCCGGCATGACGTTTTCATACAACAGGCGTTGTAAAATTGTCCGCCGGTATTCTACCGCCGGGTGCAGGTTATCCCGTTTATCCAGGAAAGCCAGCAGTTCCCGGGCGTCCTTGACTACCGCGGTGAGCCGTTGCCGGCGTTTGGTCTCATCTATCTGTTCCATCTGCTTTTTGGCCATTTTGCCGCTTAAGTACTGGTGTACCAATTCGGTCAGGGTTTGCCGGGCCTGCAGGAAAACGGCGTGGTCTTTGCGTTTCATCTCGATCAGGCATTGCCTGACCCCCTGGCGGATCAGTTCCGTGGCCGCCGGTACCGCCACATTGGCAATGATGTGGGTGGAGTCTACGCGCTGCTTTTCCTTTTCTTTAACCAGCCCTTCATCTACCAAAAGCTCAAGCAGCTTGAAAAAGGCTTCTTTGTGTTTTTCCGATTGGAGGAGGCGGTCCCGGAAACGGCCGAAAATGCTGTGGTCAAAACCCATGTCATCCAGCTCTAAACCAAGGATGTATTTTGAACCGGAGGTCGTACCGGCAGGCATCTTCCAGTTTCCGGTCGGACAGGTCGAACAGCCGCTGCAGGATGAGGGTTTTGAACAGGATCGCCGGTGAAGCGGCAGGACGGCCATTGTCGGGACAGTACAACGGCGTAAAGTCCACGTCCTTGATGAAAAGGTCGCATTTTTCCCGGAACAGGTGATAAAAGTTGTCTTGCCCGAACATCCGGGTCAGTGTCAGGTCCGGGTGATAAAAGGAGAGCTGCTCTTCTTTTAATGGCCTGTACATAAGATTTTCCTCCCCGGGTAGAAATCATCAGCCATAGTTGGATATTCGACGTTTTTGGTTGTTTTCCTGGCGGAGAGGGTAGTTTTATAGGGGTTTATCCTGTTTTTCGTGATTTTACATGTGATCATAATGAATCGCTGTGGGAGACCATTTTCGTCCATAGCAGGGAGCAGCATTTTTCCTGGGTTATGTTAATATCTGCCATTTAGCTGGGGGTTTTGCGACTGTATCAATTTAGGAATATATTGACTTCTTACCGCTGCGCTTTCTGCGGCTATGCGAGGCATTTTCGAAGCCATCGACCTACCCATGCCGCCCAGGGTGTATAAGGTCCGGTTGAGACGGGAGGGTCAAAAACAAGATACACGCTTGCTTTCCCCCAGAGGCGAAAAACCTTGCAGCAGGCGGCTTTTCGCCCTGTAAAAAAGAGGTGCTGTCGAATTCGGGTATTCAATTGTATCTTGAGCGTCAAAAATTCTACAAATAAGTTTCATATCTTAAAACACCAGTTTCATCATAAGCCTCAATTTTTACGTCACAATTTACACCTTCTAACAATTTAATAAAATCAGCTTGAAACTTCAAATATTCATCCCACATGCCATCTTTTTTAATATAAGTGTTAATTGTTTTAATTTCTGCACTATTTATTTTTGCACCAATTACCGTATAATATTTTCTTTTATACTCAAAACTTACATAAAACGCTTGAATCGGATCTTTTGTTTGCAGATTATTTATTATTTCAGGTTTACCACCAACATACCACAACCCATTTTTATAAATAATAGGTTGAAGTAATAAAAAATTATCTTTTATATAAAAAACCACTTGCTGATTATTACTCAGGGAGTCAACGGCCAATAGCTCAACATTTGCATCATCTTTTTCCCTATTTTTCCAATAAAATTGAATAGCTTCCTCAACTGATTGATGTCCCCTTATACAGCTAACGCAAATAGCAACTATCAAAACAAGTAAGCCGGCAAATACGTATTTATTCATGAATGCCATACCCCTATCAAAAAGCGCCTTTTTAAAGGCGCTTTTAAAAGATAAAAATATACTCGATATAATATTAATAATAATAATAATAGTAATGACCGGTAGGACACTTGGATTCAGTATCAGTTCCCGAAGTAACTAAAGTAATTGCTGGAGGATAAGACATCGTAAATTCTAAACTATAATTAGTTGTCTGGTGCCAATAAGTATAAGCTACCTCGGCCATATTTCCAGATTTTGTTTTCTTTCCTACTTCAACTTGATACATTCCCCAAACAACTCCAGCATTAGGGAAACTTTGCCTTTTATACGTTGAAATCAGACTTCCACCTTCTCGATAAGCTGTCCAATAAGAGCTGAGTGCTGGTGTATCTCCCGCCCATCCAAACTCAACTTTGACAGTAAAAGCGGGTTTTAGGCTTCATCAACTCTTGAAAACCCAGTAAAATCAAGGATGTATATTGGGAATATCAAAAAATGT
>NZ_FQUW01000047.1 GCF_900129285.1 Desulfofundulus australicus DSM 11792
GAAGTTTTCCTTGACCTGTGCCCGGGCACGGTTCAGTACCGGCACGCAGTCGCCCAGGGTCTTGATCTCTTCCCCGCTCAAACAGCGGATCACCGGCAGATAGTAGGCGGTATCCGGATAACCAATGGGATGGTCCGCCCCGTAGGTGCGAATGGCCTGGTTGAGCAGGATCTCGGCATAGCTCAGAGCGGTAATGGCCCCTTCATAGGCTTCTTTAAAGAGCCGCTTGGGTTCTTTCCCCGGCTCGATCGCTCCTTCAAAAATCTGGTCAAAATTGATTTGCTCGGACATGCAGGTTCCTCCTTTCCTCCTGGCTCATTAATAGTTCTGGCAGAGAGCGGTTTCCAGATCTTCGGCCACCTTGCGGTGCACGCCCAGCTTCCAGGTGCGGTATTCTAATGCACTGAGCATCTTTTGAGCGGCTACAGCGGGATCCATCTCGAAAATGAAGTAACCGCCATATACGTCGCTGGCTACCTGAGTGATAATGCTGTAAATTAAATCGCTGCCTTCCACGGGCGGCATGGAGCCTACATGTACAGGTACACCCATGGCAACAAACCAGGAACCGATGGCCACTGCTTTGCCACTCATGGCTTCTGGAGCAGAAGCTATAAAGGGAACTTTCGGGGTATCCACACCGAGTGTATTGGCCATATCCATAAGGAGATCTGAAGCCCGGGTATTATCCACACAGGATCCCATGTGGAACACAGGTGGCAGTGGAGTGCTTAAGTTGGCTTTTTCACTGATCCGGGCCAGGAATTTCTTCAGGCCTTCACCGGCAAATTCCATGGCTTCAGGAGCCATCAGCCCCAGCTTGGCACATGCCTGGGCGGCGCAGCCGGTAGCTACCGTAAAGACATCATTCTTAATCATTTCCTTGGCAATGGTAATATGAGTATCATCCTGGAAGCGCTTTAAGTTATTGCAACCGGCCAGCAGGGCTACTCCTTTAAGTTCTCCGCTAAGAATAGCGTCAGTGATGGCTTTTACGGGATTGTCTGGTTCAACAGTGCGGAAGAGTTCATAAAGTGCTTCCAGGCTCCATCCCGCCACGACTTTATTCTTGATATTGGGAATGTGTACTTTGTTAGGATCTCTTTGTTTGAAGGCTTCAATGGCTAGCCGGATAGCTTGTTTTGCGTTATCAATTGCTTTGGTAGTTTGGAAGTCCAGGTAATAGGATCCTGGAATCTTGGCAATTGGCGAGGTGGTGATAATTAAGGTATGGAAGCATTCGGCAACGGTACGTATTGATGGCATAATGCACTGCACGTCCACAACCATGGCATCAATTGCACCTGTAGTGATGGCCAGCTCCTGTGAGGCAAAGGAGGTAACCAGAGGTACACCGTGGCGCATAAGCACCTCATTGCCTGTGCAGCAAATGCCCATCAGGTTAATACCAGCAGCTCCAGCAGCTTTGGCTTCTTCTTCCATTTCCTTTGCTGCCTGAACAATTATATCGGAAAGGATCGGGTTATGTCCATGTAGGACGATGTTTACTTTGGCCGGATCAATAACACCCATGTTGGCTTCGCTGACTACCGGTTTGGGAGTACCGAAGAGAACATCGGAAAGATCGGTACCCACGTGCATACCTGTATAGTCCGCGAGCGCTACCCTTAGAGCACTGAAAATTATATTAACTGGATCATTGTCCATACCAATGTGGGCCTGGCTGACCAGTTCAGAAATGGTATTGTAAACTCCGCTGGGCATAATGTTATGGCTGCGGAATTTTTCCAGTCTCCCCGGGGTTATGGTTGTTTTTACCCAGGTGGATTCACCAAATCCTTTCAACCGGCTGTAATCTGCCAGAGCTGCCTCGGCCACTTCCTTGGCCAGGGTCATGTTATCTTTCCCTTCAGTTTCAATACCAATGCGCTTGGCGATACGGCGCAACTTATCAGCATCTTTTACTTCATAATCCGGGGCATGGCCCTCGGCGCATTCCAGGAGGGTGTGAGCCATATGGCTGGCGTGTTCACTGTGGGAAGCCGCACCGGTAAGCAGCATTAGACCTACGCTACGGGCTACAATGGTCCATACCGAGGCTCCACAAATACCTTTGCTTGCGGGACCTTCATCGGCCTTAATCCGGCATGGTCCCATCATACAGAAACGGCAGCATATTCCCTTGTAGCCAAACTGGCATTGGGGTTGCTGGGCTACTACCCGGTCAAAGGTAGTGATAACACCCCTTTCTTTGGCTACGTCAATCATTTCTAACACTGCCGGGTCTATTGATCTTTTTGCCACTTTAGGATCAACAACCCTGGGGGCATTTGAAGGCCGGCAGGTATGGCTGGGATCTCTAAACCTTGGCATTGCTTTAACCTCCTTGGCTAAAGAGTTGACTGGTTGAAAATATTTATCGTTTATATTTGTCTTTAAATTTAAATAAAAGTTCCGGCTTCATACTTTCTGAAAAAATAATTAGTTATAACTTAAAACACTATTGTAATAAGTTGTTATACTTAATATTTTTATTGATCACCCGCCTCTCGTAATATTTTTTCACGAACCTTCCTCATGCCAGCCAGGAGATTTCCTGCCGCAACTGAGTTCGGTTCCATAGCGCTTTCCCATATTTCGTGGTTAAATTCAATAAAACCCAGAATTTCTTCGGGAGGAAACTGTCCTTTTATAAATTCTTCCTCCCGCGGGGAACGGATTTTATTACCAATAATTCTTACTTTACGAATTCCCAAGTCCGCTGCAAGCTTCTTGACCAGGTTTGCGGTGTTAATGCTGTTGCGACTGGGTTCTACCACCACCAGCATCAGGTCAACTCCCTTAGCTGTTCCGCGGGATAAATGTTCGATGCCGGCACCCATGTCCATTACTACTACTTCATTACTATCCAGCAACAGTGAGGAAACCACGGCATTAAGAAAGGTGTTTTCCCGGCAGTAACATTCAGAACCCCCTTTTTTTATTCCTCCCATGCGGATAAATCTAATATTATTGAACCGGTAGCTGTAATCTTCCAGTACATCGTCAACTTGGGGGTTGAGTGTAAAGAAGGTGCCATCTCCGGTTTTGGCCCGGATGAGATCCCGCATTTCTACTATAGGCTTTAACCCGCTGGCAATAGTTTCGGGAATCCCTATAGCAGTGGCCAGGCAGGCATCGGGATCGGCATCTATGGCGTATACGGTTTTATGGGTTTCGGCAAAAGATTTGATGAGGGCAGCTGCAATGGTGGTCTTCCCGACTCCGCCTTTCCCGGAAATGGCCAGTTTCATTCATCATTCACCTCGGATAGATTTCATAAATACTATTTCTAACTGGAAGGCAGTATTAATTAAATGTGTGTTTCTACAAACCCTGGTTTAATTCCTGCTTCATCTATTTATTTTTAAAATTTCGAAGTTACGATTTCGACGTGATTATAAAATTTCCTGCCGGCCAGAGAAAAAGTTTTGAACTCATGTATTTTATTTTATTTGTTATCGATTTCACATGATGTAAATTTTCATTTGTTTTGCAACAGTTCTTCCAGGCGAGCAACCCGGCCTTTAATCTCTTCTATTTCTTCTCTGGTAACGAGACCCAGATCATCCTTTAATCGTATAAGCTCCCGGCGAATTGTTTCTAAAAAATTCGTTTTTTCCTCTTCACCCCTGCTAACAATTTCCTGTAAAAAATTACGCGCCTCTTCTTTACCCATTTGACCCTTTTCCACCAGTTCATTAATCTTTTTTTCCACCCTTTCGGTGGTCATGGCCAGAGCACCAAGGCCAGCCAGGAATAATTTTTCAGCCGTTTTAAACATGTTCCTACCTCCCTATAAATTTTTAATAACGTAAATTGGTTTATATTTTTGCTGGATGGGTTTAAAAAATTCTTTCCTGGAAATAATAATACTACTCCGCTTTGGTGAGTTCTATCTCTCCCCGTCCAGCGTAAAGCTGGACTTTTTTTTGATTATAAACCTTGACGTTATTAGAAGTGAGGATTATAATTAGACTTGCATTTAAAAATTGATAATTACGGGATGTAGCGCAGTTTGGTTAGCGCGCTTGCCTTGGGAGCAAGAGGACGGGGGTTCAAGTCCCTCCATCCCGACCAGGGCCATTAGCTCAACTGGTAGAGCAGGCGACTCTTAATCGTCAGGTTGGGGGTTCGATTCCCTCATGGCCCACCAAACTGATAGACCCAGGGGTAACCTTGAGGTACCGTCCAGGTGCTGAAAAGGGGCCCCTGGTTTTCTTTAAAGGCATTAAGTGGACGGTCTATTAACTCCGGAAATACGTGTTCTTTTTTTATATTCCATCGCGTACCCTGTCTTCCATAGCGGTTGATATCCGTGCCTGGATGTTTCTTGAATGTGGTACCGGTGAATTACCCCTCGAATGCGTTTTCTTGCCAAAACAAACCCTCCCTTTATAACCTTTATTTTTTATTCTGTCTTGTAACGATCTTTTATATAAATACCGGACGCGGGCATAAATAAAAATTTTTTTAATTAATGGAATGATCTCAAGAACACCAATGAACAGAAAATTGGGGAAGGAATTTTGTCCGGGTTGTAGAAAGGTTACGTACAGTTAATGTTAATTGAAAGGGGGGGGCCTGATGAAACCGAAGAAGTTTAAGTTTAACTACCAGATCAACCAGGAGCTTTGCATGTCCTGTGCGGCCTGTGAGCTGGAATGCAGGGATGGAGGCATTTATATCGACGAGACGGTGCACTATAATATTAACCTTGATAATTGTACCCGTTGCGGGCGTTGTTATCGTGCCTGCCCGGTAGGAGCTATTAGTAGAGTACCCAATCCTTAAAAATTATAAGTGCCGAAATAACTGAAAGTTATCCTTTGATTACACCGAGAGGTTTTAATTTAATCATTACCTCCACGAGATCCCTTTGTTCTTCCATTACCTGATTGATATCCTTATAGGCCTGGCGGCATTCTTCGGCCAGGTCTTTTTTCTTGATTTTAAAAAGCTCAATTCCCAGTGCCTGCATTTCTTTGATAACTTCATCTACTGGAATTCGCCGCCGGGCTTCGTTACGACCCATAACCCGTCCCGCTCCATGGGAACAGCTGGCAAAACTCTCTGGGTTGGCCAGCCCGCGGCAGATATATGATGGGCTGCCCATAGAACCGGGGACAATTACATCCCCTTCCGCCCGTACAGCTCCCTTACGATGTATCATTACCTGCTGGCCAAAATGTTTTTCTAAAGAAGCGTAATTATGATGAACGTCTATTTCTTTGTCCCAGGTAAAATCGGGGAGCGTGGAATGACAGATTTCCAGAATAACATTCATCATTCGAGCCCGGTTTTCTCGCGCAAATTCAAGACAGAAATTCATAGCTGACAGGTATTGTTGTCCTTCCAGGCTTTCCAGTGGCAGGCAGGCCAGCTGCCATTCCCGGGGTATGGGAAAACCGTATTTTTCGTTTAGATTTATAGCCAGACGGTTATAATAGTCAGCTACTTTTTTGCCGAAGTTTCGGGAACCGGAGTGCAGCATAACCCAGACATAATTCTGATCATCGGCTTGAAATTCTATAAAATGATTTCCACCTCCCAGAGTGCCCAGCTGATATTTAGCGTTCTCTAGTTCTTCTTTGATCACCGGAACATCTGGAGCCCTGTGAAAGAGGGGGCTCTTTTGAGGTTTTTTATGGTGGTCAAAGCCGGTAGGAATAGCCTGCTGGATCTGATTTAAAATCCTTTTTAAAAAAGTCCTTATGTTATCCACCTTTTGGTTTGTCCTCACTGCACGCACTCCACATCCTATATCCACACCTACGGCATTAGGAATAATTACCCCTTCAGTTGCTAATACTCCCCCAATGGGCATACCATACCCCTGGTGAACATCAGGCATGAGGGCAACGTGAAAGCGGGCGAAGGGGTGGTTGGCTAGATGTCGGGCCTGTTCTAAGGCACCCTCTTCTACTTCCCGGGCCCAGGTTTTAATTGGAATTTTTTCCGTGGTAATAATTTTCATGGCTCTCACCTCGGAATGGCAAGTCCTATTATAACATGGGTTACCATTAAAAGCCAGAGATGTTCCGAAGGGGGAGCATATATAATCTGGATTTTTGTACATAATAAAAATGTCTTTTATGTGAACTATTAAACGGTAATGGTAAAAAGGAGAGATCTAGAATATGGGATGGTTTGAGTTTTTAGATAATAACCCTAACCCCGGTATGCAGAGGCAGCAAATGTCTTTTCATGTGCGTGAGGCACAAAAAGCCGCCTATGAAATGGGGATAATGCTCAGCCAGCTGGCGGCAACCCAGCCACACCTTTCCCAGCAATTCAGCCAGTTACAACAATTAAATGCCCGGGTTGGGGATTTATTACAACAGGTTCAAAAACAACTGGATCCACCTCAATCTTAAACAACATCTAATTCTAATTTCTAATAAATTCTAAAAGAAAAGGCTTTCGGAGAGAAGTTTCCCCGAAAGCTTTTTTCATTCAGCCTACCAAAAATACTCCCGGTGTTCTCCAGTTTTACCCGTTGAGGTTTTGCCTGGTCTGGTGAACATTAGATGAGCCTCTAATGTAAAGAGGGGGCTAATAGCCCCCCGTTCGATTTTTACTTTTTTTCTGGGATTAACCGCTAATTTTACCGCGGTAGTCCGGAAGCAAAATGGGAGCGACTTTCTGACCGAGTCCTTCTTTACGCAATTCTTCGTGATAGCGTTTTACGTGATCGAGGGTAAGCCTGCCCAGTTTTACACTTTTTGCTCTTTCGGCAGCATTCATGCCTGCCCGGCGTCCAAAAACAATAATGTCCAGCAAAGAGTTACCCATCAGCCTGTTGCGACCGTGTACCCCACCGGATGCTTCTCCTGCTACATAGAGATTGGGGATGCTTGTTTCAGCCTTGTCGTTAATTAATATGCCGCCGTTTTGATAATGAAGTGTTGGGTAAACCAGAATAGGCTGCTCAGCCATATTTATATTAAAACGTTTATACTGGCGAAACATGGCGGGTAGTTCTCTTTCTATCGTACCCTTTCCGTGAATTATGTCGATCATGGGAGAATCTAACCATACACCTTGCATTCCACTGGGGGTGGTGATGCCTTTCTTGCGTTCCTTGCACTCCCTGATAATGGCCGAGGAAACCGCATCTCTGGTTTCCAGCGGGTAGATGAATTGTTCACCTTCTGCATTAACCAGTTGAGCACCAAGGCCCCGTACCTTTTCAGTTACCAACTGCCCCACAATTTGTTCTGGAAATGCCACTCCCGTAGGGTGAAACTGGGTAGCATCCAGGTATATTAATTTGGCTCCTGCACGATAAGCCATAACAATACCGTCCGCTGTAGCACCGTAATGGTTGGTGGTAGGGAATCCTCCAATATGCAGGCGACCCGAGCCACCGGTAGCAATAATCACTGTTTTTGCCCTTACCACCAGGAACTGTTCTGTTTCCAGGTTATAAAGTACGGCTCCTGCACACTGCCCGTATTCATCAATAATTAATTCAACGGCCGGGGAAAACTCAATAACAGGAATACCGCGGTTTCGGGCTTCATCGCGCAGGGTGCGCATTATTTCCGCACCGGAATAGTCATGGGCAAAATGCATGCGCTTGCGGGAAGTACCTCCGCCATGAATGGTGTGCATGGTTCCGTCGGGGAATTTACTGAACATGCAGCCCAGGCTTTCCAGCCATTGGATACACAATGGTGCATCCAGTACCAAAGCAGCCACAAGTTCTGGAATATTGTAAAAACCCCCACCGCCCATTACATCTAGATAGTGAATGGCTGGGGAATCGTTTTCTTTATCTGCGGCCTGGATGCCCCCTTCCGCCATCATTGTGTTGGCATCGCCGTGGCGCAACTTGGTTGCTATCATTACTTTAGCCCCGGCCTCGTGAGCCAAAAGAGCTGCTGATGTACCGGCACCGCCGCCGCCAATGACCAGAACGTCTACGTCGAAATCAATATTATCTAGAGAGAATGTATCGGGGTCGAGCATACTCCGGCTTTCCAGAAGATCGGCGTGTTCATGGGTAAACTTATCACCCTTGTTGGGGCCTACTTTTACCACTCTGGTAGCATCTGGCTTATAGTCCGGGTGATAAGAACGCAAAAGATTTTCTTTTTCTTCTGGTTTCAGGCGAGGAAAAGTTTCTTTTAAACGCCTTTCTCTTGTTTGTTCTACGATTTTGATAGCTTCCTGCATTTCCTGAGTATACATCTCTATATTCCACCTTCCTTAAGGTTCAATATCCCGTGCGTTATAAAGCTTTTGTAGTTCTTCTTTATTCATCTTCATCAGCTTTTGTATTTCTTCGTCAAACTTTCCGGCTTTAATTTCTTCTACCCTCTTGGCCAGGTGTTTAGCTGGTGGGGCAATGTGACGGCCATAAAGACGCCGGGCCAGGATCGCTACGTTATAATGTACAATTTCAGCAGGGCAGCGGGAAGCACAGAGACCACACATGATGCAATCGAAGGAAAGGTGAGCTACTTTTTCAATATCTCCCCGTTGAGCTGCGGCTATATAGTCCATCACTTTTAGCTCCTGGGGGCATATCCTGGTACACTGGTTGCAGCCCAGGCAACGGGTTACTTCTGGATAATATTGCAGGATGGTAGAAAGGGTGGGGGTAAGTTCCTCCAGGTTATAAGTAGCTTTGTTAGCGGGGTAGAAAGGAATTTGGGTTAAGTACATGTTGTCTTCTACCATGGTTTGACAGGCCAGTCCAACTTTAAGTCTGAAGTCTCCAGGTTTGCGATAAACAGTACCACAGGCGCCGCAAAATCCTCCGCGGCAGCCGCATCCCCGGACAAAACGGTAACCTGCGTATTCCATGGCTTTCATGATTGTTAAGCCATAGGGGACTTTATAATGTTTTCCCATAATGTATATATTAACCATTTTTCGTTCTTCCGCCATGATTCTATCCTCCTTAAAAGCAGAACTGCGCTACGGTATGAATGGACTATGCTCCCAGTAGTAAAGGTTTGGGGTCTACGTAATGTTCGCCCAGTCTCAGGCTTTCCTCCGGAAGACCTAAGGTTAGCCCCAAAAGCTGGGTAAAATATAGGACAGGTACTTTAGAAAAACCATTGTTTTCCTCCGCCAGCTTTTCCTGCATCCAGTCCAGATTAAACTGGCATAAAGGGCAGCTGGTGATTATTGCTTCTGCCCCCCTGGCAGAAGCGGAGTATAATATTTCTTTGACTTTCTGTTTTACCAGGGACATATCATTTAAAACCTGGTAGGAACCACAACAGGTAGTTTTCCCCGGGTATTCTACCACCTCCGCACCCAAGGCACTGATCAGTTCTTCCATAATGGTAGGGTTTTCCGGGTGATCAAAATTCATTTCCGCTGCAGGCCGCACAAGCATACAACCATAATAGCAGGCTACTTTAAGCCCTTTAAGCTTTCTCTTAAGTTTTTCCCTGATAGCATCAAGTCCAATTATTTCCTTGCAAATTTCCAATGGGTGAATTGTTTCAATTTCTCCACCATAATTTTCTTCTAAATAATCATTTAATTTTTTTCTTGCTTCAGAGTTATTTTTAATAGCGTAATTAACCCTTTTCAACACGTGATAGCAAAAGGAGCAAACTGTAGCTAGCTTACCCCCCTCCATCTTTGCAGCATTTGCCAGAATACGAGCAGCAGCTACCATGCCAATGTAATTATCCTGGGCCAGGGGAAATACTGTTCCGCAACAAGTCCATTCTGGCAATTCCACCAACTCAACACCCAATGCTGCCAGGGAGCCCCGTGTTGTTTCGTCTAATCCCCTAGCTTTGCTGTGCAGGGTACACCCCGGGAAGTATGGGATTTTCATTCTTTCTCCCCCTTTTATGCGCTGAGCTTTCTAAATCCACTGGTTAATGCCATTTGTGGAACACGAGTAAGTATTTCGAGAGGAATTTTCTCAGCGATCAAAACCTCTCTGCCCTTACGCAAGTTGATCACACGCAAAGCTTCCATTAATCGGGCAATATCTATCCCCCGGGGACAGCGAGCAGTGCAAATAAAGCATGTACTGCATATCCATATAGATTTGAGATTGAGAACATTTTGATTTCCAAGCTGTATCATACGCATAACCTGACGTGGTGGATAATCCATCAGGTCCCTTCCTGTACAGCTAGCACTGCACGTCCCACACTGCATGCAAATGCTGGCATTTTGACCGCTTATTTCTTTAATACGTTCAATCAACTCCCGGCCTGCTTTTGCTAATGGTTCCATAGACATTTTTATCCTACCCCTTTAAACCAGATTCTTTATCCCCTGAATTTTATAATCTTTTTGTAACTTGATATTAATTTTTCAGACCCCACCTTTCCAGTTTTGTATAAACGAAAATATACTAATTCTTCCCCTTAAAGTTAAAATACCTAGCAAATTCCTTGCTAAGCAGTGGATAAAATTAATGTTATGTGAAGAGATTGATATAATTCTTTCTGATATGTACAGTAATTCATCATTATAAATCAGAAATCCTGCTTAATAATGAAAAAAATTATAACAGTCTCTACTTTCTATCTTTTATAAATTAACTATAGTTATTAGAAACAGGAATTCATTAACTCCCTACTTTACCCTTGGTATACCTATTTTATCCAGGTAATGTAGCAGTGGAATAGGGACCAGGTCCCCCTTCATAACCATTTTCCCGCCAATAAAAACCTGTGGTGTTTCCTCATAAGATAAGTTTTTCTCAAAACGATAGGTTAGCACTACATTGTTACCGTACAATCTTTTAAGTACACTTTCTAAGAACCGGTATTTGAAAGTTAAATCGTGCCCACCGGGCGCGCATTGCTGGGAAACTCAACCGGGGCCCCCGCTTACGCCAGCAGGAACATGACCCCGAACCTCTACTTTAACAGTCATCACGCACACCCCCCTGTTTACCATATATTACAAGAGCTACTATTACTGTCCAATTAATACGAAACATTGATCTCCCATTAATTTTATGACTATAATGTATAAACAAGAAACTATATCTTAATTCAAAAAACTCTTTTAGGTTTTTTATTTTTTATTATAGAAACGTCTGGAGTGAGTGGCATGGTATTCAGTCAAGAAAAAATTTTACCTGCCGGTATTACGGTTGAATTAGCTGGGACGGGCAAAGTGTACTTGCCGGAAGGTAGTAAGGCTATCGACTTATTATCTTATGCTCAAACTGAAAAGCTCCCACCTTTAGGGGTGAGGATTAATAATGTTATCCGGGACCTGAACTACCCTCTGGAAAATGGATGTTGCGTGGAATGGATTAATTATAACAGTGAGGACGGGCGACGAATTTATGCCCGTAGCCTGATAACTGTATTAGCCCGCGCTGCTTCTGAGGTATTACCTGGCTGTTCGGTAATTGTTAAGCACACACTGGGCAATGGCATTTACGGTCATATTCAGCTGGGTCGAGCCCTCCGGGAAAGAGATATTCATCTTATAGAAGAGCGGATGCGTGGGATTGTAGAAAGCGAAGAACCTATCATTAGAAAACGTGTACTTAAAGAAGAGGCTATCAGATTATTTAAGGAAACCAACCAGATTGAAAAAGCAGAATTGCTCCAATATCATCGCTCCCCGGAAGTAGATATTTATACCTGTGGCTGGTATCACGATTTTTCTGGTATACCGCTGGTGACTCATACCGGTTTATTGAAAGTTTTTCGCTTGCGCTTTTATCTTCCGGGCTTTATTCTGGAAATGCCCCGGGACAACCCGGAAGTAATTCCGGAATACGTAGAACAGGGTAAACTGGCCCATATCTACTTTGAAGCGGATAAATGGGGAAAAGTACTTGGTGTACGCAATGTTTCCTCTTTAAATAAAATAATTATTAATAATAATGCCGACGAATTGATACGGGTAGCTGAAGCTTTTCATGAAAAGAAAATCAGCCAGATAGCTGATATCATCGCAAGTAATATTGACCGGATACGCCTGGTTTTAATTGCCGGTCCATCTTCTTCCGGTAAAACTACCTTTGCCCAGCGGTTGGCTACGCAGCTCCGGGTCAATGGCATCCACCCTGTACCTTTGTCTCTGGATAATTATTTTGTTGACCGGGAAAAAACTCCACGGGATGAAAACGGGCGGTACGATTTTGAAAGCCTGGATGCTATAGACCGGTCTCTGTTTAACGATCATCTTACAAAGTTGATTCAGGGAGAAGAAGTGGAATTACCCTTCTTTAATTTTAAAACAGGGCGGAGGGAATTCCGGGGAGAAACTTTACGTCTTAAGGAAACAGATTTAATTATCATTGAAGGCATTCATGGACTAAATGATAAGTTAACCAGTTCCATCCCGTTGAGTCGTAAATTTAAAATTTATGTTAGTGCCCTAACGCAGCTTAATTTAGATACCCATAACCGTATACCCACAACAGATTTGCGCATTATCAGGCGAATTGTACGGGATAACAGGTGTCGCGGCCATAGCGCCCGGGAAACCATCAATATGTGGCCGATGGTGCGCCGCGGCGAGGAAAAGCATATTTTCCCGTTTCAGGAAAGTGCTGATGTTATGTTTAATTCTGCCCTGGTTTATGAACTGGCTGTTCTAAAAAAATATATTGAACCTTTGCTGGCAGAAATACCCCCGGATTGTCCGGAATACTCAGAAGCCCGTCGCCTGCTAGATTTCTTAAGTTATTTTATCCCATTAGATGATTCTGCTGTTCCGGCCAACTCTATAATTCGGGAATTCATTGGTAATAGCTGCTATAATGTTGAATAAATGAAAAGCGGAACGAGGTTTACCGGAAGCGGTGGCGGAGGTACATTCTTATAAGGCCCGTGATATTCTGCCGTAGGCGGCGGTTATGAACTGATGCGACATATGATGTTATCACAAGAGCTTCACAAAATTAAAAACCTCCGGTATCGGATTACCGGAGGTTTTATGTTTAATAACTTGGTGCGGCAGAAGGGACTTGAACCCCCACGGGCCTACGCCCACAAGAACCTGAATCTTGCGCGTCTGCCAATTCCGCCACTGCCGCACGTTATCAACTGACAGTAACTATTATAACATAACCCCTGTTTTTTGACAAGAGGGTGCTTACACCCTTATTCTCACCTTCACCATGATGTTACTTCATCTGCTCGCAAGTACTAATATACGAGAAGAACTACATGCTGTCAAGCAATAAAAAATTAAAAAATCTGGCGTGCGATCCTGGTTAACTGGGATAGATTGCAACATTCAAAAACATAGTGACAATAGGGCTTGTAAATATGCATTATACTATCTTCCCGGTTCCAGCTCTGCTCGGGTGCCGGGTTTAACCAGATTACTTGCCGGGCTTGATGACAAATTTCACGGAAATATTCTACTCCGGATGGCTTATAATTGTTCCGTGCATCACCCAGAACAATAAGGGTGACCTTCCGGTGGAGAACATGCAGATGTTCATGATAAAACTGGCGCCAGACAGCACCGTAATCGGAATAACCTGTCCGCCAGATGCCGGTTTGTCGCTGTATATTTCGGATGGTATTTTCAAGGTCCGGCTCTTTTATGTGTACAGTAATCTCAGCTATGGCATCAACAAAAGCAAAGGACCGGACCATACGGAATTTATCTTGCATTGTATGAACCAGGAGCAGCATGAACTGGCTGTAAGGAGCCACTGAACCGGAAAGATCACACAGCACAACCAGGTCCGGACGTGATAGCTGACGACCCTGATAACGGAGGATTACAGGTATTCCTCCGGTTATAGCAGCCAGGCGTACAGTGCGACTCATATCTACTGTTCTGCGGGCAGCAGGAATACGACGGTAACCAGCTCGGGTAGCCAGTCGACGTCCCAGGCGGGCCACCTGTTTTTTTACCTGTTTTATTTGTTCGGAATCCAGTTCGGCAAAACAGCGCTGGTACAAATTATTTTTACGCGCGGCATGTAGGAGTTCCATTTCCGGTTGCTTAACGTTGTGTTGTTCGATATCCTCCCCGGGTGTTGGTCCTGGCTGCTGTTTTCCTGTCATAAAGGAATTCGAATGAAAATTCCCACTTTCTTTCTTTCCGGGATTTTTCCTATTACCTGCCCCCTGCCCTGCCGGTTTCCCACCTCCTGAAAATGATTTATCTTCGCTTTTCATGGCCTGTTTCAGCCATTCTTTCATCTGTGCCAGGCGGGAATTAAACTCGTCCCTGGACAGGCGGGGAAAATGTGTGGTAATAAAGGTTTTATTTTTTTCAGCGTTCTGTGAATGTTTTTTGACTTTTTGTTTTAAAGTTAACCAGTATAAATCTAAGAGTTCCTCCAAAAGCTTCTCATGTCCACTTTCTTTAACCAGAGTAGACCGTATCGCCAGGAGGAGATTTTCCCGGGTGGGCTCCAAAAGAGAGATGGCCTGGAGCAGTTCCAGCAATTCTCCCGTAGAAACAGGAATACCAGCCTGCCTTAATATGCTTGTAAAACCTATTAATTCTTGAACCAATATAATCGGCTCCCCTTATTACCTGGATATTTCCAGGACTTCTCCGGTAAAACTTTCCATGGCTCTGTAAACTAGGACTAAGTGGTTTAACGCTTCTTTTACTCCCAGCTCAACCGAGGCAGTAAGCTCCATCTGCCTTTCTTTGATATTGTAGGTGGCCAGAAAAGTCCCTGAACGAGTGAACAGGTGAAATTGAGGCTCTTTTTTAAATTTCAGGTCTTTAATTAGAAGTTCGGGATCCAGGCTTATTTTATCTATTGTTCTGTGGATGGTTAGTTCACTAAAACCAAGTGAAGCAGTCAACTGCTGATGCAGTTCCTCCGTCAGTATTTCCGGACTTTCCAGGTAAAGTTCTGCTTCTATTTGGGAAGCGTTCTGCCGGAAAGTCAGGTGGCCGGCAGGATCAAAAAAAGCCCGCAGGGCATCCTCCTGTTCCAGATAAAGGATTTGTCCTTTATAATTATTTAAGAATTCAGCAAAGCATGCTGGTGTTATGAATTTCCGGCTTGATATGGTGAGCGTTCCCACCCGGGGTTCTTCCCTGGTGGTAGCTACTTCGGGGGTAAATACGCGCAGCACTTCTGCGAGGGAAATTTGATTTAGAACTTGCCGGCAGTGGTATTCCGCATCCCGAAAATGGGTGATAAATTTTATTTTTGCTACAGCTACGCCCCCCTGGATCATCAGAGAAACGGGACAGCTGACGGCAACATCACGTGATTGCCAGTGTACCTGAAATTGACCTGCCAGTTCCTGCGCTTCCAGGTCCAGGTGTTCCAGGAGGGTTAGCCTTTCCATAATTTCTGGAAGAGGGCGGGCCGCAGCAGTAACCAGAATCCTTTGATCGGAAACTGGCTCGAAATGAGAAGATGCATAGGTATTAGGCACAATGGAAAACAGCAGGGGTACAATTTTCTCTCCCCATTCCCAATCCTTGGTGGTAATATAAATATAACTGTCCCCCACGATCATTTTAAGACCGTCAACGGAAATTTCGTTACCCCGGGTGTGCAGGCCGGGCTGTGCTGACAGAAAAGTTAGCAGGACCGGCTTTTTATCCATATTGCGTGTAAGAATTTCTATCAGCAAGTTAAATCACCCGTTTTTAAACTGAAGGTAATTCTATAAATTAATAATTAAAAAGTAGCTTTTCGTCAAGAAGTTATCTCAAGATGTAACCGGGAGCGAAAATAATATGCACCGCTTGTTTCACAGTATTCAAAGTGTAGCCGATGGTCTTTTAAAGCAGAATTATATTTGTAACCGGACGATAGCGACCACCCTTTATCTCGCCGCTCACCTGAACAAGCCCTTATTGGTGGAAGGGCCAGCCGGGGTAGGCAAAACGGCATTAGCCAGGGCTCTGGCAGAAGCATTGAATACCCAGCTAATTCGCCTGCAGTGTTATCCGGGTTTGGACGAAGCAAAAGCTCTTTACGAATGGAATTATCAAAAACAACTCCTTTACATCCAGGTGGCCGCAGGAAATAAGCCGGCATGGGAGGATCTGCGCCAGGATATTTATACACCTGAGTTTTTACTGGCCCGGCCATTGTTGAAAGCATTTTTAGCCGAAAAACAGGTGGTGCTCCTGATAGATGAAGTGGATAAAAGTGATGAGGAACTGGAAAGCTTCCTTCTGGAAGCACTATCTGAATTTCAGGTTTCTATTCCTGAACTCGGTACTGCACGGGCCAGGCACATCCCCTTTACCATACTGACCAGCAACAGCACCCGTGAATTCAGTGATGCTTTTAAAAGACGCTGTTTATATCTTTATATCCCTTATCCTTCTGCCGAACAGGAGCGGGCCATTGTTGCTTTAAAACTTCCCGGAATTGACGGTCGCCTTGCTGCCCAGGTAGTGGATTTTGTCCATAACTTGCGCCGGTTACCTCTTAAGAAAAGCCCCAGTATAGCCGAAACCCTTGATTTTGCACGTACCATGCTGCTTTTAGGAGCAAAGCACCTGGAACCCCATGTTATGTCTGCAGCACTGGGGGCTTTGTTAAAGTTTCAGGAAGACGTGGAAAAAGTTTTAACCAGGCTGGAAGATCTATTGCCCGATACGCAGGCGGAGGGTAGCATACCATCCGAGGAGAATATTCATCCTGTTGTAGCAGTAGAAGATATGAAGGAGAAAGATGGGGTGGACCTATCCCGTTTTAATTTTTAAAAGGCTACCCGCTTATTAATTTCACCAGAACTTTGCGTTGCCGGGGACCATCAAATTCACAAAAGAAAATTCCCTGCCAGGTACCCAGTACCAGCTGGCCATCAACTATTGGTACGAACAGGGATGAGCCTACGAGGCTGGTCTTAATATGGGCGTCGGCGTTTCCTTCGAGGTGCCGGTAGCTACCTTCCCGAGGTACCAGTCTTTCAAGGCCGTTGATTATATCCTGGGCAACAGACGGGTCGGCATGTTCGTTAATGGTAATTCCTGCGGTGGTATGGGGTACGAAAAGATAACAGCATCCCTCGCTTATTTTTTCTGCCTGAATAATTTTTTTTACCTGGGGGGTAATATCTATTAGCTGTGAGCGGGTAGTAGTGTTAACGGTCAGGGTATGGAGCATCGTGGTTCTCCTTTCCAGCTGAAATTAGCATTATAGCCATCTCCACTGCTTCCTTTGCACTGGTTGCCAGCGGAAGGCCACCGGACATGCCCGGACGTTCCAATTTCCAGGTAAAAAGCCCGATCACGGGTTTTTTCATTTTAAGGGCCAGCCCGATTTCCGAGAGGGTGCCATATCCCCCACCAATAGCTACCAGGGCATCGGCAGCACAGGCTATAATGGCATTACGTGCATCTCCCAGCCCGGTGGGTATGGCGATGGAAAGATAAGGGTTTCCTTCTTCCCGCCGGCGTCCCGGGAGAATGCCAACGACCGTGCCTCCTGCCAGACGGGCGCCCCGGGAGGCAGCTTCCATAACCCCACCGCGGCCACCACATATCAGAATCGCCCCCCGCAAGGCAATTTCCCGCCCTACTTCCTCTGCCAGCTCCATTTCTTCTTCAGTACATTTAGCCCCACCTATAACGCCGAGATACCAGGTCATTATTATCCCACCGACAGGAAAACAATGAACAGTACTTTTCTTACAGTCGTTGAGCAGACTTGAAGCCCAAATTAAAGGTTAGAATTTCTAATTTGACGGACAGGTCCACGTTACGTATCTCTATCCCCTCAGGCAGGTTTAAAGCTACCGGGGCAAAATTTAAAATGGCTTCCAGGCCGTTTTTAACCATATAATCGGCCACATCCTGGGCTGCACGGGGAGGTACGGCAATTATGCCAATGCGCGCTTTGTATTCCTGAATGACCTCAGGCATTTTTTCCATAGGTAGTACTTCCAGTTCAGCTATTTTTTTGCCAATTTTGGTCAGATCGTTATCAAAGACCCCTACGATTTTGAATCCCCGGCTATTAAAACCCTTATAAGTACACAGCGCATAACCCAGGTTGCCAGCACCTACCAGTATTAAAGGCCAGTCCTGATCCAGCCCCAAAATCTTTTTGGTGTAACGCATGAGATCTTTGACATTATAACCGACCCCACGGGTGCCAAATTCGCCAAAGTAGGCCAGATCCTTGCGTACTTGGGCCGGGCTAACTCCTACTCCTTCGGCGATTTCACCAGAGGAAACAGTGGTTACGCCGTTACGGTCCAGTCGTTCAAGATATCGTGAATATATAGATAACCTGGTTACAGTAGCCTCAGGTACGCGCAGTGTCTTCATCAAATCCCTCCTTCTCCTTAAGTAAAATATTCTATGCAAAAAAGGGCTTTCTAACAGCCCCGGTAAAGAACCGGTTATAAGTTATAAAATTCACATGCTAGGTATTTTATATCATTTGTACCCCCTTATGTCAAATGACTTTTTCCCGGCGATAGCGTCAAGTCACTGTAGGAAATAAATCGAAAAGGAGTTACGAGTGCCAACCGCCACATGGGCTTTAGGCTGATTTGATTGCACGTAAAATCTGAGCAAGACTAGTGGTCGGCCCTTTCAACGCTGGAATATTGCCCAACGTCTCAAACGGTGGCCGCTCCAGCAATTTCCGCTGCTGTTGTAGACTTGTTTGGCATACTTTGAGAACAGTTACCGGTTTCCCGAGTTGTTTAAGGTATTGCTCTTTTATGTTAATGCCGTTGGCTTTCAATACTCGAATTCAATACTCGAATTCGTGCCATCTGGTCCATACCGGGCCGACTCCAGCCCATAG
>NZ_FQUW01000020.1 GCF_900129285.1 Desulfofundulus australicus DSM 11792
GAATTCCTCGGTGTATTGTCTCATTGACCACACCCCCTAAGATCATTATAGGTTTTACACAGAGATTTTCCAATTTGCTTAGGGGGCTAAATAGAGAAAGCCTCTCCTTTCTTTAAAATCACGGTTCGATAAAGCCGCGCAGTCCATCGACTAGCAAATTACCTCCAACAAGTTAGATGCCAGCACCGTGCTCAAGGGGCACCGAAAGCAAAATGTCCAACCTTAAAGTAATAAAACACAAAAGCCATGAAAACCCACCCCTCGCTTCGACGAGGCACTAAGGGCCTTCATGGCCTTAAAATGGACATTATCAAAAATTCCGTGCATCCCGTTCGCAACAGCTATACGTCTTCTCGGTGCCGGTAAAGTTATTACAATAATCAACGGCTTCAGCCGCTTCTGTAAAGATTCGCTTTGCTTCCCCAAATCCCTCCTCCTTAATTTAAAGTATTCTCCTTATTTAACAAAAATCCAGATAGACTTTTCTTAACAGACAATCTGCCTCACAGGCACGGTCCACCCGGCCGGTAAAGGCATAAGCACGGGCGGGGCAACCGCCGCCGCATAAGAATCTATCCGGACAGTCCCGGCAACCGGGCACTCTTTCCACGGTACGTCCCAGGAGCGGCGTTCCGGCCAGCGCTTCAGCCAGGGAAAACCTCCCGTCCGTGATCCGGCCCAGGTAAAATTCTGTCAGGCCGCAAAGGGAAGCACAGGGATAAACTGAGCCGTCGGGCGCAACGGCCAGTGACTGCCCCGTGGTGGCATAACAGTAATGCTGCCTGGCCACACTCCGGCACAGCTGGTATTTCAACCTTTCCACTTCCCGAAACCGGATTAACGGCCCGCCCAGCCGGGCTATTTCCTCTGCCCGCTTTATGGCTGTTTGCGTTCCGTTGGTCTGCAGCTGTAATTTAACGGAAAGCCGGCGTGACCGAACGTAGGCCACCACCTCTCTTACCAGGGGCAGGTTTAACAGGGGCTCGCCGTCGGAAAACTGGATTTTAAAAGATCGGCTCCGGGCGGCGGCATAATCCACCGCCTGCCGGGCCACCTCCCAGGTCATGTGTTTTCTGCCTTTCTGCCTTCACCTCCCCGGGCATAGCAATAAACGCAGCGCAGGTTACAGTCCGTGGTCACCAGCAAAACAAGGAGCTTTATTTTTTCATTCATTTGCTCCCACCCGTTAATTTTTACAGCAAGGTTTTGTAAGCAATTTCCTCAACCTGTCCAAAGGCTTACGTTGTATTCGGTGAACCGGCTGTGGTGCGATGGCAGCGGTTTACTGAACAGTGGGACGCCTACTACGTCCGGGCTTCCAGTTCGGCTTCTATATCCAGGTAAAGTTCCCTTAAAGCTTCGTTCATTTCCGGTGCTGCCTGTCACATTCCCCTTTCAATGGCTTCCAGCAAGTGTTCGCCCAATGTTATGCAAAGCCCACGGATTGACTTCTTTAAACCACTCCTGTATGGATGGATGACATTTAAAAAAGCATCGCGGAACATGCCGCTGGCCCTTATGGTCACGTCTATCAGGGGCCGTCCCAGTTCTTCCAGGGGGATTATGCCAACATTCCCGGGATAGGTTCCCTTCTCCTGCCTGTACCGTTCCAGCAGGGCATCAGCCAGGGAGCGGCCCACCTGCCAGGCCGCACGGCTGGGAACAGCCTGGGGATCGACGGAGTAAAAGTTGCACCCGGTAGGGAGAATGTCGGCCATGCCACGGGTAGGAGCTCCCGAAGGTCCAGGAGGTACAAAACCCCCGGCTAAAGCGTTGAGGCAGTTGTCCAGTTCCTGCTTTGTTGCAGCCAGAGCCGGCACCAGCGTATTGACTGTGTATTCAAGGACCCGGCAAATCTCCTCATTTTGTTTTCCCAGGAGCTTTTGCACTATAAAGGGCGCTTCATTTACCGTATAACCGCCATTTACGAAGGCTTCCAGCGCTATCCCCTGGCTACCCAGCTCATCGTTTCTGGTCGCAAACAGGAATACCGGCAGGGCTACACCACCCTGGTTTTCTATTTGTCTAAAAAAGTTTGTAATGTGTCAGGAGGAGGTCATAATCCACTTCTTCCAGGAACTTCTTCTGCCTGGTTTCCTGCGGGTTTAAAAGCATAATGTTGATCCTGTCTTCATTGACAGGAGACACTATCCGCACGCGCCTTTCAGAGTACCGGGAATAACTGTAAATTAAGCTGCCGCCCAGAGCACAAAAAGAGCCACTGGACCCCCACTGGTTGGCCACCACCAGGTGCATTTGTTCGGCTATCCTGGCTTCCCAGATAAACTGGCTTTTTTCATCATTCCAGAGGGCGGGAACACAGAGCACATCCACCCCCTGTTTGGCCAGACTCTCCAGGCTTTCCGGGAAAAACAGGTCATACCCCAGTAAAATGCCCACCCTGCCAAAGGGGAGGTCTAAAAAGCAAAAATCTTCCTGTCCGGGGCGAGCCCATTCCCTGTCGGAGGGACTTAAGTGTATCTTTCTGTATTTTCCCAGCAATCCCGCCGGACCGATCAACACGGCAGTGTTAAACAGTTGACTGTCTTCCCTTTCCAACACCCCCATCACCACATACAGGTCCAGCTTTTCTGCCTTTCGGACAACCTCCACGGTAACAGGGCCGGGAACCGGTTCGGCCAGTTCTCCTGCCTGTGACGGTTGAGATATGGCCCCTGATACAGCAAGTTCCGGAAAAACAACCAGGTCGAGCTTCATCCCCCTGCGGGCGGCCAGGTCTGCAGCCTGGTCCAGTAATGATAAAATGCGCCGGGTATTTCTCACCGGCTGTTTAGCCTGTGGAGCAAACTGAACAGTGGCTACGGCAAATTCCTTTCCTGCGGGCAACCCCAGCAGCGCCTCCGGTTCAAATTGGGAAAAGGTATCCAGCGTTATACCGGCATAGAATTCCGGCCGCCTGTCGCCCAGCAGGACACCGGCCCCGGAGGTAAAAAATCTTCCGTTTTTTAAAGGCAACGTACCATAAAGGATGGTGTCATGCGCAGACTGTACTTCCTTTAAAACGCTGCCGTCGGGGCCAATGATAAACGATTGTGAGGCATTACAGTTCATCGTCTTATCCTGACCCGTACGGTTACAGGCCAGTACATAAACTCCGTTTTCCAGAGCCCGGGCACGCCAGAAAACCTCCGGCGGGTAGTGATGGGGCGGCCAGTTGGCCGGGATCAGCAGCACCCGGGCACCTTTCAGGGCAGCCATTCGCGCCGCCTTGTACCAGTATGTATCGGCACAGATGAGCACACCCACTCTACCAAAGCAGGTTTCTGCCACCAGCACGGGCAGGTTACCCCTGGCCGCCCAGAGATTTTCCTTAAAGGCAGGGGCCAGCTTGCGATGCTCACCCATTACCCGGCCGTCAGGGCCTATGAGCACAGCAGTGTTATAATAAATACCCGATTTTAAATCCACTTCCGGCAGCCCCAGGCAGATATAGACCCCGTACCGGCGGGCCAGGGCACCGAACAATTCCGTGGTCGGGCCGGGAACGGACTCCACAAAGGGGGAAATGTCCCTTCTGCTTTCAAAGGCATAACCCGTGGTGGCCAGCTCGGGATTTACAATGATCCGGGCACCACCGGCAGCAGCCTCTTCATTTAAGGCCAGCAACCGCCGCAGGTTATGTTCCTTATCTTTCCACTTGATGGCCGCATGAATTAAAGCCACCCTGACTTCTTCCGGCATATTTAACACCTCATCAAGAAACTTTTTTCCCACCCGGAAATTTCCGCCCGTCCGGCCAGATACAATGCCGGGGTTCCTTCTGGCAATTAAAAACGGGCAATCAAAAACCCCCGCTACGCATAAAGCGGGGGCATGGAAAATCAGACCTACCACCTCCCTATCCGCGTAGGCAGCATGGCTTAATGAACGGGGCAGGTCTCCTGGCTCGGGTTCATCGGAACTCCACGTCTTCCCATCCAGCACTCAGCCATGTTATGGTTCCCTTCGCCGTAACCTTATCTTAGCAGTAACCAATTTCTATCAAAGCTGAAAACAATCTTACTGAGTGCTGGACAGTGACATTATGTGGGTCTCCCTTCCCCCTCACAGTGGCGGGACCGCGCCGGATTTGCACCGGCTTCCCTTTTCAGCCTGCCCCCATCAGGGAAGCAGGACACCCCGTTACGCATTATTTCAGTTCTAAAGAGGATGATATAAAGACCCGCAAACTCAGCCCGTTGCATTAACAACGGGTCCACCGAAATCAAGTTTCTACGATGAAAATCCATTTCTTTGAGCCGTTACCTTTTTCCAGGAACCGCTATCGTTAAGCAAACGGAAGCCGGATTGGATGCCCGGGGCGTTTGAAGATTTCCCCTTTCCCCTAAAAAGAGAACTATCCGCTTCTCTTTTGAACGTCAGCTATGCGTAATCATGAGTTCCCTTGACTACCTTTACCCCAAACTTTTCCGTAATCTTTTTGGCAAGCTCGTCCACATCCCTGTAGGGACAGGCCGGCCAGGCGTTGACCATGCAGGTGGAAAGGTGGATAACATCAAAATCTACATTCTTCTTAACACAACCGATGTTTGGGATAAGTGATCTCCCGGGACATTCACAGGCCAGGAAACCCACCACATTTACAGCATCGTAATCCTTGAAATTACCCTCCCGGTCCCGGGCGGCTTTAAAACACTTCCACTCGCCGGGACAGCCATAACCCTGGGATACGTAGGAACCACAGCTGACGATAAGTACATTCACCATTGACCACTCCTTTTTGCTTTTGCTTTACTATATTTTTATCAATATGTCAATTATTTAGTATACATGGTGTGTATTTAACTTTTCCACAGTTACGTGTTATACTTTTACTTAAGCAGAACTTAATCACTTCGGACATTTTTTTAATTTTTCGGGACCCTGGACCGGGAGGGGTGTTTATGTCTTCCATCCCTGAGCACTTGAAGTTTACCTACGAAGATTACCTGCTTTTGCCTGAAGACAGGCGGTATGAAATTATCGGAGGCGATCTTTTCATGACTCCTTCTCCCAAGCGGGCGCATCAACAAATAAGCAGAAACTTGACTACCATCTTATGGTCCTACGTTAAAGCCCACGGCCTGGGAGAAGTTTACGAGGCGCCATTTGATGTACTTTTCAGCCGCCACGATGTAGTGCAGCCGGATGTGCTCTTCGTGAGCCGCGAGAACCTTTCGATTGTGGGGGAATACAACATTCAAGGGGCACCCGACCTGATCATCGAGATTTTATCGCCTTCTACTGCCGAAAGAGACCTTGACCTGAAGAAAAAGCTGTACGCCCGCCATGCCGTCAAAGAATACTGGATTGTGGACCCCGACGCCCGAAAAGTGACGGTATACCTGTGGAAGGATAATGATTACGTAAAAACCGGAGTTTACGGCGAAGAGGATAGCTGGCAACCTCATATTTTGCCCGGTCTCACCATCAAGGGCAAGGAGGTATTTGCGTGAACCTCCCCCGGGACAAGCCCGGGGGCTTCGTCCCGGAGGTTTCTCATGTCATCGGAATGCTGCCTGCTAAAGCGCAGGTCTTACGCTTTCCTCGTGAGTGTCAACCCGGCATTTGCCGGGAAGGCCCGGTCCATAGGCGTCTACTACTCATCGTAGATACGTCAGGCCGCTCTTTTCGGCGCCAATACCTGCGGCCGCAGGTATTCCACTTTCCCGGGCAGCCTGCGGCCCCTGGTGAAACTCCCGTGTAGAGCTTTGTCAAGGATGCCGCTGGCTCCCAGCACGTCCCGGTGAATCCCGGTAAACCCGCAGGAAGCATTGCCGCACCGGTATACGCGCCCGGTCTGTCTGGTGTATTCCCCGCATACCGGGCAGGTGCCGGAGGTGCCGCGCTCATCCACCGGAATCAGCTCTATGCCGTGACGCTTGAGCTTGTATGCCAGCAAATCGCGCAGCTTGCCGAAAGCCCACTGGCCCATGCGCTGGTTGTGTTTTCTGCCGCAGTCCCTTTCGCGCACTCCTTCCGGGTTGCCGGTGTAAGCCGTTTTAACGCTCCTTCCCAGGCACCAGCGGACGGCGTTGGCGGATATGGCGTGCAGGATATGTTCTATCCGCCGCTCGATCCAGTTGAGGAAACGGTACTTTTTAGCCAGGAGTTTCCTGCGCTTCCTGGAGCCTTCCTTCGTTTTGGAGATGGCCCGTTGCAACTGCCGCAGCACCTTGTTTCTCAAGCGGTTGAGCGACCGGAGCAGCCTGCCGCGATCACTAAAGCATCATTGCCGTCGGTGATGGTCAGGGCATGCACTTCGCCCGGGTCGATGGCCGCACAAACGTTGCCCTGAACTTTCAACAGGGCCGGTTTCTCCACCGTTACGTGCAGCCAGTATTGATTACGGTGCCAGACCAGTTGCGCCTGCAGGATTGCGGTACTGGTAAGCCTTTGCGGGAGCTTTACCATCAGCGGTTCTCTGCCCCAACCGTTGGAAAGTTTCAATATACGCCCTTTATGGGTAATGGCGGCTTTTTTCCAGGTAACGGTGAAAAACCTTTTCCGGCGGTAAGGGTACCTCCATTCAGTGTAACCCTGCAGGTGCAGTTCCCTGGTGCGCTCGCAGCACTCGAAGTAGGTTTCCACCACGGCCTGCACCGATTGGGAGTGAAGGCCGTATTTGCCTTTGAGCAGCGCTTTAATTGCACCTTCGCTCAGCCAGTAACCATACCTGCCGTATATGGTGCGGTGGATGTTGCAGGCGGCGTTCCAGACTCTGGCTGCTTCCATTTGCAGGTTGCGGACTAAAAGAGTTTGCTTCAGGTTAAGGTACAGGGGAAACTTTCCCACCAGGACGTCTACGGCTTGCTCCAGGGAATGAGCTTTCGGTTTCTTGACCGCATTGTTTTTGCATCGGCTCACCTGGTTTCACCTCCTTCCGGAATGTTTTTTGAGCTTCGATGTATTTGCGGATAGTTTCGGCGCTTACATTACCGGCCGTACCGATGTAGTAGTACTCCACATGCCGCTGCCCCAGAAGTATTTTTTCTTAAGGCCGGGAAAGGCAGAGAATATTTTGTTGGCGGTAATGCTTTTGAGTTTCCGGACGATATCGGTAGGGGCCACCGTGGGCAGAGCCGACAGGAAAATGTGCAGGTGATCCGGCATGGTTTCCATCTGGATGAGTGTGTATCCGTAAGTGTTGCAGATTTCTTGAATTGTCAGTTTTACGGTGTCTTCCACTCTGCCGGTAATTACCTTATGCCGGTATTTTGGGCAAAACACGATATGGTAATTGATGTTATAGACGCAGTGGTTCGTTTTTCCATTCATAGCATGATTATAGCACTAGAACGGGTGTTTGTGGATACACTTGTCGCCCTGACAGGCGATGCCCCGCTCGATCCACGGGACAAGCCCGTGGGTTTTCAGGGGCGGATTTCTATAAAGATGTTGCTCAGGTGAATGGATTGCCCGCGGTAAGTTGTGTCCAATGTGATGGTGTAAAATTGGTCCCCGCAACTATCACCCCCGGTTCTTCTCAGGCCTCCCGCAATCTATACTGAGCAATCCTTACAGACCGGACGTCCCTCCTGTAAAAAGGCATGATCCTTCATCATTTCTTCGCCGCAGCGGCTGCAGGTTATTATCTCCAGGCAGAGCTCGGGAAGACGTATTTCTGAATCTACAAATTGCATTTCAAAAATTTCTTCCGCCGGGCCTTCCAGGATGTACTTCATCAGGGGCTCCTGGCGGTGGTAAAACTCCTCCCGCTCCTCTTCTGTAGCTAAGCCGTTGGCTACCTTTTCCATGAGGGTTACAAAGCCATCACCTTCCCTGCCCAGCACTCCTGCTTTTAAGCTTACCCGCAAAGCTTGCTGCTCTCCCATGCAGGCAAAGGTAAAGACGTATTTTCCGTTGTCCCTGTAGACAAAATTTCTCTTACCAAATGTGCAACCCGAGACCACCTGCACCGCGTCGGCGGCACAGGTGCGGTTTTCCACCACAGCCACCAGGTGATGCCCGTGAACACCAGCACCCAGTTTCTCCAAAGCAACCTTTGTTGCCCGGTACCCGATGGCCAGCAAACAACAGGGGTGCCCGTGAAAGTCTATTACTTTTTCCCAATCGGTCATCAGAAAGCCTCTCCTTTCTTTAAAATCACGGTTTTCAGTCCCCGGATTACAGCCAGGGTAGAACCCTCACCCCCGGCAAAAGGGCGCAGCCGGTCGTTAATCTCCGGACGACCGTCCAGGCTCACCCCCAGCGCCACGCCCAGGGACTTTAATTCCCGGGCCACTGCGGGGGTGATCAGCGTTCCGTTGGTCTGCAGCTGTAATTTAACGGAAAGCCGGCGTGACCGAACGTAGGCCGCCACCTCTCTTACCAGGGGCAGGTTTAACAGAGGCTCGCCGCCGGAAAACTGGATTTTAAAAGATCGGCTCCGGGCGGCGGCATAATCCACCGCCTGCCGGGCCACCTCCCAGGACATATGCCTTTTGCTTTCGCCTCCCCGGGCATAGCAATAAACGCAGCGCAGGTTGCAATCACCGGTTACCAGCAATACCAGGAGCTTGATTTCTTTCGTCATTTGCCCCACCCGTCCAGTTTTCTACTTTAAAGTACTATTCCGTCCGGGCCTCCAGTTCCCCTTCTATTTCCAGGTAAAGTTCTCTTAATGCCTCGTTCATTTCCGGTGCTGCCTGCCACATTCCCCTTTCAATGGCTTCCAGCAAGTGTTCGACAATGTTCTGCAAAGCCCAGGGATTGACTTCTTTAAACCAATCCTGCATGGATGGATCCAGGGCATACTTATGTGCCAGAGCCTCGTAAAGCCAGTCCTCCAGCACCCCGGCGGTGGCGTCCCAACCGAAAGCCACCTCCACCAGGTGGGAAAGGTCCCCCGCTCCTTTATAGCCGTGGCGTTTCATACTTTCAATCCATTTGGGATTGAGTACCCGGGCCCGGAAAATATACCTGGTTTCCTCATCCAGAGTACGCACCCGTACCCTTGCCGGATCCGAACTGTCGCCGCTGAAAGACATGGGCGGCTCCCCCTTTATTGCCTTTACCGCCGCCACCATGCCGCCGTGGTAGGAGTAAAAGTCATCGCTGTCGTACATATCGATCTCGCGGGTATCCTCATTTTTCACGGTAGCTTCCACCAGGGCCAGGCGCTGCCGGAAAGCAGGCCGGGCATCTTTACCAAAAGAGCGCCGGCTGTAAGCATAACCACCCCAGGTGACGTAGACTTCCCCCAGGTCTTTCTCGTCCCGCCAGTTCCTGGCGGTTATGAGGTTGCTCACTCCCGCCCCGTAACACCCCGGGGGATCGCTGAAAATACGCCACAGGGCTTCTTCCCGGGCCTGTTCCGGATTTATCCCCTGAGCTACTTTTTCTGCCACCTCCTGACGCACGTGGGCAGCTACAAAATTCAAATCTTCCGGCTCGTCCAGATTGGCCACCATTTCCACTGCCTGGTCAATCAAGTGGATGACATTTAAAAAGGCATCGCGGAACATCCCGCTGGCCCTTATGGTCACGTCTATCCGGGGCCGTCCCAGCTCCTCAAGTGGGATTACAGCCAGTCCCTTAATTCTCCCGCTTTTTTCATCCCATACGGCCGGACTCCCATTAAGTACAACGCCTGGGCTATATCGTCGCCCCCTGTGCGCATGTTGCTGGTAGCCCATACCACAATGCCAACACTCCTGGGATAGGTTCCCTTCTCTTGCCTGTACCGTTCCAGCAGGGCATCAGCCAGGGAGCAGCCCACCTGCCAGGCCGCACGGCTGGGAACAGCCTGGGGATCGACGGAGTAAAAATTGCGCCCGGTAGGGAGAATGTCAGCCATGCCACGGGTAGGAGCTCCCGAAGGTCCAGGGGGCACAAACCCCCCGGCTAAAGCGTTGAGGCAGTTGTCCAGTTCCTGCTTTGTTGCGGCCAGAGCCGGTACCAGCGTATTGACTGTGTATTCAAGGACCCGGCAAATCTCCTCATTTTGTTTCCCCAGGAGCTCCTGCACTATAAAGGGCGCTTCATCTCCCGTATAACCGCCATTTACGAAGGCTTCCAGTAGCCGGCGGGCCAGGTGTTCAATTTCATCCAGCATTTCTCCATACGTACGTCCCTGGTCCGGATCAAAATAGCCGGGATTTGACAGGAGTTGTTCGTAATTGAACCCTTTTATACTGGCTACCTGCTCCCGCAAGGAAGGGACCGGACCGTTGGGCAGGCGGGTTAGGGCCAGGAGCATTTCCACCAGGGTTTCGCCTGCCGGCGGCTGGCCCAAAATGTGCAGGCCGTCCCGGATCAACGTATCTTTTATCTCGTGCAGGTACGAATGCAGGCGCTCCAAAAAATCCTCCCAGTCTTTTTCTGCTGCCTCCCGGGTTATTTTTAAATCTTGATCCAGATGAGTAAGTGCCACTTTTTCCCAGATCAGGTTGTGCAGGGAGGGCAGCCTGGAAGCGTCCATCATCTTTGCTTCGTTATATTCTTTCAAGAGAACTTCAATTTCGGCCAGTTCATCATATGACCCGGCCCTGGTCATGACCGGCCGATCCCCCAGGCTGTGACAGTGAATGAACTGGCTGCCGACCTCTCCGTACAGCTCTTCCGTTTCCCTCTTGCCGCGCAAGGTATAGACCGTCCGGTCCTGCGCCAGCACCAGCCGGATCAGGTCGAGGTTGCGCAGGTTCAGCGATCCCACAGGAAAGCCGGCGTCAATCACCCGTGCAGCCCGGCGTATTAATTCGACTGCACGCTCAAAGGACGAATCACCAATCTCTTCAAACGACTTTTCCTCAATCAGCGTGGCCCCGATGGCCTTACCAACATGGTAATCCACGTCGTTTTCGTGAATAACACCGGTCACGACGCCAAAACCATGTTTGCTCAACATGCGGTAAACACGTGCCCCACTGCCGGCACCGCCCAGCACATAGACCGGCGCTCCGCCGTTGTTTCTAAGCTCCATGCCGCCCAGGCAATCGCTGAAATAAGCGGAATCAATATCGTATAGTTCAGTCACCGTATCCTCGTCCAACACCTCCTCTGGTGGGCCGCAGGCCAGGATTTTCCCGTCCTTAACGAGCATAGCGATAGCACAACTCTTCAAGGCCAGATCAATTTCATGCAGGGAAAGAATTACAGCAATCCCTTTTTCCCGGGTTAGCTGCCGGAGAATGGCCATTACTTCCAGCCGGTGCTTTACGTCCAGATGGGTGGTTGGTTCGTCCAATATGATCAGTTCCGGTTCTTGTGCCAGCGCCCGCGCCAGCATAACCTTCTGCTTTTCGCCGTCACTTAGCTCGGCAAAATACCTGGTGGCAAGATTCTCCCCATTTACCAGGCACAGAGCCTCTTGAGTTTTGCACCGATCTTTTTCGGCAGGTGCCCCCAGAAGTCCGTGTAGGGGTAACGTCCCATGGCTACCACTTCAAAGGCCGTGAGCAGCCCCGGAGAAAGGCGTTCCGTGAGAACCACAGCCATGGTCCTTGCCAGATCCCCAGGCCCCAGGGTATAAAGCTGGTTTCCCTTTAGATATACCGAACCCCTCAAAGGGGCCAAAAGCCCGGCCAGGCAGCGCAAGATGGTAGACTTCCCGGAACCGTTAGGTCCTAGAAGGCAGATAAACTGACCCTTTAAAGCATCCAGATTAATGTCATTTACCACCGTCCTGGTACCATAGCCCACGGCCAGATCGCAGGTCTGTAACACTTTCATAGAGCGGTCCTCCTTTTCAACAACAGCCCGATAACAATAGGTGACCCGGCAGGCCGGGTCCCGGTGGTGCAACACTTACTTTTCCGGCAAACTCATAAAATGCCTGGGTTGGTAACCAGACCAGGAAACAGGGTAAAACATAGCAGCCAGGTCCTCAATTTGCTCGTCTGTTTTATCCATTGATTGATAGTACCAGGGCTGAACACACCAGATCCTTTTTTCTTTTACCGGCTTGATATCTGCCAGGACCGGTGCTTGTTCTAGAAGTTTGGCAATGGAGGTGATGCCGGTTGACTGGGGGCTGAAAGGTATAATGAAAATATCTGCATCCTTGCCTCTGGCATAAAATTCCTCCAGGGTGATATTGGCATTGCCCGTAGCCGAACCGCCAAGGTCCTTGAAGACGTAATCGCCCCCGGCCATTTCAATCATCCTGGCCACGTAAGAGTTGCCGGCAGGTACGTATACTTTGCCCTTAAAGATGCTCCCCCAGAGGACCTTGGGCCTTGTCCCGGCAGGTACCTTCCTGGCCACCTGCTCGACGTTAGCGACCACCTGGCGGAAGTAATCATCTGCCTCCTTTTCTTTGTTGTAAAAGGCGGCCAGGAACTTCACCCATTCCACCCTGCCCAAAGGATGAGACTCCAGCCACTCGTTATCCACGGCGTAGGGGATGCCCAGTTCGTTTAACTTCTGGGCAAACTCCGTTCCGCCCATGACGTGCGTGTAGGTAAAAACTACATCCGGGGAAAGGGCCTTGATTTTTTCATAGTCCGGGGCACTGTTCTTGCCCAGGAAAGCAACCCGCCCCTTTTCCATTCCTTTCGTTACTTCGTCAATGTACCAGTCTTTTTTCTCCGTGGTTACCCCGCCAATGGTACCCAGCACCCCGAGCGGCCTGAGGAGGGCGGCCTGGGTGGTCGAGCCAACAACTACCTTTTGTACAGGAGTATAGAAAACCGGAAGGTTCCCGTAACCCGCGGGCGGCTTTTTGCCCCGGGGTACCAATAGCAACTCTCTCCCGTCGCCGTCAGTTACCTTTTTGCAGCCGGCAGGTAGATTTTCGATGCTAAAGCCAGTGGCATACTGCAGACTAACCTTTTCCCCCGGCCTGACCTTCTCTACGGTACAACCGGCGAGGAGGATTATTAAACAAATTAGGGACAAGATAGACAAAATTCTCCCATATTTAGGATACATGGCCAAATCAACTCCCCTAAAAGTTTCTGAGCAAAAGGCTATAATCCACCTGCTCCAGGAACCTCTTCTGCCTGGTGGCACCAGGATTTAAAACTATATAAAATTGAAAACCCCGCTGCCGAAAAGCGGGGTAAGGCAAAGTACTGGCTTACCACCTCCCTATCCGCGTAGGCAGCATGGTAGATAAAACGGGGCAGGTCTCCTGGCTCGGGTTCATCGGAACTCCACGTCTTCCCAGCCCAACACTCAGCCATACTTATTTCCGTTCATCGCTACTTTATTTTTATCATCAGCTAACCTCTGTCAGAGCAGAATCAATTAACTGAGTGCTGGGCCAGTGACATAATGTGGGGCCCTTCCCCTCACAGTGGCGGGACCGCGCCGGATTTGCACCGGCTTCCCTTTTCAGCCTGCCCCCCACCAGGGAAGCAGGACACCCCGTTTCGCACTATTTAGTTGAAAAAAACCACGAAGACTCCGGCGTCAGAGTTCAAGCCCTTCGCGTAACATGAGAACGGGACTAAAAAAAGAGCGGGGCATGTGGGGGTGACCAGGCCCCACATGCCAGGACGAAAGGAGGTACAGCATGCAGGGTTGACCAGACCCCTGCATACCCGTTGAGAAGGAGTCGGACCCGTTTACCGGGGATCCCGTCCGGCAAACAGGTATAGGGTTAAAAGCTAATGCCAAGGTTTAGCTTAGACCCTCGAAAGTTGGAAAGACGCTGCCTATCCTTACGGTTGGCCTCGCACCGGGGAAAAACAAGAAAACCATGAAAGCCTGCCTCCTTCCTCTGGAGGGAAACAGCACCTTCATGGTTGCCTCTACGCTTTTTCCTGCTTTATGTCAAAGCGAACATTATCAATTAAATTTTAATTCGAGATGTCCACCACAACAATTTTATCTGCCGCTTCCAGTGTACAGACCACTGTAGACCCGCTTGTCGTACTCACCCTCCCTGCCCAGAGTTTCATCGGCATACCGGGTGTAAAAAAGCCAGTGCCCGGGATTGCCCAGGAAAAATTTCACCCGTCCCGCGTCATCGGTTGTTGCACTCAGCCCCCAGTCCTCTTCTTCCCGCAGGCTCCAGGTGGCTTTTAATTCCGCTCCCGGCAAAGGCCGTCCCGGTAAAGAACTTCCAGGATCACCTTGTCGCCCACCCGGTAGGCACCGGGGGCCATGACCAGGCCGGCTTTAGCTCTTTATACCAGACAATCCTTACAGACCGGACGTCCATTCTGAAAAAAGGCATGATCTTTCATCATTTCTTCGCCGCAGCGGCTGCAGGTAATCATCTGCAAACAGAGTTCAGGAAGAGATTTTTCCAAATTTACAACCTGCATTTCAAAAATTTCTTCAACCGGCCCTTCCAGAATGTATTTCATCAGGGGCTCCTGGCGACGGTAAAACTCCTCCCGCTCCCCTTCTGTGGCTACTCCGTTGGCCACCTTTTCCATGAGGGCTACAAAATCATCCCCTTCTTTGCTCAGCACACCTGCCCTTAAGCTTACCCGCAAAGCCTGCCGCTCTCCCATGCAGGCAAAAGTAAAGACATACTTGCCGTTATCCTTATAGATAAAATTTCTCTTGCCAAATGTACAACCCGAGACCACCTGCACCGCGTCGGCGGCACAGGTACGGTTTTCCACCACGGTTACCAGATTATACCCGGGAAGATGAGCGTTTAGCTTTTCCAAAGCAACCTTTGTTGCCCGGTACCCAATGGCCAACAAACAACAGGAGTGCCCGTGAAAGGATACCACTTTTTCCCAATCAGTCATTAGAAACTACCTCCTTATTAACTAAAAATGTTAAATATATATTGATCATCAAATATTTTAGTAATATAATCTTTTAATAGAAAGAGGTGATTTAATGAACAACAATAATGAACAATTGTTTACTGAAAAAATTGCCGATGCCCTGTGGCAAATCTGGCGTTACTGGCGTTTAACGTCTCACCCGGTAAAACAGGGCAAAATAACACCCGAGCAGTACTGGGTTTTGCACATCCTTCACCGATTCGGGCCACAGCGGATCAAAGATATAGCCGTACGTGTAGGTACTGGCTCAAGCGCGGTGACCATTGCTATCAAGAGACTTGAACGGGATGGCCTGGTCTGCAGAAGACGGGGAACGGAAGACGAGCGAGTAGTAACCGTACATCTTACCGAACACGGACAGGCAGTCTTTCACGCCTGGCGCCAGGAAAGGCACAGGGTTTTATCAGCTCTTTTTGAACCGCTAGACGGAGAGGAAAAACGCCTGCTTTATGGCCTACTGGAGAAAGTGCTGGCGCACATACAAAAAGGAGCGATATCCGGTGGAAGTAATTGTCGAGGTTGAGCAGCTGAAAAAATCCTTCGGCAAACACACCGCGGTAAAAGGTGTTTCTTTTAACATCGCTGCCGGGGAAGTTTTTGGGCTGCTGGGACCAAACGGAGCGGGTAAGACAACCATTGTCCGCATGTTGACCACCCTGCTGCCACCCGATAGCGGCCGGGCAACGGTCTGCGGTTACGACGTGCGCCGGCAGGCGGCCCGGGTACGACAGTGTATTGGTTATGTGCCCCAGGCCCTGTCGGTGGATGGGGCACTCACCGGTTATGAAAACATGATGATTTTTGCCAAACTGCTCGGCTTAAAAGGAAAAGAAAGAAATAAACGCATTAATGACCTGTTGCAATTCATGCAACTGGAAGATGCCGCCAGTCGGCAGGTATGTACCTACTCCGGCGGGATGGTACGGCGGCTGGAAATAGCTCAGGCTGTACTCCACTACCCGCGGGTGCTATTCCTGGACGAACCCACGGTGGGGCTGGACCCGGTGGCCCGCAAAGGAGTCTGGGAAATACTTGCGGAACTGCGTCAAATTTACCGGATGGCCATCCTGCTTACAACTCATTATATGGAGGAGGCCGATACAGTCTGCAACCGAATTGGCATACTCAATCATGGCGAAATGGTGGTAAAAGGCACCCCGGCGGAATTAAAGGCAATGACGGGTAACCCCGGTGCTTCCATGGATGATGTATTTACTTATTTTACCGGTAACTATCTGGATGCGGGAGGGGATTTTCGTGGAATCAGACAGGTTCGCCACATCAGCCGTCGCCTTGGTTAAACCGGCAATAAAAACAGCTGGCATAAAAATATTGATAATAGATATCCTGACCATTGTAGAAATGGAACTGCGCAAGCTGCGCCATGAACCGACCGTTTTATTCACCCGGGCTGTGCAGCCTGTCCTCTGGCTGCTGATTTTCGGCCAGGCTTTCAGCAGAGTACGTGCCTTTGATACAGGCGGGGTAACTTACCAGACATACATGACCCCGGGCATCCTCTCGCAATCGGTAATGTTTACAGCCATCTTCTTTGGCCTATCGACCATCTGGGAAAGGGATATGGGTATACTGCAAAAGTTTCTGGCCATGCCCATACCCCGGGTGGCGCTGGTACTGGGCAAGGCTCTAGCAGCTGGAGTACGTGCCTTATGCCAGGTAACCATTATTTTTCTGCTTGCGGCCATAACCGGCATACCCCTGCACTGGCACCCGGCCCTCCTGTTAGCAGCAGCCGGTGTGGTCATACTGGGAGCCGTATTTTTTGCCACCCTGTCCATGATTATCGCCGCCATTGTTAAAACCCGTGAACGTTTCATGGGTATCGGCCAGTTAATCACCATGCCCTTGTTTTTTGCTTCCAACGCGCTGTATCCCATCTCCATCATGCCCGACTGGCTGCGCGTGGTGGCATCGGTCAACCCGCTAAGCTATATGGTGGACTTCCTGCGTGGCGCCCTTGTTTCCGGCCAATTGACCAGCTGGCAGGCGGACGTAGGAATTTTGCTGGTAGCCTGCATTCTGGCTACAGCAGTGGGCACATACCTTTATCCCAGGGTAGTCACTTAATCTTAGCCATCCAGCATTTTCAACCTGAGCCAGCCCAGGGTAAATAAAACAACACACCATCCTCCCAGCACCGCCGCCAGCCGCCAGTTGAATCCGTTCCCGGTCAGGGTGGTACGCAACAGTTCTGCCGCCGGGGTAAGGGGGAAAAACCATACCACGTGCTGCAAGAATCCGGGCAGGCGTTCCACGGGGATCAGGGTACCGCTTAAAAAGGTGACGGGGACCAGGATAAATTCGCTGACCAGGGCCTGGTCGTCAAATGAGCGCAGGCACAGGCCGATGAGCACGCCAAAAGTCCCGAAGCAAAGGGAGGCCAGCAGCATCGCCCCGAAAAAAGGCCAGTTTAGCTTTAAACCAGGGACAAGCAGGAACACCATTGTCAGAACAATCAGACCGGCTAAAAGGCCACGCATGGCGCCGGCCAGGGTGTAGCCCAGGCAAATGGAAAAATTGCTCACCGGGGCCAAACGGTAGGCTTCAAAACTCTGGAAGTGAAGGCGCGTATAGAACATGCGCACCGTTACCGATGTCACCCCGTTATTGAACAAAGCCAGGGCCACCACGCCCGGCACTAAAAAGTCCAAATAGCTCATCCCTCCGGGCATGATCATCTGCAACCGCCGCCCCACCCCGAATCCAAAGGAGAGCAAAAAGAGCATGGGGGAAAGCATGTAGGTGGCCAGGTAGAGCCAGAACTTGCTCTGCCAGTAGATCATTTCCTCCCAGATAATTGGGTACCATGGGGGTAAAAAGCAGCGAACCTTTACCCCGCCCGTGGTTGCCGGAACACGCAAACAACATCACATCCTCTACAGAAACCGGCGCTTGAATATCCCCGGGTTCTGGTTACCCCAGCTTAAGCCTACCCCGGCTCACGCTCGACCACGTGCCTTAGGGACCCGCCAGGGCAGCTTCAATGAGCGGCATTCGAGCAGGCCGTAAAAGCCGCTGCCCTATTTAATCTTCCAGCCGCCAACTCAATAAGAGGTAAGCAACCAGGTACAGACCAGCCAACCAGCCCAGGCTCTGGAAAAACCATCCCGGCTTACCGGTACCGGTCAGGACAAGAACGCGCAGGTTATATGTTGCCGCCGTCAGGGGCAGGCCCCAGCTCAAGCACTCCAGCGGGCCGGGCAGTTGCTCCACCGGAAAAAAGGTGCCGCAGAAAAAAGGTCATCGGAAACACGATCAGGTTGGTAAACATCAGCGTATCTTTATCACCCCCGGCGACCATGGCCACGGCCACCGCCAGGCAGGCAAAGGTGAGGCAGATAATTAATAATTGAATAAAGCAGAGAATGGAAAACTGGAAACCCTTGACCAGCAGGGACGCGGTCAGGAACACCACCAGGGAAGTAAGAAATCCCTTGATCCCTGCACCCAGCACGTGCCCGATTAAAAGTGAACTGTTGGAAATGGGAGCCAGCAGGTACTCGTCCAGCACCCGGTAAAAAGTACGCCTCAGGGTAAACCAGTTCACCAGGTCGGCATAGCTGGACGAAACTGCAGCCATGACCACCAGGCCGGGCACCAGAAAACCCAGATAACTGCCGGTGGCGGTAGTCGTCTTATCGCCCAGATTCCAGGCAAAAATAACCAGGAAGATCAGCGGCCTGTTCAATCCCCCGATGAGAAAGCGCCACCAGCGCCGCCGCCAGACCATCCCCATGGCCAGCACAATGGGCAGCCAGTCCAGACGGGCTAAAGGCGACCGGACTCTGAAAGAGCCCCCGGCCAGGGGGGCACCCTCACCGGTAGATAACTTTTTAGACTGAAGCCAGTTCCCTTGCTTCACGGCCGGTCAGCTCCACAAAAACATCCTCCAGGTTGGTACGCCGGACTACCGTATCAAAATCCTTGCTCTGGGCATACGCCTTTGCTTCGCTCCGGGTGGCGAAGAAATGCCGCTCGGTACCCTGTTCGTTCAAGAATTCCACGCAGTAATTCCCCAGCCTCTCCTTTAATTCCGCCGGCGTCCCCAGGGCGATAAGCCGGCCGTGGTCAATGATGCCCACCCGGTGACACAGGCTGTCCGCCTCTTCGATGTAATGGGTGGTCAAAAGGACCGTCATCCCGTCCCGGTTCATCAGCTGGATCAAGTCCCAAATCTTGCGGCGGGTCTGCGGGTCCAGGCCAATGGTCGGTTCATCCAGAAAGAGAATGGGCGGGCAATGCAGCAGGGCCCGGGCAATGAGCAGGCGGCGGGCCATACCGCCCGAATAATGCTGTACCCGTTCATCAGCCCGGGAAGAGAGGCCTACATAATCCAGCAACTCCTCAATACGCCGCTCCCGCTCAACCCGGGGCATCCTGTGCAGCAGGGCATGGAGCAAAAGGTTTTCCCGCCCGGTTAATTCCCGCTCCAGGTTATTTTGCTGGGGCACCACGCCGATGCGCTTCTTAACCTCCACCGGGCAGGTAGCCACGGGGTAACCGGCCACATATAGCTCTCCGGCGGTGGGCCTGGTCAGGGTCGTGAGCATGCGGATGGTGGTGGTTTTGCCGGCCCCGTTGGGGCCTAAAAGGCCAAAGATTTCCCCCTGCAGAACCTGAAAACTCACGCCGGCTACGGCTGTTATACGGCCGTAGTTTTTGACCACGTCTTTCAGTTCGATCATTACCGCCGGCTGTTCCTGTACACAGGTATCGGATCCGGCACCTTTCAACCTCTCCCGCTCCTTCCACGCCCTTCCTTCAGACCTCCGACAACCTGGTGCGGTTATATTCGCCAGAGGGCATGGAATCATATCCCAGATAAAACTGGTCGACCAGACCCTCTCAAAGTAGATTTACCAACCGTCATCCCCGAGCAGCCAGAACTACCTTTGCCATTCCCTTCGTTCCGGTCATATCCAGCGGCACCACCGGCGTCACCTGCAGGCCCCACCTGGTCTCTGTTACCACTGCTTCGACCCCATATACAACACGAACATTCTCCGGCGTAAGCACCGTTTTGGGAGTACCGGCGGCAACAATACGCCCGTTATGCAGCAGCAACAAACGATCGCTAAAGCGGCTGGCCAGATTGAGGTCGTGAAGTACCATTACCACCAACCGCCCCTGTTCCGTGGCAAGTTCCCGCATCCGCGCCAGAACCTCAAGCTGGTAACGTATATCCAGGGTCGCCGTGGGTTCGTCCAGCAGAAAAACCTCGGGCTCCTGGGCCAGGGCCCGGGCAATAAGCACTTTCTGCCGCTGGCCGCTGGAAAGTTCACCGAGCTGCCGCTCCCCCAGGTCGGTTAAACCCAAATAGGCCAGCGCTCTGGTTACCGCAGCAAGGTCGCCATGGCTAACTCCCCAGGTGAGGTGGGGACGGCGTCCCTGCAGCACCGTTTCCAGCACGGTGCACGGGAAAGCCTGCCCCGTACCCGGTGGGGGCACGTACCCCAAATAGCGGCCCACCTCCCGGGCGCGAAGAGCGGCCAGGTTTTTCCCGTCCAGAAAAACCGTCCCCATACGCGGCTTCAACACCCTGGCCAGACAGCGCAAAAGGGTGCTCTTGCCGGAACCATTGGGCCCTATAATGCCCAATGTCTCGCCGGCCTGTACTTTAAAGGTCACATCTTCCAGAACTGATACGCTTCCGTAGGAAAAACACACGCCCTTAACTTGAAGCCGCACCCCGATTTCCTCCTCTCCTGGATACAGTACCGGGGGTACGCTGGTTTACGGAGCACCCCCGGTACTACCTTAATTAACGGATAATCACCTGCCGGGCAGATGCATTCCACTCTGCCTGCAGCCCCAGCGCCTGGGCTACAAAGCGGTAGGGCAACATTGTCCGCCCGTTGACTATTTCCGGCGCTGCATCAATAGAGATGGGCACACCCTGGAGGAGATAGGACTTTTGCCCCACCCTGAAATGAACCACCCGCTTGCCGCCCAGCAGGGTTACGGTCTGATTTGCACCGTCCCACAGGATGTTTTCGTCATTCAGACCGGCAGCCAGGGCAAGGTACCTTACCGGAGCATAGGTGCGGCCGTTCTTAACGTAAGGCTCAACGTCCATTTCCTTTTCCTCACTGCCGATGCGGTACTTTTTGCTGCCAATGGTGAATACAGCCGCCACCCTAATCTGATCCGGGGCAGGGGTACCACATGTGGCCAAAGGTACTTTCAGTTCATTTAATGTACCGGAAAAAATCCTTTCAGTCTCGCTTAAGGCACTGCCGCTTACTTTCAGATTGACCGCGCCTTCCGGAACTGTTCTATCTACGGTTAACACTATACCGCTGACCGTGATGGTACTACCCTGTGTTTCTGTACCGCTACTTGTTTCAGTACCACTACCGGTTACTCCCCCTTCTGTACTGCTGGCGGACTTTTCTTCTGCTTCACCGGTGGGGGAACCTTCAGACTGCGCAGCAGATTCCTCAATCGGTTTACTAACAGGACTGACACTGGAGGTCTTGACAGGAATCACCAGCACCCGGTCGCCCTGTTCGAGTCTGATATTAGTTTTGTCTAAAACCAGATCTCCGGTGCTCACTTCCACCACCGGTTTTTGAGCGAAAGTAACGCCTTCAGGCAGCTCAAGCCTGAGGAATGCCGTGGCACCGCTGGCGTCCCTGGCCCGCACAGCACCCGGCATATTTTCGGTAATCGTCAGCTTGCCGCCGGGCTGGTTGGGAACACCAATGCGTACCGTGGTCTTTTCTGCAACCACCGCAACCGGAGGCTGCACATGGGCTACAGTTACATTACCCCTGGCCCCGGCAGAGCCGCCCACGGTGATGTCCACCTGCTCGGGAGCATCCAGAGCCAGGTCAACCGTGGCATATTTGAAGCAAAAAGCGGTTTTCTCAGTACCTGACCTGATCACGGTAAATTTGACTGTTTGCCTGTCACCGCCTACCGGTATGGGACCGCTCAGTTCGCCATTTCCGGCTTCCCTTTTTACTGTGGGATAAGTGTTCCATTTAACTCCTTCAGGTAACGTTAGGGTGATGGTACGACCCCTGGCCAGATCACCGGCCATCCCCTCAGTCACGGTAAACTCTCCTACCCGCTGGTTGCTGTGGCCGGCAACAACATCGGTGGCAGTTTTGCCGTTGACGGCTGCTCCTGCAGTGCTGTATTCAGCTACTGTAAGCAGAGCCGGATCAACGCCCGGATTGTTGCCCTCGTAGCTTACCTGTACATTACCGGGCCGGGCTATGCTTTCGTCCACGGAAACTGTTCCCGAAATAACCACCCGTCCCACCCCGGTATCCTTCGTGGTTTCTTTTTTGATTTGTAAATACAGAACACTCCTGCCACTGGCATCCTCACCAATGGCATAATCAATATCACCTGACTGCCACCCCCAGCTCGGGAGCAGAACCACGGTTTGCCAGGTAAAACCTGGGGAAAGGACAAATTTTACCGTATCCTGTTTCCTGAAATCGGTACCGTTCATTTTAAGAGCCCCGGGGACATTCTCCTTAAGGGTAATATTAGCCACTTCCCCCCCCAGATCGGTCAAGCTCTCCGGCGAAGCAGCCGTAGCCGTACTTCCACCAATGGAGACATTGGCCACCGTTACCGTCCCGGAACTGAACCCGCTGCTCGGAGGAGCGTCAATGGTTACATCTATCTTCCCGGATTCCTCAGGCGGCAGGGCCTTGATATAAACCTGGTCGAAATAGATGTAGCAGCGGAAAGTTTTACTTGTAGGTGCTCCGCCAGCACTAACTTTAAGGCTAAATGTGTTCAATCCTTCTTTTTGCAGAGCAACGCCACTTCCGCCCAGAGAAATCTCATCTCCCACGCTGTACACCGCATAAGGAACAGTATATTCATCTGTTGAAGGCCAGTAGGAGCCGCCAGGAAAATAAAAGCGCAATTGCTGCAGTTCCACAAAGGAAGGCAGGCTGATGGTAACCCAGTCTCCTTTTTTAATGGAGTTGGCGTACTCTTCTTTGAGCAGTAACGTGCCCAGGGCCACCGTGCTATCGGCACTAACGGTAGGAGTTTCCTGGGCCTTAACTGTTGTATAGGCCGCTGCCGGCCCGGCCACAGTCAGCAAAAAGCAGGATACGCAAATCAACACCAGAATTTTGCGCAGCATGGCTGTCATCCAACCTCCCTTAAAACCTTTATTTGGCCGGATAAGCATAAGCCCCTTTAAGCTCTATGCCGAGAAACTTTTTGAGCATCTCTTTGTGGATCGCCTCCGGGTTAACATCACGGAAAAGCTGCGGGTAGAGCCACTTCGCCATGTAGGCCATCCCCACGATCGCCCGCGGCCCGGTGAAGATCTCGCTGGAGAGCATGTAGACCTTCCCCTGCCGTACGGCGGTAATTTTGTTCCAGCCGGGGCGGCGCATCATCTCCGTGCGCTTCTTTTTCATCGCGTCCGCATTCTCCCCGTAACCGCTGGGAACGCTGGTGCTGCATGCTTTAATGATCACCTGCGGGTTCCGGGCCACCAGCCACTCGGAACTTATCTTCGGGTAGGGCGCCCGTAGCCCGGCACCGATATTCCGGGCCCCGATGCCGTCCAGAAGCTCGGCACCGCCGGAACCCGGACCACTCAGCGTGTAGTCGGTGTACTGCTCCAGGTAGACCAGCGGCCGCTTATTGAGCGGTATTTTCTTTGTCCGCTCTGCAAACAGCTTCCGGTATTTCTCGATGTAAGCAATGTAAGCTTCCGCCTCTTTCCTGCGGTTGAGAATGGTCCCCAGGGTACGGATGTCCTGGGCCATCGTTTTAAGCTTGTAGCAATCCAAAAAAACCACCGGTATGCCCGCCCGCTGGAGCTGTGCTACAACTTCCGGCTTTAAGAAATTGCCGTAACCGAAGACGATGTCGGGCTTGAGCGAGATGATTTTCTCGACACTGGGCGTGAAACTCTTGCCGACGTCCTTTGCTTTTTTCAGCTTTGGCTTGAGCATTTTATCTTCCAGCGTATAGCTGCTCGCTCCTACGATTTTACCTGCATCTCCAAAGGCACAGATCAATTCGGCCACATCACCGTTTACCTCCACAATCCGCTGCGGCGGGCAGGGCACCCGTACCGTACGCCCCATGGAATCCTTGATGGTAATCCGCTTCTGGGCCACTGCTTCCCTGTTACCTGTAACCCCCAGTAAGGCGACAACCAGTAAGGCGACAACAGCTATTAAAGAGCAGGTTAAAGGAAGCAGCCATTTTCTCCCCCTCAGCAAAATTACATCCCTCCTTACCATCAAAATTTAAAAATTAAGTTCCCCGGCGCCAGAAATACTGTTCCAGGCAGGATGAGCTACCACCCCCCTCCCGTTCCGGCCCCTTTTCCTACCCCCACCACTGCCGCTTTTTCTTAATTAGCAGGTAGATGAAGAAGGGAGAACCCATCAGGGCGGTGATAATCCCTACCGGAATTTCCGCCGGCGCAATGATGGTCCGCGCCAGGGTATCGGCCAGAAGCAGGAGCACCGCTCCCATTAGACAGGAGCAGGGGATCAAAAACCGGTTGTCGCTGCCCACAAGCATCCGGCAGATGTGCGGCCCCACCAGGCAGACAAACCCGATAATGCCGGTGAAGGCCACCGTAGCTGCAGCAGCAAGGGTAGCCAGAGTCAGGGTATAAACCCTCAGGCGCCCCACTTTGATCCCCAGGCTGGCCGCCACCTCCTCCCCGGCCCCCAGGACGTTGAGATCCCAGGCGTACAGGAGCAGCCCGGCCATACAGAACAGCACCACCGGAGTAAGCAGCATCACCGTCTGCCAGTCCGCCCCCCAGAAGCCGCCCATCAGCCAGACCACCAGTTCTTTTAAGGCTTCGTTATTGGAAATGTATTTCAAGAGGGATACACCCGCCTGAAAGAGGTAACCAACGGCTACTCCGCCCAGAACCAGCGTCTCGGGCGCCATCCCCTTGAACCGGGCCAGGGAGAAAGCCAGGAGTGTGGTCAACCCCCCGAAGATGAAGGCGTTGGTAACGATGAGCCAGCGCGATACGTCGAGGTAGTTCCCGCCCACCAGGCCAGTCCCCAGCACGATGGCCAGGGCCGCCCCAAAGGCCGCACCGCTGGAAAGCCCCATCGTGTAGGGCGAGACCAGGGGGTTGCGCAGCACCCCCTGCATCACCGCCCCGGCCCCGGCCAGGCTCATCCCGGTGATGGTGGCCAGCAGAATGCGGGGGAGGCGGATCTCCCAGACCACCGTCTCTGCCAGATCATTTTCCAGGATTACCGGTACACCCAGATGGGAAAGAATTACCCGCCAGACGTCCGCCACACTTATCCCGGCGGCTCCCACCGCGGTAGCCACCAGGGCAGTAGCACCGGTTAAGCCGAGCAAAACACCGACCAGGAGGATTTTCCGGCCGATGTGGCGGGAATATGCCGTTTTAATAGCACTTATATCTGCCCCCGGACCAGGGCCGCCTACTTCGACGGGTAAACCCATACGCCTTTAAGCTCCTCCCCGTAGAACTTTTTGAGCATCTCCCGGTGCACCGCCTCCGGGTTCACGTCACGGAAGAGTTCAGGGTGCAGCCATTTGGAAAGGTAGTATGCGCCAACTATACTTCCTGGTCCATGGCTTATCTCGCTGGAAATCAAGTAGACCCGCTTCTGCTTAACCGCACTCGTATTTTTTAGGGCAGGTCGAGACATTAATCTTTGCTGTAATTTTTTTAATTCATTAGACGTTTTAGCCTCAAAACCAATACCACTTGTTGTTACTCCCGCAAAACCAGGACTGACAGATTTAATTATTACTTGCGGGTTTCTCGCAGCCACCCATTCTGGTGTTACTATTGGGTTGGCTAAGCGTCGTTCGGATGCTATACTTATACCTCCGGCCCACTTGATGAGTGGATAGGCACCATGACCAGGACCAGCACTCCTCCAGTCACTTGTTGAATCTTCCCAATAGACCTTAACTTTCTGATTTGACTTTAAGTTTTTAGTCCGCTCCTGAACTATACGCCAGTGCTTTTTTATGTAAGCCGCATAAGCATTGGCCCGCTCTCGACAATTGAAAATCAAACCGAGAGTCTGGATCTCTTCAAGAAGAAAATCGGCCTTATAACCGTATACTCTCATAACAGGAATACCAGCCCGCGTGAGTTTATTTCTAAGCTCAGGTTTTAAATTCCATTCCAACACCAGATCAGGTTTCAAGGATACAATCTTTTCTATATTCGGAGTACCTGCACTTCCAACTGAGGGTAAATTTAAAACGTACTTTAGCCAGCCGCGCGACTCCTTAATAGAATCGGTTACAGCCACCACCCGCTTCTCTTGTCCTAAAGCCTTGAGAATTTCTGCCTGATAAGTTCCCAGAACCACCACCCGCCGGGGAGGACAGGGCACCCGGACCGCGCGCTTTTCAATCTCTCCTTGGGGAGTAACGAAATATTCCGTAACCGTAATTCTCTTCTGCTGTGCAGCCACTGCAGGCCAAACTGCGGCTGCCAGCAGGACCGCCGCCAATACCGCCGCTCCCAGGACCAACCAGTACCGCCGCAAAACAAAACCACCTCCGGCAAAATATTTCAATATGACTCCAGCTTCGCTTTGATCTCCCGCATCTTGGCGCCCCAGTCGGCCACCTCCTCGGCGGTGAGGATGTCGATGGCGCCGCCCTGGAAGTCGCCCTTGATGTCGCCCATTCTCTCCTCCAGCCAGCCTTCGATCTCCAGGTAGTGTTCTTTCAATCCTTCCAGCACTTCGGGGTCGGCATTCCACAGGCCCCGCTGGTGGGCCTCCAGCAACCGGCGGGCAATTTCTTCCAGCGCCCAGGGGTTGTGTTCTTCAAAGAAACGGCGGTTTTCTTCGTCCAGGATAAAGGTCCTGGTGATGTCGTCGAAGATCCAGTCGTCCACTTCCTGCGTGGTGGCTTCCCAGCCGTAGACCCGGCCAATACGTTTGGAAATGTCCCCGGCGCCTTTATAACCGTGCCGCTTCTGCCCCTCGATCCACTTCGGGTTCAAAAGCTTCGTCCGCACCACCCGCCGGATCTCATCGGCCAGGGTGCGTACTTCCACATGCTCCGGTTCCCTGGTATCGCCGTAGTAGGTCCTCACCTCTTTGCCGGAGGCCACCCGGGCGGCGGCAGTCATCCCGCCATGGGTGCCGAAGTAGCAGCAGCAACCAAAGAGGTCGTACTCGTCGGTAACCACCTTGTTGTAGGTTACATCCACCGTCTTCAGGCTGGCCTGCAACTGGCGGAAGGCCTCCTTGCCGAAAACACCCTTGCCGTAGGCGTAGCCGTTCCAGTAGATAAAGATATCGGCCAGGTCCTTCTCTTCTTTCCAGGCCGAGGCGTAAACGGCCAGGTTTACCCCGGCCATGTAAGTGCCGGGCTTCGAGGCAAAGATGCGTAAAGTGGCGTCCCGCCAGGCCTGCGGGTCGTTCTGCCCGTCCAGCCGGGCCAGGGTGTGCTTGCGGACGTAGTTCTGCTCCGGCGGCTCGTCCAGGGCGGCCACGGTCTGAATGGCCTCATCTAAAAGCTCCACGCAGTTGGGGAAGTTGTCCCGGGTAATGCCGGATACCCGCACGGTCAGGTCAATGCGGGGGCGTCCCAGTTCTTCCAGCGGGATTACTTCGATACCCGCCACCCGACCGTTGGGCAGCCACCGGGGCCTCACACCCAAAAGGTAGAACATCTGCCCCAGACCTTCGCCGTCGGCCCACATGATGTCGTTGCACATCCAGTAAAGGGCAATGTTTTCCGGATAGCGGCCTTCTTCCGCCAGGTGTTTTTCCAGAATTTTTTCCGCCAGGCGCCTTCCCACTTCCCAGGCCGCCCGGGTGGGCACCCGGTGGGGATCCAGGGAATAAAAGTTGCGGCCAGTAGGCAGTATATCGTCCCTGCCGCGGGTGATCAGCCCGGAGGGCCCGGCGGGGATGTATTTCCCGTCAAAACCGGCCAGCAGCGATTCGATCTCCTTAGAACCTTCAATACGCTCGTTCAAATCCAGCACCCGTGGTAAAAGGGCGTTTACTTCCGGCAAAGCCTCGGGGCAGATAAACTTATCCCCCAGGACCTCTTGAGCAAAACCCGGATCCACTTCCTGTCCCTTTAAGAACCTGCCAATAAAAGCTTTAGCCGCAGCATCAATTTCTTCCAGGAGGGCACCATAGGACTTGCCGTAGCGAGTCGAGAACCTTCCCTGGTCGGCCAAAAGCCCGGCCAGATCCAGATTCATGAGGCCGGCCACGGCCCGGCGCAAAGAGACCTTTTCCCCGGCGTCAAAGCGCAGGATGGAGTTGATGAATTCCACCCGCCGCTCTCCTTCCGGTATCTCGCCAAAGATGTGCTGCCCGTCCTGGATCTGCGTGTTGCGGATGGTGGAAAGCACGGCGTGGGCTTTTTCGGCAATGGCGGGAAAATTGTCATGGCCGCCTTCCACGGGAATCTGCTTGTCCAGGTTGGTCTTTTTGATTTCTTCAATAATTAAATGCTCCAGAGTATGGGCCCGGGCCGGGTCGGCCACCCTGGCCTTTTCGTATTCCTCCAGGTAGCGCTCCAGCTCCGCCAGTTCGTCGTAGAGACCACCCCCGGTCATCACCGTCTGCATGTGATCCACCAGGGTGGCATAGCTCCTCCTTTTGGCAATGGTGCCCTCCGGCGGGTTATCCGCGTTATAGATGTAAAGGTGAGGGAGGGATCCGATGGCTAAATCCGGGTAACACTCGCCGGAGAGACCCACACCCTTGCCGGGCAGAAATTCCAGGTTGCCGTGGGTGCCTACATGAACGATCACGTCCACGCCAAAGTCCCGCTCCAGGTAGCGGTAGGTGGCCAGGTACTGGTGCGGCGGCGGGATGTCCGGGTCGTGCAGGATTTTACAGACCTGCCCGTCGCAGCGGGCACCGGCACAGCCCCGCTTCGGCTGCACGCATACCACAGCGTTGCCATATTGAACTCCGGTAATGACGATTTTCCCCTCGTGGACCATGGCCGCGGGTACGCCGTTTTTGGCTTCTCCCGGCGGGGCACCCCAGGCTTCAGTAAGCCGTTCCTTCACCCGCAGGGATAAATGATCAAACCACTGCCGGTACTCTTCCACGGGCATGAGCTTTAACGCCCCGCCCTTGCTGATAATTTCATCGGTGGTAGTCCAGCGGAATTCCGAGATGGCCTTCCGGTTCATAATGGTGTCAATTAACTCTTTGCCGCTGGCAGGAACTTCCACGGAATAACCCGCTTCCTTCATCCGGCGCAATATCCTGGCCACGCTCTCCAGGGTGTCCAGGTTGGCCCCGCCGCCCACCGTGGCTTCCACCGAGGCACAGGGGTTGTTGTGCAGGATAAACGCCACTTTTCGCTCCTGCACCGGCTTCTGTGCCAGGGCAACCCACTTAGCCACCCGGTCCACCAAGTGCCGGCAGCGCTCCTCCACCGGAACGCGGATTTCCAGTTCCCCTTCCCGCCTGGCTCCGGCAATGAAAATCGGCTCGATGACCCCTTCAAACTCGGGAAGAGCTACACACCAGGCAATGTCCCGGTTTAAACCCTGGGGATCTTCTGCCCATTCCTCTACCGTGCGGTAAAAGGAGGTTACCGGCTGGAAGACAGGCACGCCCAGCCGCTTTAAAAGGCTGACTCCTGAAGAGGCCACGTCCTCACGCAGGAAGTCATCGGTTCTGGTGCGGGCTTCCAGAAAGAAGGAGAGCAGCTTGACCAGAGCGTTGATCCGGGACCGTCCCCCGGAGTCAAAGAAATATTCCCTGACCACTTCTCCGGAACCCCTGGTGCCCAGTTCGGCATCTTTCAGGGAATAGCAAAAAGCAGGAATTACCTTTAATCCTTTTTCTTCCATCAGGCGAATTAATAAATCCTCCACAGCCAGGTTGCCGTTTACCCAGTTGTTGCGGGCAAAGAGCAGGCCCACGGTGGGAGCGGAAGCGACCAATGATTGGGGCCAAGCGGCTTGACTGAGGTATGTCTCGTACCAGGACAGGTAATCTTCCACCGTAGCAAAACAACCAGAAGCGGCCGGGTGGTAAATACCCTCCCAGGGGAAGGTAAGCGGCTCGCTGTACTCCAGCCGTTCACCCAGAACTTCGACAGCCAGATACCGGAGCATGTGGGCAAAGTTTTCTTTGCCGCCCTGAACTATATATGTGTAGCATCTGGAAACCACATCCGGCCCCACTGTTGAAAGGACCCACAAAGCCGGATCATGGGCCACGCAAACCACGGGCCTGGCCAGTCGTTTTACCGTCTTTTCCAGTTCATCCCAGACAATTTCTGCCGCTGAACGGTAAAGGAAAATCAGGTCGGCCCGGGCCATGTCCTCGAGGGCTTCAGTGAGATCTTCCTTACCCTCATCTAAAAAGCGGGCCGAGTAAACCTTAACCTCCAGCTCGTCCCTGACCAGCTCTGCGGCCCGCCGCATAGTGGTGGTGTGGCTGTGCCACATCACGGCGGTAATTTTTTTCATGAAACCCCCCCTGTCCATAAAATAAAAAGCCACGAAGACAATAGCCCTCCTTCGTAAAGGAAAGTTCCGCCTTCGTGGCTTATTACTTAAATATTAAGTTTTAAAAGCGGTTATTATTTGAAAATGTCACAAGATGGCGACTCCGGTCGCCTTTAATAATACGGGTTTAGTTTCCCTCTATTTCTACTTAAGGTGGAAATATTCTACTCAAAGTGAAAAATTCCTCCTGGAATAAAAATTTTATTCAGGTATCTTTTCCCGCGGGATGAGGCAAACTTCAAGATAAAAATACTTTATGGAGGTTATGCACATGAGTTGTTCCAGCATCAAGCACCGTTTTGAAGAAGAAAGGCAAAGGGGTCTCTCTTTTGAACGGGCCATGGAAATGTACCGGGAACTGGAGGGCTCCCTGGCAGCTCACCGGCTGGAGCTGGAGGATTTGAAACGGACCAATGCCGATCCGGACCGCATCAGTCACCTGCAGGCACATATAAATGACGGCGAAAAACTGCTCAAGGAGATGAAACAGCTTCACCTGCATTAAGGAAGGGGGCCTTACAGGCCCTCCTCCTTACCTGACCCTCTTCACCACCATTACGCCAGCAACAAACAACACCGCCGCGTACCCCGCCAGCACTGCCAGGGATACGGGCAGAAGCCCGTCCCCGCGGGCCAGGGCACGTAAGGCATGGCTGGCGTGGGTTAAGGGCAGCACCTCTATTATATACGCTATGGCCCCGGGCAGGCGGTCGGGGGAAAAGAAGGTACCGCAGAGAAAGGACATGGGCAAAATAACAAAAGTAGCAAAGTTGGCCATATCCTCGTGGGAGTTGATGGTCATGGCCGCCACCACCCCCAGGGCGGCAAAGAGAAAACAGGTGAGGATGACCACCAGGAAAAACCACCCATTTATAGCAAGGTGGGCTCCAAACACAAAAGCCAGGACCAGAATGATCAGGGAAGCAACCAGCCCGCGCACGGTGCCCGCCAGCACTTTGCCCAGCACAAAAGCACCGGCGCTGATGGGAGCAATCAGGTATTCCTCTAAGGTTTTGTGGTACAGGCGGCTCATATTCAGGGAAACGCCCACGGCGTTAAAGCTGGTATTCATGGCCGAAAGGGCGATAATCCCGGGCACTACAAATTCCAGATAGTTGCCCCCATTCATTTGAATCCCCCGGCCCAGCCCCCAGCCAAAAGCCACCAGGTATAAAAGAGGGCTGACCAGCCTGGAAGCAAAGAATTTAACAAAGGTACGCCTGAAAACCACCATTTCCCGCCAGAATACGGTATAGAAATCGATCTCAATCACCCACCTTACGCCCGGTTAGCTCGACGAAAACATCTTCCAGGTTGGCTTCCCGGATTAAAACATTTCCATCCAGCTGGCCGGCATAGGCCAGGGCCCTATCACGGCTGGGAAAAAGTTTATAACCGGTGTCTTTGCCACCAAAGGATTCCACCACCACTTCCCCTACCTTTTGCTTTAATTCCCGGGGTGTCCCCAGGGCAATCAACCGGCCTTTATCCATAATGCCCACACGGTGGCAGAGAACTTCTGCTTCTTCAATGTAATGGGTGGTTAAAAGGACAGTCATGCCTTCACTGTTCATGCGCCGGATTAAGTCCCAGATCTTGCGGCGGGTCTGGGGGTCCAGACCCACGGTAGGTTCGTCTAAGAAAAGAACTTTTGGGTTGTGCATCAATGCCCGGGCAATCATCAACCGGCGCTTCATGCCTCCGGAAAATTTGTTCACCAGATCCCCAGCCCGCTCCCGGAGTTCCACGTAGTCCAGGAGTTCCTCGATTCTCTCCTGCCGGCGGGAAGCAGGAATCCTGTGCAGGCGCCCGTGCAGTTCCAGGTTTTCCCGGGCGGTCAACTCCTGGTCCAGGTTCATATGCTGGGGCACCACGCCGATTTCCTTTTTAACCCTGTCCAGATCCCGCATAACGTCATAGCCATTGATTAAAGCCGTGCCGCCGGTAGGTTTGGTGAGCATGGTCAGCATCCTTATAGTGGTAGTCTTACCGGCACCGTTGGGACCGAGCAGGGCGAAGATCTCCCCTTTCTCAATATGCAGGTCCAGGCCGGCTACAGCGATAATGTTTCCGTAATGTTTGGTCAGCTGGCGAAGCTCAATCACTCCTCCAAACCTCCAGCCCAATCCGAATTAGCGATGGCTGTGCCCGTGGGAATGTTCGTGAAAATGGCGGTCTTTTTGTCCACCCATGATCACCTGCAGTTTCTCCCGGTCGATACCCATTTCCTGGAAAGGCTTGCGACGCATGCGGTGGAGCAGGGCCAGGTTCACCGAACTGTGCACATCATCACGGATAACCTCCGTCCGGCCGGCCAGGGCGGCCATGGTTTTGGCCGCCTTCATCATCACCAGGTCGGCCCGGTGGCCGTCCACACCCATTTCAATGGCTATCTTTGCGATCAGATAAAGCATTTCCTCCGGGATTTCTACTTCCGGCAGCAGTTTTTTAGCCGCCACGATTTGCCGGCGTAACTTTTCTTCTTCCCCCTCCCACTGCCTGGTAAACCCTTCGGGATCTTCTTCAAAAGCAGCCCGGCGCCTGATCACCTCCACCCGCAGCTCCGGGTCCATAATACCGGTTATATGTACACAAAGGCCGAAACGGTCCAGCAACTGGGGCCGCAGTTCACCTTCCTCCGGATTCATGGTGCCCACCAGAATAAATTGTGCCGGGTGGGTGAAGGAAACCCCTTCCCGCTCCACAGTGTTTACTCCCATAGCTGCGGAATCAAGCAACACATCCACCACGTGATCGTCTAAAAGGTTTACCTCATCCACATAAAGAATACCCCGGTTGGCCTGGGCCAGAACACCCGGTTCGAAGTGCTTTTCTCCCTTTTTGATGGCCTGCTCAATGTCCAGCGTCCCCACCACCCGGTCTTCAGTGGCCGATACGGGCAGGTCCACCACCCGCATTTTTCGCCTGGCCCGGGGCAGCTCCTCGCCCGCGGCAAGGCGTTGCCGGCAGTCCATACACATGGTGGTGATATCATCGGGGTCACAGCTAAAGGGGCAGCCGGCAACCACATCAATCTCCGGTAATAATGCTGCCAGAGCCCGTACGGCGGTGGATTTGGCGGTACCCTTTTCACCCCGGATGAGAATACCGGAAAGCTTGGGGTTGACGGCGTTTAACAACAACCCCTTTTTCATCTCTTCCTGCCCGACGATGGCTGAAAAAGGGTAGATATATTTCATCTTCCCATCTCCTGTATTTAGAATTCTTAAATTATTTCCCGCACTGCCTGAACCAGAGTATCGGCCTTTAAATCGTCTATTTTGTAATATTCCGCCCCCAGGGCAAAAGCAAGCTCCCGGGCCAGGCCAAAGGTAATAAAACCATCCTTTTCTACATCGATGACTAAAGTTTTAATTCGCTCTTCTTCCCGGATCATCTCTGCTACCCGGCGGACCTCAGCCAAAGGCTTATCCTGCCCCATGCTGACATTCGCCCGCCCATCGGAGATAAGAATCAAAAGAGGCGATATGTTCGGGTCCTTGTACAGGTGGGCCCTGGCCACCTCATAAGCCTTGAGCAACCCGGCGGAAAGCGGGGTCTTCCCGCCGGTGGGCAGTTCTTCCAGCAGCTTATACCCCATCTCCACGCTACCGGTGGGCGGCAGCAAAACTTCTGCCGTATCCCCCTTAAAGGCCACCAGACCGATTTTATCCCGCTTCTGGTAAGCATCCATCAAAAGGGAGAGAATCGCACCCTTGGTTTCCACCATACGCTGCTGCGCCCCCATGGAACCGCTGGCATCAACGACGAAAAGCAAAAAGTTCCCGATGCGCTTTTCCCGCACTTTTTCCCGGATGTCTGCCGGTGTAAGCGCCACAGCCAGGCCATTCTTTTCTCGATAAACCTGATAGGGGGCCGCCGCCCTTATGGTGGCATCAAAGGCCAGGTCGTTGTTTTTGCGCTGCATGGTACTGCGCACATATCGCCCGGCCCGGGTGGCCGTCCTGGTGCGGGAACGGCGCCCGGAGCCTTTGCGCAACAGACGGTCCCGGTCATAAGTAATACGCCGGACCGGAAAGGGTTGCCCCACAGCAAAGACCACATCCTGCGCAACTGCGGGAGGAGCGGAAGCCTGATCCGGCTCATGATCCTGTGTGGACGACTCCTGGTCCCGCGATTCCTGTTGTTCTGCCAGCCGGCTATCTTCAAAAGACTCCCCGGCCGGGGCCTCTTCGCTTTGTTCCGGGTTTTGTTCCTGATGATCTTCCTCTTGCGGCGGTTCCGGTTCCTCTTGAGGCGGTTCCGGCTGCTCCTGAGGCGGTGGAGGAGCTTCCCTCGCCCGGTGTGGAAGAACCAGCTCTGCCGCTTCCAGGATGTCATTTTCGGTTACCTCTATCCGGCCGTCGAAGGCGGCAATAGTCCGGGCAGCAGCGGCCATGACAATATCGGCCCGGTGCCCGGCCGCCAGGGCTTCCATGCTCAAACGGGCAGCCAGGTGTAACAGATTCTCCGGGATGGTAACCCGGGAGAGCATAGCGCGGGCGGCAATGATTTTCTCCCTTAACCTTTGTTCTTCAGGCGCCCAGCAGGCCAGAAAACCCACTGGATCCGCATCAAAGGCCTCCCGGCGGCGGATGATTTCCACCCGCTGCTCCGGGTCGTCCACCCCCTCAATTTGCACACAAAGGCCGAAGCGGTCCAGCAGCTGGGGCCGCAGTTCTCCCTCCTCCGGGTTCATGGTGCCCACCAGGACAAACTCCGCCGGGTGGGTGTATGAGATGCCCTCCCTTTCCACCACATTCACGCCCATAGCCGCCGCATCTAAAAGGACATCCACAATATGATCATCCAGCAAGTTGACCTCATCTACGTAGATGATCCCCCGGTTGGCCCGGGCAAGCACCCCGGGCTCGAAACGGGGCCGGCCGTGCTTGATGGCGTATTCAAAGTCCAGGCTGCCCACCACCCGGTCCTCGGTGGCCGAAACAGGCAGATCAATGACCTGCACCCGGCGGCTGGTTCTTTCCAGCTTCCGGCCGGCCGCCAACCGTTCTCTACACCCGGGACAAAGGCAAGCAAGGTCATTGGGATCGCAGTTAAAGGGACACCCTACCACCACTTCAATCTCCGGCAACAGGGCAGCCAGTGCCCGCACGGCGGTGGACTTGGCCGTACCCTTTTGGCCGCGAATGATGATTCCACCCAGGCGGGGGTTAATCGCATTCAAGATCAACCCTTTTTTCATTTTTTCCTGGCCCACAATGGCCGTAAAGGGGTATGTTACCCGCTGAAAAACCGGCATTAATGGACCCCCCCATGTGAAGATAAACAGCGGCTTTAACCCTGTCCCGCGCACCTGGCGGCCATTACAGTCTTCACCCGTTCTACCAGAAAATCAATTAAATGGGGCAGCGGCTCGGCAACCACCCCCACTATCTCTACATTGGAGCGATTCAGGTGTAAAAGAATCTTTCTCGCCGGGCTCTTCGCCACCGCTTCGGCCATGGCGGGGGTAAATTCCCCCAGCATGCTGTGGGGCATCAATAAGGAAATGGTTCCCACAATAATGTCCACCTTATCCGCATTGTAAATAACGGCATTTTCGCCGCTGGCCGCATCGTTGGCCCCTGCCTTAAGCATCAAAGCCGCCGCCATGGCGTTGGTACCCAGGGCGATGATTTCCACATCGTCCCTGGGCAGGGCCTTCCGCAACTTTTCCACGATGACCCGCCCGATGCCCCCGCCCTGCCCGTCAATTACCGCAATACGCATAACTTTTTGTTCCTCCGGCTTAAAAAAGAAATGGGCGGCATGTGGGGGTGACCGCTCCCCACATGCCAGGACGAAAGGAGGTGGGCATACAGGGTTGACCAGACCACTGTATACCCTTCAGGAAGGGGCCAGACCTGTTTACCGGGGATCCCGTCCGGTAAACAGGTACAGGGTTAAAGCTAACGCCAAGGTTTAGCTTGGAACCCCCCAGGTCAATTGCGGCTGACGCCGCACCGCCTGCCCGGGGCAGGCAAAAATAAGAAAACCATGAAAGCCTGCCCTCCTCCCTGGAGGGAAACAGCACCTTCATGGTTGCCTGTACTCTAAACTTTGAATTCAATTGCCGAATAGTGATCCTTACATAGTCCCTGAAGCCAGGCGGCTTCTGCCGCCCATTAATTACATAAAAATTGTTCGCCATTAAATTCAAAGTTCCTGCTGCCCCTACAAATTTTTTCTCCCCTGTTTTGCTCCCCTCCTTTTCAGGGTAAAAATCAAAGCCAGGCCGGCAATGGCGGCTCCTGCCCCGGTGAACAGCAATAAGGGAGTATTCCATGTTCCGGTCCCCTCTAATTTCAGCAACAAAATCTCACTCCCGGCACCTTTTTCCATCCCCTTTCTCCCCGCCACAACATACCCGCCGTCTTTTGACTGCTGGATGCTGTAGCCGCTGTTGCATCCGGCGCCGGCGATGGTCTTCTCCCAGACAGGATCGCCGTTTTTGTCTGCTTTCACCACCCAGGTATCGTAGCCGCCCCTGGCGGATTCTTTTTTACCCGCCAGGATATACCCGCCATCCCCGGTCCTGCGGACGGCATAAGCTGAACCGGCACTCTGGCCCCCGTACGTCTTTTCCCAGAGCAAATTTCCATCAGGGTCAACCCCGGCCAGGTAAGGCGCCAGAATCCCGCCCTGCCCGCCGGTAATCTCCTTCTCGCCGGCAATCACATAGCCACCACCTGTGGAGGGAGCCAGGGACCAGCCGTAATCCGACCCCCTGCCGCCGTATGTCTTCTGCCAGATCAGCCGTCCATTTCTGTCCGTTCGCAGGAGGTATACGTCGGGATTTCCGTTACCAAAGGATTCAGCATTACCTGCAATGAGATAACCGCCGTCATCCATCTCCAGCACGGCATAACCGCAATCGGAACCCTTACCGCCGTATGTTTTTTCCCAGAGCTTCTTACCGGAAGAATCCAGCTTGATCAGGTAGACGTCATATATGCCCGCGCCAAAGGACTCCGTACCCCCGGCCAGGATGAAGCCACCGTCTTTTGTCTGCTGCACGGACCAGGCATAGTCGCAATACCGGCCGCCGAAGTTACGTTCCCACAAGGGCTCGCCCTTTTCATCCGTCCGCACCACATAAACATCGTGGTCATAGCCGTTTCTGGATTTTGTATCCCCAACAATGATAAAACCGCCGCCGCGGACTTCTTGGACACAGTAACCGCAGCTGTAGCCATTGCCCTTGAATACTTTCTGCCACAGCCTGTTCCCTTTACGGTCCATCCGGGCAAGGAAAACGTCAGAACCCCCTTCCCCGGACTCGATCCAGCCGGTGCAGACATATCCTCCGTCCCCTGTCCGGGCCACACAGCGGGCCTCACCCTTACCCGGGGAAAAGGCCCACTCTACCGCCGGAGCCCGCCCGGGAGCTGCTTCTACCTGCCCGGGAAAAATTAATCCTGCAGCGGCCAGGCAAAAGGGCAGTAAGAACAGGAAAAACAAAAACGGCCTTCTCATAAACAAAGCATTCTGCCCTCCTTCTCTAAAATATGTTAATATATGGCAAATCCGTTATAACAAGGATGCACTGTCCGGAGCAAATGACGCAGGCACACGCCGGTAACAGCACCCGGCAACCCAGCACTCACCGGCAAAGATGCTCATTCTAAGCCTGCTATGGCAAGATAGTAAGTGCAGGCCTTTCCAGTATAGCTTTTTCAGTGAGTGCTGGGCGGCTCAGCTCTCAAGGATGTATGCGGATTCTTCTCCTTATCATCTTTCCAGATAATGTATGTTCATCTTCTTATGGAAATATTGCAGAATCTTCAAGGTCTGGTGCCCCAGGGCGGCACAGAAGAAAAGATTGCCGGCAGCCCGCAGGGAATCGAAGCTAAAACCCGCCGCCCAGGTGAGAAAATAGGTCTGCCAGGTCAGGGGGCGCATAAAGACGGTCCACTGCCAGACATCCATGATGGCCCCGTAAAGGTAGCCCCAGAGGAAGCAGACTGCGGTCAGGGTTCTGTTTCCCGCCTGTGGGAGCAGGGCTTTGACCACCGCTCCGGAAACACCCACCAGCCCCCAGCAGAGCATCTGCCAGGGCGTCCAGGATCCCTGCCCCATAAAGAAGTTGGAAATCAAAGGGGTCATGGCCCCTGTAAAGAAGCCGACCCGCGCACCATAGACAAATCCCGTTATCTCCACCAGAAACATGGTGGGCTGCAGAAATAAAAGACCCACTCCCGTCACCGACCGGCCGGCCGCACAGAGGGCGGCCAGCACGGCAATAACCGATACCTGCCGGGAGTCCAGCGCTCCTTTTTTCTCCATGGCGGACAAAAGCAATAAAACGGCAAGAATGCCGGTCAATGTGGTGTACAGCCCCCAGCTCGTCCCCATATGGCCTTCTCTCCCGTGCTTTTGATTAAGACGGCCGGTTTAGCGGCCAGAAGCGGCCCAAGCTGTTCCTGCGCTTCGGCAAAGGTGAGCACTCCATCGCAAATGCCCCGGCACAACTTGCTGATCTGCGGAGAATAAAATACAGATCTTCCCAACACCGCGTGCTTTTCCCCGTCGGCGACAATCCTTCCCGCAAACATCATCACCACTCTTCCGGCAAACTCGGCCGCAAACTCCACATCGTGGGTCACCACGATTACCGTTTTGCCCTTTGCGGCCTCCTCCTGCAGAAAATGTCCCAGTTCCGACTTTAAACCCAAATCAACCCCCCTGGTGGGTTCATCTAAAATGATCAAACCGGGGCCGGTAACCAGAACGGAAGCTAAAGCCACCCTCTGCCTTTCCCCGCTGCTCAGGTCCCGGGGATTTCGCCGGCGGTAGGGCTCCAGCTGCAGCCTGTGCAGGATCTCATCCACCTGCCCCCGGTCTTTTAAGCCGAAATTACGCATGGTGAAAAGCAGCTCATCTTCCACCGTCTCCTGGAAGAGATAGTCGTTAGGGTTCTGGGATAAGTAGGCGGTAAACTTTCTGATCTCTTTAAAACCATTCCGGCCCACCTCTTTTCCCTGCACATAAACCCTGCCCCGGCCCGGCCTGAGCAAACCCACCATGATCTTGAGCAGGGTCGATTTACCGGCGCCGTTTTCCCCCAGGATGGCCACAAATTCCCCTTCTTTTATATCAAGACTGATATCTTTTAAAACCTCCTGACCGCCCGGATAACCAAACCATACATTTTTCAAGCTGATAATGCTATTTTTCTCAGCTCTTTTTATATTAGAATTATGGTTACGGCGGGGAACATCTGGTTTCGTAACGGCTATATTTCCTTTTAGGTAAGACTGTAAGAGTTCCCGGCCTTCCTTTACCGTAACGGGTACAACCGGCGAGTTGAGGCAGGCAAAAAACCTGGCCACAGGCGGCACAAAAGGAAGTCCCCTTCTGACTGCTTCCCGGGCTCCCTCGGCGGCACTGCCGTGGCAGATAATTTCGCCCCCGGCCATGAGCAGCACCCGGTCTGCTAAATGAAAACATCTTTCCAGCCTCTGCTCAACCATGATTACCGTAAAGCCCATTTCTTCATTAAGCCTTTTCACCACATTCAGGATTTCTTCCGCCGAGACGGGATCCAGCTGGGAGGTGGGTTCGTCAAGAATAAGCACACGGGGCTGCATGGCCAGCACGGAAGCCAGCGCCAGCTTCTGTTTCTGGCCGCCGGAGAGACTGGCTGTAAAGGCCTGCTGAACCGGGGATAGATTCATGAAACTGACCACTTCGGCAACCCGGCGCGACATCTCGTCAGGTGGTAACCCCAGGTTTTCCAGGCCAAAGGCTATTTCCGCCTCCACACAGCTCTGTACAATTTGCTTTTCCGGATCCTGAAAGACCATGCCCACTTCCCGGGCCAGTTTGCGGCGGTCCAGCGTCCGGATCTCTCTACCCCTGAAGAAAACCTTGCCCCCGATACGCCCCCCGTAAAAGTCGGGTATCAGGCCCGCCAGCACCCTGGCCAGGGTGGATTTGCCCGAACCGGAACCGCCTGTAACAAGGAGAAACTCTCCTTCCCGGATTTCCAGGCTGATATTTTTCAGGGCGGGTTTTTCCGTTCCGGGATAGTAATAGGTCAGATTTTCGACTTTAAAAAGCGGCAATGCTTCCACCCCTTGCTCAGGATAAGCGGTACTGACAGGTAAAATAACACAATGAAAAGGACCGCCAGAGTCGTGCCGTCTTTAATAAGAAAGTCCGCCTCCGGGTAAAAGCTGTACCGGCCGTAGCCGTAACGCAACCCCCATACTGCCGCCGACAGGGCCAGCAGGCTGCCGCCGAGACAGAAGAGATCCCGGGGCCTGAGGATATTCCGGCTGTACACGGAACGCCTGCCGCTGCCAAAGGCCCTGGCCTGCATGGACTCGGCAATCTCCATGGCGTCCTCCAGGGAGGATAAAAGCAGCACGTTATATAAACCGGAGTATTTCTTTGCCCGCTGCCACAGGCTGCCCGTGTCAAAGTCGACGCCCCGCAGCTGCTGCACTTCCCTGATCCTCTGCAGGTCCCTGACCATGGTGGGAAACAGCCGCGTGGCCAGGGTAATCACCAGGACTGATTTACCGGCCACTCTGGAAAAAAGATTCAACACCCTGTCCGGGTTGATCATCAGGTTATACAGGCAAAAAATGCTGATGATGACCAGAAGCCTCAGGCTGGAAGCGGCGCCGAAATAGATTGCCTCCATGGATATGTCCAGCTTCCCCAGAAAGGGAACTGCCGGACCGTGCCAGATGATGGTTTTGCCGGCCCGGATCACCAGGGGGTTGACCATCATCACCACCAGCATTAAAAAGACCCCTGCTTTTAAAAATCCCTCCCAGGCATCCAGGCCGTCCACTTCCCTGATCAGGAGGGCAAGCAGGAGAAAGAGCGCCAGCAGATACAGGGGATGATCGTAGATCAGGCTCAGGATGAGGAGCACCAGAAGATAAACCAGGACCGTGGCCGGGTGAAAGCTCTGCAGGAAAAGCCCCTTTTCCCGGTAAAAAAGCCTGTTGAACATCCCGGCACCCCTTTACTTTTTGCTTACCAGGTCTTCCCACCGGGGAGGTGGCTGGTCCATGCTCCTGCTGTACCACCAGATTACTTTGTCCCCCGTTTTTACCGGGTGCTTGCTGGCCATGTGCATGGGCACCTCGCCGTTTACCGAATACATCCACCCGGCCATACCGCTGCAGGCCTGGCCGCCAATGGAATCCACAAAATCGGGCCAGGCCGGTTTCATGGCGTAGGGAAGACCGGTGGCCTCCAGGGCGCCCAGGGCGGTGACCCCCCACCTGCTGTCCGTTTCAACAGTAACCTGCGCCGGTCTGAAAAGGAACTCATCATTTTTCCCGATGACGGCCACCCAGACCCTGCATCCGGCTTGATCTTCCGGTGCAGCAGAAGCATTTTTAGCCGGCTCACCAGAAGAAGCACTTTCATCCGGCCCGCCAGAAGCCGTACTCTGCCGGGAAGCAGCGGCAGATTGCTTGCTCTGGCCGCCGCCCGCCGCCCCGGCTTTTTCTCTGGCCGCAGGTGACGGGCTTGGTGTTGATTCGCCGGAAGAACGGGTTGTACTTATTCCGGCAGAAGGTTGACCGGAACCGGCGGCGGGCTGGCTCTGCGCAGGAGCATTTTCCTGTTCGGTTGCACTGCAGTTAGTTGTCTGGCTGCCGGTTACCTGGCTGCTATAAGCCTGCCGGTATTGCTGCTGGGAACTGAAAACTTTGTGCATGTAAAGGGCTGGGCCCAGCACCCCGGCCAGGATCGCCAGCAGACCAATAAGATAAATGAGTTTGCGCTTCATGGAATCACCCCATGGTAAATATTCAGTGAACCCGGTTGGATGCGGCGCTGTCCCCGCTCACTCCAGTGCTCCGCGCCGACAGCACCGCATCTTTCTCATTAACGGTTTTTTTGAATATTTACATTGTCCCCGGTCCGACCGGCTTACTCGCCCTCACTCCCATAGCCACATGGAAGTATCACTTCTTATCAGCAGCAGCCGGCTGTAACTTTTGCCACACCCGGCACAACACTACAGTGGCCTCTGCCCGGGTGGTATGGCCTGCTGGTACAAACTGGGTCACTGTCCGGCCCTTCATTATTCCCTCCCGTATCACCAGGGCTACAGAGTTGCGCGCCCAGGGAGAAATAGAGGCAGCATCTTCAAAGCCGGCCAGTATTCTGGCCGCACCGGCCTCACCAATACCCATATCCTGTCCTTCCCGGGCCATGAGCCGCGCCATCATGACCGCCATTTGCTGCCGGGTAATGGGTTCATTGGGTGCAAAACTGTGTTCGCCGGTTCCCCGCACCAAGCCTGCTTTCGCCGCCGCACCCACCATGCCGCAGTACCAGGCGTCTTGCGGCACGTCATTGAAGCGCTCTGCCCCGTCCGGATCGGCCGTCAGGCCGGCCATACGGGCCAGGATGGCGGCAAATTCAGCCCGGGTGACGGTAGCTTCCGGTGCAAATTTGTTTTCGCCGACACCGGTTACGAACCCTTTTGTGGTCATGAACTCGATCTCCTTCTGCGCCCAGTGCCCGGCAATGTCGGCAAAGGTTATTAATTCAGGCGGGGCGGTGGTTTCCATCAAGGCGTACTTGCTGAAATGATCGGCTTTAAAAGTCAGGCCACCTGCCGCCGGGTCATAGGTTCCGCCCACTTCGTCCCAGGTCTTTTCGCTTTCATCATAGCGGTATACCTTCACCCGGCCGGTCGCCGCCGCTTCCCTGGCTTCAGCGGGTACCGGCAGCAGCACCCGGCAGCCGGGAAGCTGTGCGATCTTCTGCACCGTGCCGTCTTTCTTCACCGCCAGCACGTCCAGTTCGTAGACATCGCCCACCAGCTTCAGTTCGCCGGCAACAGGCCTGGCCAGATCCTGGGCTTCGGTGCTGCTCAACTTCTGGGCTTTAACCTGCAACTGCGCCGCATCGGCAACCTTCAACTCCGGGACTTTCAGGCTGTCCACGGAGAGCACAAACTGTACGCCGGAAACGGTAACGGCCAGGGGTTTGTTGACATCAACTATCTTAGCCAGTTGATCCACCCTCAGGGCCAGAACAGTTTGATTATCTTCTGCCTGCAGAACGACCCGGCCGGCAGAACCGGCATCCTTGATGGCCGCATTTAAGGTGGAATCGCTCACCGGAGCGGGTAGATTGCCTGTTTGACTGTACCCGGTGGAAGCCTGCTTGACCAGGTCTTCCCATTTGGGGGGCTGCTGGTCCATGCTCTTACTGTAGTACCAGATGATCTTGTCGCCCTCTTTAATGTTGTACTTTTCGGGACCATAGGAGGGAACCTGCCCGTTCACCGTATACATCCAGCCGGCCATCCCGCTGTTGGCCTGCCCGGCAATTTCATCTACCAGAATCCCCCAGGACCACGTGGAGGTATGGTAGGGAACGCCCGAGGCATCCAGGGCGCCCAGGGCGGTGAGGCCCCATTTGTTTTCTTTCGGTACCATTACGTAGGAGGGGCTGTAGAGCAGTTCTCCGTTCATGCCCACTACGGCCATCCCTACCGTCACTGCGGCAGCGGTCCCGCCGCCTCCAGCCGCAGATTTCACGGTCAGGGCGGCCGAAGCCGTAAGCCCGTTGTAAACGGCCTTCACCACCGTCTGGCCGGCGTTTTTCGCCGTAACCAAGCCACTGCCATCGACGCTGGCGATGCTGCTGTCGGCCACGGACCAGATGGCCCACTGCGTTACGTCAGACTGGCCGCAGGCGTCCTGCCAGACGGCCCGGAATTGTTGCTGGGCGCCTATATTCAAAGTGTTGCTTGAAGGGTCAAGGTAAAAACGCCAGACGGTAGGCTGTATGCCCAGTGAATTACAGGCACTGAGTACCCAGATGGCATCCATGGCGTTCTTTGAGGTGCCGAAACTACCATCCGGATTGAGGACATTATTCATCAGATAATCAACGGCCGTTTTTCCGTCACCGGTCTTCCAATCAGCCGGATCCCTTCCCAGCGCCTTTAAGGTCACAACCACTTCAGCGGTGTCAATGGCCGGGTCGTCCCAGCCGGCCACAAAACTGCCGTCGGCCTTTTGCTGGTTCCTCATCCAGTTAAGGCCGTTATTAATGGCCGCCTGCACCCTGGCATCCTGCCCGCCGGGATCGAGATAATGCAGAGCCCTTACCGCCTGGGCCGTGGCCATGAAGTCGGCAAAATAATTTGTGTTGCCCTTGTCATCCGTCCAGCTCCCGCCCCAGGCACCGTATACCTCTGCGGGCACAGTAGACTGGGTAAGTTGATTGCTTAAAATGTAATCCCTGGTATAAGCAGCGTTTACAACGCTCAGCTTACCCGCCCGGCCCAGCAGGTCAAAGGCCGGCAGGTTGCTGAAAAGGCTGTAAGCTCCCGTATCAAAGCCGTTCTCCGTCTGCCTGTTTTTCAAGATCTCCACAAGCTGATCGGCCAGATCGCTTCGCCCCAGCGCCTGCACGGCCAGAAGGTCCTGGGCCAGGATCTTGGCCGGAACCTTATCCGGCTGTGAAATATCGTTGTAGACAGCGTTTGTAACCGCATCCTCAAGATTTTCACCGTTATACACCCAGGAAGCAACATCAACACCGGCCTGTTTTAAGACATAAAGAGCATAGGAGCCGACCCCATACTCCGAATTATTGATTCCCTTCTGGATGTATTCATTGTACAGAAACTGCACGGCATTGTTGGCCGGTGAGGCCGGCGTCCCACTGGCCCCGGCATTTACCGCCGGTGTCAGCATGGTTACGGCCATGACTAAAACCAGTAACAAACTCAGCTTTTTAATCGTCCTTTTATGATTATACAATGTCCTGACCCCCTTACGACGTTTCTCACGCCGAGCCTTGTAAAATTCCAGCATGGCAGCTTGTCTCCCGCAGGAACAAACGCCTTCTTTTGCCTTTCAGGGCCTTTTCGGTACCCTCTTACAGCACATCAGCCAGGCGCAAAAGCATGGCGGCCGCCTCGGCCCTGGTGACCTTTTTCTCGGCCCGGAAAGTCCGGTCGGGATAACCACCGGCAACCCCCCTGGCGTAAGCCACCCCCACGGCCTCTTTTGCCCAGGCCGGTATTTGCTCCGCGTCGGCGAAATCCAGCCCTTTCGGCGCTACCTCCCCGCATTTCTTTTCAATAATCCGGGCCATAACGGCGGCCAGTTCGGCCCGGCTTACCGGTTCCTCCCCTTTAAAAATAAGGGTGCCGTCCGGTTGCGGGTAACCGGAGATGAGTCCCTCCCGCAGGGCCACGGCCACGGCTTCCCGGGCCCACTGGGGAAGACACCGGCTATCTTTAAACTTCCGGTCGAGCATAAGCAGGTCTTGCCTGGAAGCCCCCGCCGGCTTTAGCAGGCGCACCATCATGGAGGCTATTTCATAGCGGGTTACCTGCTCTTCGGGTTTAAAGGTGCCGTCTGGATAACCCGACGCAACCTGCATTTGAACCAGCCTGTTGATGGCCCCTTCCGCCCAGTGGCCTTTCAAATCCGTAAAACTGGCCACCATACCGGGTTGCGCTTGACGTCCGGATTCATCCTGCGGGCCGGGTTGTGGCTGTGTTGCCTGGTTCTTCGCCTTCCCTTCCAGCGCCAGGCACGCCCACAGCACCCAGGTGGCGTCCATGGCATTCCCCGACGTGCCGAAGCTCCCATCGGCGTTCAGTGCCTTACTCATCAGATAATCAACAGCGCTCTTTCCTGTGCCGCTTTTCCAGGCCGCCGGGTCCATACCCAGGGTTTTCAGGGTCACAATTACTTCCGCAGTATCGATCACCGGGTCGTCCATACCGGCCACAAAGCTGCCGTCTGCCTTCTGCTGTCTTTGCATCCAGGCCAGGCCGTTTTTTATGGCCTCCTGCACCTGGGGATCTTTCTTTTCCGGGTCCAGGCAGTGCAGCACCCTCACCGCCTGGGCCGTGGCCATGAAATCGGCGTAATATGCATTACCATCCAGTGACCCCCAGCTTCCGTACCGGGCATTTTGTTCCCCGACGTACTGTTTTTCCAGGATATAATTCCTGGCCAGGCCGGTGTTTATCTGATCCATTAACCCGGCCCTGCTTAAAAGATCAAAGGCAGGCATGTTGCTGTAGATGCTTAACGGCCCGATATCTTCAAATCCCTTGTCTGTCTGCCTGTTCTTCAAGACCTGCAGCAACCGGCCGGCCAGATCCTTTTCTCCCAGCGCCTGCATGGCCACCAGGTCCTGGGCAAGCTGCTTTGCCCGCACTTCACCTGCTTTATCCAGATCATCTCTGACCGCCTTCAGCACTGCCTCCCGGAAACTTACTCCCTGGCGTACCCAGGCACCGGCATCAACACCGGCCTGGCTTAGCACATAAAAGGCATACGAGCCCACACCCACCTCCGAGTTAATCAACCCGTTTTTTAAATAGTCATGATGCAGGAATTGCACTGCCTTATCCGCCAGGGGTGAAACTGCCGCTTCCACCCGGCCCGGCACCCCAAGCGGCACCAGCAGGCCGAGGAATAAACAGACCGTTGCAACCAGGGCTGTTAACCGCCCGGCAAAGTGATGGGTTTTCACCAAAAACTCCCCCCCTGTTTTTCTAATTTATTTAAACCAACCGGCTAATTTTAAAAAGTAGCCCGGCCTGACTTAAGGCCGGATATATATTTACTCCTGAAAGGAGAATGGGTTAACGAAAGGAAAAACGAGCCAAACTGCAACACAGGTACCGGCCGCACCTTACCGTGCAGGGCAGCACGGTAAGGTGCGGGACCGGAGAGCAGTTATGCCCTTACGGTAAAATAACCCTTGATAAAGAGGGCCAGCAGCCCTAAAGCGCCCAGGATGGCTACGAAGGAACGGCCTTGCGGGCGTGCTGAAACCTGCGCTTTTTTCTCTACTTCCAGCTCATAGGCCCTGCCCCCGGGTTTACCTCTGCCGATAAAAAATCCCCCATCTACATCAGATGGAGGATCCATTATCCGGCTCCAGCAGCCAGGACATGTTAAACCACCCCCTATCCGCGTAGGTAGGTCTGGTTCTGGGGAACAGGCAGGTCTCCTGGCTCGGGATCAATGGGTAACTCCACGTCTTCCCATCCAGCACTCACCGATGAACCGTAACATCCAATGGCACGCTTGACAAATAGTGAAAATATAGCTTAAGGTTTTACCAATATTACCGGTGAGTGCTGGACAGTGACCTTATGTGGAGTCCCTCCCCCTCACAGTGGCGGGACCGCGCCGGATTTGCACCGGCTTCCCTTTTCACTTTCACCCCTCAAGGTGAAAGCACCTGTTCCGCTATGCAGTTGTTTAAAGTGCACATGCAAACAAATAACTTAACCCCGGCCCACCAGGGAAAACCGGGGTTGATAAACAAAGGATGGTAATTTACCGGTAAAACGGCAGTTGATACCGGCACATGCCCCTGTTTCCTGGGAGGCTTCCCGTGCCGCGTACCCGGGCAGGTCTCCTGACTCATGGGTCATCGCCCGCTTTCCGCCTTCCCAGCCCGGCACCCAGCTTGCTTTTTACCTCCGATTCCTTCCAGCAGGAACCGGCTCCCTCCTCGCTGCATGCTGGACCAGTGGCCCAGTGGAAAGCTGCTACCCAAATACAGTGGCCCCACCGTCCAGGATTCTCACCTGGTTCCCTTTTACCCCTGCCTGCGGGCAGGAGAACCCGGGTACGACCGAACACTTATTTTCCAAAACAGCCGTTATTTATTCCACTTGCCTGAAATAATAACATATTTCTGACAAGTTGTCCATATATAATCTGATTCCCGATAGCGTCAAGTCACTGTAGGAAATAAATCGAAAAGGAGTTACGAGTGCCAACCGCCACATGGGCTTTAGGCTGATTTGATTGCACGTAAAATCTGAGCAAGACTAGTGGTCGGCCCTTTCAACGCTGGAATATTGCCCAACGTCTCAAACGGTGGCCGCTCCAGCAATTTCCGCTGCTGTTGTAGACTTGTTTGGCATACTTTGAGAACAGTTACCGGTTTCCCGAGTTGTTTAAGGTATTGCTCTTTTATGTTAATGCCGTTGGCTTTCAATACTCGAATTCGTGCCATCTG
>NZ_FQUW01000009.1 GCF_900129285.1 Desulfofundulus australicus DSM 11792
CGCGAGAGCACCCGCGCCAGTATGGTGGCCGTGGTGTATTCGTCTATTTCTTCCAGTTCGGGGGTGACCAGCACCGCCCGGTCGGCCCCCATGGCCAGGGCCTGGCGCAGTACGTCCTGGGCTTTCGGCCCGCCCATGCTGATTACCGTTACTTCCCCTCTGGTCTTTTCTTTGATGCGCAGGGCTTCTTCCACCGCAAATTCGTCGTAGGGGTTCATGATCAGGCTGACGCCTTCCTGGTTGATTTTCCCCTGCGCATCCAGGGTGATCTTGGCTTCCGTGTCGAAGGTCTGCTTGGTAAATACTGCTACCTTCATCTTCTCCCTCCTTACGTCAGTTGTTAATACAACTGTATGCAAAAGCAAAAATTATGCCAAATTACACAATTATCTTTTTTTCATCAAACACAATTGCAGGCCCGGTTAAAAAATTAAAGGCCCGGTGTGTTTCACATTGAAACCGGACCGTTATTTAACGAAACACAACCTCATCCAGGGTTTTTAACTTGCGCCACAGTGTTGTCCGGCTTATACCGGTCAGCTCCGATATTTCTTTAATGCTGGCCCCGGTGGAAAGGAGATACTCGATGACCTGCCGTTCCATGTCCTCCAGCTTGCCGATTTTCAGGGTGATGGTATCCTTGCTGCCGCCGGAAGGAACAAGATAGGATTTTCTGATTTTCTCATTAATCAATTTGGCAATTAGTTCTTCACAGCTCTGCCCCGGCTCAATAAGCAGGACATATTTTTGAATCACATTCTGCAGCTCCCTGACATTACCGGGCCAATCGTATTCCATGAGTTTTTCCAGGGCCGCCCTGCTTAAAAGGGGCACGTCTTTTTTAATCTCGTAACTGTACTGCCTGATGTAATGGTTGGCCAGCAGTTCAATATCCTCTTTTCTTTCCCGCAGGGGAGGAATATCCAGGTTGAGGACTTCCAGGCGGTGATAAAGATCGCTCCTGAATTTACCTTCCTTTACCGCCAGGAATAATTCATAGTTGGTGGCAGCAATTATCCTAACGTCCACCGGTATTACCCTGTCGCTGCCCAGCCGCATAATTTCACGTTCCTGCAAAACGCGCAGCAGCCTGGCCTGAACGGGCAGGGTCATTTCTCCAATCTCATCCAGAAAAATCGTCCCCCCGTGGGCAATTTCAAATAGGCCTATTTTGCCGCCCTTTTTAGCCCCGGTAAAAGCACCCTCTTCATAGCCAAACAATTCACTCTCCAGCAAATTTTCTGGTAATGCCGCGCAATTTATGGCCACAAAGGGCGCTTTACTTCTCTCGCTGGCATTGTGTATGCTCTGGGCGAATAATTCTTTGCCCGTTCCGCTTTCACCGCATATCAGCACCGTGGCATTGGAGGCGGCAAATTTTTTAGCCCGGCTGATGGTCTCCCGCAAGGGATAACTATTTCCAATGATATCATTGAACGTATGCTTGGCCACCAGCCCCTTTTTGAAAAGCTGGCGCCGGAAATTTTGTTCCAGAACCTGGATTCTATCCGCGCTCTGGAACATGATCAGCGATTCACTCTTTCCTTCACTGGTACTCACGGGGATGGCATTGACCCAGAACTGCTTTCTTCCAATCTCCCGGAAAAATTCTTTTTGATCACTGGTTTTAAATGAGGAAAGCAGAGAGGCCAGAGAAGGAAATTCCTGGAGTTCGCCGGTCTTTTTTCCTATAACCCTTCCGGCATCTATTTCCAGAAGTTTTTCCGCCGAAGGATTCATAAAGGAAACCCGCCTGTTTTCATCCAAAATTATGATCCCGTCATTGGTCAGTTCCAAAACCGTACGAAACCTTCTGGAACGTTCCTGGTCCTGGCGGATACCATGCACTATCTCCAGCGAACGCATGATGGCACTGTAGATAGCATCATAACCGGATTGGACAAGAACGGCATTAATTCCCGACTTCTTGGCCATTTCATAGACGCACAAACCCGTACTGACAACCACATCAATGTCCGATTTCAAGATCTTATTAATCTGGTCATTCATTTCATATATGTCATGATAGGGGTAGCATTCCACCTTTAAATTCAATATTTCAATGATGGTTTTAAAGCTCGCGGTAAAATCCTGGGGTCCGTAACCGAGGAACGCTATTTTTTCCCCCAGCTTCCTGGCACTATATAAAGCCTGCAGAACGTCAAAAGGAGTAATCTCAATCAGCACCACGGGAAGAGAAACGGCCTTTCTGATTTTCTTTCCCGTAGCCCCCCGGCTGATTATAACATCCACACCATTCCGCTCCAGCTGATAGGCATGGGTAACCCCCTCATCCAGCACGGCTTCCCTTAACTCCAGATCCAGATGCATATCACCGGCCAATTTTCGTACCAGTTTTGATAATTCAGGATAGGTGGAAACCACGCCCAATCGAACACCGGACATTGTACCGCCGCCTCCCCTGGATAAAAAATTCATGCCGGAGCGGAATGAAACCTGGAAGCCTGTACTTCCGGCTTCCAAACAAAAAATTTTCTTAATTTTAGCTTACCACTACCGGTTGAAAAAAGAAAGTACCCCGGGAACAACTTTGTCCCCGGCCGGCGCTGGCGGCACGTCAGCCCGCGGGGCAGGTTAAAAAAAAGCCGCCATTGCAGGCGGAAAATCAACCTCATCATTTTCCCGTTTTTTCTTAACTTTTACCGGTCAGGGAGTCCAGAACCTGCAGGGCCTCCGTAGCGTAGGCAGCCGCCGGGCCGCCGCCCATCAATATGGCCACGCTAATGGCTTCCACAATTTCTTCCCGGGTAGCACCCAGTTCCAGGGCTTTGGCCACATGAACAGCAATGCAGTAATGGCACCTGATGGCCACGCCAATGCCCACGGCAATCAACTCTTTTTGCTTGGCGCTGAGGGCACCATCACTGATGGTGGCTTCATGCAGGTCCCGGAATCCCTTCATCACCCGGGGCAGCTCCCTGGTCAGCTTACCCAAACCCTGATTAAAGCCTTCCAGTGTTTTTTGGACGTCCATAATTTTCACCCCTTGATAATTTATACCTTAATTTTTTTGGTTCGCCCTTGGGATAGATTTTCCTTCCAGCGGCCCCTGTTATACCTTTTCTTCTCCGGCTCGCAGAAAGACCGGCGGCTCCACACACTCCTGTTCCAGACGCAGGCCCTCCTGGAGCATTTTTTGAATCACGGGATGGAAGAGGCGGTAATCCGGATCTTCCAGCAGAGAACGGAGGCGCCGGCCGTATGCCGCGGTAAAGGGCGAAGCAAACCGGCGGTACTGCTCCAGGGTGGGCACATCCATGTACAGGGGCTTCAGCCCGGGCAGGCAGCGCTTCTGCAGGTGGACAAAGATGGAAAAACCCCCGTAGTCAATGTCACCCCAGTGATAAAACGGCACCGCCCGGCCGGTACCGGCCAGATATTCCCGCAGTTTACTTAGAAACCGCCGGCGAACCGCGTTATGATAACCCCCCAGGTATATGGCCAGAAATTGGTCGCGGCAGGTCTTTACAAACCGGTAGAAGGGGGTCAGGTTTTCAATGGTGATAATGTAATCGGCGGCAACATTTTTGACCGTCAACCGGTCCACCATCTCCGCCGGCAACCCCAGGTCTGGGGAAAAATCTCCCACCCGGAGGGTACGGCCTTCGACAGCAAATTCCAGGCCGCCGCTGATGAAAATGTGCTGGGGGTTGTCCACAACCCCCAGTTCGGCCAGGACCTGATTGACCTCTGCGGCAGTAAGGGCGGTCTCTTTTCCCCCGCCGTCTTTACCCCAGTCCGGGTGGAAATCCCGGACAATTCGCGCCACAGTTGGAGCCAGATTGTTAAAAGCCTTGCTGTGGCCCAGCACCCGCAGGCTGAAAACCCGCCTGGGTATCTCTTCCTGCAGAAGGCTGATCTCCCGGATGACCATGAAAAGCTGCTCCGCATGCTCCCGGTCCGCGGGATTCAGGTAGGGCTGGCTTTCCCCTTCTTCCAGCCGCCGGGCAACAGTATGGAAGAATTCCTGCACCCAGGGGGCCGCCCCCCGGGCATAGTGCCTGGCCAGGCGGGCCAGTTCCTGGAATTGCTCCGCCCTGGGACGCCGTTTCAGCCGGGCGTAGGCCTCGTCCAGGCGGCCAGTATTTAAGGCCACTTTCTCGATGAGATTGTTTTCCTCAAACTTGACCCAGCGGATCTCAATTAACCCCCGGCGCTCCAGGGCCTGGGCGGCTCCATTGATCTCTTCCTTATACCGGACGGTGGTATCGTCAAAATAGCGGGGCATGGTCCGGGGGTTGAAATGAAACCAGATGCGCCGGTTGCCCCCTTTGCCCCTGGCCAGGGCGCTGCGCTCATACTTGTCCAGCAGAGTCTCCAGAATATAGCGTTCGTAGTCCATGGCCATCAACCCGCCGCCCTTTCCGCCGCCTCAATCCGGCTTTCGCCAACCGCTTCCTTAAACTGCTTGTAATCCTCTATCCAGCTGTTTTTCCCGTCGCGCATCACCAGAAGGGTGGTGGACACATGGGGGCTGATAAACTCGCACTTGTCGGTAGGGGCGGCGATGATGGCCTGCATGCCCATCTCATTGATAAAGCGCAGGGAATTTTCCATGCGGTCGATATCCATCCGGTTGAAGGCCTCGTCAAAGAGCATCAACCGGATGCTGTCCCGGTTGGTCTTGGCCCGGTAGAGCTGGGCAAAGGAAGCCACAATGGCCACGTAATAGGGAGTCTGGGTCTCGCCACCCGACTTTTCCCGGCAGACCTTGCTGAAGGTAGAGGTTTCACCGTTGGCATGGGTAATTTTGATATCATAATCCAGAAAACTGCGGTAATCGGTGTATTCCGCAATGCTTTCGGGCAGGTACCTGGGCGGCAGGTTGATGATTTTATCAAACAGCTCGTCCAGGGCCTCCCGGTGCCGCTGCTGAAAAACACTGTCAAAAAGGGAGACGCCTCCCTCCACCATTTCCGTATCCTCCAGCATCTGGTAGAACTTGCGGTGCCTTTCGGAAGGGTATACCAGAAAACGGTATTTATCTCCGCCAAAGGAAATATCCTTTAAAGCTTCGTTCAAGAAGTCAAATTCATTGCGGGCGTTTTGAATGTTCTCCCGCAGCTTGTAGATGAAGTGCTCCTTGAACTCCTCCTCGGCTTCCCTTTTGGCCTGGTTAATTTTTTCCTCATATGCGGGCAGCTCGCTTTCCACCAGTTTCTTATACTCCTGTACCCACTCGTCATTCTCATCCGCTTCTATTCGCCCGCCAAACTGGTACTTATTGTTATACTCGGCCTTGAGGAGTTCCAGGGCCTTTTCCTTGTTAAGAATAAGCGTTTCCACGCTCTTGCGGTTGTGGGCGAAGTTGGCCGCCACCTCCTGGGGCGAATGGCGCCGGATCTCCCGGGCGTAACGCCTTTCCCCTTCGGGCACAATACGGGGGTTCAAGGAGCAAAACAGCCGGAACTCCTCTTCCAGCCGGGCATGCTCGTCTTCCAGGGTCACCCGTTCCGTTCTCTTCTGTTCCAGGGTGGTCAGTAATTCTCCCTGCCGCTGGTTATATTTTTCAATCCGGCCGTTCAAGGCGTCCATTTCCAGTTCCAGTTGATCCAGCTTTTGCTGCAGGGCGTCAATGCCTGAAGTATCCACCCCGGCCAGTTCCCGTTCCCTGGCGGACAGATCCCGCCGTAACGCGGCCAGCTCCAGCCACGTCCCCCGGCGCTCTTTCAGGAAGATGTAGTGTTCGTCCCGGCCGCTTGTCGTCTGGCTCAGCCTTTCCAGCCTCTCCAACCGGGGGAGCAATTCCTTCCGCGCCGCGGCAATCTCCTGCAGGCGGGCTTCTTTGCGGGCAATCTGGCGGGCATAGGCCCGTTCACCGATAAAGGGAGTTTCGTAAACTTCAAATTTAATCTGCCGGGCGGTATGATTGCTGTAGGTCATGCAGGTCGGGGTAATGGCCCGGCGGTAATTTTTCAGTTCCTGTTCATTTTCACACTTGATCAGGTCGCCCATCAGCTGGTGGACGTAGGCCAGGGCATAGCGGTTCTGGGAGCGCACCTCGCAGGCCAGGGAGTTGGGTTCAATGCGGTTCAAGTACTTCAACACCCGGCCGGTATTGACCAGGCCTACCCCTGAGATGCGCCGTTCCTTTTTGTGTTTTTCATATACGGAAAGGGCATAATCAAAATGTTCCGGCTCCACAATCAGGTCGAAGCGCCGGGTGTTGAGCCAGCCCTCCACCGCGTCCTGCCACTTCTCGTCGGGAACTTCCAGAAGCTCGCAGAGCACCCTGGGCTCCACGTCAATGCCTTTCACGGCGCGGAATTTCTCCCGGATCAGATCCCGCAGGTCGGTCACCTTGCGGTCGTAAATATGCTTCTTGTTGCGCAGGCTGGCCAGTTCCTGCTGCAGGGTTTGCTCCTCCTGATCCAGCTCCTTCAGCTTGCGCCGGATTTCCCAGGCCTGTTCCTGCACCCTTTCCCGCACTCTCCCCAGGGTTTCCCGGCCCCGGTCAATCAACCGGCCCAGGGCATCGAGGGCTTCCCCGTCACCGGGGGGCAGGGGCTGCCCCTCCCCAACCTGCCCGTCACCGGCCGCGGCCAGCCCCTGGAGCCCGTCCACCAGCTCCGCGAGCATACTGCGCTCAGCCGGTAAAAGCAAATCTTCCCCCGCCTCGTCCAGGAGTTGCGCCAGCACCCGGCATTCTTCCCGGGCGGTTTCAGCTACCAGGCTGCAAGCGCGGGACAGTTCCTTCACCCGTTCCTTGAGGGTGCGGATCTCACCTTTCAAACGCTCCACCAGCTGCCAGGTGGTATTGGCCGCCAGGGCGTCCCGGTAGGACCGCTCCTCCTCCCGGCAGCGTTTCAACCGCTCCCTGGCCCCGTCCAGAGCCTGGCTCAACCGGGCCAGCTCCTCTTCCAGGGCCCGGGCCTGTTCCAGATTGGCCTGCAGGCTGGCCGCCACCCCGTCCCGGTTGGCCCGCAGGATCACGTAATCCTGGATCAGGGCCCTTTCCCGGTCCCGCTGGATCTCCTGGTATTTTTCTAAGATGCCTTCCAGTGCGGCTATTTTCTCCCTGGTCTGGGCCGCCAGGTCGCTGTACTCCTTGTAGCGCTGGAGGTTCTCCCGCATGATGTCAATGTTTATTTGCTTTTCTTCCAGCACGTAGGAGTAAACAAACTGGCGGATGTCCGTTATGGGCTTAAAGGAGATGGCCTTTACGAAAAGGGTAAAGAACCGGTCCCCCAGGGAACCCAGCTTGTGGAGCAAATCGGCCTGGTATTTTTCCACCGTGGGATAAATGGTGGCCCTGCGGTCCCTCACCGCGGCCCGGAACTCCCGGATATTGCGGGGGTGCTTGCCCGCTAAAAAAAGGCTGTCGTCCAGGCGGCAGTCCTCGATTTTGAAAAAACGGCTTTCATAGGTCACGTCATCGGCGTAGGAATCAATGACCGCCCCCAAAAGGAAGTAGTTCTTCCTGGAGGTATCGTAAAATTCCAGGACCACATAGGAAGTAACGTCGCCCTGGCGCTCGTACTTGCGGCCGCTCTCGCTGTCCCGCCCGGTCTTGCAGCGCACGTAGCCCAGCAGATCCCGCCTGGTCTCGTCAAAGGCGGAAATGTTAAATTTAACCCGCCGCAGGTCGGCCACCAGCACGTACTGGATGGCGTCCAGAATGGTGGATTTGCCGCTGCCGTTGTCCCCGGTGATCAGGGTGCTGCCCCGGATGCGTATGGTTTCGTTGGTAAAATAGTGCCAGTTGATCAACCTGATGCCGGTTAATTCTTTCAATTACACCAGCTCCTCAGCACCGGTTTCCTCTTCCCGCCCTTCTTCCGCCCCGGCCCGGCGGTAGGTATCCAGCTTTTCGTACACCTGCCGGATGTCCTCCACCCGCAGGGCGAAGAGAATGGTGGGAAACACCTCCAGGCGGCAGTCGGGATCGGTAACCTCCCCATCCAGCACCCGCAGGATGTTGAAACGCTTGAGCAGGCCCATGGTTTCCCGCAGGGTTTTTTTGTCAATGGGCCGGTTGCGTATTTTCAGGGCCGCATACTTGTCCTGGATCTCCCGCACGGTAACCATTATGTTTTCCGTAACGTTGATTTGACGGCGTTTTTCTTCGTAACAGAGGCGCAGGATGAGGATGATTATGCTTTCTTCCAGTTTCAGGCGCAGCCGGTTATAGGCGAAATCGCTGAAAACACGGTAGACCCCAAAGGCCCGGTCTCCTTCCAGGCTCCAGCCTCCCAGCTTCAAATAGGCCCGCAGGAGGTCTTCGTGCCGTTCAATAAAGTAGTAATCCCGGCGGTTTTCTTCGTTCTTACGGGTGATGAATGTGCAGGAAAGAAGCCTGTTCACCACCCGGGTAAACTCCTCCCGCTCCGCCGGAAGCAGGCGGTTCCACTGTTCCAGCAGTTCCATCCGGCTCGCCTTCCTTACCTTCCTTTATTTTCTTTCAAAACGCAAATCTCTAAATTCAAAGCGGCCGCCGGCCGCAGATACCCGGGGCCTCCCATCCCGGTGCACCCGGTAACCAACCTGGCGCGAACGCCCGTAAGCCGTGGCATAGATCAGTTTGATAAATTCCTCCACATCCTCGATGCCCAGCTCCCGGGCACAAATCTCCTTTCGCCCGGCCAGTTTTTCCATCACCCAGGCGTTGATCTTCTCCCGGGTCATGCGCCTTTCCAGCTGCTGCCGGAAGGAGCGCAGCCGTTCTCTACGGCGCTCCGGGTCAATTTCCTCCAGCTCCTGCACTTCCCGGGGCTGGTGCTGCCTGGCCGCCTCCCTCCCGGTATAAAGGGACTCCCGGTCCAGAAATCCCTGGGTGAAGAAGCTGAACAGGTGACCCAGCTCTTCCGGAAGGTAATCGTCGGAGCGCATGCCCTCCTGGGCGCGCAGCCCGGCCAGGAACTTTAAAATTTCCATCAGCTGGCCTTCCACGTCTTTACTGCTGTTGAGGATGTACTTCAACTGCTGGAAGGAAGCATTGGCATAGCGGGCATTGCGCCGGTCGATTTCATCCAGCAGGTCGTCCAGGCCGATGTAGGCCTGGCGGATGTAGTCAATACGGCGGTAAATCTCCTGCCGCGCCGTGGGCAGATCCGGAAAACGCTCCCGCTGCACCTCCAGACCGGCCGTCCGGTCCACCCAGGCCGCATCGTTGTACCACTGGTTCAAACGGGCAATAATCTTGGGACGGTAACGGGAAACGTTGTCCGAAGTCTTCAGGCGGTGGTAGCTGCGGTCGATAATTTCCTCCATGTAGTCTTGAAAATGAATCTTTAAAATCTCCCGGGGCTCCTTTTCCGCCAGGACCCGCTCAATGTAACGCTTAATGTTGTGATTTAAAGACTTCAAACCGTTGATCAGTTGCTCGGTCTGCTCATAGGCCTTTTCCAGGGCCAGGTTGCCCTGGCGGTCGGCCTCCTCGGAATGGAGCAAAGTGTAGGTGGCATAAACATATCCCTGGTATTCCACCTGCCGGTGGCGGCGGATCTTGTCCAGCACATCCAGGATTTTTATGGCATAATCGGGCAGGCTGATGTACTGCACGTAATTGCTGTACACCTCGCTGACCACCCAGCCTGTGGCCTCCAGCTTGCGCAGGATAAAGGCGGCCCTTTCCCGGGGCCCGGCCGGCGTATCCAGGGATTCCTCCCAGATTTCATCGGCCAGGGCCTGTTCAAAAAAGCCATCCTTCTGCTCTATATAGTCAACAATCAGGTCGATGACCACATCCCGTTCCATCCCGAAGGTGGTCAGCTGGTACTGGTCGTAAATGCGGAACAGAATGGCCGCGTAGTCCTGCTTTAAGGGGCTGGCCAGGACCGAAAAAAACCGCTCCGGGATGACGGCAAAAAGGTTCACTCTAACTCCTCCCGGGGAAATTTTTTAACTGGAGGTGGTTCGGCATCGCCAGCAGATTTCCTCTTAATTGTACTAATTTTTCAGGGGGAAATACAACCACATCCATCAATTTTCCCCATGAACCGTTGCGGCCCTCAGCGGTGGACAACCTTTCCGGACTTTAGCAGAAAGGAAACCGGGTCCATCCGCAGAAACAACATATATGGTAAATGTTCAGTGATCCCGCTATGGTGCCGCGTTGTCCACGCTCACTCCAGTGCTCCGCGTAAGATGCGCACCGCGACTCGCTTCGGACCGGACTAGCGGCGCTGCAAAGGCGGCATGGCAGTTGCACCTTACTGTCATCTTTTTGGCGTTTCAGTAAGTTACCTTTTCTAAAGCAACATTTCGGTGCCGCTGGTTTCGCGCCGCAGTCCGGTTACCCTCGCTTTGCCGGGTGCTGTTACCAGCGCTCCGCAAGTCGTTCGCTTTGGACAACGCGACACCGTGCCGACGGTAGCGGTTTTACTGAACAATTACACATAATGTATACAAGAAATCGGGGAACATGGTTTCAATGCTTTGCAGTCTGCATTTACCTCCACAACTGGAAGAAGCCACCTTCATCCGCCGCTTGAACCGCTTTGTCGCCGAGGTGCAGGTGAGGGGAAACCGGGAACTGGCCCATGTGCCCAGTTCCGGTCGCATGGCGGAATTGCTCGTCACCGGCCGCCGGGTGTGGGTGAACCGCCACCGGAACGAAGGCCATAGAACCACCTGCCGCCTGCTGCTGGTGGAATACGAGGGCATACTGGTATCGGTGGATGCCACCCTGCCCAACCGGCTGGTGGGCCGGGCACTGCAGGCGGGGGCACTGAAAGAATTTATGGCCTACGACACCATCCGGGCAGAGTACACCCGCAGCCAGAGCCGCTTTGATTTTTATTTGAACGGCCCGCCGGGAGGGTGCCTGCTGGAAGTAAAATCCGTGACCCTGGTGGAAAAGGGAGTGGCCCTTTTCCCCGACGCTCCCTCGGCACGGGGCACAAAGCACCTGGAGGAGCTGGCAGCCGCCCGCAGGGAGGGACTTCAGGGGGCGGTTCTTTTCGTGGCCCAGCGGGAAGACGCCCGTTGCTTTTCACCCCACCACCGGCAGGACCCGGCTTTTGCCGGGGCACTGCAGCGGGCCGCGGCCAGCGGGGTGCGGGTGCTGGCCTACCGCTGCCGGGTGAGCCGGGAAGCAGTTACCCTGGAAAGGGAGATCCCCGTTTTACTGGGGCAAGAAAACCCGCACCGGTAAGACAGGCTGTGCTATAATGTTGAACCGGGTGGTTGTTCTGGCACGAAAAGGAACACCGGATCGACCCGCAACCCCGGAACGAAACAACAGGAGGAAAGGGTAATGCACCAGGAAAAACAGGGGCCCGGTCGGCAGGGGCTGGGTATGGCACTGGTTTTATTTTCCACAATCTGCTTGAGCGTGGAGCCCGTAGCGGCCAAAATTGCCTATCAGGGTGGCGCCACCGTCATGACCACCCTCACCCTGCGGTACGTTCTGGCCGCAGTGCTTTTCTGGCTGCTCATCCTGGCGGGAGGTTATGCTTTCAGGCTTACTCTCCGGCAGCTGCTGGCGGTAACGGCTTTATCTGCGGGAACCCAGGCGCTCGCCGTACTGGCCCTTTTTGAAGCTTTCCGTTACATAACGGCCGGAATGGCCATCCTGTTTCTCTACTTTTACCCCACGGTGGTCACCATCCTGGCCTTCTTCTTTTTAAAAGAACCTTTTACCCGGCAGAAAGTGCTGGCTCTTTTTTTAACCCTGGGAGGCTGTGCGGTGATCCTGGGGCAACCGGTAAATACACTGGACCCAAGGGGGGTGGTCCTGTCCCTGGCCGCCGCCTTCACCTATGCCATATTCCTGGTGGGTTCCACCCGCCTGCTGGCCAGCATCCAGACACTGGTGTACAACACCTGGGTTACCACCCTTCTGGCCGTGACCCTGGGCGGGCTTGCCCTCCTGCGGGGGCAGCTGGACCTGTCCTTCAATACGGAGGCCATGATGGCCATCGGGGTGCTGGGCATTGTTTCCACCGTCCTGGCCATGGCGGCCCTGATGCGGGGGGTAAAGGAAATCGGAGCTTCCCGGGCAGCCATCATCAGTACTTTTGAACCGGTGGCGGCAGCCTTGCTGGGTTTTCTGGTGCTGGGCGAAAGCCTGACGGCCTGGCAGATGATCGGGGGGGCGGCCGTCCTGGCGGGCGTATTCCTGCAAAAGAGGGCATGAGCCGGATCCCGCCGGCCCCCAAAATGGGGAGACATCATCGTTTCAAGTCTGGGATAGTTTCTGGTGTTACGTTATGGCGTTAGGTGTATGTCCAGCAAACGAGCTGCGGTGCACATCTTACACGAAGCATTGGGTAAGTGCTGGGCCGCACCCAACCGGGTTTATTGAACGTTTACGGTGTCAGTTGCGCAGTTGCTTTAACAAAACGATACTCCAGTGACTTTTAACGAAAAGTTAATTTGTGATGGATTTATGAGTAAGTTATAATATAGACAAAATGTTACAAAATAGGGGGAATAAACTTTTGTTGAAGAAGAAAAAAGTACTCTTCCTGTGCACCGGCAACTCCTGCCGCAGCCAGATGGCCGAAGGGTTTGCCCGAACCATGGCTCAGGACAAATGGGATGTTTGCAGCGCCGGCACGGCTCCCGCCGGGGTAAACCCCCGGGCCGTTCAGGTAATGGCGGAAGCGGGCATTGATATCTCCGGCCAGAAATCCAAAGCCATCGACCCGGAAATTCTCAACTCCGCCGACATAGTGGTTACCCTGTGCGGCGACGCCTACGAAAGCTGCCCTCTCACCCCGCCTGCGGTAAGGCGCATCCACTGGCCCCTGGAGGACCCGGCCCGGGCCACGGGCACGGAAGAGGAAATCATGGCCAGATTCCGGGCCGTCCGGGATGAAATAAAAAAACGGGTGGCCGAACTGCTCGCCACCGCAGAGGACTAATCGTGCCATCCATCAGACGTTGCTGGACAAAAACTATTCTGGAGGGGAGAGGTCGGAATCGAACCGGACTCCCACCTGGATCGCAGGCAGGCCAGCGGGTTTGCAGCCCGCGGGGGGCACCAGCCCCGCTCTCCCCGCTTTTTTATTTTTCTCCACAGGCCCATAAAGTCCTTGTATGCATGTCATTTGATTATTTTATAAGAGAGCGGGCTTTAATAATAAATTTTTAAAGATAGAGGGCCTGCCTCCCGGGCAGGTCCCTGGTCAGAATTACCTCAGTATTATAAATTTCCGGGGCAAAACACGCCAGCCGCATTAATACCGGTAGAAACCCCTGCCGGTCTTTCGCCCCAGATGCCCCGCCCGCACCAGCTTTCTGAGAAGGGGTGCCGGGCGGTACTTGGAGTCGCAGGTTTCCTGGTAGAGGGTGTCCATAACCATCAGCAGCACGTCAAGGCCGATCAGGTCCGCCAGGGCCAGCGGGCCGATGGGGTGGTTGGCGCCCAGCTTCATCCCCCTGTCGATGTCCTCCGCCGTGGCGATGCCTTCCTGCAGCACAAAGATGGCCTCGTTGATCATGGGAACCAGTATGCGGTTGACCACAAACAGGGGGGCTTCTTTAACCGTGATCACGGTTTTACCCATGTGCTCGCATACTTCCCGGGCACGAATGTAGGTCTCCTCGCTGGTCTCTTCCCCGCGAATGATTTCCACCAGCTTCATTACCGGCACGGGGTTGAAGAAATGGGTTCCAATAAATTTATCCGCCCGGCGGGTAACGGATGCCATTTCCGTTATGGAAAGGCCTGAAGTATTGGAGCAGAAGATGGTTTCCGGCCGGCAGATGCCGTCCAGCTCCCGGTAGAGAGCCTTCTTTTGCTCCATGTTTTCGATAATGGCCTCGAAAACCAGGTCCGCTTTCTCCACCCCGGCCAGTCCGGTGGTAGGGGTAATCCTCTCCATAATCGCTGCTGTCTCCTCACCCAGCTTTCCCGCGGCCGCCAGGCGTTCCAGGCTGGAGCGGATACGGGCCAGCCCGCCCTGGACAAATTCTTCTTTAATATCGGACAGGACAACCCGGTAGCCGGCCATGGCAGCCACCTGGGCGATACCGGCGCCCATGGTACCGGCCCCAATAACGGCAATGTTTTCAATTTTCATATTGACCACTCCTTTCCGATTTTTCTGTCACTACATTGCAAAATTACTTTTGAAAGTAATCACGATATATTAAACGCAGATCCCGCTTTAGAATTTTGCCACTGGGAGTTTTGGGCAACTGGTCGATAAAGAGTACTCCCTTGGGGACTTTAAATGGAGCCAGATGTTCCCGGCAAAGGGCAATGATTTCTTCCTCCGTAGCGGTGCAGCCCGATTTCAACACTACCACGGCCGTAACGGCTTCCACCCATTTTTCGTGGGGAAGGCCGATAACAGCCACTTCCGAAACTGCCGGATGCCTGTAAATAACCTCCTCTACCTCCCGGCTGGAAACATTTTCTCCTCCGGTTTTAACCATATCCTTCTTGCGATCTACCACAGTGATAAAGTTATCCTCATCCAGCACTCCGATGTCACCACTGTGGAACCATCCGTGAGCCAGGGCTTCTTCCGTTTTGTCCGGCTCCTTAAAATACATCAGCATCACATGGGGACCCCGGCCGCAAATTTCCCCCGGCACCCCGGGAGCAGTTATGGGAGTATGGTTTTCATCCTCAATACGGGTTTCCATATTTAGCCCGCCGCAACCCGCAGAACCGGGTTTGCTGAGCTGGAAGGCCGGTTTCAAGATGGTATGATACGGGCTGAGTTCGGTCTGACCATAGTAATTATAAAAACGGCGGCAATTGGGAAAACGCTGCTGCAGTTCTTTGAGCACCTCCACCGGCATAATGGAAGCTCCATAGTAGCCTTTGGCCAGGGAACTCAGGTCATATCGCTCCAGGTCCGGGTGCCGTAACAGGGCAATCCAGACCGTTGGTGCCGCAAAAAACATGGTGGCCCGGTATTTTTCAATGGCAGCCAAAATTTCTGCCGGGTTGGGCTGCGGGAGTAGAATATTGGTACCTCCAATCATGAATATGGGATTTAGAAAAACATCCCTCTGGGCGCAGTGGAAGATGGGCATGGCATTGACGTTTATATCATCGGATGTATATTCACCATCAACGATGGTGCCAACATACTGGGATAGAAGTGACTGGTTGGTTAAAATTACTCCCTTGGGCAGCGTTTCCGTCCCGCTGGTGTAGGTCATCTGCACCGGATCTTCAATGCGCAGCAGTGTATCAGGTTCCTCAGCGGGGTAACGGCTGTACCACTCCTCAAAATCCAGAAAATTCTCAGGAGCATTCTTTCCCTGCCCCTGGCCCGACCAGATCAATACCCTTACACCCGACATATCGCTTAAAACATCCCTTACAAGATCATAAAGGGTATCTTCAACGATAAAAACCTTACTCTCCGAGTGGTTAATGCAGAAGCTGATTTCTTTACCTCTCAGCAGGTAATTTACAGCCAGGTAGATACCGCCTGCCTTGGCAGTACCCAGCCAGGTCAGTACATGGTGAATGGTATTGCGGGCCAGAATGGCCACCCGGTCGTACTTTTTAATCCCCAGGTCGAGCAGAGCATTGGCCACCCGGTTGGTATCTGCTTCCAGCCGGGAGTAAGTCAGTACCCTATCCCCTGAAATAAGGGCGGGCTTATCCGGATAGCGGTAAGCGCTGCGCCGCACCATGTCGGCAATGACCCAGCGGTTCACCTTGTTGTAACGTCTCCAGAGAAACTCCAGGTTTTCCTCGGTAATGGCCATGTATTTTTGCCTTTCGGCCTCGGTCAGGGGAGCCAGAGCGGACATGAAAACCCCTCCTATTTTTCTTTTTCCAGCAGGGTCCGGGCGATAACCAGCCGCTGAATCTGGTTGGTCCCTTCATAAATCTGGGTGATCTTGGCGTCGCGCATCATGCGCTCCAGGGGGTACTCCCGCATGTAGCCATAACCCCCGAGCAACTGCACCGCATCCACAGTTACCTGCATGGCCACATCAGAGGCGAAAAGCTTGCTCATGGACGACAGCCGGCTGATTTCACCGGTGGAAGCTCCCCGGGTGGCAGCATCTTCAATGAAAAAGGCTGCCCTGTAAACCAGCTGGCGGGCTGCTTCCACCCTGGTGGCCATATCGGCCATCATGAACTGCAGGCCCTGAAAAGAGGCAATTGGCCTGCCGAACTGCACCCGCTCCCGGGTGTAATTGACGGCGTAATCCAGGGCTCCCTGGGCAATGCCCACCGCCTGGGCGCCGATTACCGGGCGGGTGCGGTCCAGGGTCATCATGGCAATTTTGAAGCCATCCCCCTCCTTTCCCAGTAGATTTGCTGCCGGAACCGGGCAGTCTTCAAAGATGAGCTCCGCGGTGGGGGAACCACGCACCCCCATTTTCCTTTCTTTTTTACCAACTGTAAAACCGGGGTAATCCTTCTCCACAATGAAAGCCGAAAGGCCCTTCAATCCCCGGCCGGGATCCGTACTGGCAAAGACAGTGTAAACATCGGCTATTCCGCCGTTGGTGATGAAGCACTTCTGGCCGGAAAGCAGGTACACATCCCCTTCACGGCGGGCCCTGGTTCTGATGGAGCCGGCGTCGGAACCGGCATTGGGCTCGGTAAGAGCAAAGGCACAGATGCGCTCGCCCGAAGCCAGGCCGGGAAGGTATTTTTTCTTCTGCTCCTCAGTCCCGGCCAGCAAAATGGGCATCAACCCCAGTTCCTGGGCCGCCACAATTAAGGAAGCGGAGGCTGAAACCCGGGCAATCTCCTCCACAATCAGGCACACCGCCGGCAGGCCCTGCCCGGTGCCGCCGTATTCCTCCGGCACCCCGGCCCCCAAAAGCCCCTGCGCGGCAAACAGCTCCTTCAAATCCCAGGGGTAAGCATCTTCCTCGTCAATGGCAGCGGCCCGGGGAGCCACTTTTTCCTCGGCCATCCGCCGCACCACCTGGCGGAGCATTTCCAGCTCTTCAGTTAACTGGTAGACCATGGTTTAAGCCTCCTTACCGTCTTTAATTGTTTTCCCTTTCCAGGATCATGGCCATACCCATACCTCCACCGACACACAGGGAAGCCAGGCCCAGGCGGAGATTGCGGCGGGCCATTTCGTACAGGAGAGTGACCACTATCCGCGCCCCGGTACATCCCACAGGGTGACCCAGGGCGATGCCGCTGCCGTTAACATTGGTGATCTCCCGGTTTAATTCCAACAGCTTTTCGCAGGCCAGGTACTGGGCGGCAAAGGCTTCGTTTAATTCAATCAACTGGATATCTCCCAGGGTAAGGCCGGCCCTTTGAAGCGCCCTGCGGATGGCCGGCACCGGCCCGTAACCCATCAGGTCCGGCTCCACCCCGGCCCGGGCGAAACTGACAATGCGGGCCATGGGTTTCAGGTCCAGTTCCCGGGCTTTTGAGGCGGACATGAGCAGCACCGCTGCGGCACCGTCGTTGAGCCCGGAGGCATTGCCGGCGGTAACCGTACCGTTTTTACGAAAAACGGGAGGAAGCTGGGCCAGTTTTTCCATGCTTACGTCGGGGCGGGGATGCTCGTCCCTGTCCACCACCTTCGGGGGTCCCTTGCGCTGCGGTACGGCCACCGGCACTATTTCCTCCTTAAAACGCCCCTCTTCAATTGCCCGGCAGGCATTCCGGTGGCTGCGCAGGGCAATCTCGTCCTGCTCTTCCCGGGTGATCCCGTACTTATCTGCCAGCCTTTCAGCCGTTTCCCCCATCAGAATCTTATGAATGGGGTCGGTGAGCAACTCCCAGAGCGCGTCAGTCATTTCGCCATGCTGCAAGCGCTGCCCCCAGCGGGCTCCCTTCAGCACATAAGGGGCGGAACTCATGGACTCGGTTCCCCCGGCCACCACAATTTCCGCCTCACCGGTAACGATTTGCTGGTAACCGCAGACGATGGCCTGCATGGCGGAGGAACACTGCCGCTGGATGGTCATCCCCGTAACCTGCACCGGCAGGCCGGCCACCAGGGCCGCCGTCCTGGCCACATTGGGCTCGTCGGTACGCTGGAGGCAATTACCCAGGATCACATCGTCCACCATATCCCCCGGGATTCCGGCCCGCTTCAGCACTTCCAGAATCACCGGAACGGCCAGCTGGTGGGAAAGCATATTCCTGAACGCACCGCCAAAATCACCGATGGCCGTTCTTGCCGCCGCAACAATAAACACGTCCTGCAATTTCCTCAACTCCCTGTCCAAATATTTCAAAAATAAAGCTCCCGGACTGTCCCTTTAAAAACCGGCTTGTGCTCACATGTGTAACGCAATATTAATGCCAGGTAGAAAGGGGCAGGCAAATTGCCTTTCCGTCCCGGTTCTTAAATTTTTCCGGCCATCCCTACCCGGAAATCCGTTGCCACATCGAGCCGGCCCGATGCCTCCGGCAGTTCGCATCACCTGTGCATCAAAAAAAGCCACCCCCGACCTTTGCGGGGGTGACCGTTTACAGGAAGCCGGCACTTACCCGGGCTCAAGAACGGGAAGCGGAAAGGTTGTACCCGTGCTTCTTCAACCACCTCACCACCGTGGACTGATTGACACCCAGAGCCGCCGCCACCTTCCTGGTACTCCCCAGCTGACGGTACAGGTTTATCAGCAGCGCCGGCTCCGGGCACCCCTTCTTCACCAGCACCGACAGGGCCGTTCTCCTGATCTGCTCCGGCAGGGAATCCGGCCCGATGACCTCGTCCACGGATATAACAACCAGCCTCTCCATCACATTCTCCAGCTCCCGGACATTGCCGGGCCAGGAATAATGCTGCAGCAACTCCAGGGTTTCGGGTGCCAGCCTCCGGAAAACATTGAACTTCTTATTGAAGCGATGCAAAAAGTGATGCACCAGCGGAATGATATCCTCGCTCCGTTCGCGCAGGGGAGGAATGCGGATGGGGATAACGTTTATCCGGTAAAAAAGATCCCGGCGAAAAGTTCCCCTGGCCACCATTTGCTCCAGATCCCTGTTGGTGGCCGCAATCAGGCGGAAGTTCACCGGGCACGATTTCACACCCCCCAGCCGGCGCACCTGTTTATCCTGAATAACCGTTAAAAGTTTTGCCTGCAGGCCGGGAGAAAGCTCTCCAATTTCATTTAAAAACAGCGTGCCCCCGTCCGCCATTTCAATCAGCCCCGGCTTCCCCTGGCGGCCGGCACCGGTGAAGGCGCCCGCCGTATAACCAAACAATTCCGATTCCAGCAGATTTTCCGGTATGGCCGCGCAGTCAACGGCAATAAACGGCCCCGCCGCCCTTGTAGACCGGTGGTGGATGAAGCGGGCCAGGAGATCTTTACCGGTTCCCGACTCACCGAGAATGAGCACGTTGCTGTCAAAGGGCGCCACCCTTTCGGCCACGGCCAGCACGTCCCTCATGGACGAACTTTCGGCCACCAGCCTTTCCGCTCCCCGGGCTTCCCAGCGCAGGCTTTCCAGTTCGGCATGGTAGCGCGCCCGCTCTTCTTCCAGCCGGCGGCGTAATTCGGCCAGCTCGGTCAGATCGCGGCAGTTGACCACAATCCGGCGGATATTCCCGCTCTGTTCATCCACGATGGGAGTGGCCGTGGTCAGCACCTCCCGCCCCGTCCGCAGGTGCTCGATGACACTGGCGGCTCCTTTCTTTTCCAGGGCGGCCAGCACGGCCAGGAAGGAAAGGTAGCCTTTCTGGACCAGCTCCTTTGCCCCCAGCCCCTGAATCTCTTCCCCATTAACTCCCTCCACCTGTTCGTAAGTGCGGTTGAGCTTGAGCACCCTTCCCGCCTGGTCGAACAGGGCAATTCCTTCACTGGAAGCATTGATGATGGTATCCAGTTCCTGGGCCATCCTCTTGACCGTTTCCAGCTGCTGGGATAGCGCTTCCACCTCGGAAACATCGTGGAAAAGGCTCACCGCGCCAATGATCCTGTCTTCATAAATTACGGGTGCCTGGTTGGCAATGACGGTAGCCCCGTGCAGGACAATTTTCTGGCCGTAACTGGCCCTGCCCGTCTGCAGCACCTTCAGCAAACCCGATTGCGGAATGACCTCTTCCACATGGCGGCCCACCACCTGTTCAACGGACAGCCCGGTAATCCGGGCGGCGGACCGGTTGAAGATAACCACCATCCCCTTGCCGTCAACGGCGCAGATGCCGCTTAAAGCACAGTTCAGCACCTCATTCAAAAAACTGATAATATTCTTGTATTTCTGCTCAAAGGCCTGCACCAAACGGGTCCGGGTCATCATGCCGACCAGCCGGTTCTGCCGGTTCACAACCGGCAGGCGGCCGATGCCATGTTTCAAGGCCATTTCCCAGGCATTTTCGGGCACATCGTCTTCCAGTATGGTATAAACCTGCCGGCGCATCAGCTGGCACACCGGGGTTTCCACGGGCATACCCCGGGCTATGGCCCGCATGATATGCGTTTTGGTAAAAATTCCAACCAGCTTCCCGCTCTCATCAACCACCGGCGCGCCATCGATTTCGTACTTGCTGAAAATTTTCGCTGCCTGATGAAGGGTATCGCCGGGCTGCAGGCACACGGGCTCCCTGGCCATGAAGTCCCGGATCAGCATTTCGCACGCCCCCTTCCAGAAGACCGCCCTAAAAACTCCGCGTGCCCCGCCGGACGCGGCGGCAACTACCAAATTACGGTCCCGTATCAGGGCCTCCCCAGGGCGCAGGGACCGGTGGCGCATTTGCCGCAAACGTCGCAGAGTCCGAGGTCGGCATAATATGCGTCCACCTCCAGCAGGCGCCGGTAGCATTTTTCCTTATCCAGCCCCTCCACACCCAGCGCCCCGGTGGGGCAGAGCTTTACGCAGGCTTTGCAGGTTCCCTTGCGCCGGTACAGGCAGTTCTCCCCGGCCGCCGGCGGGCTCGGGGAAAGGTCCGCATCCACCACCAGGCTCCCCAGGCGGCCGGCACACCCGGACGGGGTGATGAGCATGTGGTGCAGCCCGAAGGTGCCCAGGCCGCAGAGGTAAGCCACATGCTTGTGGGACCAGAAAGAAACCAGCGCAACCGGATCGAAATTATGGGTGGGCTCGCACCAGGCAGCCTTCACCCCGCGTTTTTCAAGTTCCCGTGCCAGCACTCCGCATATTTCGCCAATCAGCCGGTTGGTTTCAATATAAGCCTCCGCCCACTGGCGGCTCACGTAAGGATCCCGGCGGTGGATTTCCACCAGCTCCGGAGTAAAGGGCAGGAAAAAGGCCACCACGGAGCGGGCACCCGGCAGCAGATCCCGGGGCAGCAGGTGACCGGGACCAACCGCTTCTTTTAACCTGGCAAAACCGGGAGCATCGGCCCGGGCAAACCCCACCAGGGGAGTGCGGTAGCCGGTGCTGCCCCTGTAATTATTCACCAGTTGGACAATAATCTCTTCAATTAACCTTTCCATGTCCGCCCTCCAGTTCGATGCGAAGAAGTTATCGGAAGAAAAGCCATATTTATATGTTCGACATTTTAACCCCCTCCCCTCCTGTAACGGCTGCAAAACAGTTTCCCCCGGATACCGGGCCCGTTAGTTTATTGATGAAAATCTCCCCCGCCCTGTGACTCAAATCACTGCTTGCCCCATTTTGGAGGACCTATAATTTAAACCAGGTTAAGGAACTTTCTGCCCCTCATCCAGCATCAGCCAGAGGAGGTATCGGAGCAAATGTTCGGCAACATCATCAGCCGTTTGCTCAAAGGGCAGAGCGAAATCAAAAATTTAAAGGAGGTTCAACCAGCTATGTTTTGTTACCAGTGTGAACAAACGGCCAACGGCACCGGGTGCACCAAAGTGGGCGTGTGCGGCAAGAATGAGGATATTGCCAGCCTGCAGGACACCATAATCATCGCCCTGAAAGGTATTGCCGCCTACGCTTACCACGCCCGGGAACTGGGCGCCCGGGACGAACAGGTGGACGCCTTCATGCACGAAGCGCTGTTCACCACCCTGACCAACGTGGACTTTGACCTGAACCGGCACATTGAAATGGCCCTCAAGTGCGGCGAAATGAACCTGCGGGTTATGGAACTCCTGGATAAGGCCCATGTGGAGCGGTTCGGCTCCCCCGAACCCACCAGGGTTTCCACGGGCACCAAGGCCGGCCCGGCCATCCTGATCACCGGCCACGATCTTTTAGACCTGTACGAACTGCTGAAGCAAACGGAAGGCACGGGTATCAACGTTTACACCCACGGGGAAATGCTCCCGGCCCACGCCTACCCGGAGCTGAAAAAATTCCCCCACCTGGCCGGCCACTATGGCAGCGCCTGGCAGAACCAGAAAACCGAATTTGAACAATTCCCCGGCGCCATTCTGGGCACCACCAACTGCGTGCTCATTCCCAAAGAATCCTACAAAGACCGCATGTTTACCTGCGGCATCGCCGGGTTGCCGGATGTAACCCACATTAAAAACCGGGACTTCACGCCGGTAATTGAAAAAGCAAAGGCACTGCCGCCGCTGCCGGAAAAAGAGGGCGGTGTTCTGGTAACCGGCTTCCACCATAACGCCGTATTGGCCCTGGCCGATAAAATCATCGACGCCGTCAAGGCCGGCAAGATCCGCCACTTCTTCCTGGTGGGCGGCTGCGACGGGGTGAAGAAGGCCCGGAGCTACTACACCGAGTTTGTCCAGAAAGTACCCCGGGACTGCGTGGTGCTGACCCTGGGCTGCGGCAAGTTCAAGTTCAACTACCTGGACCTGGGCGAAATCGAAGGTATTCCGCGGCTGATCGACATGGGCCAGTGCAACAACGCCTACTCGGCCATCCAGGTGGCTGCAGCTCTGGCCAAAGCCTTTAACTGCGGTGTAAACGACCTGCCCCTGAGCCTGGTCCTGTCCTGGTTTGAGCAAAAAGCCGTAGCCATCCTGCTCACCCTGTTCCACCTGGGCATCAAGAACATCCGCATCGGCCCGTCTGCACCAGCGTTCATTTCACCGAACGTGCTCAAGGTGCTGCAGGACAACTACAACCTGAAGCTGATCACCACTCCCGATCAGGACCTGAAGGAAATCCTGGGTTAATATCCCCTCCATAAACGCTGCCGTTAAAGGTTTATATAAAAGCCCCGGCAGATTTAAACAACTGCCGGGGCTTTCAGCTTGTAGACAAAGTATTTGTGGGATGTGCCCTCAGATTATATAAAGTTCCATTGAACAGAAAGAATAATTCCAGGCTACTACCCGAAGTGTCAAAACCCGGCTGGGCATCAAATTAGCAAATTTTGCAACCAACTCCAGGGTCAGCTCTGCCCAAACTCCTCCCGGTATCTGGCCAGAAAATATTCCAGCCGCCTTTTGTTGTGTGTTATTGCTTCCGCCCAGGCATGGAGCAATTCCTCCCCTTCCGGAGTTAAACGGTACAGGCGCCTGGCCGGACCGCCACCGCTGGTGTCCCACCGGGAAGAAACCAGGCCCTCCTCTTCCAGGCGGCGCAGGTTCCGGTACACCGTACCCGGATCGGCTTCGCTTTCCTGGAAGCCAAACTCCCTCAAGCTTTGCATCAGTTCGTAACCGTGGGCCGAACGGCGGTGAAGCAAAAGCAAAAGGCACGGCTGCATAAACCGCTCCATAGGAGCCCCGGCACACCGGCAGTTACCGTGCCCGTGGCCGGGACCGTGATCCCTGCACATTGAGCATCCCTCGCTTACCGGAAGAAACCCGGGACAACCCGTCGCTGGCGGTTGTCCCCCGTTCATCTCTTATTAATAGTTTTTTTCGCCGGCACCCTGCGCAAACCTTCCCGGCTCCCCGGCCTTTAAAATCATCTCCACAAGATAACCCGTAGCAATTATGGCCGGCAGGGTCAACGCCAGGCGCAAAAGGGCAAAGGGCAACCCGACAAACTTGACTTCCATCATTAACATGGGAATTTTAATGGTCGCCCAGGTGCCCAGGAAAATTACCGCATTGGCCAGACGACAGCCCTTTCTGAGGAGCGCATCGGCCACCGGAAAACCGGCATAAAGGGGACCGGCCGCCGCAGTGGCCACCAGAATGGAGATAACCACACCGCGCACACCGGAGTCCGGTCCTACGTTCTTCTCCACAATCTGACGGGGAACCCACACGTCCAGCAACCCCACCAAAACAAAAATGGGCGGTATAAACAGGAACATTTCCACCAGATAGTCCAGGGAACTTTTCATGGCTACACTGCCCCTGGCCGGATATTGCCAGGAAAGAAACAGGTCGGCAACCACCACCAGAGCAAACAGGGCATATCTCCTGAACCGGGTTTTCACTGCAAAATCACTCCCATCACACCCCCGATCACCAGGGCCAGGACAAACCCGATGGCATTTCGCCAGAAAGTAAACTTCTTACCAAAAAAGTTAACTTCCATGGGGGCCGTGATAATCCCCACCATTAACAGGGTCGTAATAAAACAGGCCACCGCCATCACGCTGGCCCCGGATTGCAAAAGGGAAGCCGCCAGGGGAAAGGCGATAAAGGCGGGTATCAGGGTAACAGCGCCGGCCAGGGAAATGAGAAGAATGCCCGCAGGACTGTTATTTCCAAAGAGCCCCGCAATAACCTCCCGGGGCACCAGCGCCAGCATAAGGCCAATCAGCCCGATGATCCCCAGCATGGTGGGGATCAGGTTGCGAAAGGAGTTCCAGGCAATGGCCAGGGCCTTTTTTGTCTTCTGCCGGTCCCGCCGGAAAGATATGTATAATGCCACTGCCGCCAGTATATACAGAACAATGTTAAATAACATTACCCCACCCCTGCACTGTATTTATTTTTTCCCCCCGACTGTTGAAATAGCGGCCAGAAGGGAAATAATTTCCTTCTGGCCGGGTCTTGCCAACCGGTTAACCTTTTAATTCTTTGATTTTTTCCTCCACCGCCCTGACTTCGGCCTGCAATTCTTTCAGGTAGTTTTCCAGGCGGGCCAGCCGTTCTTCCCGGCTGTAAAAATGCCGGTGAAAATGCTCGCCGTGACAGCAACAGTCACGATGCCTGGAAACATGCCTGTGGGCAAAAGCGTGACAGCAATGACCCTTCTCCGGCGTGTGGAACATATAAACTTACCCCCTTTATATGAATTATGCCTATATAGTTTTATAAATAATATACCATCATCCTTCTTCTTTGTAAACATCCTTTCAAAATTTTTTTTGTGCCAGCAGGGGGCACCATAACCGCCAGGAAGCTGCGCAATTCAGCCAGCCAAAAACCCCGGGAATTTCTCCCGGGGTTTTTAATTGCCGAATCATTTTTTCGTTAAGACCAGCAAAAACTCCTCACCCTGTTCCCGCACCTCAACCTGCCAGCCCCTGCTCTCGGCCAGCCGGGAAACATTTTCCCTGGCCGCGGCGTTGCTGACCAGCACTTTAACGGTTCCCGCTCCAAGGGCATCCAGGGCCTGTTTGGTCAGCAGAACCGGTTCGGGACAAAGCAAACCCCTGGCGTCAACTTCCCTTTCCAATGCTCACACCTCGCTTTACTGCCGCCGGGCGGTTGGCGCAGGCTATAATAAACACCACGATCAGCCCCAGAATGACGGCTATCTGACCGCCTGCCGGTACCCCGGTGGGACTGCCGGCCAGACCGAAGTTATGCGCAACGGCAGCTCCCAGGATGATCCCCATTATGGTTAAGGCACTGTCGGTATTGCCTTCGGCAGCGGCAACCAGCTGGCGCAGCGGGCACCCGCCCAGAAGCACCGCCGCCCATCCGGCCAGCGCCATCCCCAGAAAGTTCCAGAGCCCGTCGGTATGAGCCACCGGCTGGCCCGCAAAGCCAATCTTAAAAGTGCCCACCACCAGGTTTCCCACCAGGGCAACCACAAAGATGGCCACAAAACCATACAGGAGATGGGCATCCCGGAACATAATGAAGTCCCTGATCCCGCCGACCATGCACAGACGGGAACGCTGGGCCAGCACGCCAATCACCAGGCCCGCCCCCAGGGCCGCCCACACGGGAGCATGCATGGAACCGGGACCGCTTGCGCTGAAAAATATAAAGGAAGGGCGTACAAGCAATAAAAGGAGAAGCACCACCATGAGTCCCGTAAAAATATAACCGTTGCCCTTTTGCTGGGGAACGGCCCGCCCCAGGCTGAAGCCGGATTTGAGAAACTGGACCCCCACGGCCACCCCGGCGGCCAGACCCAGCAGCCCCACCCCGGCGTTGAGGTCACCGCCGGCCAGCCGCAGGACGGCACGCACGGGACAGCCCAGGAAAACCAGCATGCCAATCATGGCCAGAAAACCCAGCACAAAGCGGGTAAAAGAAGAGGAGCCACCAATCGCCCGGAATTCCTTCGTCACCTGTGCGGAAATGAAGGCTCCCAGCACCAGGCCGATAATTTCCGGCCTTATGTACTGTACCGGGGCAGCCCGGTGCAGGCCCAGGCCACCGGTGATGTCGCGCAGGAAACAGGCCACACAGTAGCCCATGTTGGCCGGGTTGCCCATGGCCACCAGCACCACCGCCAGTAAACCCAGGGTACCCCCGGCAGCAACAACCAGCATCCTTTTGCCGTTCAAACATTACCACCTCCCGCAGTTAATACCATATTTTTATTTTCGATTATCTCAAAAATTCCTTTATGATTGTTATTTAAATTTTAAATGCACCGCTCCCGGGCCAAAAACTTTTTTTATACTAACGTTCAACGTATACTGCGCTTTTTCCACCTGCACCCGGGGGAGAGGCGCAGAACAAAATCGCCCGGCCAGTATCTGACCGGGCGCCCGGTGGTAGGAACCTCATGAATAAACACTTTGCAAGTTTTATCTCAGGGGCAGGCCACTATTTGCCTGGACCACAGGCATTCGGCACAGGACGGGCTGTTGCCCCAGCAATCCATCTCATTGTCATCGGCCATGGTACAACCTTCCAGAAACTTGCAGTCCGTGCAGGAGGGGAACCTGAAGTTTTTAACAGCCACCCTGAAGTTGATATATGCCGGATCGGTCCAGATTTCATCCAGGCATTTTTCCTTTACATCACCCAGGTAAAAAGGACGAATTTCCTTGGCCCGGCCGTAGATAAAGCAGCGGTACGAATGCATTAAAGCATAGCAAGGGGATACAAGCCCCCTGTGGTTGATCACCATGGACTTGTCCTCGATAAATTTGCAATACCTGTCGGTTCGCAGTTTCATGTAAGGAAGCTCCGCCTGGATCATCAGCAATAACGACTGGTAGTCAAAGGGAATCTCCGTATCTTCCATGTCGTAAAGAATTTGTTCCTTTATCGCCTCATTATAGGGCAGAACATTGGTCACAATCATCCGGCGCGCCTTGAGTTTTACAACAAGCTCACCCAACCGTGGTAATTTATGGTAGTTATCTTTGGTAGCTACAAACTCTATACCAAGTTCCGGATACCCCACACCCCTTTGTCTTTTTATCTCCTGCAGCAAATGGATATTCCCCATAACCCCCCGAAAGTCGGCTCCCTGCCTGATGCGGCAGTATTCCTCCTCATCCGGACCGTCCAGCGAAACAAAAATCATGTCCAGTTTAATATCGATTAATCTATTAATTATTTCGGCATTTAATAGTGAACCATTGGTTATTACCTCGACCCTGTACCCCCGCGCCTTGACCTGCTCCAGCATATCCAGCAACCGGGGGTGGCTGAAGGGCTCGCCGAAGCCGCCGAAATGCACACACTCCAGGCCGGACAGGCGATGAAGGCTGTCCAGGATACGCTCAAAAACCGCCCAATCCATGTGGGCCAGGGGGTCTTCCCAGGAATTTCTGATGCAGGTGGTGCAGGCAAAATTACATATTGTGGTTGGCTCAATGTACAATTTTTTAACATCCGGAACCCGGGGAAGGACTAAAAAGCCATCTTCCGTTCTAACACACAGAGCATCCACCAACCCCGAATCCCCCGCATACCCGCTGAAATCAAAGGGCAACGTTGTGTTCCCCTCCCGGGTGATGACAATAGGTTTTCCCATCTTAAAATTGGCGACGGAAATGGGTCTCTGGGGGGACATACAACAACCTCCTGTTCTAATTTATCTGCATTTTGTATATTAAAATGGAGCACTTGTTTTGTTTTGGAACATATCCCGGCCCGTTTTCCCCTAACATTAAACGCTGCGCAATTTTCATGCCAGTGCCAGTTGCAATGGCCACAACACATAACCCTATTTAAATATTAATTCAAAATTATAATATAATAATTTATTGATTAATGATATCATAACAATATGCTACAGCAATACTCATGGCAAACCAGCTTGTAAATAGAACATTGGAGCATATTGACAGCTACTTATTAGTGTTTTACTATATAGCTATAAAAACATAGTCGAGGGAAAATTATGGGGAGGTTTTGCCATGGGCAGAGGGTGCTGCGACCCCGGCGCCCCCAGGCCACAAAAGCTGCTGGTGGGCGACGGCGAGGTGGGCGTACTTGGTCTGGACGAGATCCTGGAAGAGGTTTCCCGTCTTTTGCTGACAGATGAGGAAAAACTGGCGGCTGAACTGTTGACCCGTTTTAAGGTGAGAAACTATGTACCGCCCTCCGCGGAGAAAAAATACGCGGCCGCCCTGGTAGCCGAGTACAGGAAACGCTACGGTTAGACCGTGAAGCAGGAAGAAAACCCGGGCTCTGCATGCACAGAAAGGGCCCGGGTATCCGTTTCCGGTGCGCCGCTCCGGACAGCGCAGCACCCGGTACAACAATTATTTAACCCCAGATGGTCCCGTAAATCATCCCGGCAATGGCGGACATAATCACCACCAGTGAAATATAGACGGCGGCCTTTTTGGTGCCCATGATCTGCCTGATCACAATCATGTTCGGCAGACTTAAGGCCGGCCCGGCCAGAAGCAGTGCCAGGGCCGGGCCCTTGCCCATCCCGCTGCCGATGAGCCCCTGCAGGATAGGAACTTCCGTCAGGGTGGCAAAGTACATCAGGGCCCCGACTATGGAAGCAAGGAAGTTGGCGCCAAGGGAGTTTCCTCCTACCAGGGCCGAAATATATTTGGCCGGGATGATCCCCGTATCGGCCCCGGGCCGGCCCATGAGAAAGCCGGCCACCAGCACCCCGCCCAGCAGAAGCGGGAAGATCTGCCTGGCATAGCCCCAGGTGGACTCCACCCAGCCGAGCAGCTCGTCTTTAGTAAACCAGAGCTTCAATATTACCGCCAGCACAACCAGGAAGAAAACGGTGAGATACCAGTGCACCTGGTAGACGGCGCTGAAGAAACCCACCGGCTGGGCCGGCTTGCCCCAGGCGGCAAAGATCAGGATCAGGACCATGGTCAGGAAGTAAATCCCGTACTGCCACAGAGATCTCCTGTCTTCCGGGGGGGGCGGCAGGAGAAGGGCGGCTTCTTCCCTGGCCTTTTCTTCTTTGCGGAAAATCAGGTGCATGAGCAGGCCGATGATGATGGAAAAGGCCACCGCCCCCACCGCCCGGGCCACTCCCAGGTCGAAGCCCAGCACCCGGGCAGTGAGAATAATGGCCAGGACGTTGATGGCCGGGCCGGAATAAAGAAACGCCGTGGCCGGGCCGATACCGGCACCCCGGGTGTAGATCCCCGCAAAAAGCGGCAATACTGTGCAGGAACACACCGCCAGTACGGTACCCGACACCGAAGCGACGCCGTAGGATAAGATTTTATTTGCCCCCGCTCCGAAATATTTCAAAACCGAAGCCTGGGAAACAAACACCGCGATGGCCCCGGCGATGAAAAAGGCCGGTACCAGACAGGTCAAAACGTGTTTTTGGGCGTAATCCTGGAGCATAAAAAACGCCTCCAGGATGGCCGATTGCACCCGCGGGTTATGCAGGGGAATATAAAAAGCCGCCAGGAAAATGGCCACCATTAAGAGAAATTTGTCGCGTTCTTTCATTGCCGGCGCTCCTTTCCTCAAAATATAGATAATCATTACATCCTTTTATGATCAATTGAAACCCTATCACCTCCCGGGAGAATCCTTAATAAAGAGTATATTAGATTATTATAATATTGTCAACTACTTATAAGGCAATTGTTAAAGATTAAGGAAAATCAAATAATTAGTCGGGCCAGAAAAAAAGCGGGGAGTGGCTCTCCCGCTACCTTCATGAGTATAAACAATATCCTGACTTACCACGTGAGGCACCTCCGCCGCTCGTTTAAGGGTTGCACTGCAGACGTTTCTTTACTTCTGCACAAACTTTCTCAATGTCTTTCCTCTCGAGGTCGAAATTATGATTCTTTTTGATATCCAGCCCGGTAACGACTATATAATCGGTCACCGGCAAATTTACATGCTCAAAAATTTTTCTGGCGCAGGCCGTCGGGCAGCCGTCAATGACCACCAGCCGGTTTCCCTTTGAAGATTCAATGAAGCTTTCCACATGACCGCCTACCCCGGCCAGGCAAAAGAGCTTTCCGAGATCCCCTCCCTGGTGAGTTCCACCGCCGCCTGGTTGGCAATCTGCCCCACATTGGAACCGCCGGAACACGGAAAAATAAGCACCGGGGCCGCCTCGCAAGTGCAGGTGCAGGTATCCGCCATCCCTACATCCCCCCTTTATTATTTCTCTTCTTCGATGTAACGCTTAATGTCTTCCTTTCCGGGAACCTTACCAAATACCTTGAGTTTGCCGTTGACCATCAGGCCCGGAGTGAGCATGACCCCGGCCTGCATGATTTCATCCAGCTTTTCCACCTTTTTAATGTCAGCGTTCAACCCCATCTCGTTGACCACCTCGGTCACCGCCTTATGCAGCGCCTTGCATTTGGGGCAGCCGGGCCCGAAAATCTTGATCTCCATAACAACTCGCACCTCCATGATTTAATGATTTTATAGGCATGATTATGCCAGATTTTCCCCGCAGGGCGAGACAAAACTCCCGCCAGGCAGGTATTTGTAACAACGGAAGTTACCTAAAGCTCAGCGCAATTCATGGGCGAAATACCTGCGCTTGAAGGCCAGGGCCACGTTAACCAGGCTGATCAGCACGGGTACTTCCACCAGGGGACCGATGACGGTGGCAAAGGCCTGGCCGGAGTTGATGCCGAAGACCGCCACGGCCACGGCGATGGCCAGTTCGAAATCGTTGCTGGCGGCAGTAAAGGAAAGGGTGGTGGTGGTCGCATAATCCGCCCCGATCATTCTTCCCAGGTAGAAGGTGACCAGCCACATAAAAACAAAATATATGGTCAGGGGGATGACTACCCGGATCACATCCACAGGCAGGGTTACTATCACTTCACCCTTCAGGGAAAACATCACCAGGATGGTAAACAACAGGGCAATCGGGGTAATCATCCTGATCCGGGGAATAAAGTTCTGCTCGTACCAGTCCCGCCCCCTTGCGCGGACCATTGTGGTACGGGTGATGATGGCCGCAAGGAAAGGAATGCCCAGGTAAATAAAAACGCTCCTGGCAATTTCAGCCATGGAAACATCCACCGCTATGCTGGAAAGGCCCAGCCAGGCAGGAATTACCGTCAGGAATATATAGGCGTAAATAGAATAGGTCAGTACCTGGAAGATGGCGTTAAAGGCCACCAGCCCCGCGGCGTATTCGGGACTGCCTTCGGCCAGGTCGTTCCAGACCAGAACCATGGCTATGCAGCGGGCCAGCCCCACCAGGATAACCCCGGCCATCAGATCCGGTTTATCGCGCAACAGCAGGACGGCCAGGGAGAACATAACCACCGGACCGACAATCCAGTTCATGATCAGGGACAGGGATAATACCTTTTTATTGCTGAAGACTGCGGGCAGTTCTTCGTAACGGACTTTCGCCAGGGGCGGGTACATCATCAGGATGAGTCCGATGGCAATGGGTATGCTGGTCGTGCCGACCTGAAACCTGCCCCAGAAACTGGCAATTTGCGGGTATATGTAGCCCGCCAGCACACCTACGGCCATGGCCAGGAAAATCCAGAGGGTCAGGTAACGGTCAAAGAAGGAAAGCCTGCGCGTCACGGATTGAGCCATATTTGCTACCTCCTGTTATCTCTTTCTTCAGGATTACCCTGCCTTAATTTGCCCACTGAACAGCAAAACACCCGCTGGGTGCTAACCCATGGGCAATTTTCATTTTTGGGCATCCAGTTCGGCCTGCTTGATCAGGTAAAGCTGCTCGGCCGTAAGTACGTTCCCGTCCTCCACAACCGGCTCCATGTAATAAAGGCACTGCCACCGGTGCAGCTGATCAGCAGGCGGTATCAACCTTCCGCTTGCATAACAGCGGATTTGTTGCGGCTCCGCAGCATCGGACACCGCCAGACCGCACTTACGGCAATCCTGCAACAGTGCAAACACCTCCCCTTTGAGTAATTGCATCCCACTACAAAATCATCATTATTATACTATATGCTATTAATCTAATACAATGGGCATAATTTCTAGCATCCTTCCAACATCACCATGGACTCACGATTCAAAAAAGAGCGGCATCTGCGCCGCTCTTTTCTCGTAGCTACCTGTTAAAGCCGGGGAAACCAGTGTCTCCCCGGCTTATGTCAATCAAATTTGATTAATTTTGGGGCAAGGTAAAACGCCCTTCCACTTCCGAATTCGGCAGGCCCCATAACCCGCTCACCCGGCATACGTTTTTTAACCGTTGAAAAACCGCTTAACCGCATATCCGGCTTCCATGACCGCATTAATCAGCTCATCCTGGGAGGTATGGTCGGGATCAAATATGACCACGACCGTGCCGGCCGTTGCGTCCACGCAGGCCCAGCTGACCCCCTCTATACCTTCCAGAATCCTTTTCACTTCCAGCCGGTCATCCTCGGAGCGGATACCCTCGATGCGCAGGACCAGGTTTTCACTGCCCACCGCCATTGCTCCCTTCAGGGGGTAAAAACCAGTGTCTGTTTTAATCAGCAGGTTAATTAAACCTGAGCCCATGTTAGCATAATGTCTTTTTCTTTTCAATGAATAATACACGACAATTTTTACATAAAAAACTGCATTATATAACTTATTGCCAGAAAAGTAACCAGGGAACCCAGAACCCCCCGGATCAGCCGTTCAGGTAAATATTTCTGGAGGTAGGCTCCAAAGTAGGTACCCAGCAGGCCACCCGCGCCGAAAAGCGCCCCCAGCAGCCAGTCGGGGGAAACGCCGGCCTGAGCCCCTGCTGCCGTAAGAGACAGTAAATGGTAAACGATAACCCCGGCAATGGAGGTGAGAAAAGTTCCGGCCAGGGCGGCCCCCGCAACGGTGTATACGGGTAGCCCCAGGACGGAGACCACAAAGGGGGCAATGATGGCTCCCCCGCCGATGCCGTAAATGCCGCCGATCAGGCCGACTACCAGGGCCAGGGTAAAAACAACCGGGGTGCTGAAGGAGAAGGTTTCCCCCCAGAAATCATATTCAATTTTACGCAGAGACACCGAGCGGGTTTTAACCACCGCCTCGGGGGGGAGACCCGCAGCAATACGGCCTGCCGATTCCTCTTTAATCTGCTGCACCCGCTCCCGGAACTTCTTCTCCAGATTTCTGGTCTGCTCTTTGCTCTTCAGGTAACGGCCGGTGGTTTCGTACAGCAGGCGCACGCCCAGGTAGAGCAAAACCAGGCCCACAAAAAACTTGAAGGCTTTCGGGTCGGGCAGGTACCGGATGCGGATCCAGGCGCCGACGAAAACTCCAGGCAAGGTAGCGATAATCACCACCCAGGTCAGGGGCCAGGCCATGCGCCCCTCCCTTATGTAACGGGCCAGCCCCCCGGGGATGGCCACAATGTTGTAGATCAGGTTGGTGGGGCTGACGGCCGGGGTGGTAAAGCCGAGAACGCTGACCATAAAGGGCAGGAGCAGAAAGGCTCCGGACACCCCGGCCGAGGCCGTAATCGAAGAAACCAGGAAAGCTACCAGCGGGGGTATAAGGGGGAAAACGTCAACACCGGACACGGGGAAATGCATGGGCCAAACCTCCTTTACCCAAAAAGTTGGGGATTGTCATCCGGGGAGATTACCGCAGCCGGCCTGGCGAGGGGTGGGTGGCTATCTCCCGGCCCACTGCCGGTTGAGTTCCGGCCGGGCAGGCTAGCAGGGGATGAGGCCGCAATTCTCCAGGATTTGCTGGCCCTCTGCCCCGGTAATAAATTCAACCAGCCACCGGGCCTCCACGGGATAGCGGGCATTGCGGGGTACCGCCACGGCAAACTCGATGGGCGCCCCGGTAAGCAGCACACGCTCCCCCGGCTTCCTGCCCTCCAGGGTAACGCTGGCCGTGGCATAATAACCGGCCAGGGCGGGGCTGGAAAGATTGATCCGGGAGGGCAGGTTCACCTGGCACAGGCCCAGCTGGCGGGCTACGGAAGAGTATAAAAATGCATATTCCACCCTTCCTTCCACCAGCGCCCCGGCTAAATCGATGGACTTGGGATATATCCGGGAACAACGGTCCTTCAGGGTTTTGTAAAGCCCCGGCCGGCCGTAAAACTTTTCCGCCAGCTGCCAGACCATCAACGTCCGGTAACCACAGGGGTCCAGGTTGTGGTCGGAACGGCCGTAGATTACCCCGGGGGAAAGGAGCACATCCATCCAGTTATCCCCGGTAATTTTTCCGCTACCCCGGGAATAGCGGTCAAAGGCCACCACCATCTGGTCGGTGGCAAAGACATAATAGTTGTCCACATAGTCGGGCACCAGCCAGCTGGCAAATACGGCCGTATCGGCCAGGGCTACCACATCGTATATGCCTCCGCTAAAAATACGGGCGGCACATTCCCGGGATCCCGCCGACTCCAGCTCCACGGGAAGATCCGGGTAGCGCTCTTTAAAAACCCGGCTGCATTCCCCCATGGGCCTGCGCAGGGCCCCGGCATGGAGAATACGAAAGGAGATTCGTGACATTATTCACACACACCTCCACCATAAAACTCCGGCCAGAATTACAGCCAGAGCTATCCCTGCGGCAAACAGCTCTCACCCCCCTGAAGATCCGGCCTGCATTCATTTTCATAAAGCCGGATGAACTTTTCCAGTTTTTCCTTCTGCCTGCGTACGGCCAGCATACACTCATCCAGCAGTTCCTCCCCCCTGGAAGTGAGTGTATACTTGCGGCGGGCAGGCCCCGTCCCCGTTGCCTCCCAGCTGGAGACCACCAGTGCTTCCTGTTCCATGCGGCGCAAATTGCGGTACACCGTAGCCGGGTCCACTTCCCCTTCCAGCAAATCCAGCTGCGCCAGCTTTTGAATAAGCTCATAGCCATGGGCAGGTTTCAACCGCAAAAGAAACAGCAGTACCGGCAGCAGCAACCGGTCTGCTGTAAAATTCCAGGAACAACTGCATTTGCACATAATAATACACCTCATCTATTTGCAATAAGCACTTATGGTTAAAAATATAATAACATAACCGGCTCACAACGGCAAGGAGCAGTTATGCTTCATTAAAACTGTTTTTTCACCGAACCTGCTGCTCCGGGAACTTCCCGGGCGGATGGTACAGCTACCAGCAGGCCGGCCACCCCCAGCCCGGCCGCGAAGAGCATCACTCCCCGGTATCCCCATAACTCGGCAATCAAACCGCCCAGGAAGGGACCAAGGGCGTTGCAGAGATTCAAGGTGGACTGAAAAATACCTCCGGCGGTGCCCCTTTCTTCCCCGCTCCGCAGGACAATCAGCAGGGCACCCACATAAAGGCAGGACCAGGCCACCCCCAGGAGCGCCTGCACCGCCAGGAGAGCCGGCCGCGCGGTTATAAAGGCGTAAGCTGTAAAAACCCCGATGGAGAGCAGCTGGCCAAAGGCAAACACTTTATTTTCGTTAAACCGCTCCAGAACACGCATAACCAGAAACTGCACGGCAAAGTTGGTCCCCCAGAGGAGACCTATCCAGAACCTGTTCATACCCAGGGAGGAGAAGTAGAGGGGCAGGATAATCCACACGGCTGTCGCTCCCAGGTGGCGCAGGAATACGGCCAGGTAGATCTGGAAGTTCCGGCGTATTACCTGCCACAGCCCGGGACGTACTTTTTTATGAACCGTACCGGACTCGCGGAAAGTAAGGGAAAAAATAAATGCGGCCGTGGAGCAGGCAAAACTGGTAATGAAGAGCAGGTTGAATTCCTTGAGCAGCGCCGCTCCCAGGGCTCCACAAATCCACCCCAGGGAACCGTAGGAGCTGAATTTGCCCATATCGGCGCCGGACTCAAAGGCATAGGCGATTAACGCCGCCGTGGCGATCCCCAGGGATAGTCCCACGGCGGAGCGCACCAGGATCAGTACCGGCAGGCTGTGCGCCAGCAGTTGAGCGGCAAAGGTCACACCGCTGGCGGCCAGCCCCAGGCGCACAAACAAAAGCCTTCCCAGCGAGTCGGATTTCCAGCCGCAAAACAGGGAAGAAAATAAAAAAGCCGTCCCGTAAGCCGCCCCCACCAGGCCGATCTGCCAGTCCCTGGCCCCCAGCTGGGCCCCCAGCAGGGGGATGAAGATAAGGGAGCCCTGCACGGCAAAATTGAGCAAAAAATTAACCAGGCTGATGAACATCAGATGGGATCTTCCTTGTTCAGTGGCACTTGCTACAGGTTCCAAAAAGCACGCCTTCTTTCTGCCGTTAAAACTTACGTAACGCTTTTATTTTACTGTTACATAAAACAATTTTACTCCCTGCCGGCAAATAGTTCATGGGAAATACAGGCCCCGCTGCCGCTGCCACCGGCTGTAACCGAAAAAAAAGCCGCCTTCAGGCAGCTTTGCTAAGAGTTTCTCACGATCTCCTCTATTTCCGTATGTCCCGCCGCGACATAGCCGGCCACCGTACCCAGGTTCAGTTCTCCCCTGCCGGCGGCATCCAGAAGGCGGGAAAGGAAGTCCTGCAGGAAAAGATTCAACCACCGGAAAATTTCCTGCCGCCGGACATGGGCCGGGATGGAACGGTTGCCGCCACCGGCAGTATGACCTTCACCCAAACCGCTGCGGCCCTCATCGCCCACTCTCCCGCAGCAGCTCACCTTCGGCCCCCTGGCGGTGTACATATCTTCGCCTCCGGTATTCTCCAGCACCCTCCGGGCCACAGCACCCATCACCCGGGCCACCGCTTCCGCCCGGACGTCGGCAATGGTATATTCCCCCTCATGGGCAGTAAACCCCACAGGCCTCAACTGACCCCGGGCCAGCAGCTGGTTGTAGGCCGGGGTACCCCGCAGGACGACCTGGCGGTGAAAAAACAGGTGGGCGGTGGTGGAGGGGCAGTCCAGCAGTTCCATGCGCTGCAGAAAGTCCAGGTTCTCCCGAATTTCTTCCAGCGTGGTACCGGGATCGAAGTTAATGAAACCCAGGGAGATGTTCAGGCCCAGCCGGCGCAGGATAGTAATGGCCCTTTCATTCTGGGCCACGGTGGTGCCCTTTTGAAAACGGTCCAGGGCGCTCTGGGCGCCGCTTTCCACACCCAGGAACACATCCCGCAAGCCGGCCTCCACCAGCGAATAGAACACCCGCTCATCCACATCGGAGGACCGGCATTCCAGGCCGAAAACCAGGGGGAAGTCCAGCTGCCTCAACCGGCCGGCCAGTTCCAGGGCGCGCCGCCGCCCCCTTTCCCCGGGGCCGAAAAAGTTGGCGTCGGCAAAGTAAAAGGAAGGGTTGCCGGTGGCCTTGTATACCTCATCAATTTCAACCACGATATTTTCCGGGCTGCGCCCCCGCCAGACCGTTCCGGATCCGTAAAAGGAATTGAGGTAGCAGAAAGTGCAGCGGCCAAAACAGCCGCGGCTGCCCAGGATGTAGTTGTGCATGTTGCGCCGGGCGGCCAGCTCCGGAGAAGGCCGCAGGGGGAAAGGCAGGGCATCCAGGTCAGTGATGGCACAGCGCGGGGAGTTTTGCACCGGGCCCCCTTCGCCATTCACGGCCAGCCCTGCAGTGTCCTGCCAGAACCCTTTGTCCAGGCCTGCCAGGCAGCGGGCCAGATCCGTGAGGGTGAGCTCCGGTTCGCCCAGAACCACCGAATCCACAAAGGGAAACTGCCGCAACAGCGGTTCCCAGGCAAAGGTGGGGTAGTGGCCGTAGAGATTGAGGTGGATGTGGGGTTTCTCCCGCTTGATCTCCTGCAGCATGGTCATTATTTCCGCCGTCCGTCCCCACAGGAATTTTAAGTGCACACCCAGCAAATCAAAGTCTTCGGCCAGCAGCTGCTCCCTGGTTGCCTCCACGTCCAGCCCGGCCAGGTCCGCATCCATAACGGCTACGTCCAATCCGGCCTGCTTTAAACAGGCCCCGGCGTAACCGGTGAGCAGGCAGGCCGACAGGGGGGCGTTGACCACCAGGTCATCGGTATAGGGATCGGTCAGCAGGGGTGGGTTGAGGAGTAAAACCCGCATGGCAGCTCACCTCTCCGGGAAGTAATGTTATAAGGTAATGTTCAGCAGCTATTTTCACCCACGGTTCTCTGGTACGGGTGACAGCTGTGCCTCGTCGCTGTCTTTGCAGTTAACAAGGCGGTTTTTACTCCAAGAGCACCAGCCCCACCCGGGAGCAGGGTTCGTCCGGCTCCCGGGCCGGGGTTAAATTCAGGCCGTTGTTGCGTAACGTCTGGAAGACATCGATGCCGCAGGCCTCCAGGGAAGGGCGGGCCTCCCCGGGGCGGCGGCACGCACCCCCCGTATTGCACTCTTCACACAGGCCGCACGGCCCCGCCCCCAGCCCAAAGGCCTTGTAATAACCGGACCGGAAGGCAAGGTGCTCCAGGTGGGCGGCCAGGTAGCGTACCAGCCAGGATGTCGGGGCCAGAAAGAGAAGGCCCGTACGGTAACAGTCCAGCACTTTTTCCGTCTCCTCGGGCCGGGGGCTGAAGGGAGGGCAGGTAAGGCTCCTGCCGTAGCCGGGGCAGCCGTACTGGCATTTCCAGCGCACCCAGGGGGCCACGGTGACCGTTTTGACATCTATTACCCTGGTTTCCGTTGCCCCGGCTTCCCGGGCCACCCGGTAGAGATGCTCCACCAGATCATCCAGGGCCACGGCTTCAACCGGCCCGGCAACGGGCCCGCCCCTGTTGTTAAAAGTTACTGTCAAGGACTCTTCCTCCCTTCTATTTGTCATTCCATTTTCTCCCTTTTAACAACCCGCTGCCTGGGGTCAGGGGGTGGTAAGTCACATCCACAAAACCGGTGTCCTCCAGCCAGTTGCCCATTTCCTGCACGCTGTACACCCGACCGGTAAGGGTACCCACCAGCATGTTCAGGTCAAAGAGGGCGGCTTCCAGGGAGGGCTCTTCAGCCAGGACGTAATCGTGGATCACCACCTGCCCGCCCGGGCGCAGGGCCCGGAAGACCCGCTCCATGAGCTGCCGGTTGGTGGCGGCGTCATAAATGTGCACCACATTGGAGGCCAGAACCAGGTCGTAAACCCCTTCGCCCAGCTCGTCCCTGGTGAAATCCCCGGCACATAGCTCCACCCGGTCCAGAACCCCCGCCGCTTCCATCAATTCCCGGGTGATCTCCAGGGTGGGAGCCAGGTCCAGGATGGTGGCCCGCACCCCGGGCTCTTTCTTCAACAGGGCAACGGTATACACCCCGGGCCCGCCTCCCAAATCCAGTAAGCGTTCGCATCCGCTTAAATCCAGCACGGCGGCCATCTGCTCCGCTTTGAGCCGGGCCTGGTCCCCCATGGCCAGGATATAGTCCCGCAGGCGCTCTTCATAGTTGGCCCGTTCCACAGCCTCGAAACCCACCGGGCGGCCGGTGCGCACGGCTTCGCCCAGCCGGGACCACCCTTCGGCCAGGTTGGCAAAGTGGTGCACCGCATGGCCCAGGTAGGCGTCCCTTCCCCGTACCAGATGGCGGCTGGCCAGTGGGGCGTTGCGGTAAAACTCGCCCTCCCTTTCCACCAGCCCCAGCCCCTCCAGGGCGACCAGCAGGCGGGCGGTGGCTTCCGGGTGGGTGCCCAGGGCCGCGGCCACCCGGGCAGCAGTCCGGGCGCCCCGGGCCAGGACATCAAAGAGGCCCAGGTCCACGGCGGTAAAGAGCGTATGGGCCGCCCAGTGGCCGCGGCAAATATGCAGTATATACCAGCCGCCGGAAGAAGAACGCGCTTCATCGCTACACATTTACACGTCACCTCGAAAATGCCGTGTTGCCCGGCCAGTGTTCAACTGCCGGATTTTTTCACAGCCGGAAATATTCCCTGACCAGCCGCAGGGCACACTCATCGCCGCAGGCGCTGCAGAGTTCTCCTTCTTCTTTCTCCAGGTAACAGCGCACCAGGGCCGGGTCGATGGCCAGGCCGGCCACAGCCTCCCGGTCCAGGGAAGCCCGGGCCCGGGCCATTTTTAAATCCCACTCCCAGGCCCCCCTGACGCCTTTGGCAATGTCGGCAGCGTGGGCGGCAATGCGGGCGGCCATCACCCCCACCCGCACGTCCTCTTCCGTGGGCAGGCCCAGGTGCTCCGCCGGGGTGACGTAGCAGATGAAATCCGCCCCGGAAGCCCCGGCCAGGGCACCGCCGATGGCCGCGGTGATGTGGTCGTATCCCGGGGCTACATCAATGGCCAGGGTACCCAGGACAAAATAGGGAGCCTGGTGGCAGAGCTGTTTTTGCAGGAGCATGGTGGTCTCCACATGGTGTATGGGCACGTGTCCCGGCCCCTCCACCATCACCTGCACCCCTTTCTCCCTGGCCCGGGCCACCAGTTCGCCGGCCACCAGCAGGCCCTGGATCTGGGAACCATCCAGGGAATCGGCAATACACCCGGGGCGGATGGCATCGCCCAGGCTCAAGGTGACGTCGTACTCCCGCAGGATGTCCAGAACCCGGTCAAAATCCTCGTAGAGGGGATTTTCCTTCCTGTTGTGCAGCATCCAGCCGGTGAGGAAGGCGCCGCCCCGGCTGACGATGTCCGTCACCCGGCCGGTTTTCTGCAGGCGCTCCACCACCTCAAAATTGAGGGCGCAGTGAATGGCCATAAAATCAACGCCCGCGGCAGCCTGCTTTTCTATGGCTTCAAACATGTCCTCCGGGGTCATGGCCACAATACCGCCCCTCTTTTCGATGGCCTCAATGCCCGCCTGGTAGATGGGCACGCTTCCCACGGGAACCGTGGCCCTTTCCAGGCTAACGCGGCGCATGCCGTCGATGTCCCCCCCGGTGGAGAGGTCCATAATGGCATCGGCCCCGGCGGAAATGGCCACTTCAATTTTGCGGGCCTCCATCTCCGGGTCGTCCCGGTCGCTGGAAGTGCCGATGAGGGCATTTACCTTGGTCCGCAGGCCCCGCCCGATGGCGCAGGTCCGGATTCCTTTCCGCAGCCTGTTTTTCGGGATGACGATTGTACCTGCAGCCACCCCGGCCCGGATGAATTCCGGATCTACTCCCTCCTGCCGGGCCGCCTCCTCCATTTCCGGCGTAATAAAGCCCTTCCTGGCTGCCAGTAACTGGGTCATAACCTAACACACCCCCTGCTCTTTGCCCAGATATTCCCCGACCACCTGCATGGCGCAGTACCTGCCGCACATGGCGCACGCCCGGTGAGAACCACGGCTGCGCTCCCGGCGCAGGGCATCAGCCCGGCGGGGATCAATGGCCAGCTCGATCTGCCTGTCCCAGTCCAGGGCCTTGCGGGCCCGGGACATTTCCAGGTCCCACTGCGCCGCCCGGGGCTCCCTGGCCACGTCGGCCGCATGGGCGGCAATGCGGGCGGCAACGACCCCTTCCCGCACCTGCTCCACACCGGGCAGTCCCAGGTGCTCTGCAGCGGTGACGTAACAGAGAAATTCCGCCCCGGCCCAGGCCGCAAGGGCCCCGCCGATGGCCGCCGTAATGTGGTCGTATCCCGGAGCGATGTCCGTAACCACCGGGCCGAAGACAAAATAGGGCGCCCCGTGGCAGAGCTGCTTTTCCAGCTGTACGGTGGCCTTCAGGTGCCCCAGGGGGACGTGCCCCGGTCCTTTGACCATCACCTGCACCTGCTGCTGCCGGGCCCGGGCCACCAGTTCCCCCAGCACCACCAGCTCCTGCACCTGGGCCGCGTCCAGGGAATCGGCCAGGCAGCCCGGACGCCAGCCGTCGGCTAGGCTCAAGGTAACATCGTAGCGGCGGCAGATCTCCAGCAGCCGGTCGAAATGCTCATAAAGGGGATTTTCCCTCTGGTTGTAAATCATCCAGCCCATTAAATGGCTGCCCCCGTGACTGACCAGGTAATCGACGCGGCGGTGTTTCTTTGCCGCCCGCAGGGTCTGCAACGTGGTGGCACAGTGCAGGGCCAGAAAATCCACCCCGTCGGCCGCCTGCCGCTCGATGACCTCGAACATCTCGTCCACCTTCATTTTGACCGCCGCCCCGTACTTCTCCCGGGCTTCCGCCAGGGCCTGGTACACGGGCAGGGTACCCACGGGCGTGGTGGTTGCGGCCAGCACGGCCCGCCGGGCACCGTCTATATCCCCATATACGCTCAGGTCCATGACGGCGTCCGTCCCGGCTTCCACGGCGGCGCGCACCTTGGCCACTTCCCCCTCGATGGTATCACCGGGCCCTGCCAGGCCCACGCTGGCGCTTACCTTCACCCGAAGTCCTGTTCCGATGCCCACGGGATCGATGTTCTTTCTCCTGCGGTTGCGGGGAATGACAATGGTACCTTCCGCCACTCCCCGGCGGACAAATTCCGGGTCCACCCCTTCCCGGCCGGCCACCCTTTTCATTTCCGGGGTAATTTCCCCGGCCAGGGCCCTGGCCATTTGCGTCGGCATTTATAACCACCTCCAGGCAGGTAAAATAACAGGTAAAATAAAAAGTCCCCAGCCAAAAACTTTCTGGCTGAGGACTTTACCATCATCCTCCGCGCACGGCCGCCCTTTCGCACGAGGGCGACCACACTTCAAACAGGCAGGTCTCCTGGCTAACGGATCATTGCCCTTCCCCCCGGCCTTCCCGGCCGGCGTTCAACCGCGCTGCTTTTCTTACCTGCAGCTGTACACGGTGAATGCCTGCGGCCAGTGACCGGGACAAGCTCCCCGACTACAGTGGCGGGACCGCGCCGTTTCCGGGTGGTATGCCACCCGTCCGGACTTCCCTATTCTCCCCTTCATGGGGCACCTGTTTGACTATTCAATTATCCAGGGTCTATTTTAACACAGCCGGCCCGGGGCGGGCAAGAAAAATTTTCCGTGAGATTCAAAATCAACCCCTCCGGCGGGCCGGGAAACCGGTTATGATTTACCAACCGCGGCTCTGGAAATGAACACATAAAAATGATATTATTTAAAAAAGATTAACAAATTAATTATTTTAAAGAAAGGTAGGGAGAGGCTATGGCCAACCAGTTTGCCGGGCTTTCCAGGGAAGAACTGCTGGCCGTGCTGAGCGATTTTGCCAAGCGCTGGCTGGCCCACGACGGGCTGTGGTTCCAGGCCGTGGAGCGGGAGCATGGCATGGAGGCAGCCATCAGGGCCGATGCGGCCGCCTGGGAACAATTCACGGTCAACGAAGCCAGGCGGATCATGAAGCTGCACGGCATCCCGGAAAACGGGGGCATCCCGGCATTAAAAAAGGCGCTGGGATACCGCCTGTACGCCCTGCTCAACCGCCAGGAAATTGTCGATGTGGACGAGAACCGGATTATTTTCCGCATGAACGACTGCCGGGTGCAGTCGGCCCGCAAAAGGAAAAACCTGCCCGACTTCCCCTGCAAAACCGTGGGGCTGGTGGAATATACGGAGTTTGCCCGGGCCATCGACCCGCGCATTAAAACCCGCTGCGTCTGCTGCCCGCCCGACGAGCACCCGGAAGAATATTACTGCGCCTGGGAATTCTGGATCGACTGAACGGCTTTCACCCGTGCCGGGCGCCGGCGGTCAGCTAGGCGCCCGACACGATCACATTGGCCAGCCGGCCGATGCCGGATATAACCACCTCCACCTGATCGCCCGGCTGTACCGGCCCCACCCCGGCGGGAGTACCCGTAAGGATGACATCCCCGGGCAAAAGGGTCATAATATGGGAAATAAAACTGACCAGCCGGTATACGGGAAAAATAAGCTGTGAGGTGGAGGAGTGCTGCTTTCTCTCCCCGTTGAGGTAAAGTGAAACTTCCCTGTCCCCCGGATCCAGGCCGGTGACGATATAGGGCCCCAGGGGCAGGAAGGTGTCGAAGGATTTGGCCCGGGTCCACTGCCCGTCCTTTTTCTGGAGGTCCCGGGCAGTAATATCATTGGCGCAGGTATACCCCAGAATGTATTCCGCGGCCTCTTCCTCCTGCACCTGCCAGGCCTTTTTCCCCATCACCACCGCCAGCTCGGCTTCGTAGTCCACCTGCCGGCTCATGGCAGGATAAACAACAGGTTTTCCCGGACCGGTTACAGCTGTGGGCGGTTTGAGAAACAGCACCGGTTCCTCCGGCAGGGAAAGGCCCAGCTCCAGGGCGTGATCCCGGTAATTAAGCCCCACACATACCGCCTTTGTGGGCAGGCAGGGCGCCAGCAGTTCCACTTCCGCCAGGGCAAACCGCCGTCCCGGGACCGGTTCCAGAGATTGAAAGGGGTCGGCCACAGGCAGAACCGTGTCACCATCAACTATGCCGAAAAAAGTCTGTCCCTCATAATGAAAGCGGCCAATACGCACAAAAAAACACCCCTGTTTACAGCGTTGATTTTCCAGTGTTATTTTACCACAGTCCTGACACTCTTTCACCCGGAGCTCTCACCTTCCGGCAAGGACGAAGGCGGGCCCGGGACCCTGGATAGCCGGGGCCGGCGCCTGAAGAGCGGAGAGCCAAATGAGTCGGAAACACTTCCGGAGACCCAAAATTGAGCGCCAACTTGATCCGCAAGGCTTATGGTGTGGACGGGAGCTAATCACGCCCGGCGAGAAAGTGCGATACACCTTGATTTGTCACGTAAAACAGTGATACACTTATTTACGTGGAGGTGAGGGATGTGGAATACCAGAATGTTACCCTTTCGCTACCCAGGGAAGTGTTGCGCCGGGCAAAACATATCGCAATTGAGCGCGGAACCTCGCTCTCCGGTCTTCTCACCCATTTACTCGAGGAACTAACGCGCAAAGAAGACGAATACTGCAGAGCAAAAGAATACCATCTGGCCATGCTGGACGAATTTGACCTGGCAACAAAGGGAAACATCACCTGGACCAGGAGCGATCTCCATGACCGGTAAAAACAGCAACCGGCAATTTGTGGATGCCAACGTACTGGTCTATGCCCACGATTTGTCAGCCGGGGGAAAACACGTACGGGCTAAAGCCCTGGTCGAAGAACTCTGGCAATCGGGGGAAGGCTGTCTCAGCGTGCAGGTATTGCAGGAGTTCTACGTTACGGTAACACAAAAAGTCCGCCGACCGCTTGCACCGGAAACGGCATCACGAATCGTTGAATATCTGTCGAACTGGCACGTGCACACCCCGAATGTGGGCGATGTGCTGGAAGCTATCAGGATCCACCAGCGGTACGCCATATCCTTTTGGGACGCGATGATTATTCGTAGCGCTGCCGCACTGGGCTGCAAGGTCATCTGGTCCGAAGATATGAACCCCGGACAGTATTATGTAGAGGTAAAGGTTATAAATCCTTTTGCACCGGATGCCCGGCCATAATTCTCCGCCGGTGACCAGCAACAAAGGGCCGGGTCCACCGCCACAGCGGAAACCCGGCCCATCCTGACCGGCCACTACCTAGTTCCCGGAAAGGATATTATCCTGCCCGGGCGCCGGTAATTCTCTGGCTTCTTTTGCTTCAGCCGGCAGTTCAATCTTTACTTCGCCGTAGTCGCACCTGTTCACCTGCACCCGCATTTCCACCAGTTCCACCGGTATGCTTTCCTCGCCAAATTTGTTGTTCAGAGCAACCACGACAAAAGCCTCCCCGCCCCGGGTCAGATAGTCATCGGTGCCGATATAATCCTTGCCCCAGAGGGAAATGGAGCGGACCATCCGGGCAACTGCATCCAGCGCCTTCTCAAATTCCGGCCCGGAAAGCTGTGAACGCATGGATGCAGGCAGGTAGAGCTGGAAGAAAGCGGCCAGATCGTCAATCCGCCCGTAGTAGCCAAGCTCGTACACCGTTTCCCCATTTTTCTGGGTGGTACCCAGGACATGATAATGGAACGCGGATAACAGATCCTCCGGTATCCCCCCGGCACCCATTTGCATTTGTTCCCGCATCATGCCCTCCAGTTCGGGCATGCTCATTTTCACCCATTCGGCCTTCCCCGTTGCCGGGTCGGTTACCTTCATGTATAACTGGCCGTCCACATAATACTGCTCCATTTCCATCGCGGGCAGCTCTCCCCCGGCGTTGCCGGAATTCACAGGCTCAAAGCGGAACCGGCCGTTCATATACCAGGTGCCGGGGAGAATCATTTTCATTTCCATCTGCCCCGACATCTTCAAAGCCGGTACCTGAGCGGCCATATCCGCCCGCGGCTTGACAGCCAGATCAAGGGTGGCTTCCATAGCCATGGTGCGGGCCCGTGCTGCTGCCTGCTGGCTCTTTTTCACCACTTCCATGGCCCGGGGATCGCTGCCGAAGACCCGGGCCAGCAAATCGGCAGCTTCACCCACCGTAACCTGCTCCGCCGGATCCAGTTCTCCGGTAAGCAGACCCTGGTCGATCAACCAGTTATAAGGAATAGCCCCCCAATGCGCGGGCTGCAGCGGGCTTTTGACTTCAGGCCTGTACAGCGTCCCGGTCAGGCCCAGGGTGCGGGCCACCATCACGGCTGCCTCCACCCGGGTAACAGGCTGTACGGGCCGCAAAGTCCCGTCGGCATAACCCGTCATAATCCCTTGCTGCTTCAGGGTGGATAGAGCGGGTAAATACCAGCTCCCCGGTTCAACATCCCCCGCGGGCAGGGCGGAATCCACAGCCAGAGGTAAGCCAGCCGCCTCGACCAGCATGGCGGCAAAAGCACCGCGGCTGACGGGACCCTGGGGATCGGGTGTTTCCGGGAAAATTTCCAGCAGGCTTTCCCGGTCCAGCGGCTGGGCAAACACCAGCGAAGCGGGCACCAGGATCAGGAGCAGCAGGGTCAAAATTATTAAAGGTAACCTGGGCATTCTTTCACCTCCAGTTTTTCTATACAGGCTCTTACCTTTTTAGCCGAGCGCCTTTCCCCACCCCCCTTAACCGTTTTTGTACCGGCCAGCCCCATTGTGATTCCAGCAGTAAGAAGTAAAAAAACCGGTTTAAACTACTTTTCTCTGTTTAAACCGGAATTTCCTGCAAAAAGGAAAAAAATAATACCGGCGGGAAATAACACCGTAAATCCCCGCTAAATGCGCAAAACCTTTTCCACCTTGTCCAGGTGCTCGAACATGGCCCGGCGGGCATCCTGATCCCGGCCCTCTTTTATAGCCTGGAAAATAGCTTTATGCTCGTTCAGCAGGCGCTGGGGGGTGCCGGGCGTCATGTAGAGCTGCATGCGCGCCGCGCGCAGCACTCTCTGCATGGTACCGGCAATGGTGTTCATCAGCTCCACCAGCAGGGAATTGTGGGTAGCCTCCGCTATGGCATAGTGAAATTTCCAGTCAGCCTTCTCCCCCAGTTCCCCCGCTTTTATATCGGCCTCCATCTGGGCCAGGGCCTCCTCCATCTGGGCCAGTTCCTCCGGGGTATGCCTCAAGGCAGCCAGGCCGGCCGACTCCACCTCCAGGATTTTGCGCAGTTCCATCAGCTCTTCCGTGGTATCCCGGTTCATGATCAGGACCAGCGAGAGAACGTTGATTAACTCCTGGGGTTCCACCCGCCGCACAAAGGTACCCTCACCGGGCCTTATCTCCAGGATCCCCATGGCTTCCAGGGCGCGGAAGGCCTCCCTTACTGCCGAACGGCCCACCTGGAGCTTTTCCGCCAGTTCTTTTTCCGAAATCAGCTTGTCCCCGGGATTCAGCACACCCTCGGCAATGAGCTGCTTCACCTGATCAATGATTTCCTCATATATTTTCCTGGGCTTGATGGGTTTTAATGATTCGTAAATGGCCTCCCACCCTCCTGTTTCCAGTCTTCCAGCAGCCTCCCTATCACCGGCCGCCCGCGGGATACGCTTTTCTTTATTAAATAATTCTACAGGGGCTTCATTTCTCCTACATCCAGGCTGATGTCCAGGAAGCGGGCGGAATGGGTGAGGGCACCTACGGAGATGAAGTCCACCCCCGTACGGGCCACCTCCACAATATTCTGCTCGTTGATTTTCCCCGAAGCCTCCAGACAGGCGCGGCCGGCCACGAGCTCCACCGCCCGGGCCATGGTGGGAATGTCCATGTTGTCCAGCATGATGATGTCGGCCCCGGCGGCAAGGGCCTCCTCCACCCCGGCCAGGTCCTCAACTTCCACTTCCACCTTCATGGTGTGGGGTATGCCGGCCCTGGCCAGCTCCACCGCCCGGGTAATGCCCCCGGCCACCTTGATGTGGTTGTCCTTGATCAGGACGGCATCGTACAGACCGAAGCGGTGGTTGAGGGCCCCTCCCACCCGCACGGCGTACTTTTCCAGAACCCGCAGGCCGGGGGTGGTCTTACGGGTGTCCACTATCCTGGCCTTGAAGTTCCGGATGAGGTCCACCAGCCTGGCGGTATAAGTGGCAATGCCCGACATGCGCTGCAGGAGGTTTAAGGCTACCCGCTCACCGCTCAAAATAGCCCGGGCCTCCCCTTCCACCCGGGCCAGGAGCTGCCCGGCCTGAACCCTTTCCCCCTCCCGCACCCGGATCTGGAAGGAGATATGCGGGGAAAGCCGGCGGAAAACGGCTCCCGCCACCGGCAGGCCGGCCACCACCCCCGCCTCCTTGGCATGGATGAACCCGATGGTGGTGTAACCCGGCGGTACGATGCTGTTGGTGGTCACATCTCCCGTGCCTATGTCCTCCCTGAGCACCCGGTCGATAAGTTCCTCCAAAACAATGTCCTGCACGCTTCCCCCCCCCCTTATAAGGCTCCCGGAATGCGCCCGTCCGGACCGGACCCTCTAGCGGCGCAGGATGATATGTTTTAACCACAGATCCCGGGGCTGGGGATAATCAAGGCGGTAATGCCCGCCCCGGCTCTCCGTACGGATCAACGCCGCCTGGGCAATCAGCTGCCCGGCCAGGAGCATGTTCCGGACTTCCATCTCTTCCACGTTCCGGGCCCGGTATTCGGCCAGGTGGGCCCACTCTTCAAAAAACGCCAGGGCTTTCTCCAGCCCCTGGGCCGTGCGAACCGGCCCCACATATTTCCCCATCACGCTCTGTATTTCCCGGCGCAGGTGGGCCACGTCCATTTCAGGGGCGTCGCCCAGTTCCCGGCAGGAAAATTCCGGGTGACCGGAACGCCGCGGTGGAAGGCTGTTCACCCGCTCCACAATACGGCCGCCGAAAACCAGTCCGTCCAGCAGGGAATTGCTGGCCAGGCGGTTGGCCCCGTGCACCCCCTGGCAGGCTACCTCGCCGCAGGCATAAAGCCCCTCGATACTGGTTTCTCCATAAAGGTTGGTTTTTACTCCTCCCATCATATAATGGGCTGCCGGAGCAACGGGAATGAGGTCCCTGGTGATGTCCAGCCCGTAAGAAGCGCAGGTGCGGCTGATGGTGGGAAAGCGCTGCTGGACCTTTTCCGGATCCAGGTGGGAGAGATCGAGGAAAACCCTGTCCGAAGCGGTGCTGCCCATCTCTTTCAGGATGGCCCTTACCACCACATCCCGGGGAGCCAGCTCCGCCAGATCGTGGTAACGGGGCATAAACCGCTCCCCATAGCGGTTCCGCAGGTACGCACCTTCACCCCGCACGGCTTCGGAAATGAGAAATGGCGGCGCCCCCGGCAGGCTCAGGACAGTGGGGTGGAACTGGATGAACTCCATGTCCATCACTTCCGCACCGGCCCGCCAGGCCATGGCAATGCCGTCCCCGGTGGCCACCGCGGGGTTGGTATTGTGCTCGAAAAGCTGGCCCAGGCCGCCGGTGGCCAGGACCACCGCCCGCCCCCAGAAGACCCTGAGTTCCCCCGAGGAGCCGTCCAGGGCCAGCACGCCGTAACAGGTGTTGTCCTGCACCAGGAGGTCCACCGCGAAATGGTTTTCCCGCACTTCAATGTTGGGCGACAGGCGCGCCTGCCCGGAAAGGACCCGCTGGATCTCCGCCCCCGTGGCATCCCCGGCGGCATGGAGAATGCGCCGCCGGCTGTGGGCCCCTTCCCGGGTCAGGGCCAGTTGCCCGTTTTCCCGGTCGAACCGTGCCCCCATAGCGATTAATTCCCGCACCCTGCCCGGCCCCTCGTTGACCAGCACATTCACCGCTTCAGGATCGCAGAGGCCCGCCCCGGCGGCCAGGGTATCCTTCAGGTGCAGGGCGGGAGAATCGGAATGACCCAGGGCGGCGGCAATACCTCCCTGGGCCTTATCGGTGTTGCTATCTTCCATGGTGTACTTGGTCAGCACCACTACCTGCCGGTCGAAACGGCTGGCCGCGTACGCAGTATACAACCCGGCTATGCCACTGCCCAGGATTACATAGTCCCAGTTTTCCTGGGGCAGCTGCCGGGTATCGAAGTTAACCAGGTATCTTCCTATCAATCCTCAATCCCTCCTCTGGAATCAGGTCACCGCCAGCATCCTCTCCAGGGAGCGCAGGGCCTTTTCCCGGATCTCCGGCGGCACCGTCACCCGCGGTTCCAGGGTAACCAGTGCCCGGTGCACCTTTTCCAGGGTGGTGGCTTTCATGTTCGGACAGATTAACTTATCGGAAGCCAGGTAAAACTCCTTGTCCGGGCATTGCTTGCGGAACTGGTGCAGGATACCCGTTTCCGTGCCGATGATGAACTCCCTGGCACTGCTCTCCCGGGCAAAGCGGATCATCCCCGTGGTGCTGGCCACGGCATCGGCCAGGTTAATTACTTCCGGGTGACATTCCGGGTGCACCAGCACCAGGGCTTCGGGATGGGCTTCCCTGGCAGCCAGCACATCTTCCGCAAACAACCTGTCGTGGGTGTTGCAGTAACCTTCCCAGAGGTGGATTTTCCTTCCCGTCTGCCTGGCCACGTATTGCCCCAGGTTCTTATCGGGGATGAACAGTACGGGCCGGTCTTCAGGCAGGGAGGAAACGACCTTCACCGCGTTGGCACTGGTGCAGCAGACATCACTTTCGGCCTTGACGGCGGCCGAAGTATTCACGTAGCAGACCACGATTACCCCCGGGATTTCTTTTTTTCTCTCCCGCAGGGCTTCCACGGTGACCATGTCGGCCATGGGGCAGCCCGCTTTGATTTCGGGCAGGAGCACAATTTTATCGGGAGACAAAATGGCCGCGCTCTCGGCCATAAAGTGGACACCGCAGAAAACAATGACTTCCGCGTCGGTTTTGGCGGCCTGCTGGGCCAGCCCCAGAGAATCCCCCACAAAATCGGCAATCTCCTGGACCTCCGGGCGCTGATAGACGTGGCTTAAAATTACCGCCCGCCGCTCCTTTTTTAACCGTTTAATTTCTTCAGATAAATAACGAACCTTTTCCTCATTACCGGACATGCATGTTTCACTCCTTACACCATAGAACCAGCAGAAAAGAAAAAACCACCTTCTACCCCAGCGCCCGCGGAAAAAAACCGCAAAAAGCCACCAAAAATGTCAACAATCATGAGATAATTCTAACCACAGGGGCAGAAGATTGTCAAGATCCGGGTTACAGCAGGGGATCCGGCCCCAAACCGCATCTCGAGGCATTGCAGGCCGGGTTTTACCGGCGCCGGGAGCACAGCTTTTAGCCCTCTTCCCCCGGCGCTTCCTCCCGCCGGACCTCCACCACCCGGTTCTGCCCGTCCACCATGACCACCGTGGGCGAGAAACCGGCCGCTTCCTCCGGGGTCATCAGGGCATAGGCTATGATGATAACCGTATCTCCGGGCTGCACCAGCCGGGCGGCGGCACCGTTGAGGCAGATGACGCCGGAATGCGGGGGACCGGCGATCACGTAGGTTTCAAACCGGGCCCCGTTGTTGTTGTTTACCACCTGCACCTTTTCATGGGGTAAAATGCCTGCCGCATCCAGCAGAGCCCGGTCAATGGTGATGCTGCCCATGTAGTTCAGGTTGGCTCCGGTTACCGTGGCCCGGTGAATTTTGGATTTAAAAAGAGTAATGAACATGCCCGCATAACCCCCTTTCCCTTGAGGTGTTTGTCCTCCGGCCCGGCTCCCCGACCCGGGGTGCCGGACCGGATGAAAACACCGGCCTACAGCACCCCGTCCGGGCTGCCGAGCACGACGTTATCAATCAACCGGGTACAACCGAAACGTACGGCCAGGGCCAGGAGGGCCGGCCCTTCCAGGCGGGATACCGGCTGCAGATCGGGAACCGAGCGGAGGTCCACGTAATCGATTTCCGCCCGGGGTTCGGCAGCAATCATGCTGCGCACCAGCTCCACCAGCCGGTCCGCATCCCGTTCCCCCGCTTCGTAGGCCCGGCGGGCGGCCTCCAGGCTCCGGGGAAGCACGGTAGCGGCCCGCCTTTCTTCCGGGCTCAGGTAAACGTTGCGGGAACTCATGGCCAGGCCGTCATCCTCCCGCACCGTGGGTACCGTCACAATTTCCAGATCCATGTTCAGGTCCTCAACCATGCGCCGGATTACCAGGGCCTGCTGGGCATCCTTCTGGCCGAAAAAGGCCCTGTCGGGGCGCACGATGTTGAAGAGCTTGGTCACCACCGTGGCCACCCCCCGGAAATGGCCGGGCCGGGAAAGGCCGCAGAGGCACCCGGTGAGGCCCTCCACATCGACGTGGGTGGCAAAGCCGGGCGGGTACATCTCTTCCACGGAGGGATGAAAGATGGCATCCACGCCCACTTCCCGCGCCAGGGAAACATCCCGGTCCAGATCCCGGGGATAGCGGTCGTAATCCTCCCGCGGGCCGAACTGCAACGGGTTGACAAAAATGCTGACCACCACCACATCACAGGCCTCCTTTGCCCGGCGCATGAGGGTGAGGTGACCCTCGTGGAAATAGCCCATGGTGGGAACAAAGCCCACGCTCAAGCCCCGGGAACGGGCCTGGTGCACAAAATCCCGGATTTCTTTTATCGTGCGGCAGACGAGCAAGATACTCCCCCTCCGGCTCAATACAATTTGCTCAGCACTTCCCCGGGCATATCAAAACCGTGCTCCGGGCCGGGGAAAGCGCCGCTCTGCACTTCCTCCCGGTAGGCCTGCAGGGCCCGGGCAATCTCCTCGTGGAGGTTGGCATAGCGCTTGGCAAACCTGGGCGATTTCCCCATAAACATCCCCAGCAGGTCGTGGGTGACCAGAACCTGCCCGTTGCAGTATGGCCCCGCGCCTATGCCGATGGTGCACACCTCCAGGGTTTCGGTAAGCAGCTTGGCCAGGGGCACGGGTACACACTCCAGGACGATGGCGAAAACCCCCGCCTCCTGGATGGCCCGGGCGTCTTCAAGCAGCTTTTTCGCCTGGGCCTCGTCCTTGCCCTGGACCCTGTAACCGCCCATCTGGTGGATGGACTGGGGTGTCAGCCCCAGGTGGCCCATTACCGGAATGCCGCAGGACACCATGGCCCGGATGGTTTCGGCCACCTCCTGGCCGCCCTCCAGTTTGACCGCCTGGGCACCGCCTTCCTGCAGGATGCGGCCGGCATTGCGCAGGGCCTCCTCCCGGGAAATATGGTAGGACAGGAAGGGCAGGTCGCCCACGACCATGGCCCGCTTGACCCCGCGGGTGACGGCCTTGATGTGGTGAACCATGTCGTCCATGGTTACGGGAATGGTGGAATCATAGCCCAGGACGGCATTGCCCAGGGAATCTCCCACTAAAATGGCGTCAATTCCCGCCTCGTCCACCATCCTGGCCATGGGGTAATCGTAGGCCGTAAGCATGGTTATTTTCCGGCCGGTTTTTTTAGCCTCCCGGAAATAGGCGGTGGTAACTCGTTGATTGCTCATAAGGATACCTCCCGGTTATGTTTATTCTTTATTGCCGGCGGAATTGAAAACTTCTTCCAGTTGCCGGGCCTGCCCCCTATCAATGGAGCCCTTTTCCCGGGCCACCCGGACAGTATACAGCCCCAGCAGGCGGTAAAGGTGAGACTCCAGGCTTCCCACCCGCTCCAGGGCCGGCAGGTGCCCGCTGACGGTGGGCACATCGCCCCGGGATACGGGGCCCGTGAGGGCGTTCACCGGTCCCACCCGCCGGATATTGTTTATTGTACCCCGCACCAGGGGATACAACGCTTCAAAGGCCTCCTCCCGGGAGAGGCCAAAACGCCCGTAAAGGCTGGTTGCCAGGTGCATCAAAGACACCAGGTAGTTGGAAGCAATGCAGGCCGCCGCGTGGTAAAGGGGCTTGTCTTCGGCCCTGATGATAAAGGCATGTCCCTTCAGGTCATCAACCACCTGCCGGGCCAGGGGAATGGCCGCTTCGTCCCCCTCCAGGGCGAAGTAAGATCCGGGGAGGTTTTCCATGGCCCCCGCCACATCGGCAAAGGATTGCAGCGGGTGAATGGACACGGCCAGGGCTCCCGCTTCCCGGACACCCCGCAGTTCGCTGGAGGCGTGGGCGCCGCTGGTGTGGGCCACCACCTGGCCGGGGCGGAAACCTCCCTCCCGGGCAATAAGCTCCGCTACCGGGGTAATCTCCCGGTCGGGCGTGGTGATAAAAACCAGATCGGCTTTTAAAGTTGCCTCCCAGGGCCGGTCATAAGCACTGCAGCCCAGGGAACGGGCCAGTTTCCGGGACGATTCCGGGCTCCTGCTGGCCACGGCCACCACGGGGTAACCCCGCTCCTTCAATAGCAGGGCCAGGGCGCTGCCCACTTTACCGCAGCCCACCACGGCCACCGAAGGTTTGTTCATCAAACTCGCCTCCCGTTACCTGAAATTCCCGGCCCACGCCAATCAGCATAGAACTCGCCTGAAACAACAAAAATGCCTTCCGGGTTCCCCGAAAGGCAGCAATCTTCTTCTCCCACCCCCGTCTCGGTCCTTCCCGGCTCCAAGCGGTAATAAGCTTATCCGGTTTTAAGGTTCTAATAAGTATGGTTGGGTATGGCTCCCGCGGGGATACCATCCTCGGGTAAATTTTATCATACCCTCCGGTAATGCACAACAGTTTTTTGAAAATTGTCATACTATTGACAGGAAAAAGGTGTTCCCGGAGTGAAAAAGAATTAATGATTCAGCAGTATCGAACAGGTGGCAGCGGACAAAATGGACAACCGCAGAGAGCAAACATATATCCCCATAGGGCTGCTGGCTTTAATTCAATTGCTGGTGCTGGTGCCGTCCTACTGCCTGCCGGCCGTCCTCCCCCTGGTGGAAAGGCAGTGGGGGATCAGCCATGCCGAGTCCGGGGTGATGGTAGCAGCCTTTCAGGCCGGGTACGTGGCGGCCGCCCTGGTGGCCCTGCCCCTGACGGACCGCATCGACGCCCGCCATGTCTTTGTCGGGGGAGCAGTTTTATCAGCCGTCACCCATTTCCTCTTTCCCCTGCTGGCCCGGGATGCCCTGTCGGGAACCCTGCTGCGGGCCCTGACCGGAGCCGGCCTGGGCGGCATCTATATGCCCGGGGTTAAAATCATTTCCCAGGCTCCCGCCTCCCGCGGCCGGGCGGTGGGCTTTTACGTTTCCTCCTACCTGGCGGGCACTTCCCTTTCCTTTGCCCTCACCGGCGCTTTCACCGCTTTTCTGCCCTGGCAGGAGGCCTACCTGGTCCTGGCCGGGATCAGTTTCGCAGCCGTCTTCCTTTCCCTGTGGCTGTGGCGCCAGCCGGCAGGTGCCTTTTTACCCTGCAGAAGGCAGAATAAAACCCCGGAACCCGGAAAAGCCGGCCCGGCACGGGAGGTACCACAGGCCGGAAAAACGCAGCGCAACCTGGCCCTGGCCCTGGTCATCCTGGGCTATACCGGACACATGTGGGAGATGTACGGCCTGCGCTCCTGGCTGGCCCCCTTTCTGACCGCTGTATTCCAGGAACACTACGCCCGGGCCACCTCGCTGGCGGCCACCCTCACCGCCTTTTCGGTAATGCTGGGGGCACCCTCCACCCTGCTGGCGGGGTGGCTGTCGGACCGCCTGGGGCGTACCCGCACCGCCCTGGCCATCATGCTCACCAGTGCCGCCTGCTCCCTCACCTTCGGCTGGCTGCTGGCGGCACCATTATGGCTCCTGCTGCTGGTGGGCCTGGTCTACAGCCTGACCGTTACCGCCGACTCACCCATATTTTCTGCCGGGCTGGCGGAAATCGCCCCCCGGGAAAAGCTGGGGAGCATCATGGCCTGGCAGACCCTGGTGGGCTACCTTTTTGCCACCGTATCACCCGCTGTTTTCGGGCTGCTCCTCGACCTCTACCCGGGCCCAGCAGGCTGGGTCCTGGCCTTTTCCAGCCTGGGAGCCGGGGTACTGGTGGGAGCGGCGCTGATGTTCTATCTCTCCTTCCTGCCGGCAAGCCGGGCCATGGGGGAACGGCCGCCATCGCGGCGGGTCTCCCGCTGACGCCGCCGGTACCCGCATGCAACATCTATCCACAATAAGAGAATTGAAAAACGGGAGGCCCCCATGTCCGTAATCGATCTGAAAACTGGCGAAAACCTGGTCCTCAAAGCTCTGGTCTGGCGCGGGACGCCGGAACCGCCCCGGGAAGGGCTTGTTTTTTTGCGGGAAGGCAGGGTAGCGGCCGTGGCCGAAGGGGACAACGGCTGCCGGGATAAAGTCCCCGCACCCGGTTCACCGGACCTCCTGGAGCTGCCCGGCTGCACGGTTATCCCCGGTTTAATCGACTGCCACGTTCACCTGGCCCTGGACGGCAGGGATTTTTCGCGGGCGCGGCAGCAATGGAACAACCGGCCGGAATGGCAGGAGCGGGTTAAAGCGGACCTGCAGGAGACCCTGGAACGGGGCATTGTCGCCGTGCGGGACGGGGGGGACCGGGCGGGTATCGGACTGGAGGCGAAACAACTGGTTATGAGCGGCAGGCTGGCCGGGCCCCTGGTACTGGCCTGCGGGCAGGCCCTGCACCGGCAGGGGAAATACGGCTCCTTCCTGGGGCCGGGTTTAACCCCGGCAGAACTGGAAACGGCGGTGGATTCCCTGGCCCGGCAGGGAGTGGATCACCTCAAGGTGCTGGTATCGGGGATAGTAAGCTTTTCCGAATACGGGCGGGTGGGCGGCCCCCAGTTCACCCGTGAGGAACTGCAGCGGATAGTCCACCGTGCCCGCGGGCGGGGGCTGAGGGTTATGGCCCACGCCAGCGGGGAGGAAGCCGTCCGTCTGGCCGTGGAAGCCGGGGTGGATTCCATAGAGCACGGCTATTTCCTCAGCGAAGAATCCCTCCACCGCATGGCCGCCCGGGGCATTGCCTGGGTGCCCACGGTCATCCCGGTGGCCGGGCAGGTGAGGGGACAATGGCGGGCACAATATACCGCCCGGGAAGCGGAGATCATCAACCGTACCTGGCGCCGCCACCTGAAAATGGTCAGAAAAGCCCTGGAAATGGGAGTTACCCTGGGGGTGGGCACCGATGCCGGGGCCACCGGCGTATGCCACGGACGGGGCTTCCTGGAGGAACTGCTGCTCTACCGGGAGGCCGGCCTTTCCCCGGCGAACATCCTCCTGGCCGCCACCCGCAACGGTGCGGCCATCCTGGGCCTGGAACACCTGCTGGGCCGCATTGAACCAGGGCGCCCTGCCTTCCTGGTGGCTGTGGAAGGCAACCCCTGGAAGGACATCGGCGCCCTGGCCAGGGTAAAATATGTCTTCCGGCCCGCACAGTGAAAATTTAGTTCATCACATTGGGCCCCCTGACCACCAGTTCTCCCACCTCGCCCGCAGGCAGCTCCCGGTCATTTTCGTCCACCACCCTGACCTCGACGCCGGGCCCAGCACCTGCAGGATTTCCCTGGGCCTGAAATTAGCCAGAATGGTAATGGTACAGCCCAGGTACAGCGGCAGCAGCACACATACCGTCTTATCCGCCGGTGCCGCTGTACGCAGGCGCCCAGGGTTTCTGGAACACCATCTTATTGTAGGCATACTGGGCGGCCAGATCCGTTAGCGCGTAATTTGCGCTGGCCAGGCTTACTTCCGCCGCCAGTACGTCCACCCTGGTCGCCATGCCCAGCCGGAACATGACCTGTTTTTCTTTCAGCTCCTCTTGGGTCGTAGCTGCCGCCTGTTCCGCGGATTTGTACGATTCCTCCAGGCTTTTCAAGGTGTGGTACAGTTCGCGCACCTGCATTTCCAGGGCATCCCTGGCGTTCCGGGCATCCAGTTCGGCCTGCGCCAGTTCCGCCTGTCGTACGTCATAGGGGGTATACTGCCCGCTGGCAAACATCAGGTCGGTGCTATATTTCTTCTGGGTGACTTTTTGTTCGGCAAGCCACACGGACGGGCTATTTTCCAGCACCCGGTTCACCTCGGTGTCCAGGTCTGCCACCTGAAGCGGGGAAAACTCCAGTTTATCGACTAGGACCGGCCGGTCGCCGGGATGCAGTCCCAGCATCTGGTTCAGCTTTAAATAGGCCTTATCCAGCTCATTTTGCGCCGCCGCCAGTGCGCTTTCCGCTTCCGCCACATCTGCAACGGCCTGTTCCAGCCCTTTTACGGAGGCCGCCGAACCGCTGCTCTGCAGCCTGCCGGTTAAACCCAGGCGGTACGCCGATTGGGACTTCTGCAACTCCAGGCGGGCCAATTCCAGGGCCAGTTCCTTTACCTTTACATTTTCCTGAGCCTTCAATACATTCCAGTACAGCTGGCATACAGCCAGGGTGATGCCGTCGAGCCGGGCGTCATAGCTTTTCTTGGACATGCGCCAGGTCAGATCCGCCTGCAAGAGAGAATACCACGCCGCTTCCACCTCCGGGTCATAACCGCTGTCCCCGGTGGGGGTGAAGCTTAGCCGGTCCGCCGCTTCCTCACGCAGCGCCTCCGTACGTTCAATTTCCAGTTCATCTATTTTCAGGGCCTTATTTTGCTTTACAGCCATCTCTATGGCCTTGCTCAATGAAAGCTCGGGCCGGGCGGGCTCCCCGGCCATGGCAGGCTGCAGCACGTTGAAAAAGGCCAGGGCTGCCATAAGAACTGAAAGTACCAGTTTTTTCATCACTAGTTCTCCCCTCGACCGGATATCCATCAAGCGCCACCAACAGGTGGTGAAAGCGGCCGCCCATCACTCACCGCAACCGGAGTTCCCGGTGGTGCCACTGCCAGCCGCCTGCTTTTCAGTTTCCCGTACAGGCACCCGGAACCAATGAGTACCAGAGCAAACGGAGGGCAGAAGCCATTTTTAACCGCTTCTTACTATCCAAAGAACACAATTTACAGTGAGTGTGGGAGCCAGACTGGTCTCGGCTCAAGTCGTTCAATACGAGCCAGAGCAGGGCTCAAAAACTGGGGATACTTCAGGCTTCCTACCTCTCGAAGCGGAGCGCTTCAATGGGGTCCAGGCCCGCCGCCCTCCTGGCGGGGTAATACCCGAAGAATATGCCCACCGCCGCCGAGAAACCCGCGGATAACAATATGGAAGACAGCGTGACATATGCCGGCCACCCGAAAGCTTTGGAGATTACCCTGGAGCCGGCAATTCCCACAAAAATTCCCATAACCCCCCCGATCAGGCAGAGAACCAGAGCCTCCACCAGGAACTGGTTGCGGATATTGCTTTCGGTTGCTCCCACGGCCATGCGCAGGCCGATCTCCCTTGTCCTCTCCGTAACGGAGACCAGCATGATATTCATGGTTCCTATACCTCCCACCAGAAGGGATACCGCCGCCACACTGGCCAGGAGCAGGGTCATGATGGCCGTGGTGTTCTCCGCGGCTTCCAGAACGGAAGTCAGGTTGCGCACGCTAAAATCATCGGAGCTGGAACCGGTCAGGCGGTGTCTCTCCCGCAGCAGGCTTTCAATGCTGCTCTGGACGAAGGCCATGCTTTCCGGCGTTTCGGCCTGTACATTGATCAGGCCGACATGATTGACCCCCAGCAACCTTTTCTGTGCCGCACTCACCGGTATATACACCACATCGTCCTGATCCTGCCCCCCCATGGAAGCCCCCTTGGCGGAAAGAACCCCAACCACTGTAAAGGGCAATTTATTGATCCTGATTGTCGAACCCACCGGGTTGGTACCCGGCAGGAAAAGGTTGTCCACCACCGTTTTGCCCAGAACTGCCACCATGGCGGCACTTCTCACGTCGTCCCCGCTGAAAAACGACCCCGCGCTCACAGGCCAGTCCTTAATTACCTGCATTTCCGGCGTGGTGCCGACAACCCGGGCGGTCCAGGTCTGGCTGCCGTAACTCAGGGTGCCGCTGGCAGGCAGTTCCGGCGCCACATGGGCCACCATGCTGAGCCCGGCTATGGCCTCCGCATCCTCCAGGGTGAGGGAGTTGACGTTCCCCGAAGCGCCGCGCACGGGGCCCTGCCCGGCCCCGGGAAAGACTAAAAGCAAGTTTGAACCCATGCTGGCAATCTGGCTGGTAATTCTCTTGCTGGCGCCCTGCCCCAGGGAGATCATGATGATGACCGCGGCCACACCGATGATGATGCCGAGCATGGTCAGGAAAGATCTCATTTTATTGGCCCGCAAACCGTTTAAGGCCACTTCCAGGTTGTGCAGGAAGTTCAAGCTGGCACCCCCATTTCTTCGGGAATGGCTGCCAGATCATCGCTGGCATTCCCCGGATTCTCCACCGGCGCATCGCTGAGGATACAGCCGTCCCTCATGTTGACCAGGCGGCGGCAGTACAGGGCGATGTCCTTTTCATGGGTGACCATCACCACAGTGATGCCTTTTTCCATATTCAACCTCTGGATTACCGAAATAATCTCTATGCTTGTCCTTGAATCCAGGGCACCCGTGGGTTCGTCGGCCAGGATTATGGACGGGTCGTTTACCAGGGCCCGGGCGATGGCCACCCTCTGCTGCTGCCCCCCCGACAGCTGGCCGGGATAGTGGTGCACATACCGGGACATCCCGACCCAGTCCAGGGCCTCCTTTGCCCTTTCCTCCATCTCCTTCTTTCCCACCCCGGCATAGACCAGCGGCAGCTGGACATTGGCCAGCACCGGAAACCGACCCAGCAGGTTGAAGCTCTGGAAAACAAAGCCTATTTTTTTGTTGCGGACAAGGGCCAGCTGGTTTTTATTCAGCCGGGAAACATCCTCGCCGCCCAGGTAATAGGTTCCCCCGGTAGGCCTGTCCAGGCAGCCCAGAATGTTGAGGAGGGTGCTCTTGCCCGAACCGGAAGGACCCATAATGGCAACCATTTCACCTTCCTGAACGGTCAAGTTTATTCCCTTCAAGGCGATAACCCGGGTTTCCCCCATGTGGTATATTTTTGTGATGTTCTCCAGCACGATTGCCGGCTTCCCGGCCACATCGCATCACCATCCGAAACTGCTTTTTTGTAACATTTCGTGGAATTCACCTGCTGTGTCGCGTCGCGGAACTTTTCGCCAGCCCACGGTACCGGTTAATTACGCTACCCGTTTGCTGCGGACCGTCCTTCCCGGTCAGCGCCTTCCGCCACCACCCCCGCCGGGAGGCATACCGCCGGGCATAAACGGCATGCTGCCGCCCCGGCTGCTCGTACTTCCTGTTTCCTGATCCAGGGAACCTATCACCACCAAATCCCCTTCCTCAAGACCCTCCAGTACTTCATAGCTTGTGAGATCCGCCAGCCCCAAAACCACCCGCCTGGGCGCGGGTTTGCCGGATTTATCCAGGACAAGGACGACGGCCTGCTGTCCCTGTTCATTCGTCCCTGCCGCCCCGGAAGTCCCGCTTTCATTGCCCCCGCCGCGGGCGGAACCGGCTCCACCGGCCCCTGCGCCGCCCGTGTGTCCGCCACCGGAGTCGCTCCCGGACGGCCGCTGCCCCGGGGCACCGCCCTGTCTCATTTTATTCAGGTAACTGACGGCGTAAGTAACGGCGCTTTTGGGCACGGTGAGGACGTTTTCATGCCTGTCGACGATTATATTCACGTTGGCGGGCATTCCGGCCATCAGCCCATCCTGGTTTTTATCCAGCTGGATGACCGCATCGTAAAGCTGCACGTTGGACTCCGTGTACGCCTGGGGGGAGATGCTGCTCACCCTGCCGGTGAAGGTTTTATTGGGGAAGGAGTTGACCGTGAACTCCGCCTTCTGGCCGACCTTCAACCTGCCGATGTCGGCCTCGTTTACCTGAGCCCTGACCTGCAGGGCTTCCGAAATAATGGTGACGACCCCCCCTCCACTGGTGTTGTTGTTGTTGGCCGCAGCCCGCTGGCCCTCGGAACCGTTGACTTCACTTACAATTCCGTCTATGGGGCTGAACAATTTGGCTTCCGCCAGGTCTTTCCTGGCCATCTGGAGCTGCGCCCTGCAGCTTTCCACCCGGGCGGCGGCTGCTGCGATGTCTTCCGGGCGGTTGCCCGCCTGGAGCAGCTTTAGTGATTCCTCGGCCTGCTTCAATTTGGCCTCCGCGGTGGTAAAATCGGAAATTATCTGGTCCAGGTCGGCCTGTGAAATGTACCCCTCATTGAAAAATTGCTTATAACGCTCAAGCTTGGATTTCGCCAGGTCGTAGCTTGCCCGGGCCATTTTGACGTCCGCCTCGGCCCTGGCTACTTCTTCCGGCCTCGAACCTTCTTTGAGCAACTCCAGATTGGCCGTGGCCTCCTTCAAATTCGCCGAGGCCTGGATTACCTGCGCTTCCAGGCTGGCGGTGTCCTGTTCCGCCAGCAGCTGGCCGGCGGTAACCCGGTCACCCACCTTTACGTATATTTTCTTGATTACTTCGGCATTTTCAAAACCCAGGGAAACTGTTTTCACCGGCTCGACCACACCGCTGGCCGGGATACTGCTGGTGATGGTGCTCCTCTTGACGGTACTGGTGAGGTAACTCCCGCTCGCTTTTCTTGTTCCACCCAGAAAATAAAAGCCTGCCACGACCAAAACGAAAATTGCCGCCATACCGATGATTATTTTTTTTCTCCCGAAGACACCGGAAACAATTTTAAGGTGCCTGGTAAAGAAACTCGGCTCGCTTTGCATCCGCTTCCCCCCGTATTTCAGCTGGTAACCGGTTTCAATTAATGTTCCCCAGTGGAATGATAACCGTCGAAGATACACCGCCCCTCTCATTTTTCAAACTGATCTCTCCCTGGTACATCTTAACAATCCGCTGCACTATGGTCAGCCCCAGCCCGAATTTGCCCTCCCGCCCTTTATGGAAGGGCTGGAAAAGTTGCTCGAGAATATGGGGCTCAATCCTGGAACCGTCGTTCCAGAAACGGAGGATTACACCTTTTTTTTCATTGTCCAACCCGAGGTCGATCTCAAGGCGTGAAGACGCATAACGCAGGTGGTTTTCCAGCAGGTTTTCAACCATAACCCGCAGAACCTCCTCATCCCCTGAAATACTTACCGGCTGCAGGTCCATCCGGCACGATATTTCCGGCCTCTGCGGGCATAGACGCTGGACTATATTTTCAACCAGCGTGTTCAATTTTACCTCTTTTTGAACCCTTTCCCGCGTGGCCAGGTAATCAAGCCGTGTCAGGTAAAGCAACTGCTTGACCAGCTTTTCCAGGCGCGCACCCTCCTCGTCAATCACCCGGATGCTGCCGGCCAGATCGCCCTTCGGGTAGACCCCGTCCTGGATGGCCTGGGCATAGCTGCGGATCACCATGACCGGTGTTTTCAGCTCGTGGGAGATATTCTGCAGCATGGATTGCTGCATCTCGTCCTGGCGGACAAGCTGCCGGCGCATAACCTCGATGGAGCGGGCCAGCCGTCCTATTTCATCGCCACGCTTCACCTCCAGGGGTTCGTGCCAGTTGCGGCTGGCAATACGCTTCACATGCCGTTCCATTTGGATCAGGGGCCGGGTCAGGTAGCGGGCAATAAAAAGAGAGGCAAACCAGCTGATTATCAGGGCAATACCGGTGAACACCAGAAAGTTCAGCAGCAGGGATTTTATAAACCTGTCTTCTTCAGATTTCCTGATGAGCGCCACCCGGTAGAGGGGGCGCCCGTAAGCCTGCTCCTTCCTTATGACGTAGCGGATATTTTCCTGGCCGCGGTTATATTCATACAGACGGGCGGATGCTTTCTGGGCCACGGCGTTCTGCAGGATTTCCCGGATAAACGAAGATGAAAACATTTGCCCGGCCTCTGCGGGAATGGTGGTCCCGTCCTCCAGGACGATAAAATCACGGATGCGGAATTCCGGCCTGCCCAGGACAGGGGGACCGGGAGGTGGAGCGGGGGGCGGCGCTTCCCCCCGGGCGTTTTTTTCGGGTGGCTTCTCCGGCGGCGCCTGGGGCCCCATCATGTTGAGCGTAAAAAAGTTGCGGACCAGAAAGGGCATGATCAGCATGACAATCACATACACCAGAAGGCTGACCAGCGAAAGGGCCAGCCACATCTTTACCGTCAGCGAAATTTTTTTCATTTGACCGTCATCCTGTATCCAAAGCCATATATGGTTTCAATGCGGAGGTCAGGCATTTTTTTCCGCAACTTTAACCCGTATCATGCAAGTTATTTTATCTTTCTGTAAATATTTAGCAATTATGTGGCATCACACTTAAATCTATATATACAGGTGAAATACGGAAAAATCATCAAGGAATTATGGGAAATTGTGAAAACGATAACCACCAGCTGATTATCAGAGCAATACCGGTTAAGTTGCAGATTAACAAGGCATGATGAGCATGATAATCACATACACCTGCAGCCCGGCCGGCGAAAAGGCCGGCCGGTTTATCTACTTTAGAAAGGCACGGCGTTGTCCCGCCAGCTACCCTGGGCTTCCGCATGGGACAACGCCGTGCCTTTGTGGTTAACACACAGCGGGTCTACCGGACATTTACCAGTCTATTGATTTGTTTTTAACATCACCTCACGCAATTCCCTGTTTCTTTCCTGCAGTTGTTTCAAAAGCTGCGGCAGCAGCTCTTTAATCCTGGCTTCATCACCGGCCTCCACTGCTTTTCTAAACTCATCCATCAACTGCTTTTCCCCGTTAGCCCGGGACGAACCGGGTCCCGGCACGCGCGGGCCTTCTTTTCCGAGCCCCAGTTTTTTGAATTCTTCCCTCGCCTGTTCCGGCGTCAGCTTGCCGTTCTCGACATCTTTGCGAATGGCTTCGACTTTTTCTTTCACCTCAGCGGGCAGTTGGGGCGGTTCCCCTCTGCCAAGCCCCAGTTTTCTGAACTCTTCCCTGGCCTGTTCCGGTGTCAGCCTGCCGTTCTCGACATCTTTACGGATTGGATGGCCTCGACTTTTTCTTTCACCTCAGCGGATATTTGAGGTCTTTGCCTTTGCACCGGTGCCTTTTCCTTCAACTCACCCCTTAATTGCTCCCGCTCAGCAAGGGCATTTTTCCACTCTTCCAGAATTTCCGGAGTATACTTGCTAACCATTTCCAGCAGCTTTTCCTCATTTTGCTGGCGCTGCTCACCGTTAAGGCGCTGGTGGTAGGCCAATCCCTTTTTAACAGGTATATCTTTTTCAGCCGTGCCGGCATCAGCTGCAAATGCGGCAACCGGGACCAGTAGCGACAATGCCAGGGCAGTTGATATAATTCTCGTTTTCCATTTGTTCATTACTCATTCCTCCCTGTAAATATTTAGTATTTATGTGGCGCCACACTTAAAATATACAGGTGGAATGCGGAAATATTATCAAGGAATTGTGGAAAATAATATAAACCAGTGCCCTCGCACTGGTTTAACCCCTTGCCTTCTGCCGCAAATAGGCGGCAATAAATTCGTCTATTTCCCCGTCCATGACCGCCTGGACGTTGCCCACCTCCACCCCGGTGCGGTGGTCCTTGACCAGGCTGTAGGGGTGAAAGACGTAGGAGCGGATCTGGTTGCCCCAGGCAATTTCCGCCTGCTCGCCCCGCAGGGCGGCCAGTTCGGCCTCCTTTTTCTTCATTTCCAGATCCAGCAGCTTAGCCCTGAGCAGTTTCATGGCCGCATTGCGGTTGGCAATCTGGGAGCGCTCGCTCTGGCACTGGACCACAATGCCCGTAGGCAGGTGGGTGATGCGCACCGCCGACTCGGTCTTGTTTACGTGCTGCCCGCCGGCCCCGCTGGAACGGAAAGTATCTATTTTCAGATCCTCGGGTTTGATTTCCAAATTCACATCCTCCTCCACCTCGGGCAGCACATCCACCGAAGCAAAGGAGGTATGCCGCCGCCCGGCGGCGTCAAAGGGGGATATGCGCACCAGCCGGTGGACACCCTTTTCCGCCCGCAGGTAACCGTAGGCATTGGGACCGGCTACGGAAAAGGTGACGCTTTTTATGCCCGCCTCGTCACCGGGCAGCATATCCATGATGGTCACCCGGTAGCCCTTTTCCTCCGCCCAGCGGGTGTACATGCGCAGGAGCATCTCCACCCAGTCCTGGGCCTCGGTGCCGCCGGCCCCGGCATGGAGGGAGACAATGGCATTCCCCCGGTCGTAGGGGCCGTTCAGCAGCACCTCCAGCTCCATTTTCTCCACCCGCCGGGCCAGCTTCTTCAGCTCCCCGGCCACCTCCCGGGCCACCGTCTCGTCCTCCTCTTCTTCCCCCAGGGCCAGGAGGACGGCCAGGTCCTCGTGAGCCCGGGCCAGCTCCCGGTACTGGGCCACCCGGTCCTTTAAGGCGGCCAGTTTCTGCGTCACCTGCTGGGCTTTTTCCGGATCATTCCAGAAACCCGGGTCCATCATGGTTTCTTCCAGGCGCTTTATTTCCTCTTCCTTCCTGGCGATGTCAAAGAGAAACCCTCAATTCTTCGATGCGTTTGCCCAGGTTCTCCAGTTCCCGGGACAGTTCGGCGTACATAACCTGTTCACCTCTTATTATTTGATGGCTTTAACTTGCCGCCGCCCGGCCGCAGCATTTCTTGTATTTCTTGCCGCTGCCGCAGGGGCAGGGATCGTTGCGGCCCACCTTCTGCTCCCGCCGCACCGGCTGCCGGGGACCTTCTTCCTGGTAGCGGTTTTCCACCAGCTGCCGCTGCTGCGGCTGGGGAGCCTGCACCACGTTAACCCGGTAAATGTAGCGGACCAGGTCCTCCTGGATGCTGGCAATCATATTCTGGAACATTTCGTAGGCTTCAAATTTATACTCCACCAGGGGGTCCTTCTGCCCGTAGGCCCGGAGGCCTATGCCCTCCCGCAGCTGGTCCATAGCGTCCAGGTGGTCCATCCACTTTTCATCCACTATGCGGAGCAAGAGAACCCGTTCCAGTTCCCGCAGCACATCGGCACCCAGTTCGGCTTCCCGGGCCTCGTAGGCGGCGAGAGCTTTTTCTTTTAGCTCTTCCACGATCTGCCGCCGCCCCATATCGGTGAAATCCTCTGGAGTCAGCTTGTGGTCGGGAAGGAAGTGCTGGGCGGCATAATGCAAAAGCCCCGCCAGGTCCCATTCTTCTTCGTGAACTCCCTCGGGGCAGTAGGTATCCACCGCCCGCTCCACGGTTTGTATAATGGTCTGCAGGACAACTTCCTTGAGGTTTTCCCCCATGAGCACCTGCCGCCGCTGGCGGTAGATAACTTCCCGCTGCTGGTTCATCACGTCGTCATACTGCAGGACGTGCTTGCGGATGTCAAAGTTGCGGCTTTCCACCCGCTTCTGGGCCGTCTCGATGGATTTGGTCACCAGGCTGTGCTCGATGGGCATATCCTCCTCAATGCCCAGCCGGTCCATAATGCCGGCAATATTCTCCGAACCGAACAGGCGCATCAGGTCGTCTTCCAGGGAGATAAAGAACTGGCTCGAACCGGGGTCCCCCTGGCGGCCCGCCCGGCCCCGCAGCTGGTTATCAATGCGCCGGCTCTCATGGCGTTCGGTACCGATGATGTGCAGGCCGCCCAGGGCCACCACCTTTTTGTGCTCCTCATCGGTAATCTTCCTGTATTTCTCCAGGGTGGCCCGGTAGAGCTCCTGCACCCGGGGATCCTCATCGGCCGGGTCGTACCCCTGCTGGCGCAGCTCGGCCTGGGCCAGGAATTCCGGGTTGCCACCCAGAAGGATGTCCGTACCCCGGCCGGCCATGTTGGTGGCAATGGTCACCGCTCCCAGCCGCCCGGCCTGGGCCACGATTTCCGCTTCCTTCTCGTGGTACTTGGCATTCAGCACCTGGTGGGGAATGCCCCGCTTTTTGAGCATCCGGCTCAAAAGCTCCGATTTTTCGATGGAGATGGTGCCCACCAGCACCGGCTGCCCGGTAGCGTGGCGGCGGGCGATTTCCTCCACCACTGCCCGGAACTTGGCCTGCTCGGTCTTGTAGACTACATCGGGGAGGTCCCTGCGGATCATGGGCTTGTGGGTGGGGATGACCACCACGTCCAGCCCGTAGATTTTGCGGAACTCTTCCTGCTCCGTGGCCGCGGTACCCGTCATCCCGGCCAGCTTTTCATACATGCGGAAGTAGTTCTGGAAGGTGATGGTGGCCAGGGTCTGGGACTCCCGCTCCACCCGCACCCCTTCCTTGGCCTCTATGGCCTGGTGCAGCCCGTCGCTGTACCGCCGGCCGAACATGAGCCGGCCGGTGAACTCGTCCACAATAATCACCTGACCGTCCTTGACCACGTAATCCCGGTCCCGCTTCATCAGGGCATGGGCCTTTAAGGCCTGGTTCAGGTGATGGGTGAGCTGCAGGTGCTGATCATCGTAAAGGTTTTCCACCCCGAGCATTTTTTCCACCCTGGCCACACCCTCTTCCGTGAGGGTGACCGAATGGGCCTTTTCGTCCACCGTATAGTCGACATCCTTCTGCAGCCTGGGTACCAGGCGGGCAAAGGTGTAGTACAGATCGGTGGCCCTGTCGGCCTGGCCGGAAATGATCAGGGGGGTGCGGGCCTCATCGATGAGAATGCTGTCCACCTCGTCCACGATGGCGTAATGGAGTTCCCGCTGCACCAGCTGGTCCGGGTGGATGGCCATATTGTCCCGCAGGTAGTCAAAGCCGAATTCGTTGTTGGTGCCGTAGGTTACGTCGGCAGCGTAGGCCTTACGCCGTTCGGCCGTGTCCAGCCCGTGTACGATAAGCCCCACGGAAAGGCCCAGAAACTTATAAATCCGGCCCATCCACTCGCTGTCCCGGCGGGCCAGGTAATCGTTCACCGTGACCACGTGAACCCCCCGGCCGGTCAGGGCATTGAGATAGACCGGCAGGGTGGCCACCAGGGTTTTACCTTCACCGGTTTTCATTTCGGCAATTTTCCCCTGGTGCAGGACAATGCCCCCCATAAGCTGCACGTCAAAATGGCGCATGTCCAGGACCCGCCGGCTGACCTCCCGTACCACGGCAAAGGCTTCGGGCAGGAAGTCGTCCAGGGTGGCGCCCCTGGCCAGGCGCTCCTTGAACTCACCGGTTTTGGCGCGCAGGTCATCGTCGGAAAGGGCGGAAATCTCCCCTTCCAGGGCATTTATCTGATCCACCGTCCGCTGCAGGCGTTTGATTTCCCGCGCGTTGTCATCCAGCCAGTTACGCAGCAATTTGAGCATAAAAATCACCTTCGTAAAGAAGAGGAACCATCAAGGTTCCTCTTCCTAAAATAATTCCCGTATTATTGTAGCACCCGCCGGGAACGGTTTCAAGTGCGGGCCGGAGCCGGCGGAACCACCGGCAGGCCTGCTTTTTAAAATTCCGGTTCAATCAGGCCGTACCTGCCGTCCTTGCGGCGGTAGACCACGTTGACCTTTTCCGTGTCCGCGTTGGTAAAGACAAAGAAGCTGTGCCCCAGCAGGTTCATCTGCATTACCGCTTCGTCAACCGACATGGGCTTCACGGCAAACTTCTTGGTACGTACAATCGGCGGGCCGTTTTCTTCCCTGGCTTCTTCCTCCCCGGCCTTCACCTCCATGTTCTGGCGGCCCAGGCGGCGGTACAGCTTGCCCTTGTAGCGATCGATTTGTTTTTCCAGCTTTTCCACCACCAGATCGATGGAGGCATACATGTCGCCGGTGGTTTCTTCGCCCCGCAGAATAATGCCGTTAATGGGGATGGTCACTTCCACCCGGTGGGAATCCTTTTCCACGGTGAGGGTTACCTGCGCCTCTTCAATTAAATCGAGGTATCTTTCCAGCTTACCAAGGCGCTTCTCCACATACTCCTTCAGGGCGTTGGTTACTTCCACGTTTCTTCCCCGTACCTGTACTTTCATCCTGGCACCCTCTCCTTTCTGGTCCCTGGTATTAATATTATTCCCGAAAATGGCCGGAATTCCTGCCTGCAGCCTGCCAAAAATACCAAAAACCCCGGCACCGGGCCGGGGTTTTGCTTCCTGAACCTACAACTTCACCACATTGGCGGCCTGAGGCCCACGGGCACCCTCGACGATGTCAAACTCCACAAGCTGCCCCTCGTTGAGGGTTTTGAACCCTTCTTCCTGGATGGCCGAGAAGTGGACAAATACGTCCTTGCCGTCCTCCCCCTCGATGAAGCCGTAACCTTTCTCGGCACTGAACCATTTGACCTTGCCTTGCATGAACATTCCTCCCAGCATAAAATCCCGTGGGTGCTTGCACACACACGTAGCTGAATACTAACATATTCAGCTCCCATTGTCAAGGGTTGCCATCCGGCCGGTCCGTATCAAGATTCAGTGGTTCTACTCCACCCGCCAGGCAATGGGCATACGCCGGCCCATGCCGAAGGCCCTGGAGGTCACCCGCAGCCCGGGAGCGGCCTGGCGGCGCTTGTATTCGGCCCGGTCCACCTTGCGGATCACTTCCCGCACCAGTGCCTGGTCAAACCCCAGGGCGGCAATTTCATCAGCCGGCTTCTCTTCTTCGATGTATGCCTGCAGGATGGCATCCAGCACCTCGTAGGGGGGAAGGGAATCCTGGTCCACCTGGTTGGGCCTCAGTTCCGCCGACGGGGGTTTCACCAAAACGCTTTCGGGAATGATTTCCCGCTCCCGGTTAATATAGCGGGCCAGCTGGTACACCATCACCTTGGGCACATCGGCCAGCACCGCCAGCCCTCCGGACATGTCGCCGTAGAGGGTGCAGTAACCCACGGCCATCTCGGACTTGTTGCCGGTGGTGAGGGTGAGGTATCCCTCCCGGTTGGAGATGAACATGAGGATGTTACCCCGGATGCGGGCCTGGATGTTCTCCTCCGCCAGGTCTCCGCAGGGGGAACCGTCCCGGTTCATGACCTTTAAGAAGGTGCTGAACACTTCTTCGATAGGTATCTCCCGGAAGGCAATCCCCAGGTTTTCCGCCAGCTTCCGGGCATCGGAACGGCTACCGGGAGAGGAGTAACGGGAGGGCATGGAAACTCCCAGTACATTTTCCGGTCCCAGGGCAGCGGCGGCCAGGGCGGCCGTGACGGAAGAATCAATACCCCCGCTCAGGCCGATAACGACCTTTTTGAAACCGGTCTTCCGCATATAGTCGGCGATTCCCAGCACCAGCGCCCGGTAAACGTAACTGATGTCCTCCTGCAGGAGCACCGCCGCCGGTGCTTCAACGCTGGACGAGGTGCAACCGGCGTTACTGCCGGCATCTACTCCCTCCGGAGAACTGCCGCAGGAATCCGTTGTGCTGGCATGACCGGGGGCACCACCGGCATTTTCCCTCCAGGTGCTGCAGCCGGCACCCGCAGCTTTTCCAACCGGCTTCATCCATGTCGCCCCGGACTTCTGCCGCCCCATTTCCAGCACCAGCAAATCTTCCTCAAAGCTGCCCGCCAGGCAGACCACATTACCCCTGGCGTCCACGGCCAGGCTGGTGCCGTCGAAGATCAGCTCATCATTACCCCCGATCTGGTTGACATAGATTACGGGCCGGTGATACTTGCGGGCGATGCTCTGGAGCATGTCCAGGCGCAGCCCGACTTTACCGTAGTGATATGGGGAAGCGGAAATGTTCACTATCAGATCCACACCCCGGGCCACCAGTTCCTCCACCGGATCCACCTCGTAAAGCTGCCGGTTCCAGTAGTCCTTATCGTTCCAGATGTCCTCGCAGATGGTCAGGCCAAGGCTCCACTCTCCCAGTTGCACCGGAATCCTTCGCCCGGCCGGGCGGAAATAGCGGCTTTCGTCAAACACGTCGTAATTGGGCAAAAGGCTTTTGTCCTGGCGGCCGGCCAGCTTACCTTCCGCATAAAGCAGTGCGGCATTGTAAAGATAATCCCGGTCCGCCTTTTCTCCCCGCACCGGGGCACCGACAATAAGGGCCGCCTCCCGGCTCAAGGGGGCAATCTCTTCTACCAGCACCCTTTCCACCCGCTGCAGAAAATCCCTCCGGCAGAGCAGGTCCCGGGGCGGGTAGCCCGTTACGGCCAGTTCGGGAAAGACCACCAGATCCGCGCCGGCCTGCCGGGCCGCCTCCACGACCTTCCTCATTTTACCCGTGTTGCCGCCCACGTCCCCGATGGTGGGATTCAACTGGGCCAGGGCTATGCGCATTTGACTAAACCCTCTTTCCGCAGCCAAAATAAAACCCCGCCCTCCGCTCGAAAAGCGTATGGCCGGGGCCCCATTGCCCTGATTGTTTCCCTGCCCGTATTGTAACAAAAACAATACTGCCTGGCAAGGGCGGGCTTTAAAACCCGGCGCCCCTGCCCAGGAGCGACAAAATTCGGTCCGGGGCAGAAAGCCCCTTCTTTATATGCTAATCTGTGTTTGTGCGGTCCGGGTTTTCGGCAATGGGTACTATGAAAAGCAGAAAACTGCAGTATATAATAGAAACACAGGAGGCTCGGCTGCCCTTGGTTCCGTAGGTGTCAGGGTATCAGCTGGGAAAAATCACTTCAAGGTACACGCCGGCATTGGTGGGGTGGGGTTTGGCGTATCCCTTGACGTCAGACGTTAAGAAGAGGGTATCGATTTCTTTGAAATTTATTAAGTCATTTCTTATAATTGCTGCAGTGCTAGGTGCTTCTGTTCCTACAGTGCTAACCAAAGGTGATCATCTATACCCGATAAAAAATCATTCCTTCCCATTGGTTCGATGGTAATAATTGATGGTTTCGGGAGGTTATGCTAATGAACCGGACCTCCATTGAGATCCCCCCAAAAGAGTTATACACCTATGAAGATTACGCCAGGCTGCCCGAAGGCGCACCCTACCAGCTGATCGGAGGGAAGCTGGTTATGACACCTTCTCCATCTACATTTCACCAACTCGTCCTGGTCCGCCTGCTGGGCCATTTCTTGAATTACCAGACAAAAGAGAACAGGGGCACCGTTCTGGTTTCTCCCGTGGATGTTTATTTTAATCACGAGGAAACCTTCCAGCCGGATATCATCTTCATATCCAGAGAAAGAACCCATATTATCGAACACAATAAAATTAACGGCGCCCCCGACCTGGTGGTGGAAATTCTCTCCCCCTCCACCGCCTATTATGACCTGCGAAAAAAATACAGGGTTTACGAAAGATACGGGGTAAAGGAATACTGGATCGTGGACCCGGAAGATGAAACGGTGGAAATATACCTGAACAAGGATGGCCGGTTCACACTGCACCAGCAAGTGAGGCGCCAGGGAGTGGTGACCTCCGCTCTTCTCGACGGGCTTAAAATAGAGGTGGCAGAGCTACTTGTACAAATGCCTTAATGTTGATCCGCACAAGAATTCTCATCCCTGCAAGACATTCCCCCTCAAGGCGGGGTTCATTTAATTTCCGTGGTAAAACCCCGGCCGTGCTCGCCGGCCCGGGCCGCTTCTATGGCGGCGTTCAGGGAAAGGAGCCGGGTGTGCTGGGATATCTGCCCGATGCTGGCCACAATTTCGTCCACCTGGTTCACGGCCTGGCTCAACGTGCCGATCTCGCCGGCCAGGCGGGAAAAGTCGGAACGGATGCGGTTGACGGCCTCCAGCACCCTTTGGAGCACTTCCCGGCACTTTTCCACCAGCCGCCGGTTTGCCTCCGCCTCCCGGCCCAGTTCCTGACCGAGTCCGGAGATGGCCCTGGCGGCCTCCTGCAGTTTTTGAAAGGTTGCCACGGCCTGCCGGGCGTTCCGGCTGACCAGGGACATCTGTTCCACGGCGGCGGAAACCTGTTCCGCCGTCACCCGGTAATCCCTGGACAGGATGCGTGCCCTGTCCACCTGCTCCTTTATCTCCTGCCATAAATCATGTACAGCCGGAAGATCCACTTCCGCCTCTTTACCGGCCCGGCGGCTTTTGATCCCGGCTGCTAGTTTGCCTAATAACCTCCTGTTTTCCCGCCTGCAATAAGAAGTAACCACTACCGTAGCCACCAGTGCCCCCAGGAATGCGCCGGCCGGTACGGCCACCGGAAGCGGCCACCACCAGCCCGGAATGATGCCCGCCAACCCGCCAAAGATAACCGGAAGGACAAAGCGCGTCACCGCCAATCCCGTCTTCCTCTCCATTCCCTCCTGCCCCTTTCTCTGATCATAAAAAATCTTTCTTCGTTGAAAGAAGCGGGAAAGAGCGCCTTTGCCCTTCTCCGATTATTTTAGCACCACGGCGAAGGGAAATCTACCACCCGGATACTGTTTTCAAGCGTAACATCCCTGTTTTTCCCCGTATTCCGGGGAGGGCCGCCCGGCGGCCCGGGCCACGAAGCGGCCCAGAAGGGGGAGATAACGGGTGTTCAGTCCCGGGTCCAGACCGTAAAGTCCGGCAATTACCCGGTATAGCTCCTCCAGGGAAGTGTTCCCCGCCCTTTCCCCCATCCCGCCGACGGTAACATCCACCCACTCCACGCCCGCCTTCACCGCCGCCAGGGCGTTGGCCGTGGCCAGGCCGAAGTCGTTGTGGCCGTGGAATTCCAGCTCCAGATCCACCCGCTCCTTCAGCCAGACGAGGCGTTCAAAGGTGGTAAACGGGTCCAGGACGCCCACGGTGTCACAGTACCGCAGACGCTCCGCGCCCAGCTCCCGGGCCAGGCGAGGCGCGGTTTGTTTTTTCAGGTACTCCTCAAACTCAAACAGGTCACCGCCATTACCGCCATTAATGATCAGCGGCGGTTCGCCTTCGTACCCCGCTTCGGCCAGGATGGCCTCCACATCGTGAACGAAGGTCTTGCTGGCCGTACCACCGGCCAGGGCCACCGGCTCCATCACCCCGCGGGCACCGGCAAAAGCTCACCCGCGCTCGGTCATATCCCCCGGAATGGTGGCGATATTACAGGCGGGAATTATGGATTTCTCCTTTTCTGTGCGGTAAATATGCTTATCCCGCTCGGGAATCGTTTCGTTGCACTTCATTCTTACCACAGGCATGATCTCATTCCTCCCCTCACGTCTTTCGCGACAGCCGTCCCCCCGCCAGGTCCGGCGTGTAAGCACCCAGCTCTTCCATCAAACTGATGGCCGTGATCACACCCCTACCGGCACAACCAACACCCGGTTCCGGCCCCCCGGACTCGACACACCTGATCCCGCAAAACCCGGTCTTTACTACCCGCTCGATGGTCACCGCGTCCTCTCCGAATTCCCGCAGGGTATCCATCACCGTCTCCTGCGGCTTGCCGCCAAGAATCAGCCGCGTGCAGTCCGCCCTGGGATCGCAGCCATGGATCAAAACTTTTTTCCCGTAGAAATGGGCCAGGGCGGCAGCGGTATTTTGCTGGGTGGTGATTTAATGTAAAAAGGTGCCGTTTCCCCGGGGGGATACCGGCACCTTTGCCCGCAACAACTTCACTGTTCACTAAATTTAAGAGGCGCCACGGGATTAAGGGAGAAGGGTAGATCCTTTAAACCCGGGGCGCCAATGCCAGTTCTCAAACATCTTTGTTTTAACGCCAGGAAAACCTCACCTGCGAGTAGCAATTGCCTTTTCCAGGGAATCATCAGATGGCGCTTTCACCGGTTTCACCGGTACGAATGCGAATGGCGTTTTCCACCGGATAGGTAAAGATCTTGCCGTCGCCGATTTCACCGGTACGTGCGGCTTCGGTAACCAGCTTTACCACCTCATCTACAAATTTATCGGCAATGACAATTTCCACTTTGATTTTGGGCAGCAGGTTAATGCTGTATTCCGTACCCCGGTAAACCTCGGTGCGACCCTTTTGCAGGCCACAGCCGATGACCTGCGATACGGTCATACCATGTATGCCGAATCTTCCCAAAGCATCTTTAACGTCTTCCAACTTACCGGGGCGGATGATGCATTCAATTTTGGTCATTGAGGTTCCCCCTTTACTTCACGTAGTCCATGTCCCGGGAAAAAGCAGCTTTAATTTATCTTACACACCGGCTTCCCTGGTAGTGACCACGGTAGAATGAGAACCCGATAAGCTTTGAATGTGGCTCACCGGTGCGCCCAGCACCATGTCTGAGTAGGCATCCTCACCATGCTGGGTGATATCCAGACCCTGTACCTCTTCATCTTCGCTGGCCCGCAACTTGAAGAACAATCCCACCACCTTGAGGATGATGAAAGTCATAACGGCGGCAAATAGCCAGCTGGCCAGTACGCTGATAAACTGGATCCACAGCTGATGGGGGTTGCCAAAGAGCAGCCCGTCAACACCGGCAGGGTTAACAGCCCTGGAAGCAAACAGGCCGGTGGCCAGCGCGCCCCACGTACCGCCGATACCGTGCACGCCGAAAGCGTCAAGTGAATCATCATAACCCAGCCGGGTCTTGACCACACTCACCGCCAGGTAGCAGACCACGCCGGCCACCAGGCCGATGATTACGGCAGGAATGGGACCGACAAAGCCGGAAGCGGGGGTGATGGCCACCAGACCGGCCACCAGGCCGCTGGCGCCACCAAGCACGGTAGGCTTGCCGTGACGGATCCACTCGGCAAAGACCCAGGAGAGGGCTGCCGCTGCAGCGGCCGTGTTGGTCACCACAAAGGCGCTGGCCGCCAGGCCGCTGGCCGAAAGGGCGCTGCCGGCGTTAAAGCCGAACCACCCAAACCACAGCAGCGCCGCTCCCAGGACCGTAAGGGGCAGGTTATGGGGCACCATCGGCTCCGAACCGTAACCCTTGCGCCGGCCCAGCACCAGGGCGGCGATCAGGCCGGATACGCCGGAGGAAATGTGCACCACCGTGCCGCCAGCAAAGTCCAGGGCGCCCAGGTTGCGCAACCAGCCGTCAACGCCCCATACCCAGTGAGCCAGGGGGTCGTAAACGAAAGTCGACCAGAGCAGGGTAAAGGCTACAAAAGCCGGGAAACGCATGCGCTCAGCAAAGGACCCGGTAATCAGGGCTGCCGTAATGACCGCAAACATCATCTGGAAGGCCATAAAAGCCATGTGCGGAATGGTAGCCGAATAATCGGCATTGGGTTCTTGACCCACACCGTTTAAGCCAAGCCAGGAAAGGTCACCGATTAACCCCCCTTGATCGGGACCAAAAGCCAGGCTGTAACCCCAGAGCACCCACTGTACTGAAATCAAGGCCATGATAAACAGGCTTTGCATGATCGTGCTGAGGGTATTCTTGCGCCTGACCATACCACCGTAGAACAGGGCCACTCCGGGCAGGGTCATGAGCATCACCAGTGCTGCAGAGATAAGTATGAATGCGGTATCTCCCGTATCAATTTGAGCCTCTTCGGCCCAGGCCAGACCGGGTGCGGCCAGCAATACCAGGGGTAAAAGGTAAAGGCCATTCATGATTCGCCTGTACACTTACACCAACCTCCTATCTAAACCTACCCTGGTTTCTGCACCTCCAGCCACTGCAGTCTCCGGACCCTGCTGTAACGGCTGAAGATGGCCTGTATCTTATCGCCCGGGGTGAACGGCGCCAATTCACCGGCGGGACGTTTCCTGCAAAACGCAAAAAGGGTGCTTTAATGGAGCAACATTGCTCCCTTTAAAGCACCCTTGCTTTGAGCTCACGCTGGTATGATAAAAAGGCGCCCTTCAGAAGACAAACCTTCTGAAAAAGCGCCTTTGCTTGATCTCCACCATTGGATAACCCGTTTGTATGAGATAAACCGCTCCTAACGGAACCTTCCGTTAGAAAGTGCCACTGCCTCCTTAGATACTCCCCTGTATCTGCCTCTGTTCAGATTATAAGTCAGGGAGAATTTGTTGTCAACACCTTTTTAAAGTTTATGTCACCGGACCTGGCCGGCCAAACTGCCCCTTTAACCCAGCTTGACCGAGCCATTGCCGAGTTGGGTATTAATCATATCCCCGCTCGCTCCCCCCAGGCTATAGGACGCATAGAGCGCCTCTGGGGTACTCTACAGAGCCGCCTGGTAGTTGAGCTCCGCTTGGCTGGTGGATAACCTGCCCTGTGGATGAAAATCCTGTGGATAATGTGGATAAACCTGTTAATAACCCGCCGGACAACCTCTGTGGGTTCTGGATAAGTTGTTGGTAAGCTTTCTATCCCCCGGCCGGCGGCCCGGCAGGGGTAGTGGCCGGGCAGTAAGGTGCGGCCACGGTAAGGACGTATACCGCTGCCGCACCCGCAGCCAGGAGAACAGAGGTACACTCCCGGGCCGTGGAGCCGGTGGTGATTACATCATCCACCAGGACCACCACGCGCCCCGGCGGCAGGACACCGGGAACGGCGGCAAAGGAACCGGATAAATTGCTCAAGCGTGCGGCGCGGGACAGGCCGGTCTGGGGGAGGGTTTCCCGCACCTTGCGCAGCGCCGGCACCAGGGGCCAGCCCAGTGCCGTGCACAGCTCCCCGGCCAGCAATTCGGCCTGGTTAAAACCCCTCAACGCCAGGCGCCTGCTGGAAATGGGCACCGGAACCACCAGGGGAACTGTCCCGGGAGGGACCATCTCCCGGGCCACCGCGGCCAGCAGGTATGCCAGGGGCCGGGCCAGCCTCCGCTCCCCGCGGAACTTCAGGCGCAGGACGGCCTCTTTCAGCACGCCTTCGTAGGGGCCGGCAGCCCGGGCCGCTTTGAAAGGCGGGCGATCGCTTCTGCAGTGGGGGCAGAGGGCGCGGGGGAAAGACCTGCCGCCGGGACCGCCGGAGACACCGCCGCCCGTTCCGGGCCGCACCGGAAAGCAGCCGCAAACCGTGCAGCCGACCGGCGCCCTGTGCTCCAGGAACATCTCCCGGCACCGGGGGCAGAACCCTTCCCCTTCCGCCCCGGCACCACACAGGGGGCATCCCCGGGGCGGGGGGAACAACAGGTCCAGAAAATCACTCCACAACTCCCGCAGGGGGATTAAAAGACGAAACACCCCGCTCAGCTCCCCGATCTCACCCGTCCCGCATACTGCCGCCCGGCACAGGAGATACACCCGCCGGCCGGTTTTCACCATTCCTGCCGCGGCAGGTCGGCCAGCTGCCCGTACAGTACCACGCGATCCTTGCCCGTCCTCTTAGCACCATAGAGGGCCCGATCGGCCATTTTTACCAGCATATCCGCATCCCGTGCATCCCGGGGGTAACCCGCCACACCCAGGCTTATCCGCACCTGCCGGGGCATGTCCTTAACCGCAAAATGATGTTCCCGCACCATCCGCCTCAAATCTTCGGCCAGTTCGCCGGCCCGGGCGGCATCACAGCCGGGCAGGAGAATGGCAAATTCCTCCCCGCCGTAACGGCAGACCACACCCCTCTCGCCCACGGCATCCCGGAGGAGCCGGGCCAGTTCCACCAGCACCGCATCCCCGGCAACGTGGCCGAATCGGTCGTTGATTAGTTTAAAATTATCCACATCCAGCATGATCAGCGCCAGGGGCAGGCCCGTTTCCCGGGCGTACCGGAGCTCAACCCCGAGCCGGTAGGTGAAATAGCGGTGGTTATAAATACCCGTCAGGCCATCGGTATTGGCACTGTCCTCCAGCTGCTTCATCAGCAGCGTGCTGGCAATGGCCACCGCTGCCTGGCCGCAAATTACGGATATGGTATGCAGGTGGTTTTCATGAAAAGCAAACGGGCGTTTATCCCCGACCACCAGAATCCCCACCTTCCGGTTGTCGGCCAGGAGGGGAATGATCATAAAGGAGCGCAGCACCTGGAACAACCCCGGCTCGTGGCGAACCCGGGGATCCTCCCGCGCGTTATAAATAATTTCCGGCTCACCTTTTTCCGCCACCCAGCCGGTGAAGCCTTCCCCCTTAAAGATCATGCTCCCGGCTAATTTATCCCTGAACGGGCCGGCAGCGGCCCGGGCTTCATAGCAGCACTTCTCCCCCGACCACAGGTAAACCACCCCGCTGTGGTAGGACACCACCCGCCTGGTCTCCTTCAGCACCAGGTTCAGGATTTCCTGCACATCCAGCTTCTGATTGAGCGCCCGGGCCACGTGGTAAAGGGCCAGCAACTCCCTGTTGGCCAGCTCCGTATGCACGTACAGGCGCAGGACGAACTGGATGACCAGCAGGAGGAGGGAAAGCAGCACCACACCGGACAGGCCCGTTTCGCGGTATAAATAACTCATAAGCAGCCCGGCCGGTATGCAGAACAGGCAGGTCAGCCCGTCCCAGCGCAGGGCATCCCCCCGGGAGAGCAGGGGGTGGCGGTACTTCCCGGAAGTGGTAATGTACAGGGAGACCAGCAGGTGATTTACCAGAAAATACACTCCCGAGAAGGCCAGGAGGCCGGCCACCTGCCCCGTTGAGATCTGATCGCCAGCCGGGCCTGCCAGCCGGTGGCAGGCATAATTGCCCGCCATTACTGCCAGCACATGCTGGGCGGCATTGAACAAAACGGTCCTCAGGGAGTTGCCCCGGGGCCAGAATCCCTGGCTGATCAGGGTGGCCAGGGCTCCCGTCCAGGCGGCTGCCGGTGCGCCAAAAAGGATGAAGGTGGCCAGGACCAGGGCGAACCCCCCCGACAGCTGGCCGTGGGGAAAATTCACCGCCAGCCATTCCGCGGCCACCCCCAGGCCGGCAAAAACAAGAAAATGCCCGCCGTAATCCAGATCCAGGGAAGAAAAAAGGCGTGCCAGTACCCACGCACCCAGGCCAACAACCAGCCAGGTGCAGGCAACGTGGGTAAGGCGACGCATTCCCTTCAAAACTCCTCACCTCAGGGAGTTATTTCGACAGGAAAAGGCCGTTCACCTCCCGGCATCCTCAGGCCGCCCAGCTCACCTGACGCAGTACGGGTGTGCGCAAAAGGTGCTTGCCCTGCAACCCCCGGGCATCGTAATACCAGGTGGGAGGGTCCCCGCCGGCCAGGCCGTTCCGGGGTTCCCCCGGCAGGCGGGCCAGCATGGCCGAAAGGGCAGCTTTTTCCGCCCCGGCCGCTCCTTGAGCCGGTATGACGGTGAAACCCAGCTGACGGCCGAGGATGCGGGCAATACCGGAAGTATCGTCGCTGCTGTCTTCACCCACCACCACGGCCAGCTCCATCCGGGGCAGCAAAAGCTCACACCCGGAGGCCAACCGGCGTAAAAATCCCTCGCAGGCCTGTTCCTGGTTGGAAAGGAGCAGCACCAGTTTTCCCCGGCTTCTCCCGGCATAACGGCGGTAAACCAGGACCAGGCGGCATACCTTCACCACAACCGCCACCAGCCACGCCAGCCAGAGCGCCAGGAGAAACTGCACCAGCAAGACAATCACCCCCGTTTTCGCTCCTGCTCCACCATATGCAGGACCGCCGGCGGGGGTGAAAGGGTCAGCGGCGTTTTAAAGGCGTTTTAAGGCGTTTTTAAATCGTATTAAATAATATTCCTAATATTCCCGGAGTTCCCGGATGCTCTTATTATGTGCCCGCCTTTCTACGCTCCCGCTTCTTTGCGCAGGATTTCCGCCTTGTCGGTACGCTCCCAGGGGAGGTCGATATCGGTGCGGCCGAAGTGGCCGTAGGCGGCGGTGCGGCGGTAAATGGGCCGGCGCAAATCGAGGGCCTTAATGATTCCGGCCGGCCGCAGGTCAAAATGTTCCCGGATCAGCCTGACCAGCAGCTCATCACTGACCTTACCGGTACCGAAGGTGTCCACCATGATGGATACCGGGCGGGCCACGCCGATGGCGTAGGCCAGCTGTACCTCGCACTTATCGGCCAGCCCGGCAGCCACAATATTTTTGGCCACATAGCGGGCGGCATAGCTGGCGGAGCGGTCCACCTTGGTGGGATCCTTGCCGGAAAAGCAGCCGCCGCCGTGGCGGGCCATACCACCGTAGGTATCCACAATTATCTTGCGCCCGGTGAGGCCCGTATCGCCCTGCGGGCCGCCGATGACAAAACGGCCGGTGGGGTTGATGAAGTAGCGGGTGGTGGAGTTGAGCAGTTCCGGCGGTATGACCGGCCGGATAACCTTTTCAATCAGGTCCTCCCGGATCTGGTCCAGGGGTACCCGCGGGTGATGCTGGGCCGAAATGACCACCGTATCCAGGCGCACCGGCCGGTCGTCCTCATATTCCACCGTCACCTGCACCTTGCCGTCGGGACGCAGGTAGGGCAGTTCCCGGGTCTTCCGCACCGTGGCCAGCCGGCGGGCCAGCCGGTGGGCCAGGGCAATGGGCAGGGGCATGAATTCCTTTGTTTCATTGGTGGCAAAACCAAACATCATGCCCTGGTCCCCGGCGCCAATGGCCTCGATCTCCGAGTCGGTCATCTCCCCCGAGCGGGCCTCCAGGGCTTTGTTCACGCCCATGGCAATATCCGGCGATTGCTCGTCAATGGAAGTTATCACCGCGCAGGTGTCGCAGTCAAAGCCGTATTTGGCCCGGGTGTAGCCTATCTCCCGCACCGTTTCCCGGGCAATCCGGGGAATATCCACATAGCACCTGGTGGTAATCTCACCGGCTACCAGAATCAAACCGGTGGTGACCAGCGTTTCGCAGGCCACCCGGGCATTCGGGTCCTGGGCAATAATCTCATCCAGGATGGCGTCAGAAATTTGATCGGCCACCTTGTCCGGGTGACCTTCGGTTACCGATTCCGAAGTAAATAGTCTCCTGGTCAATCCAAACACCTCCATAACTGCGGGCAAAAACTGCCACGACTATTCTAGCAGAAAGCCCGGAGCAGTGTCAAATTAATTCCAGAACCGGGCTGAAAAGAGCTAATTCACCCGGCCCTTACACCCAGAATATGACATATATTTACATATTCTGGGCTTGACGGCATCTCCCGGCCGGGGTATAATAGGGTTACTCGAACACGTGTTCGATGGTTAGTTCTATGAGGAGGTGTTCCTTTATGGCTGTAAACAGAGTTCCCGGTACCACTGTCCTGCGGCTGGTCCTGCAGACCGGAATGGATGATGAGGGCAACCCGGTTTACCGCAACAAGAACCTGAACAACATCCGTCCCGACGCCGCCGATGAGGATCTTTTCGATGTGGCCCAGGCGCTGGCCGGCCTCCAGGAATACCCCCTGGCGGGAGTAAACCGGATCGATAACGTCCGCCTGCTCCAGGCCTAACGGCCGGTGTTTGAAGCGGGACCCGTGTTAAACAGGTCCCGCTCATGACCCAAATCCGTGTAACAGAACGGCTGTTATCATTTAAGACCACAAGGAGGTGCTTTTAAGTGGCCATCACCACCACCCAGACCCTGCGCATGGTTTTTAAGAATGAAAGCGGCTCCAACTTTACCATCAGCCTGGACAACCCCCGGGACAATATTACCGCCGCCGAAATTGAAGCCGTCATGGACCTGATCATCAGCAAAAACGTCTTCCAAACCGGCGGCGGCGCCCTGGTATCCAAGCAGGATGTGCAGATTGTCGACCGCACCACCAACGACCTGTACGACCCGGCCTAGACCATCCCCTTCAACATCCCGGCCCCCGGCAACACTGCCGGGGGCCGGCCTCCCCGAGATAAGAAGGGATTCTAAGGTTGGTATTCGGCTTTAGCCGAATACCTTCTAAATCCCACTTCTCACCTCTCACTTCTCATATCCGGAGGTGCTGCCTTGTGGAAACCATTTTGCAGGCTGTAGGCAACCTGGGTTTTCCCATTGTGGTCACCGCCTACCTGCTGGTGCGCATTGAAGCCAGGCTGGAGAACCTGGCCGCCAGCATCGCCGGGCTTGCCCAGGCGGTGAACGCCCTGCGGAAGTAGCAAACCCGGCCGGAAAACTACAGGACCGCTCACTTTTACCGCCGGCACTTTGCCATTAAGATTCCACCCCGTACAGATCAAAGCCAAACTGAATGAAATGGCGATCAAAAGCGAAAGCACTGCCTATTCCCAGGCGCTCCATGACTGCAAAGGTAGTGGCACCGCTTAATTTCTCCTTCGGCAAGATAGGAATCGTGGTTTACGGAAATATCCTTTTTCCCGCTTTCTCCCACGCCAACGAGCCGCCAGATGGGGTCTTCGGCACTCAATGGCCGGACCGGTTCAATCTTTTTCATGCGTATCTCATTGTCCTCCAGATAGACCTGCAGGTAATCACCTTCGCGAATATTTAGCTTTTTTCTGATCGAGACTGGAATTGTCAACTGCCCTTTGGCAGTAACACGCATTACTTCACAACTCATAATAGAATCCCCCATTGTGGTTTGATTTTCTTACTACAAGTATACCACAGTTACGTGCCGGAATTGAGCAAAGCCGGGCTAAAGATTGCCCGGCTTTACCTCCCATAATGCTTATATTAGCAGCCCTCCTGCAGCCCCAGCATGGCCCGGACCTCCTGCTGGAGCCGGCGCAGCTCGCCCTCCGTACCGGCCTCCACGTAGACACGGAAAAGGGGTTCGGTGCCCGAAGCCCTTATCAGCACCCAGGAACCGTTCTCCAGCACCAGCTTGGTCCCATCCACGGCAATGCGCCGCTCCACCTTCAGGCCGCCAATTTCCCGGGGGTGAAAATCTTCAAGCAGCTCCAGGATCCTCTTTTTATTTTCCGCCGGGGTATGTACATCCAGCCGCTCGCTAAGCAACCGGCCGTAACTGGACCAGACTTCAGCAGCCAGGTCGCCCAGGCTCCTGCCGTGGGCGGCCACCATTTCCGCAGCCAGAAGCCCGGCCAGGATGCCATCCTTTTCGGGGATATGCCCGCGGATGGACAATCCCCCGCTTTCCTCCCCTCCCAGAAGACAATTTTCTTCCCGCAGGTACTGGCCAATATACTTGAAGCCCACAGGTGTTTCATAGGCCTCCTGCTCATGGGCCCGGGCCAGGCGGTCCAGCAGGTGGGTGGTGGCCACCGTGCGCACCACCGGCCCCCGTTCACCACGGGTCTTGAGCAGGTGATAATACAGCAGGGGCAGGAAGAGGTTGGGCGCTATATAGGTGCCGTCCCGGTCAATGATGCCGAAGCGATCGGCATCCCCGTCCAGGGCCAGGCCCAGGTGGGCCCCGCGTTCCAGAACCAGGGAGCGCAGCTCGCCCAGGGATTTACCGGTGGGCTCGGGGAGGCTGCCGCCAAAAAGCGGATCCCGCCGGTTGTGAATGGTTTCCACCTCCACCCCCTCACCGGCCAGGATATCCTCCAGGTAACCGATACCCGCCCCGTACATGGGGTCCACGATAACCTTCAACCGGGCCTTTCTGATGGCCTCGAAGTCAACCAGCCCTTTTATATGCTGGATGTAGGCGGCCCGGGGGTCAATCCGGCGAACGGAACCAGCGGGGAGCCCACCCGGCTCATCCCGTTCCCCCGCATCCTGCAGGCGGTGAATTTTATCCTCAATTTCCCGGGTGATGTGGGGCAGGGCGGGCCCGGCATATTCGGGGATAAACTTGAACCCGTTGTACTCCGGCGGGTTGTGGCTGGCCGTCAGCATAACGGCCCCCCCGGCCCGGTGCTCTTTAATGGCAAAGGCGGTAACCGGAGTGGGGGTGGCCCCTGCGGTAAGGTAGACGGGAATGCCCCGCCGGGCAAAAACGCCGGCCACGGTGTCGGCCAGGTGTTCCGACAGGAAACGGTTATCGTAGCCCACCACCACCCCCCGCCCGGCCAGCCGGTGGTCCTCCAGGTAGCCGGCCACCGCCCGGGCCACCAGGGCCACGTTATCAAAGGTGAAATCCCGGGCCAGCACCCCCCGCCAGCCGTCGGTGCCAAAGGAAATTCTGGTAGCCAGAATAATCCCCCCTTCTCAATACTTGGCAGTATTAATTTACCCGGCCAGCCTACTGGGGCATTTTGCCGGGAAGCTTATCGGTAATGTCGGTTACGTTCTGCATGGTGTCCTCTTTTTTATCCACATACAGGTTGCCTTCTGAATCCAGGCTGGCATATACCACATCCTTGACCGACTTGACGCCCTGCTTTTCCAGCTCCCGGTAGAGCCAGTCTTCGGTCAGGTTGTTCTGCTTCAGGTTCTGCTGGATAACCACACCGTCCACAATTAATTCCGAGGGAATGCCCTGATACCTGGTGGGAATCTGCATATGCTCCGGGGTAAGGGGCTGCTTATGGCTCTTCAACAGCACGCTCAGCTTCCCGTTGGGTTCGGCCACGGCAAACTCCACATCGGCAATGTTAAACACGTTTTTTTCCCGCAGCTGCATCATCAGGTTATCCAGGTTGTAGGTCAATTTCTTCATGTTGTGTTCCAGGATCTTGCCATTGTGGATGATTACCGTGGGTTCACCTTCCAGCAGTTTGCGCAGGGGACGGGATTTTAACGAACCATATTCGCAAATAAGTGTTAAAAGGCCGAACAGGACGAGCCCAAAGGCATAGTACCAGCCGTTTTCTTTCAGATCCGTAACCAGGGAGGCGGCAATGGAGCCAAGGACAATGGCGTTGACAAAATCCGCCACCGTAAGCTGTCCCACCTGGCTCTTACCCACCACCCGGGTAATTACCAGGACCGCCACAAAAGCACCCACCGCCCGGATAAGAATTTCCAGATAAGGATTCATTTTCCCTTCCCTCCATCAGTATTAATTTACAAGCCTTAGTTTACCGGGGGACAGGGAAATTATACCGTGTTCCGGGAAGGGGGTTTACTTATTCCATTTACTGGCAATACTGGTACCGGGAGGGGTAAATCATGGACAGCAAAAAGCTGCTCACCAGGCTGGAGAAAAGGCAAAAGATGTTTGAAGAATACCTGCGCCGGATCCGGCAGGGCCGTAAAAATAAGGTTCCGGCAGGCTGCAGGATCGGCTGCAGGGGCGCGGGCAAGAATTGAACCGGGGAGCGGTTTCAGCCGCTCCGGTCCGGGCTCAGGTTATACCTGTACCACTCCACAGTCAATTTCAAACCGGTAACCAGGTCCGTGCGGGCCTGCCAGCCCAGGTTTTTTTGCGCCAGGTCACAGGACAGGTAGCTGTGGCGAATGTCCCCCGGGCGGGGCGGGCAGTAGCGGGCTTTTATTTTGCTCCCGGTAATTTGTTGCAACAGCTGGAATAGATCGTTCACCGACGTGGCCCGGCCGGTGCTTACATTAAGGACCCGTCCGCTTCCCCTTTTGATGGCGGCGAGGTTGGCTGCGGCCACATCCCCCACGAAAACGAAATCCCTGGTCTGCTCGCCGTCCCCAAAGATACAGGGAGCTTCACCCCGCAGCAGGCGGCGGGTAAAAACGGCCACCACCCCCCCTTCCCCCGTGGCATCCTGCCGGGGGCCGTACACGTTGGCATAACGCAGCACAGTGTAATCCAGCCCGTAAAGGGCGCGGTATACCTGCAGGTAATGTTCCACCGTATGCTTGGATATGCCGTACCCCGCCAGGGGGCGAACGGGATGTTCCTCGTCCACGGGCAGGTAGAGGGGATCCCCGTAAACCGCCGCCGAGGAAGCGTAGATCACCTTTTCCACCCCGGTGCGCCGGCAGGCCTCCAGCAGGTGGATGGTGCCTTCAATGTTTACCGCGGCATCCCGGGCGGGATCGTCCAGGGAAGTCCGGACATCCACCTGGGCCGCCTGGTGCACGACCACCCGGGGCCGGAAATGCTCCAGGGTTTCCCGTACAAACACCTTATCCCGGATGTCCCCATGGTAAAGGCTGACCCCGGGGGGCAGGTTGGCCAGGCTGCCCCGGGAGAGGTCGTCCAGGACCGCCACCGTCGCCCCGCCCGCCGCCAGCTGCTCCACCACGTGGGAACCAATAAAACCGGCACCGCCGGTAACCAGAACCCGCATGCTTAACCCCTTTCGTCATCCTGCAGAATTTATCGCCCGGCCAACCGGGGCGGCAGTGGCCAACCGGGCAGCGCTGTACATAAGCGGGAGCCGGTCTTAAAACCGGCTCCCACCATGCCGGGCTTCTAGAGGTTCCGCACAACTTCCTTGAGGTAAGAAGCAAATTCTTCGCCCAGGTCCGGCCGGTCCAGGGCAAATTCCACCATGGCCTTCAGGTATCCCAGCTTATCGCCCACATCGTAGCGGCGCCCCTTAAAAGCAAGGCCGTAGACCGGCTGCTCCTGACAGAGCACCTTCAACGCGTCGGTAAGCTGGATCTCCCCGCCCGCCCCGGGCGGCGTCTCGGCCAGAATATCAAAAATGCGCGGGTCAATTATGTAACGGCCCATAATGGCCAGGCAGGAAGGTGCCTCCTCGGGTGATGGTTTTTCCACCAGGTCCCGCACCCGGTAGACGCCATCCCTAATGGGCTCGGCATCCAGGATTCCGTACTTGCTGACGTCCTCACGGGGTACCTCCTGCACTGCCAGGATGGTACCCGGCATCTCTTCGTAAAGGTTCAACAGCTGCTTTAGACACGGTGTCCTGCTGCGCACAATGTCATCGCCCAGCAGCACGGCAAAGGGCTCATTGCCGATGAATTTCCGGGCGCAGTAAACCGCATGCCCCAGCCCCCGGGGTTCTTTCTGCCGCACATAATATATGTCGACCATCTCGCTGATATCCTGTACCAGCTCCAGCAGCCCCAGCTTATCCCTGGCCCTGAGCTGTTCCTCCAGGTCCGGGGATTTGTCAAAGTGGTCCTCTATGGCCCGCTTGTGACGGCCGGTAATGATCAGGATGTCCTCGATACCCGAATGTACCGCCTCTTCGATGATGTACTGGATGGTGGGCTTGTCGACTATGGGCAGCATTTCCTTGGGCTGGGCCTTGGTAGCCGGCAGGAAGCGTACGCCCAGGCCGGCTGCCGGAATGATTGCCTTGGATATGCGCATGCAAGCAACACCCCCATTGAAAAATAAAGTGTAAAAAAGCGGTCCTCCCACCCGGCAGGACCGCTGGTGCTGCTTAATTCTAGAATCTGCTCGATGCCTGTCGATCCCGATCAGGAATTCTGCCAGTTACACCCACCTTGTTTGCCCCGGCGATGATTACAATAGCCATAACAACCAGCAGGGCCAGCGCCTGGTCGGTGGCCACCAGGTTCAATATTACCGCGCTGGCGCCCAGCAGGGCGCTGACGCCGTAAATTACCAGAACGGCCTGCCTGTGGGAAAGCCCCATGGCCAGCAGCTGGTGATGCAGGTGCTCCTTATCCGGCTGGAAAATGGGCCGGTGCCTGTGGCAGCGGCGCAGGATGGCAAAGAAGGTATCCAGCAGGGGGATACCCAGTATAACCAGGGGTACCAGCACCGAAACCGCGGTGACGCTCTTGGTCAGGCCCATAATGGCCATTACGGCCAGGGTGTAACCCAGCAGCATGGACCCGCAATCGCCAAGGAAAATCCTGGCCGGGTGGAAATTATAGCGCAGGAACCCCAGCAGGGCTGCCGCCAGCATCAGGGCCAGCATGATTATTTCCCGCTGCCCGGCGGCACCAAAAACCTGCCACTGCGTCCAGCCCACCACCGCCATGGTCACGGCGGCAATGCAGGACACACCGCCGGCCAGGCCATCCAGCCCGTCAATCAGGTTCACAGCATTGGTAACGGCCACCACCCAGAAAATGGTGACGGGAATGCTCAGCCATCCCAGGTCGACAATATGACCGTTAAAGGGGTTGGTAATAAAATGCACCTGCACTCCCAGGGGCAGCAGGACCAGCGCTGCAACCACCTGCCCGGCCAGCTTCACCCGGGGGGAAAGACCCCGGGTATCGTCCCATATGCCCAGAAGCAGGATCAGCGTCATCCCCAGCAGCAGCCCCCGCAGGGCGGGTGTGAGCGGCATGGTAACCAGGACGGCTGTCACAAACCCGGCGTATACCGCCAGGCCGCCCAGCCGCGGCATGACCTTCCTGTGCACCTTGCGGGCCTCCGGCCGATCCACCGCACCCCAGCGAAACGCCTGCTGCCGCACCCACGGCGTGACCGCCAGGGTGATCCCGCCGGCCAGCAGCAGGCCCACCCATAATTTCAGCAAGCTCAATCCCTCCGCAAGCGGCATTATCCCATTTTACCAGTAGTATTGTACCATTATGAACTAATCAACTACAAACCGTGGTTTAATGCGCTGGAGGGCGAAATATGGTGAACAGTGGAATCCGGACAAGCCTATTCAGCATTTTGCCCGCTGAGGAAGAATTTGATTATTTCCCCTGTTCCACGGCGAAAACCAGCTCTGCCTCCGCCGCCAGCTGATCCCCCACCATGGCCCGGCCCGCCGCTTTGCCGATGTTCCCCCGCATTTTAAGTATCTGCACTTCGATGAGCAGCTGATCGCCGGGTACCACCTGACGGCGGAAGCGGGCTTTGTCGATGCCGGCAAATAAGGCCAGCTTTCCTGCAAATTCCGGCACCTGCAGCAGGGCCACCGCCCCCACCTGGGCCATAGCCTCGATTACCAGCACCCCGGGCATCACTGGGTGGCCGGGAAAATGCCCGGCAAAAAAGGGCTCGTTGATGGTTACATTTTTAATGCCCACGGCCCGTTTTCCCGCCTCAACCTCCAGAACCCTGTCCACCAGCAAAAAGGGGTAACGGTGGGGCAAAATTTCTGCAATCGATTTAATGTCCAGCATGAATTTTCCGGCCCCAGCCGGAACAACACTCCTTTCGCAGAATTTAAGCACGCGCCTGCGGACAGGAATATTATACCACAAAAAGCTTCCCGCCCGGCCCTTCGCGCCCAAAATTTTTTCAGCCGGGGCCGGCGTGGGTTCCGGGCCGGCCCCGGTGCACACGATAAATCTGTATGCGCCGCCACCACCGGATATTAGTGGTAGATTGTGCCAGGTTACAGCCGGCGCCCCCGGCGGGCCGGAACTATTGCGCAGCGTCATCCGGTGAGGCAATCACCAGGACACGGGACCGGGAGCTGGTCAGGGTCAGGGGAACAACCACCCTGAACGGGTCCACGGGAGCAGCCAGCCACTGGTTCATCACGGGAAGACCGGCCAGGGCACCCTTCCAGGACCAGGAATTGACAACCCGGCGGTCCGGAGCCACTTCCAGCAGGGTGGAAGTGCCGGCATCGGCAATCAGCGTGTTCCCGTTGGGAAGACGCAGGACACCCGTGGGCCGCTTGAGCCGGACCGGCCGGGGGGCGGCATCAGCGGCCGGGGCGGTACCCGCCGGGCCGGGAAGTACCTGCCGGTCGCCCTGTCCTTCCCCGCTCCCCGCCGCTTCCCCCGGCACCCCCTGTGAAACGGGCGGCGGGTTATATGTACCGTCCCCCACCTGCCATACCACCTGCTTATGAGCGTCTAACTCCAGCACCCGACCCCCGGTAAATCCCTGGTCCACGATCAGGGTGTGGCCGTTGGGCAGCCGCACGGCCTGCACCGGGTTGGCCAGGTGACCGGGGGTGCCCGGCGGCACCGGCCTGCCCCAGCCGTAGGACCAGACCACCCTCTTATCCGGGGTTACTTCGATAATCTTGTAGGGCAGGGTGATCAGGGTATTGCCGCTGGAAAGCCGCTGGGCGTAGCGGGGCGCCTGGGCCAGGGAAGGCAGGCGGTACTCCCAGGCCACATTGCCGGCAGGGGTTACCTCCACCACGCGGGGCGCAAAAGGCCTCCCCGGCGCACCGGAATCGGCAATCAGGGTATTACCGCTGGCCAGGCGGGTGGCCGCAGCAGCCTGGACGCCCCGGTAAGACCAGACTTCCTGGCCGGCAGGGGTGATTTCCACCACAGCCGGTGACTGGTGGCCTACCCGGGTCAGGAGCAGGTTGCCCCCGGGCAACCGGGTCACATAGTAAGGATGGTTGTAGGTAATGTCGTCCCGGTAATCCACCTCCACCACCGCGTCCCCGGCCAGGGCGGGCAGGGGCAGAAGGGTGCTGGCCGCAACCAGGGCGGCAATAAAAGGCGCCAGGAGCCTGTATATTCTTGCCATCACGGTTATCCCTCACCTTTCACGCCGGGCCATTATCCCCGCGGGAGCCCGGCCGGGTTTTTCACTGCTCGATTATTACTGCCGGCGGGTTACCCTGCCAGGTTACCGCCGCCCCCAGGGCCTCGCCCACAAAACGCAGGGGGACCATGGTACGCCCTTCCACCGCCCGGGCGGGAACGTCCAGGGGCAGGGTTTTACCGTTGACAACGGCCTCCTTCTGCCCCAGGGCCAGGCTGACCGTGCGCTCCCCGCGGGTCGCCGTCACGGTCCTGGTTTCTTCATTCCAGGACACTTCCGCCCCCAGGACTTCGAAAATCCTCCGCATGGGTACCAGGGTGCGGCCATTGTCCATCAGGGGCGGAACGTCAAAAAACAGCCGCTCGCCGTTCAGATAAACCGGCACCTGATGGAGCACCAGAATGGCATTGGCCAGCTCCCGCTCCCGTCCCCCCGATGGACGGCTGACCAGCCTGCCCTTCACCCACATGGCGCTGGAACCTCCCCCGTCCAGGGCGGCAGCGCGCACCGCTCCCAGGTCGGCCATCAGGTAGGCCAGTTCCTCCAGGGTAACGCCGGCGCTCCACTCCTTCAGCCGGCCGTCCACTTCCACCAGCAGGAGCCTGCCCTGGCCGTCCACCCCTATGGCCGTGCGGGGGGCCGGCTCCAGCACGCTGCCCCGGAACCCTTCCATAATGGCCTGGAGCAGGGGCTGCCCCTCATCCACCAGCAGGGGCCCGGCCGTAACCAGGTGCTTTAACCCTTCCCAGCCGGCACCCCAGTCGAACTGCACGTCCACCGGTGTGCCCACCGCCAGCACGGCAGCCTGTGCGGCCGCCTCACCCCGGAAGGTGAGCACGTAACCGTCCCGGGGAATCGGGCTGCCCCCGTAACCAATTTCCGAAACTATGTACCGGCTGCTTTTTTCCGTCTCCGGACGTACCACCACATCAATACCGTCACCGGCGGAACCGGCGCGCTCACCCCAGGCCGGGGTATACAGGGTAATCCCCCCGGCCACGGGGGAAGTGTTGACCCCGGCCGCCACCAGGGGTTCCCCATCTCCGGGACGCACCGTCACCCGGGGCGCGAAGTAACCGAACCGGACCCGGTTATCTCCGGTGATCCCGACGGAGGTCCGCAGGATCCCGGAGGTGGCCAGCAGCCGGCCGTCCTGGACCAGGCTGCCGATGGGGTGTCCGGAGGAGGGGTCGAAGTACCCCCCGTTCACGGCGGCCACGGCCCCGTGGCGGGCGGCCAGCCGGCTCAGCGTTTCCTTCCGGCCAAGGGCGTCGCCGCCCACCGCCACCCGCACTTCCAGCAGGGCCTGCCCGGGGTCCACTTCCAGCACATGCCCCTTTAAGGGTTCATCCTGCCAGGTGCGCCCGGAAATGGGATAATAGCAGACACCCGGGGCCAGGGTCTGGATCTGATCGGCCGGCGGCCGGGAAACCAGGGGTTGCGGCGCCGGGAGGCCGGAGATCGAAACCTGGCCGGACCCGGGAGTGCCCGCAGCACTTTCCGCGCCCGCAGGCCGGGCCGCCGGCAAGGCCAGGCCGCACCAGAGAACGGCCCCCCCAACCAGGAGAGAAACCAGCTTTTTTATAACCCGCAAGGAACCTGACAAGAGCATTACCTGCTATGCACCTCACCAGATAAACAATACCTCGTTTACGTTATTTTTCCAGGATGAAGGAACAAAAAAATTTACGCCCGGGGCAATTTTAACTAATCATTTGTTCCAACTTCCGATTTCCGACCTCCAACTTCCATTAATGCACCGGCCATCCGGGCGGTGGCCCGGGCGCGCTCCCTCAACGGCTCTACGGCCCGGGAAAGCCGGGCCCTGAACCCGGCCGGGTCGGCCAGGATTTCATCCACCGCTTTGCTCAATGCACTGCAGTCCAGATCGGCGGCCCGCCCCCCGGGCTCCAGACCCAGCTGTTCCAGGAAACGTTCTATTTTCGGGTCGTAGCTTATGCCCAGCAGCGGCACGCCCATCACCGCGGCCAGGATCAGGGCATGCAGCCGCATGCCGATGAGCAGGTCCAGGCAGCCAAACAGGGACACGGCCTCACCAACGGTAAGCCCCCGCTCCAGGACGATAGCCCCCTCCTGCATCATGGCTGCCACCTGGCGGCTCACGGCCAGGTCTTCCGGATAGTGCAGGGGAATGAAAAGCACCCGGTATCCCCGGCGGCAAAGGTGGTCACCCACCCGGGCCAGGGCCCGCTGCTGTTCCGCCCCGAAGCCGGGCCATTCCCGCACCGATACCCCCACCACGGGCACGGCCGTCCCCGAGCCGCCATCTTCACCGGGGCGGCTATTATTCCCCCCGCCTGTGGCCGGCGGTTCGAGAATGCCCGCCCTTTCCAGGATCTCCATACCCTTTTCCCTGCCCGTCCGGGCCGGGTCCAGGCCCAGCACCGGGTCGGCGGTAACCTCCACCGGAGGCCGGGTGACCCCCATCTCCGCCAGGTCACGGGCGGAAGCCGCGTCCCGTACGGTGATCAGTTGAACGTCGCTGGCCACCAGGCGCACCAGCAGCCGGCCCGTCCTGCTCCGCACGGGGCCGATGCCCTGGGCGTAGAAAACCACCGGCTTGCCCAGGCGACGGGCCAGCCAGACCACGCCCAGGTAGTAGACCAGGCTCTTGAGGCCGGTGACGTCCTGCAGCAGGCTGCCCCCGCCGCTGATCACCAGGTCGGCACCGGCGAGGGCACGGTAAACTTCCGTCACCCGCCAGCGGTTCACGGCCTCCACGCCGTAAAGGGCGCGGGTCCTCTCCGGGGCGTGGGAAAGAACCACCGGCCGGACGGCGGGGCAGACCTCCCGCAGGGCCTCCAGCAGGCTGTAGAGGACCGCCTCGTCCCCCAGGTTGTCGAAACCGTAATAGCCGGAGATGGCCACCACCGGCCCTCCACCAGCCGCCATAACTGCACCCCCGTTTTCACCCGAATTATTCAATCCGCAGAAGACCCAGCACTCACTGGCCATAATGCTATTTCTAAGCTTGCTGTAACAAAATAGTAAGTGCAGGGCTTTCCAGTATAACTTTTTCAGTGAGTGCTGGGCGGCCCGAAGCAAGCCGCGGTGCTGTCGACGCGAAGCACTGGAGTGAACGAGGACCCAGCACTCACTGGGATTACTGGCTCTTTTCGAAACCTGATGTGTCAATTAAACCTGTAACTCCGGGAGCAGAATCATATTTGGGTGAGTGCTGGGCCGCGTCCAACCGGGGTTACTGACTATCCCCCGGGAAGAACCTGCGCCACCATTTCCCGGCCAGATTCACCACCAGGATAACCGCCAGGCCCACCAGCATACCCAGCACCAGGCCGTTGACCAGCCGCACCAGGGATACCAGCAGCGGCGTGTGGATGTGGGCAAAGGTGTTCACCAGGGAGACCTGCCCGATGGCGCCCAGCAGCAGAAGGGGCAGGAAGCGGTTATCCCGGTAGCCGGTATAGAAAAGCAGCATCAAAGCGGGGTGGCCGAGCAAAAATTCCTTGGTTCGCGGGCGCACCCCCAGAAGGGCATCCAGCAATCCCCGGAATTTCAACTCCAGGGCGGTGGTAACCGCTTCCCCTTCGTTGCCCGTGCGCACCAGATAAACGGCCAGCACCACCAGGAGCAGGGCGGTGAGAACGGCCCATTTGACCAGCACCGGCTGGTCCAGCGTCCTGTGGAGGCGCTTTGCCGCAGGTTCAGCCGGGCCGGAAAGGAAGAAAAACACCCCCGCCACCAGGAGCAACGGCGCCAGGTGGGCCACCTTGACCCCGCTGAACTGGTCCAGCTTGAGCATGAACCCGGCATCCGCCAGCAGGCCCACCATGAACAGCGCGCCCAGCAGAGATACCAGGGTGGTGCTCAAAAGGAGGCCCGCGCTTTCCAGGATGGATGAACCCCGGGCGCGCACACCGGTAATCAGGGCCAGGCCGGGGAAGATGATTACCGCGGCCAGGGCCATCAGCTTGCGTGCCGGAACCGGGGCCACCACCAGCAGCCCGGCCCAGGCCGCCGTCAGGAGCAGCAGCCAGATCTCACCCCGGCACAGGCCCAGGCGACCGGCGAGGATCAGAGTGCCGGCGATGACCCCCAGCCCCATCACAAAGAAGCCGATCCGGGAAGTGGGTACGGCCGGCAGGGTAGACGCCCGCCCCACCACCAGGCCCTCCAGTTGCAGGCCTGCTTTTAGCCTGCCGACAAAATCCAGGTTTTCCTGGAGCAGATCCTGCCCACCCGTTGCCGTAAAGGGCCGCACCAGCAGCAGCCTCATGTTGCGCTCGGCCGCGGCCAGCCGGTATCTCTCCAGGGCCCCGGTAGGAGTATACCGGCCCAGCTCACCGGGAGAAATGCTGTGCAGGCGGACCACCTGCTTGTCCAGGAGAATTCCCAGTGTATTCAAGCCTTTCTGGGGGAAGAACTCGATCTGGGCCACCGGCACACCCAGTTGCTCGATCACCCGGGCCAGTGCCCGCAGCTTTTGCGGGTAGCCGGGCAGGGTATCGTCGTTAAACGCCAGAACCGAAAGGTTGGGAATATCCTTCAGAGGTGCCAGGGCCTGCTCAATCCCCCGGGCAGTGGCTCCCGGCCAGCTACGCACCTGCACCGCCACCAGCAGCCCGGCCCGGGCGCTTTCCTGCAGGGGCTCTTCCGGGAACCCCAGGCCCAGCTGGGCAAGCAGCCCGGGATCGGCGGGAGTGCGCACCACGTAAACTCCCGGGGCCGGCCGGTAACCTTGAGCCCCGGAAGTTTTGGCCCGGAGCTGGACCAGCAGGCGCTGGAAAGTTTTTTCCCGCGTGGTCAGCAGGTAAGTGTCTGAGGGCGCCAAACCGCCGTCAGCCTGCAACTGCCCCAGCCAGGGGGGTGACATCAACAGCAGCTCCTGGCCGGTCATGATGGCCATTTCTCCCGCCCGGCGCAGGTCGTCCGCCGTGGGTTCTTTAACCAGCACGGTAGTCAGCCCCCGCTCCCGAAAAAGGCGCATTACCTCCACGGTATCCCGTCCCGATAGCCTGGCCAGCCTGCTCAGCTCATCATAGGGCATGGCCACTTCCACCTGGCGGAAAGCCGCCTCCACCCGGTAGCGCTGCCAGCCCGCCGCCCCCGCCGCGATTATGCCCGCGAGCAGCAAAACCACCAGCAGCAGTGGATACCAGCGTTGCTTCATAAAAAATGACCTCCAGCATAATAAAAATGTTCCCACCAAAGTCCCCTGAAATTAATAAACCTCCTGCAGGCACGGCAGGCGTTCTGCAGGAGGCCCTACAAACCCTCCGGATAATTCATCCTGTGGTCTCGCCTGGACGCGGCGCCATCCGCCGCCCGTTTTATTTCCGGCCCGGATAACTCCGGCCGGCACGTATGGCTAGCTGGCACCTCTACCGGGCAGGGGGATGATTTCTATGGTTGTACCGCCATCCTCACCATACCCCCCACCGTAGGCAGGCGGGGCAGGGCCACCCTGCACCCCGTCATCACCCGTGTGGCTGCCGGGTAGAGGTGAGTTGCCTTCCTCCGGCGTACCTTCCCCGGTCAACCAGCCGCCGGAATCCTCACCGGTCCCCGCATCAAGACCCGGTTCGACCGCTTCCGGGGCGGGAGGAACCGGGGGCGCCGCCGGGACAACGGGCTGGACGTGGTTTTCCACCGGTTCACCCGTTGCCACCTGCCCTCTCTCCGTGCGGGCCGGGGAACTGGAAGGCCCGCCCCCGTTCAGGGTGGGGCCCTGCACCACCTGGCTCACCCGGCCTTCTTCAAAAAGGGCCAGGGCCACTTCATGGGCCTGTGCAGGCTCCACATACCAGTAGCTGATGCCGTTCAGGTTCAAAAAACGCCCCGGCAGGGTCTGGGTGACTATTTCGGCCTGCTCGAAGTCCCGGGCCGCCCGGGCCAGGGCCAGCATCTGCCGGGCACCCAGGTTGGTTTCTATGCTTTTGTTGATCTCCGGCACCAGGCGGGGCAGTTTCAACAGGGTGGACGGCTGCATCACTTCCCCGGCCAGGGCCTTCAAAAACTTCAGCTGCCTTTCCGTGCGGCCGATATCCCCCAGGGGGTCCCCCCGGAAGCGAACGTACTGCAGGGCCTTGCTGCCGTCCAGGCGCTGCACTCCCTTCCTGAGGTTTATGGCATATTCACGGCCGTCATTGCTGTCATAATGATACATATCCTTTTCCACTTCAATGGTTACCCCGCCCAGAACATCCACAATGTTTTTAAACCCCTCCCAGCGGGCCAGGGCATAATACTGGACGGGCATACCGATGAGGTTGGAAACGGTCTCGCAGGTCAGCGCCGGGCCGCCGTAAACAGCGGCAGCATTGATCTTATCCGTGCCGTGTCCGGGAATATCCACCCTGGTATCCCGCGGTATGGACAGCAGGGCAATGCGCTTTTTCTCGCTGTCCACATTGGCCACAATAATGGTATCGGTGCGGCCGCCCTTCTCCCCGGCCCGGGCATCGGTACCCAGAAGCAGTACGGTAAAGGAACCCAGGGGCTCGCTGGCCATGGCCTCGTTGTCCCCCGGTGCGGCAGGTAAAGGCGGCCAGTTCAGGCCCGGGTGCCCCGCCAGCAGGTAGCCCCCTCCCGCCAGAAGCAGCACCATTAAAAGCAGAAACAGGGGCCTGGGCCTCCACCTCCGCCTGCGTTTAGCAACCATACCAACACCCCGCTTTTACAGGACAGGCGGCAAAATGCCCGCCTTATTTGCCGGTGGCACCCCGGTACATGACGATTACATCGGTCTGGGCGCGCAGCCCCCGGCCGTCACTTCTCGGTATGATGTACAGGTGGTTGGGGGCCACTTCCCTGCCGGCAGAAAGATTGGTGCCGGCGGTAACGTCAGGTATACCGCTGCCCGTGGGGTCCACGGCCACGGCCCTGCCGGTGCGCAGGATAAACTCCATCCCCGCACCGCCAGTAAATTCCTGCCCGGCGGGTACACTGGCCACCCGCCACTGGAAATCGCCGCTGCCCCGTCCTTCTCCCAGCGCCTCGCTGACATACCTGGCCACGTATTCTTCGACAAAGCTTTTGCTCACCAGGGGATCGGTTTCACTGCCCGGCTCCCCGCCGGCAGCCCCGGCCAGGTGAGCATAACCACCCAGTGCCAGCATCCCGCAGACCAGCAGGACCGCCAGCACAGGCCATTTTTTCCTCATTTTTTCTATCCCTCCACCGGACGTAATAGGTTAAATCTTCGACAAAAGCGCTCTCTTTCCTCCCGCCAGCTACCATTTTATTCACCTTCCGGCCTGTCGCGCCCTGCGCCAGACGAGCCAGGCAAAGCGGGGCAGCACCAGCATCCGCCGCCAGCGGCGCGGTTCCCGGATCAGGCGGCCCAGCCACTCCAGGTGCAGGCGGCGCATCCATTCCGGGGCCCTGGCCACCCGGCCGGCGATCACGTCAAAGCTCCCCCCGACCCCCATGGCCACGGGTACGCCCAGCACCTCCTTATACCGGTCGATAAATTGCTCCTGCTTCGGGGCCCCCAGGGCGACAAAAAGCAGGTCCGGCCTGGCCCGCCGGATTTGCTCCACCACCTCTCCCTCGGTGGGAACCCGGGGCTCACCCGGCCGGCCGCCGTCCCCGGAAGATGCAACCGGGGCGCGGCCGGGCGCTGTAAATGCCGCCTCCCCTCCTGCCTCCCCGGCACCTGGCCGGAAGTAACCGTGCTGCGTGCCGGCCACCACCAGCCCGGGGTGCTTCTCCCGCAGGCGCCGGGCAGCTTCTTCCGCCACCCCCGGCGCCGCCCCCAGCAGGAAGATGCGCCAGCCCTCCCGGGCCGCCCTTTCCACCAGCGCCAGCATAAGATCGATCCCCGTCACCCGCTCGGGAACGGGGGTGCCGGCCACCTTTGCCGCCCAGACAATACCAATGCCGTCGGCGGTAACCAGGTCGGCCCGGTTGATCAGGTCCAGGAGCTCCGGCTCCTTCTGGGCGCGGTACAGAATTTCCGGGTTCAGGGTTATTACCTGGTGGGGGTGCCCGGCGGCCACAAATGCGGCCACTTTCTCCACCGCCCCGGCCAGATCCACGGCATCCACCCGGGCACCCAGGAGGTTAATATGCATGGACGGCAACTCTCCTTTTGAGTAGACGTTTTACGACAGCCCGGCAGTGACTTAATTTCCAGCACTTCGAGGCCGTCTATTCTATCAGGTAACCCTATCCACCCCTGGCAACCTTCCCCTTCTTCCCCAGGAACAGTGATAGCGGGATGGCCAGGGCCACCATAACGGCACTGACAATGAAGGTGTCGGCAATGGCGCTGGCCATGGCCTGCCGCTGGGCGGCCAGGCTGAAGACAGCCAGGGCGCTGTCCCCGGGGAGGCCCAGGGCCTGCTTGACCTGCTGGAGGGCTCCATAAGCCACCGGGGAAGACCAGGAAAAACCGTCGGCCAGCCAGCTGAAGTGGTAGGCCTGGCGCTTTGTCATAACGTAAGTGAGAAAGGCGATGCCCAGGGAAGCCGAAACCTGGCGCACCAGGTTGTTAAAAGCCGACGCCCGCCCGGAAAGCCTGGCCTCAACGGCCTCCATACCCGCCGTGCCGATGGGCATCATGGCCAGCCCCATACCGAGAGACCGGTACACCATCATCATCTGCAGCCAGTGTGTGGAAATGTCCAGATTTATTTTATGAAGTTCCCACGTGGTATAGGCAACCACCGACAGCCCCACCAGGGCCAGCGGCTTTGCCCCAATTTTATCGTACAACCGGCCGCTGATGGGCATCATCAGGCCGCTGGCCAGTGCGGCAGGCATCAGGAGTAAACCCGTCTGCGTCGGTGTTAACCCGAGCAGGTTCTGGGTAAAAATGGGAACCAGGAAAAGCCCGCCGAAAAGGCCGATGGTCACCACGGCCGTGGTTAAAAGGCTGGCTGCAAACACGGGGTTCGCCAGCAGCCGGACGTCCAGCATGGGTTGATCTTCCTGCAGTTCCCAGAGCACAAACAGGAGCAGGAAAAAGAAGGCCGACACCAGGAGGGTGACGATATACTGGGAAGTCCACCCCTTGTCCTGCCCTTCACTTAAAGCCAGCAGGACAGCTAAGCAGCCGGCCCCACACAGGATACAGCCCACCAGGTCGAACCTGGCCTTTAAGAGCGGGGTTTCCCGCAGGAATACGGCGGCAAGGAACATGCCCAGCAAACCAACCGGCAGGTTGATTAAAAAGATCATGTGCCAGGAAAGTTCATCCACCAGGTAGCCGCCCAGGGTGGGGCCGATGGTGGGGGCCATCATGGCCGATATCCCCCAGACACCCATGGCCATACCCATCTTTCCGCGGGGAACGACTTTAAAAAGCATGCCCATGCTGATGGGGACGAGCATCCCGCCTCCCACGGCCTGGAACACCCGGGCCACCACCAGGGAAGTGTTGCTCCACGACAGGCCGCAGAAAAGGGAACCAAGGGTGAAAGCCGCCAGGGACAGGATGTACATGCGCCTGTACCCCAGGACGTCCCCCAAATACCCGCTGACCGGAATGACAACCCCGGAGGTGAGCAGGTAGGCGGTTAAAACCCACTGCACTTGATCGGTGCCCACGCCAAAAACGGCCATCAGCTTGGGTACGGCCACGTTGACGATGCTGCCGTCCAGTATGGCCATAAAGGGGCCGATGACCAGGATGAACAGTTCCCGCCAGGGAAAACCGTTTCCCTCAGAAACGGCCGGTTTAGCCTTGGACATGATCATACACCCTCCCGCCCGGTCACCGGATATGAATCTTCACCCGGGCATTGGTGCCTACTTCCACATAATTGTCGGGATACTCATCGAACACGATCTTCACGGGCACCCGCTGCACCACCTTGGTAAAGCTACCCCCGGTGTTTGCGGGCAGCAGGGAGAAGGTGGAAAGGGAGGCCCGCCCTATGCGGGCCACGTGACCCGTAAACTTCTGCCCCGGCAGGACATCCAGGGTGATGTCCACCTTTTGACCCGGATGCACCTTCTTCAAGTCGGTCTCCTCGATATTGGCGGTGATATAGAGGGCTGACGGATCCACAACCATGATAACGGGCTGTCCCGGGGCGGCAATCTCACCCACGTGGGCCACTTTTTTAACCACCACACCGTTTACAGGCGAGCGCACCACGGCCAGGTCAATGCTGGCCGCCGGGGAGAGGGTGGTGTCGTCCAGGCGGGCCACAATATCCCCGGCCCTGACTGCCTGCCCCTCTTCCACATTGATCTCCAGCAGTTTACCGGACACCTGGGGACTCACCCGGTAAATATCCCCGTCGATACGGGCATCTTCGGTGGTGACGTAGTAGCGGTTCATATGCCAGTAGTAAAAGGATATGGCGGCAAGGACGGCCACCATCACCGCGGCCACGGCCAGCATAGCCCTTTTGTTTTTCATCCCGCACTCTCCCTTCTCTCTCTCTCTGGCTTCCGGCCTCCAACCTTATTTCCCACTTCCGGCCTCCAACCTTATTTCCCACTTCCGACCTCCAACCTTATTTCCCACTTCCGACCTCCAACCTCTAACCTCTATTCCCGGCCTCCAGGCGGGCGGTCCGTCTCCCGGCCCACCGGGCCTGCCAGCGCTCCTTCCAGTCATCCAGGATGGTGTAAATGACGGGTACCAGCACCAGGGTGATGAGGGTGGAGAAGGCCAGTCCCCCGGCCACCACCGTGGCCATGGGCGCCTGCCCCTCGGAGCCCTCGCCGATGCCCAGGGCCATGGGCAGCATGGCCAGGATGGCCGTGAGCGCCGTCATCAGGATGGGGCGCAGCCGGACGGGGCCGGCCTGCAGGATGGCCTCCCGCCTTTCCAGGCCCCGGCGGCGCAGGGTATTGACGTAGTCCACGAAAACGATGGCGTTTTTCACCACAATACCCACCAGCATGATCACGCCGATGAAGGCAGGTACGGAAAAGGCCCGCCCCGTTACCAGCAGGCTGAAGGTTACCCCCACTATGGTCACGGGCACGGAAAACATGATGATGAAGGGGTAGAGCAGGGACTCGAACTGGGCCACCATCACCAGGTAGACCAGGACCACCGCCAGTATCAGGGCCAGGCTCAGGTCGCCAAAGGTCTCGGCCATCTGCTCCTGCTCACCGCTGAATTCCACGGTGTATCCCGGAGGCAGGGAGAGGCCTTTCAACCCGGCCTGGATATCCTTGATCACACTGCCCAGGTCCCGCCCCGCCAGCTGGGCGGTAACGGTTACCAGCCGGGTCTGGTCCTGCCGGTCAATGGCGTGGGGCCCCCGGGTTTCCACTATTTCCGCCACCTGGCTTAAAGGTACGGACGCACCGGTGGGGGATAAAATGGTCAGGGTTGATAAATCGGGCAGGCGGGTGACCTCACCATCGCGAAGCTGCACCCGGATGTCCACCTCTTCCCCGCCGGTGCGGTAGCGGGTGGCCACAGTGCCTTCAACGGCCGTGCGCACGGTGGAGGCCACCTCGGTCGGGGAAAGCCCGCAGGCCGCCGCCCGGTCACGGTGAACCAGCACCTGCACCTCGGGGCGGCCCTCCTGGAGGCTGCTGGTCACCTCCCGGGTGCCGGGAACCCGGCGCACCAGTTCCGCCACCCGGTCGCCCAGCCGGGTGAGGGTGGCCATATCATCGCCCCGCACCTGGATCTGCACCGGGGCGCTGCCGCCCATCATGCCGCCGCCCTCTTCCACGGCGCTTACCTTGATCTTCGCCCCGGGGATATCTTTCAGCCTCTGGCGTAAAATTTCCGCCACCTCATCGGCGGTAACGCTGCGCCGGGATTTATCCACCAGCTGCAGGATAATCTGGGCCACATCGGTGTTGCTCTCGCCCCACATGCCCTGCATACCGGTGAAGCCCACCCCGGTAAAAACGCTCTCCACCCAGGGGTCCTGCACCATTTTCTCTATGCGCGTGGCCACCCGGTTGGTCTCCTCCAGGGAGGTTCCCCGGGGCATTTCCACGGTAATGTTTACCTGCCCCTGGTCCATGGAGGGCATGAACTCAAAGCCCACCAGGGGGAAAGCCGCCACGCTCAGGACAACAAGCACCGTCACGGTGGCGATCACCCGCCGCCGGTGGTTCAGGGCCCATTCCAGGAGCCGGCGGTAAGCGCTGTTCAAGTTGTTGAACCAGCGCTCGGAAAGCCTGTACAGCCTGTGCCAGCTCCTCTCCCCGGCTGCATCTCCCGCCGGCGCCTCTTCCAGGTGCAGCCAGCGGCTGGACATCAATGGCACCAGGGTCAGGGCCACAATCAGGGAGGTGAAAATGGAGAACGACACCGTCAGGGCCAGGGGGGTGAACACCTGCGCCGCCAGGCCCTGGACGAAAACCACCGGCAGGAACACGGCCATGGTGGTCAGGGTGGAGGCAATTACCGCGCTGCCCACCTCACTGGTGCCCACCAGGGCGGCGTCCACCAGGCTGTAACCCAGCTGGCGGTGGCGGTAAATGTTCTCCAGCACCACAATGGCGTCATCCACAATCAGGCCGACCCCCAGGGCCAGCCCGCCCATGGTGATCAGGTTGAGGGTCATGTCGTTGAAGTAAATGAGCACAAAAGTGCCGATGATGGAAATGGGTATGGACGTGGAAATGATCAGCGTGCTGCGCAGGTTGCGCAGGAATATCCACATCACCAGCATGGCCAGGAAACCGCCCACCATGATTTCCTTGACCACGTGGCTGATGCTCCGCTCCACAAATTCCGACTGGTCCATGACCACATGAAAGTCGACCCCGGGCAGTTCCTTTTTCAGCTCGTCCAGGGCCTCGCGCACCGCCCGGGCCACCTGGACCGTATTGGCGCCGCTCTGCTTCTGGATGTAGACCGTCAGGCCGGGCCTGCCGTCCACCCGGCTGTACTGGGTGACCTCTTTAAACCCGTCTTCGACCCGGGCCACATCCTCCAGGTGTACCGGCTGGCCTCCCGGGGCGCCCACCACCACCCGGCGCACCTCATCCAGATCCCGGAATTCGCCGGTTACCCGCACCAGCAGGTCTTTCGTTCCTTCCTGCACCGTGCCCCCGGATATATTCAGGTTCTCCGCGGCCAGTGCCTGGGTCAGGCTGTTCAGGGTCAGGCCATAACCGGCCAGGCGCTCCGGGTCCACCAGCACCCGGATCTCCCGCTCCATACCGCCGGCAGACCAGACGCTGGCCACCCCGCCGACGCGCTCCAGCCGGGGCTGGATAATATCATCGGTAATCTGCTTCAATTCCCGGGCATCCGCGGCGGACAGGGCCAGCTGCATGATGGGCATCATGTTGGGGTCCATTTTGACGGTCATGGGTGCTTTGGCCCCCGAGGGCAGGTACTGCCGGATCAGATCAACTTTTTCCCGGATCTGCAGGGCAGCGTAGTTCATATCCGTGCCCCAGTCAAACATGAGGACAATGGTGGAAACACCCATGCTGCTGGTGGACCGGATGGTATCCAGGTTGCTCACCGTAGCCAGGATGGACTCCAGGGGCCGGGTGACCTGCTGCTCCACTTCCTCCGGCCCCGCCCCGGGATATTCGGTGACCACCGCGGCCACGGGCAGGTTCATTTCGGGCCACAGGTCGATGGCCAGGCGGCTTAAAGAAACGCCGCCCAGGATCAGCAGTACGGTTACCAGCACGGCCACCAGCATGGGGCGCTGGATGGATACATCGGTAATTTTCATGCCATGAACCTCCTGCGAAAGCACGGCGAGAATTAAAAAATTCGCCTTTAGCACGGGGATGACCGGCGCCTTTGGAACCGTATATTTCCGGTTGGCCCCGTTTGTTTCGCCGGGGCACGGGCGTCGCCGGTGACGGGGGCCGCGCCCGTGACGGCGGGGCCGGCCCCAGTCAGTTCCTGACCGTCACCCTGGCTCCATCCTGCAGGCTCTCCTGGCCGGCGGTAACCACCTCTTCCCCCGCCTTCAGGCCGGAAATAACGGCAATGTACCTGCCGTCCGATTCTCCCGCCTTTATCTCGCAGCGCTGGACTTTGCCCTGTTTGACCACCCACACGTAATCCCGCTCCCCGTCTTTTACCACCGCTTCCCGGGGGACCAGGAGCTGTTTTTGTTCCCCATTGGGCAGCTGAACCTCGGCAAACATACCCGGTTTCAGGACGTGTTTGGGGTTGTCAATTTCCACCTTGATGGGAAACGATTTGGTGGCCGGATCGGCAGCGGGTGCAATACTGGTGATCACACCGGTAAAGGGCCGGTCCGAAACGGCACTGATTCTGACCTGCACTTTATCCCCTTTATTCAACTGATTGATATATGTTTCACCCACCACAGCCCTGACCAGCACCCGGTCTATATTGGCCAGGGTAAGCAGGGGCTGAGTGGCAGCCATTTCTCCCGGATTGATGTTCCGGGCGGTAACCACCCCGCTGAAGGGTGCTTTGATAAAACTGTCTTCATAGCTGGATTGGGCCAGGGCCAGCTGCGCCCGGGCACTGGACACAGCTGCCTGCTGCACTTTAACCACGGCCCGGGCCTGTTCCACCTGCGCGGGAGCAGTGCCCTCCAGCGCCTGCTTTGCCTGCTTGTAGGGAAGTTCATACTGGCCCTCAAAAACAGCCGGTGGAATGGCACCGGCAGCCAGGAGCTCTTTGCCCCGTTTATAGTTGGCCTCCGCATTGGTAAAATTGATCCGGGCGTTCTCCAGGGCCGCCTGCGCCGCCTTCAGCCCCGCCTGCGCCTGGGACAGGGCTGCTTCGGCCTGGGCTAAGGCAGCTTTTGCCTGGGCCACCCGGTCGGCCAGGTCTTTATTCTCCAGGGTGACCAGCACCTGCCCGGCGCTGACCCTGTCCCCCACATCCACATGTACCCTGGCCACCTTACCGGGGACTTTGGTTACAATGCTGGCGGTCTGCACGGCCTCCAGCTTGCCGCTCACCACCACCCGGTTATCCAGCTGCCCCACGGCCGCCTTTGCCGTGCTGACCGTTACGGGGCCCGCGTTGGCCTGACCTCCCTCCTGCTCTTTCCCGCACCCGACCGCCAGCAACAGGAAAATCAGAAAAACAGCCAGGGATATTTTTACACTGCGCATTTTCCCCATCACTCTCCCCAGTCCAAAAATCAAAGCTCAGACAATCCCTGCTTCACAGAATAAATGGAATTATGAGTCCGACTGACGTTTTCCCAGCGCGCAGCCGTCGCCCCCGGAAGCGCCGGCCCCGGCGGGGCCCTGTTGCTCGACAGACCCGGGCTGGCCGCGCCTTTCCCCGGCTGCTCCCGGTTCGTCCCGCTCTAATATGGACAGCAGCTTTTCGTAGATGCGCAGTAACTGCTCCAGATCCTCTTCCGGCAGCTGGCCCAGGTATTTTTCCATCACCCGCCTCCTGGTATTCAGGCAGGAGTGGACGACCTCCCTCCCCCTGGGGGTGAGCTCCAGCCAGACCACGCGGCGGTCGTTCTCATCCCGGCGCCGCTGGACGTAGCCGGCCCGGCACAGCCTGTCCACCAGGGCGGTGATGGCGCTCAAGGACACACCCAGGTTGCCTGCCACTTCGGACACGCTCACGCGCTCACGGCGCAGTATGCACATGAGCACCCCGAACTGGCTGGCGGTCAGCCCCTCCACCAGCTGCTGGTCCATCTTGCTGTGCAGCCGCCTGGACACATGATTTACCACCTGCTCCAGCCTGTCCAGGCAGGCGGATAATTTAGGGTTACTCACCTCCGTCACCCTTCCCACCGAAAAATTTAAAGTCGCAAATTGTTCGTCAAGTTAAGTATATGTATACAAGGAAGACCTTGTCAACTAAAAATGATGCAGTTCATAGCCTCCAAAAGCTATGGTAACCGTAAATATGTCATCAACACCCCGGGAGAAAAATCTTGTGCGATTATACAGGGAAGCAGACCTTATTGACCAAAGACAGCTATAACATTATAATGTTGGCAGAGGTGATGTTTGATGCACCGCACCCAAATTTACCTCCGCCCCGAACAGCACAGGGCACTGCTGGATGAAGCGGCAAAAAAGGGCATCTCGCTCGCCGAGCTAATACGGCAAATCGTTTCTGAACATCTGGAAAGGCAGGAAAGGAAGGCTCCGAAAGAGGCATTCCTGCGGATTATAGGCATGGGGGCAAGCGGCAGAAAAGACGTTTCAGAGCAACACGACTACTGTCTGGCGGAGGTACTGGACCGTGGCCATAATGGTTGATACAGGCGCCTGGTACGCGGTTTGCGACATCTCGGATCGAAACCATGAGCGGGCGAGGAACTTTTATGAAAAGGTAGCCGGCGAAGTCCCGCTTCTAACGACCGTTGCCATCCTGGTGGAAACATGGGCTTTACTGGCCGCCCGCCTGGGCCGTCATGCCGCCCAGACCTTCTGGCAAATGCTGCGCGAAACCGGCACTCCCGTAATCGCCCTGGAACAGCCGGACCTGGAGGCAGCGTGGCAGATAATGCATGCCTTCCCCGACCAGGATTTCAGTTTTACAGATTGCACCACTTTTGCCGTCATGGAGAGGCTGCGCATTGAACAGGTCTTTACTTTCGACCATCACTTCCTGGTCTACCGCTACGGTCCCGGCAGGAGGAAAGCTTTCATTTGCGAACCGTGACCATCACCACGCGGGGCGAGTGTGCCCTGGTTTTAGTCGTCGCTCCCGGTCGTATCGCTGACCGGGCCAGGCCCCGGCTCCGGTCTTCGGCAGGTACCGGCCACATTCACACCTCCTGTGTTCAGGTGGCCCCCGCGGACATCCTGTCCGCGGCATGTGGCCTGGCCCGGCAGCGCTCACTCCAGGCCGCTCCTGCTGTAAAACCGGGGCACATGACGAGATTATTAACACTCTGAAGCCCCCCTGCCCGTATGGGAAAGGGGGGCTTTTAACCACCTGCCTTACCGGCCCTGGGTGCTCCCCGAAGCCCCGCCGCCCGTGCCGCCGCCACCGGCAACAGCCAGGCTGATGTAAGCCCAGGGCTTTTCAAAGGCCAGCTTGAGGTAGGCGTGCTGGCAGGCCGCCTCCAGCGCCTTCTGCCGGGCCTGAGCCAGGGCCGCCTCGGCAGCCGCCACCTCGGCCCGGGTGGCCATGCCCACGTCGTATTTCACCTTCGTCACCCGCAGGTTTTCTTCGGCTGTTTTAACCCCTTCCTGCAGGGATCGGTAGGACTCTTCCAGGCTTTTGGCATTGTAGTAGAGGGACCGGGTGACCTCTTCCAGCATCTTTTTAGCACTGGCGGCGTCCAGCTCGGCCTGCTCCACTTCAATTTTTCTTGCTTCGTAGGGCCGGTACTCGCCGGTATAGAACATCATGTCCTCAAGGTATTTCTGCAGGGTCACTTTTTCATTGGCCAGCCAGACGGTGGGACTTTCCGCCACAATACGGCCCACTTCCACATTCACATCAGGCACCTCCAGGGGGGCGAAATTCACCCCGTCCACCAGCACCGGGCGGTCCTGGGGCCACAGGCCCACCAGCTGGTTGAAAGAGGCATAGGCGTTGTCGAGATCGTTTTTCGCCGCTTCCAGGGCTGCCTTAGCCCCGGCCAGCTGCGCCTCCGCCGCCACCAGGTCGGCCTGCGGGATCATCCCCACCTGGAAACTGACCCGCGCCCGGCGCACATCCCAGTCAGCCTTCTGCAGGCCCGCTTCTGCCACCTTTACCTTTTCCTGAGCTTTAAGAACATCCCAGTATTTCCTGCAGGTATCCAGGGCTACCTCATCCTGCTCGGCGGTCAGATTTTTCTTGGACATGCGCCAGGTCAGGTCGGCCGCCAGCAGGTTGGCCCAGGCCATCTCCACGTACTTGTTACCAGGCGGTGCTGTGGGCACATAATCCAGCTGGTCCGCACTTTCTTCACGCAGCTCATAGGTGCGGTCGATTTCCTTTTCCGCCTTTTTCACGTTTTCGCTGTGTTCCAGGGCCATGGCGATGGCCTGGTTCAGGGTCAGCTCGGGCGTGGCCGGCTCCTTGGCCCAGGCAGAGGGTGGTACGAGCAAAGAAGCTATGAGGATAAACACTGTGAGAATGCGGCCCAAGTTTCAGCCCTCCTTTTTCCTGTTCGGTTTCAACTCGTTAAATTATTGTTAAACCGTTTAACTAATTTTCACCCCCAGTATACCCCTGGCAAACAGGTGCAGTCAAGGTTTTTTCGTCCTCGGGGACCATGATTTTCACACCATTCCGGGGGGCAAGCAATGGTCAGGGAAACCAGCAAGAACAAAAAGGGCGGGCAGATTGTGTTACCACCCATTGCCGTATCTGTTAAAATCAAATTGGTGATATTATGACCGAAAACCTGCCCCGGGACAGATACGATACGACTTGAAGAGAAAATTATCGAACAAATCTTCCAGGAGGTAGAATCCATGCTGAACATCGAAGAATCGGCCGGTTATCAGCGGATTTTCAAAAAGGGTGTCGAAAAGGGAATACAGCAAGGGATGGAGAAGGGCCTGGAGAAGGGTATGGAAAAAGGGAGGCAGGAAACCCTCAGGGAGACTGTTTTGAAGCTTTTGCATAAAAAGTTCAAGAAAATACCCCGCCCCTATGTGGATAAAATCAGGTCCCTGGATGAATACGCCCTGGGGCTGATCCTGGATAACATCTTTGAAATAAACACTCTCTCCGACCTGGAGGAGTACCTGTAGCCGGCACCTACATCCCGTAATTATCCCATGCGGAACTGGGCGTAAACGTGGGCGAGCTGGCCAGGCACAAAAAAAGACAGAAGTGGAAATTAGAAAGCTGGCCAGAGGCCTTGTGGGCGCCAAAACGGAACTGAGTGGGCTGGCCAGAAGTTAGCCTACCTACGCACTGGAATACGAGGCCTACCGGGTCCTACCCGAATACCTGAAAAACTACGGCATCGAGATAACGGATAACGGAAAGGTTTGTGCGCACGGAACACCAACTACGCAAGACCGGCGGTTGTGGAAAGGGCGAAGGAAAAGGGAATAATCGTGGTTCAGAGCTTCGAATGGTTTGTAGCCGACAAATAAAAATTAAAATAAAAATTAGCAAAAGAAAAAGCCGGGCTGAAACATCATGGGTTCCAGCCCGGTTTGCTTTAGAAGCTTACAGGTTCATGGTGACGGTTTGGGTGGTCGGATCCCAGTTAACCTGGGCACCAAGGGCCTGAGCGACGTAGCGGAAGGGCAGCATGGTCCGGCCGCTGGTCACTTCGGCTTTCACGTCCATGGTCACGGCCACGCCGTTGATCAGCATGACGTTGCTGCCGATGGTGAACTGGACCACCTTGTCGCCCTTGATCAGGGTCACCTTACCGCCGTTGTAGAGGATGTTCTCCGCAGCCACACCCACAGCCTGGGCGGAGTAGCGCACCGGGATGTAGGTCCGGCCGTTCTTGATGTACGGAGCCACATCCATGGTCTGCTCCACACCGTTCAGGGTGAACTTGGTGTCGCCGACCTTGAAGACCACAGTGGCCTTCTGTTCACCGGGAGCGGGGGTGACGACATTGGCATTCACCACGGTAGCCACTTCATCATCGCCCGGGAACGCTCCGTCTTCGTCACGCTTGAAGATAATCTGCTCGTCAGTATCTCCGGCACCAAATACATAGTAGTTATCTTCGTTTTGCTTCGTATCGTCGTATGCATAGTAATCATCAAGCGTGTCGATATCATTTACTTCGTTGACGGCCAGCCCGCCAACCTTAACTTTAATCGAACCTACGGGCACAGTCCTGTCGACATCATATTCTATACCGCTAATCTTAATGGTACTGGCCGTTGTACTTTCGGCGTCCACAGGAATGATCAACCTGGAATCGCCATCGGTCAAACTGATATTGTCTTCGTCAATGTCCAGATCGCCAGCGGTAACTTCAACTGTGGGCTCAGCAGAGAAGGTTACACCGCTGGGCAGCCAAAGTTCAATGTTTTCATCATCGGCAATTGCACCTGCGATGCTCTCAACGATCTCAATGTCACCGGCAGCCTGATCATTCAGACCGATCTTTACATCCGGGGTGGCTGCCGCCTTTACTACCACGGGTGGTACAACTTTGGCAACCGTTACGCTACCTTTTACACCAGCGGTCCCGCCGACTTCAATGTTCAGGTCACCGGTAACATCGCCGGATAGGATGACCTCAGCATCTTCTAAAGTAATCTTGCCAGGGTCATCAGACGACTCATCGCCAATCCAGAACTTCAGTGTGCGACCGTCCTTGCCGACAGTAGCGAAGCCGTTATAGCCTTTGCTGTTATCAATATCAATATCGTTTTCCGTGTCAACGGATGGCAATTTACCCCACTTGGCATTGGCCGGCAAGGTAAGAGTGATAGTTCTGCCTTTAATGAGGCTGCCGGGCGCAGTTTCTTCAATTACAATGTCCCCAATTTCCTGCTCGGTCTTACCCGCAATAATTTCAGGCGTTTCAGCGGCACTTACATTTGCGCCCATTTCGCCGTACCTAGCTACCACCAGGGAGGTGGGATCAGTATCAGTAGCACCGCTGATGGTTACCGTCACATCGCCAGTCTTGGCCTTGGTTTCGTCTTCCACAGTAATGCCCAGAGGTACGCTGAAGTACATACCTTTTTCGGCATCTTTTTTCACATCAAGGTACAGATCCCGGCCGTCACGTACAATCTCAAAGCTATTTTTATCATTCAACCAGTTGCTGTCGCCCCAGATTAAGGTCGGGGTACCCACGCTGCTCCACTCGAAGCCATCGGGCAGGCGCAGCTTGATGCTTTCGGAGTCAATTTCAAAAGCGTTCTTAACAGACTCCTTGAACCGGAGAACAACAGTGGTATCGTCGGTGAAGGTCTTAACTTCGTCCACCGAGACCAGGACCACATCACCGCGGATCTTACCGACCACTACTTCCCCGCTGCTAAAACCAGAGGTAGAAGGCGCAGTCGCTACCAGAACAACATCACCGGATTCACCGGCAGGAATTTTTACGTTCTTCAGGTACAGGTAGAGGTAACCGTCATTGCCCATAAGCTTATTCACATCTGAAATGCTTGCTACCACTAATTTGACTTCATTATCGGCAAGCTTATAGGCATCAATGTCGACACCAGCTAAACCGTTATCGTCACCACTATATGTGGGAGGTACGGAGAAAAGGTACGCTTCGTTCTGGATTTTACCATTTGCATCTACATCTAAATTTGCCCAGTCGAACTCGTAATCAGAGGGCAACCTGAAGGTAACCATGTGCCCTTGATATACTGACCCGGCGGTTGTTTTAACCAGCACCGTACCCAGAGTGTCGCGGGTGTCGTCAGTAAGCGATGGAACCGTCAGGGCTTCATATGTGCTCGCTGCCGCCGCCGGGCCGACCATGGGTACCAGCAGGGTCGCCAGCAGGGCCAGGGTGGCCAGGATGGCGATCAGTTTCCTGGATTTACGCATCCAGTTTTAACCTCCTCATCAATTAGTTTAGTTCATTAGTTTGTTTTCGTGCAGATTGATCCCACTACCTGGCAAGGGCCGCTGTGCCGTCCATCCCCCCTTTGCGGGTTTTCCCGTTTCCTGGTGCATCCGGGCTGCGTTGTCTGCTGCCATTTCGTTCCTCCGGGTGCAGCAAGCACCCTCGTTAGCCAGTCAGTCCCGGGGAAGGTATATTCTACACCGCCATCCAGAATTCCTCCTGAACTGGACGGGCCTTCCTCGGTTACCTGGTTAATTAGACAACTGGAAGGGCGAAAAAGTTCCACCCGGCAGAAAAATTTTTTTTGGGGGGCCGCCGGCACATGTTGTAATGCAAACAGCGATTGCCAAATGGTCTAAATCCAGGGACATGTTTTTAAAGATCGTCGCAGCAACACTCTATTTAATGTATAATCAGAGCAGGAGATGGTTTTAATGACCCGTGAAGTTCTTGTAGATGAATTACTCAAGCTCCCGCCCTGTGAGCTGAAGCAGGTGCTGGATGTGCTTGTCGAAAAGCTTGTTGTCAGGCAGGATCTGGAACTGGCCAGGGAGATCATTGAGCAGTACAGGCCGGCTCTGGAGGAGCTGGCTTCCAGATGAAGTGGATAACCCCACAGGCTGTGGAAATGATACACGAAGACGTTATCAGGACTACTGGTGGACCTGGTGGTATCCGCGACCGCGATCCGGGTTGCGCACCTTCTTTCCTATTGTTTACTGTATGAATTCATGCTAGACTATAGTAAGAAAACTACCAAAGGAGAGATGCATGTGGAGTTCGTATCTCCAACTCCTAAAGGTCAGGTGACAATTCCCAAGCCCATCCGCGATGCCCTGGGTCTCACGCCCAAAACCAAACTGCGGGTGTATGCTGATAGGGGCAGGGTGGTTCTGGAACCTGTGTCTCCCCTGGATAGCCTTCTGGAGGAGTTGGAAGCCGAAGCCCGCCAGAAAGGGTATACCAGAGAAGATCTGGAACGGGAAGTCGAGGCCGTGCGGGAACAACTGATCAAGAAACTTTACCCGGCGGGAGATTAACTGTGCGGGTAATGCTTGATACCAACGTGCTCATCTCTGGCATGGTTTTTTCTGGGCCGGAGCGACGCTTGCTGGAAGTCATTCGAGAAGATCATGTTCTCGTGGTTGACGATTTCCTCCTGGCGGAAACCCGGGAAGTGCTGACGCGCAAGTTCCCAGGCAGAGAACAGCTTATTAACATCATGTTGCAATCCTTCAAGGTTGAAAAACATCCGATGCCCCCGGCGGAGAAAATTCGGGAGGCGGCAAGGCACCTTCGCGACCCGAAAGACGCTGCTGTCCTGGCCTCGGTACTGCTCGCGAATCCGGACATCTTCGTCAGCGGGGACAAGGACCTGCATACTCCGGACGTACAGGCCCTGGCCCGTGTATGCACAACAAGACAAGCATTAATGCTGCTGGAAAAGGGATGAAGCTGCTGCTCACGCATTGTTTCTTGCCGGGTGTATTTTGAACTCTTACTTTGATTGTTACGTCTCGTTTGTCCTGGCCGCATCCAGAAACGTAAAGCTGGTCATGGGCGACCGCCGCCTGTTCAACGCAGCCGGCGCGCATCTTTCCTGGATCGTCTGGATTGAAGAATGGCAAAGGGAATAGAGAGGTGGGGAGTGATTTCAGTGACCGAGGCAGCACCCAGGGAATCTTCCCTCCGGGGTACACTGACTTACGGCGATTACCTGCAAATCGACGACGGGCGGCAGTACGAATTGATCGAGGGGGAACTGATTTTGACACCTTCTCCCGGTTTTTTGCACCAGCACATAGCGGCCGGCGTCGGCGGGCTTTTACGGGCTTACGTGGATAAGCACAACATGGGGCTGGTATTATTTGCACCTTTCGATGTGGTGCTGGCCGACAACCTGGTTCTGCAGCCGGACGTCCTCTACCTTTCCCGGGAGCGCTTTGACCTGCTCACTGAAAATTGCTTGAAAGGCGCGCCAGATCTGGTGGTGGAAGTTCTCTCACCGGCCTCGGGGCGCCGCGACCGGCTGGAAAAAAGCAGGCTCTACCTGAAACACGGCGTGAAGGAGTACTGGGTGGTGGATCCTTTCGCCCAGACCGTGGAAATATTCAGTGCGGGGGAAAAGGGGTGGCTTCTGGCCGGCGCGTACGGCCCGGAAGATACACTTAGCTCTCCCCTTCTTCCCGGTTTCTCCGCCAACGGGGAAGAAATATTCCGCCTGCCTGAAGGGCTGGTGCTGTAATCCCCGGGCTTTTTTCTTGACCTGATAAATAATGATGCGACTGACATGGATTAAAGCGTGGTGGTTTCCATGCCCGTTTACAGCGAACACGATGCAGCCGAGTTGCGATCTCGTTTTTTAAAACTTCGCAGGCAGCGCGAGCGGGAATTGGCAGAAAGGAAAAAAGCGGCCCTGGCCGCCGCCAAACGGGCCGCCGGTGTAGTCCGCCGGCATGGCGGCTGCCGGGTCTGGCTTTTCGGTTCCCTGGCCGGAGGCGGCCGGTTTGACGAGCATTCGGACATCGACCTGGCTGTGGCGGGCCTGCCCCGGGAGGCGGATTTCTGGCGGCTCTATGCCGATGTACTGGCGGCAGCGGAACCTTTTTCCGTGGACCTGGTGTTGATGGAAGCGGCCGGGCCGGAACTGAGGGAAAACATCCGCCGGCATGGCGTGGAAATTTAGCTGCCCGGCTGCCTTTTCGATGATGCCAGCGCGCTGGTTGATCATTTATCCTGTTCCCGGGCGGCCTTTTCCTACTGCACCGGCCTTAGCATATCGAAGTTAACTATCTCCAGAATGTCCCCCCGTACCACCATGGCGTATATGCCGTTTTTGGTGAGCAGGTCCACCGTGCTTCCGGCCATGTCCAGGGCAGCGTAAACGGGCACAATTTTTTTGTCCCTCACTTCCGGGATAAACCCGGGCAGCTGGGAGAGCTTTTCCATAAAGTCGTGCACGTACTCCGCCCGGTTGGGGGAGGCCTTTACCTCCACCACAAAGGCCAGGTCTCCGGCCAGGGCCAGAATATCCACTTCCATGGTCGCGCCGTTTTTGCGCACCCTGCGGCGCGGCATCAGGTCCTCCACCTTTACCCCGAAATACTTTTCAAAGGCCAGGTCCAGGGAGGGCACGAAAATGTCCTCCACCAGGGTGCCCATTTTCCGGGCCAGGTCGCCCCATTTTTTGTTCATTTCGTCTTTGAAGTCCTTCATTTCATCCTTAAAGTCTTTCATCTCGTCCTTGAAGTCCTTCATCTCATCCTTGAAAGCCTTCATCTCGTCCTTGAAGTCCTTCATCTCGTCCTTGAAGTCCTTCATCTCATCCTTGAAAGCCTTCATCTCGTCCTTGAAGGCCTTCATCTCCGCCTTGAATTCTTCCATGCCCTCGGCCAGCTGCTTCAACTTGATCTCGGTCAGCCTTGACTCGTAAGCCAGCTCCATCATGGCCTTTTCCAGCGCGCTGAGCTTTTTGGCCACCGTACTCAAAGGCAACACATCCTTTCAAGGGGGGTGCCTCCATTAAATTAAAGTTGCCCGCACCTGTTATGATTTAATCTTATCATGAGAGAACACATGTAACAACCACCGGAACACAGCAAAAAGAAATTTTTGGAGGCGGGTCTCGGGCGCAATTTCGATGTTTTCTATGATTTTCCTCTAACAAAATGCGGACAATTTTGTGGATAAACGCAGTAATAAGCAGGGTAAAAGGCCAGGGCAACGTTGCCCCTGCCCTACCTGGTATGATATGATGATAAAAGTGACATCCTCCCCTCAATTAATTGAGGGGCATCCCGACGTGGGATGGCAGCTTTCGCCGCAGGTTAGCCAGCATTCCCCGGATGACCCGGATCATCACCTTGGCCTTAAGGGGTGTCACGCTCCCCTTTCTCTCAGAGACGTGCCCCGAGAGCATCGAGCGCTTTAGCGGCGATATTCAGTGCTCCAACCCTGTCGGCATCAGATTGGTAGCCGCATCTTGTGCATTTAAACCAGCCCTGAGTCTTGCGGTTGTAGCGGGAAACATTCCCGCACCGCGGACAGGTCTTGGAAGTCTCCTTGGGGTCGACGTAGATTACGGGCACCCCGGCAAGGGCGGCCTTGTATCCGATGAATGAAGCCAGCTCCCGAAAGTTCCAACCCGACATCATGCGGTTGAACTTCTTGGAGCCTTTGGCCCGTTCACGAATACCCAGCAGGTTCTCCAGGGCAATGGCTTTACTGTCAATTCTCACTTTGATTTAGCCCAACCCCTGCCCATTTTCGCAGATTGAACAATCTGCAACTATTTCCGATACCAGAATAATCTGCAACTGCTTCGCAAATTGTGCTGGTATTTCAGGTCAGTCAGTCCGTCTATTCACCAGAATATGACAACCAGTGACTGACCCCTTTTCTTCCGGCTGTGGAACAGGTAGAATATTTGCTGGAAGTGACCGCCATGCAGCAGATATTTTACACGCCTGTACCGCCGGAAGAATACGCCCGCCTGGGCAAAGATTTTCCCTTTCCCCAACCACTCTCATGCCCCAACCCCGGTT
>NZ_FQUW01000010.1 GCF_900129285.1 Desulfofundulus australicus DSM 11792
GGATAAACGGGATAACCTGCACCCGGCGGTAGAATACCGGCGGACAATTTTACAACGCCTGTTGTATGAAAACGTCATGCCGGATGAAAACGGCGGCTACCGGGAACAGAAAGAAAGCCACCCGGACCGGGTCATTTCGGCCGTTGACCCCGAGGCCCGCCACGGCGCCAAATCGGCCACCAAAAAGTTCAACGGGTATAAGGTTCACTTTACAGAGAGCACCGAGAACAAGATTATCACCAACCTGAAGGTGACCCCCGGCAACGTTAATGATGCTGAACCACTGGTGGATATGGTCAAAGAAACGAAAGAAGAAGCCGGTCTTAATCCGGAGAAAATGCTTGCCGATGGAATCTACGGCACCGGTGAAAACCGCCGCGCTCTTCGGAAAGAAAACTGTCAGCTGGTGGCCCCTCCCCATCCAAAAGCCATTGCCGAAGACCTGGCCAACGGGAAATTTATCCACAATCCACAGGAAGAGACCGTTACTTGTCCGGCTGGGATTACCACCGCCCATAAAACGTATAACGCGGAAAGTGAATCCTGGATTTACCGTTTCCCGAAAGAAGCCTGCAACAACTGTTCGCTCAAACAGGACTGCACTAAAAACAAGAATGGGCGCACCATTTCAGTAAACAAGTATTATCAGGAACAGATGGAAGCCCTGGAGTACAGCCGCAGTGAAGAATACAAGGCTGAAATTCGCCAGCGCTGCCCTATCGAGGGTAAGGGCAATGAGATGGTTCGTCATCATGGCTTGCGCCGCGCCCGGTATTGGGAGACCAAAAAAGTCGGACTCCAGGCCTTCCTTACCGCCCTGGCCGTGAATCTGAAAAGATGGGTAAATATAACTCTGAACAAGATAAAGGATAAAAAGTGTAAGGCGAAGTTATCCACGGCCAATACAGTCACAGTTTCAGCTCATAAACAAATACACTGGGAGGGAATAAGGTGAAAAAATTAAAATTTATCATTGTATTGGCATTAGTAATGCCAGCAGTAGTAATACTAGCAATGTTTGGTAATAACACTTTAGGCCAGGCAAATGTTGCTGATGAGGCTGCAATCAAGTCAACAATAACTAAGTATTTTGCTTCCAAGTACGAATCACTTTCAACATTAACTGAGGTTTCAATTGACAACTTCTTTCTTAGAGAGGACCCGGTTTCAGCCAGGAGTGCACAATTTGAGAAAGATGTACGTCGCATATTAGTAGAGTGGAGAAAATTAAGAGATCTTCCCATAGAGAAATTCAGCCTCAAACCAAATTTTGAGGAAATAAAAATATCTGGAAACAACGCGAAAGTCCGTGTTTTTGATACATGTACTTACCAATATAAAAACCTCCCATTTGAAACAACAGAAAGCACGCTTCATGAAATTACATTAAGAAAAGTTGGCTCATCCTGGAAAATTATTAATGATTTTTATGAAGATTCAATAACACAACTTATCAGGCTTAACAAAGAACAAGGTAAGTCCATTGAAGAGTTATTTTCTATGCTACCGCGATTCAGCAGGAACATAGATACTCTAAAAAATATGAGCTCAAGCACGTTTAGTCTAGAGAAAGAGGATTCGGTTATTCCGCTGGGAACAGGGTGGTACGATCGTACTAGCGCTGCACAACATGCTGATAGATATGCCACCAAAGATACTAGTGACGACGGTTATAGATATGATCCAAACTATATAGACTTCTCCACACAGGGCGGTGACTGCACAAACTATGCTTCACAAAATATCAGAGCAGGTGGAGCAACTTTAAATGACACAACAGGACCCTACACTTGGTATTACCGGAACGCCGGTGGATCAACTGCTGATGATACTTGGTCAGCTTCATGGTGCAATGTCGACCCACTAAAAGAATATATAGTAAACAATACCACTAACGGAACACCGTCTGGCTATATAACAAGCGATATTACCCGCTTAGGTGTTGGAGATATTATTCAGTATAATTTGGATTCAGATAGCGCTTTTGAACATACCGGTTTTATTGCATACTGCTATAAGGATGGTCTCGTATGGTACCCTACTGTAAATACGCATACAAGTGACAGGAGACATGCTCCTTGGGACTCAATTCCTAACACAGGTGTGAGATTTATTAGAATTACTGGAATATAAGATTATATGGAGACTGTTTTCGATAAAAGTGCTAATAAAGATTCTGTATGGCACAATAAAACCGTAAAAATCCAAGAACCCATAAAAATATATGACGCCACTGACTCATTGTACAGCTACTTGTTTAATCTGACTGTTAATGGAAAACCAGCTGGATTTATAGAGATCAGTGCTATAAAGGATGACTATCCGATACTTAGCTTTGCTTATGAAGGTTCAGTAATGGATGATAGGCAGATAGAGATATTAAGGCAAAAAAATAAAGACAAAACGCCTGTGCAAGAGAAGGTAGTAGTAATAGGTCCTGCGCATTTTGGATTGAAGCAGGATTTTTCGGATGGAACGGCGGATATTATAAGCTTTGCCGGAGCGACGTCTTTGAATAAAGAACAAAATAAGCCTAAATCAAAACCCAAGTATGGCAAAAATGATGGCGCACGTAAATTATGGAGAACTATTGATGTTGTTGTTGGAGATGTAAGAGGGCCAAATGACGGTGTAACAGATGATCTTAGTTTTGAAACTGGTATGGAAAGATCATACTTTATAGGTGGAGTTGCAGATATGAACCAGATGTATAGTAGCTTATGGTCAGGGCCTTCCGGTTGTTCTCCAACGTCAGCAGCAAATATTATGAAGTACTGGGCTGATCATGGTTTCCCAGAACTAGTCAGAGGATTATCCGATGAACAGTTGTTGTATCAATTGAGGACTGCTATGGGCACTAGAAGTGATGGATCGACACCAGTGAATAATATTTCTCCAGGAATGAGAAATTTTGCTCGAAATCGTGGTGTTAGCAGCGCAGATGCATGGTATCTCAATCCACCCACATGGAATGCGTATAAATCAGGAATTACAAATAATGGGCCAAATGTTATAAGTTTTGTTGGTCAAACTTATTATAGAGATCATTCTGTCACGGGTGTTGGATGGGTTGAATTTTATTATAACGGATCCTGTGAGGGTCATCAGTATATGGAGGTTCACGATAATGTTTATAGCACCCCGATGAATATATATATAGCTTATGGTCGTAATTATCAAGCAATATATTTTGACCAGTTTGATCCCCAGCCGTAAAATATATTATCTAACAAAATAATTACTCTTTACTGAGAGGCTAGGGTGACCTATTGAAAATTAATGCGTTACTTTTTTCTAAGTTATATGGCCTCCCAGTAAAGATTATTTTTTAGGGTTAATTTAATTAATTTTATCCACATGCGGGGAGTGGTTTAAAATGAATAGATATATTTTATTGTTATTATTGATGTTTATTCCTATAATGACTTTTCCCACTATGGTCATTGGGTACAGTCCCGCTAATATAAAAATATACATAAATGAAAAGAAAATAACCTTTGACGAGGATCCTATCGTTGTAAATGGAAGAATTTTGGTGCCGTTGCGAAAAATTGCTGAAATATTTTTTGCATCTATAGATTGGAAGGATCCGCAGGTATTAGTTAAAAAGGGAGATGTGGAAGTAATTTTGACTATAGGCTCTTCTAAAGCATTTATAAATCGTAAAATTGTTTTTTTCGAACAGCCACCAGTTATTGTAAACGGGCGAACTATGGTTTCGCTTCGTTTTATTACTGAAGCGTTAGGAGCAAAAGTCGTATGGGATAGCCGTATGAGAATTGTTAAAATTTCATCTGAAGGATTGGAACTACCGGGTAATGAAAATCTTTATAAAAATAATGTACCACTAATTGGTCCTGTAAGAGGGCCTGATTTTGAAGAAGCGAAAGCATATGTGTTAAGTCATAAACTCTTAAAAGATATTGAAAATATGCAATACACACCAATTCGTTTTTCCGAATTTTTGGATACTTATACAATGATTGCAGGAAAAGATGAGTTTGACCGTAATAAGGCTTTATGGTTGAAAAAAGATAAATATACTGGTCAAGTAGTCGAAGTTGATTCGGTCATGATCGATGAAGGTATTGATGAAGAGAGAGTATATTTTATATTGGAGCAAAAAGGCATTATAAGGGAAATGGTTCAAAAAATATACCTTGCTCCCTATAATGAAGGTAATGTTTGTTGGTATGTTGTTGCTAGGACAAATGACAAAGAATATTATTATTGCTTGGATTTTAAAACAGGGGTTATTGTTATTGAGAATATCAATACGATTTAAAAATATTTTGCTGTAGCGTGGGACGTCACGGACCTCCCCGTCCCGGCGGATCTCCTCGTTTATACCATAGCCGAAGGAAGGCCCTGGTCGATCAGAAAAACCGGTTTCACGAGGTATTTGTGCGCGAGACTGTGTGGGTGTACTGCGCGGATGACTGCCACTAGGTTTTGCTATGAACACTATTACGCAGCATCTTTTAGGTACAGTCGCTAAACCACCCAATAGCCCAACTTCTGGCAAATAACAGAAACTACCAGACTGTTGGGAACAGCTTGCATTTGGATTGTCCAATAACAGCATCTAACCGGTATCTATTTCCATCTCATCCTTCATGTTACCAGCTATTCAGGTCAAAAAGGACAGACTACCCCTCTACCAATTCCCGCCGGACAGGTAACGGTCTCTTCCTGTGGATTGTGGATAAAACGCCCGCCGTGCGCGAAAGCCCCTAAAGGCATCTATTAAACTGTAAACCTGTAAACAACTTAACGTAAAAGATGGCCCCACGGCAGGGCAGCACCTGCTTTCCGGGTTTACTCTGGACAGGTGCCGCCCCTGCCGCGCGGGCCATTTTTTTCATTTGTACAGCCCCCGGTTCAGGATGTACGCCTCCACCGGCTCGGGCAGGAGATACTTGATGGGGCGCCCTTCCCGCACCCGGGCCCTGATTTCCGTGGAGGAAATGGCCAGGGCCGGCACCTCCATGGGGATAATGCGCTTCACGTGCTCCGGATCTATCCCCGCCAGCCGGCGCTTTAAATTTCCCAGGGGGTAGCCGGGCCGGGTGGCGGCAATAAACCAGCACATTTCCAGCAGTTCATTTACGTTTTTCCAGTTCAATATTTCCAGCACCGCATCCGCACCGGTAATAAAAAAAATTTCCGCCCCGGGATAAAGATTCCGCACTTCCCGCACCGTGTCGATGGTGTAAGAATAACCGGGCCGCTCCACTTCGATGCTGGAGGTGTCGAAATAAGGATTGCTGGCCACGGCCAGTTCCGTCATGATCCAGCGGTGGTGCGGGTCGGTAATCTTCCGGCCCGTCTTGTGAGGGGGACGGCCGGCAGGGATGAAAATAACTTTTTCCAGTTGAAAGGCATGCCGGGCTCCTTCGGCGGCCACCAGGTGCCCGTAGTGGATGGGGTCGAAGGTGCCGCCCATAATGCCCAATCTTTTCCATGTCTGTGCCATAAGCCAAAACCTCAGCATCATTTTAATGGCCGGGGTGACAAAAAGCAACCCCTTGTTGACACAATTGGCGGGTGCATATAGAATTAAAAAGTGTTATTAAGTTATATAATAATTCACATTTTTTAACTAAGTTACCCGGGCATTTGCCGCTTTTCAGGAAACATCAAACCAGAGGCAGCACCAAATATACTCACAACTGGAGGGTAGAAAAGTAGTGCTCGATCACCAATTAAGGGTTTTTGTAACCGTCGCGGAAAAGAAAAATTTCTCCCGGGCTGCTGAAGCGCTCAACCTCACCCAGCCAGCTATCAGCCAGCACATCCACTCCCTGGAGGAACACTACCGGGTGCGGCTTTTCGACCGTTCAAATAAAAAGGTGGAACTGACCCAGGCCGGCGCCATCCTTTACTCCTACGCCAAAAAAATCTTAAACCTGCATCAGGAGGCCGAACGGGCGGTAACCGATCTCATCGAACTGGTTACGGGCAAGATTGCGGTGGGAGCCAGCATGACCATCGGGGAGTACGTGCTTCCCCGGCTGCTGGGTGCTTTCGCCCGGAAGTACCCCGATGTGGAGCTGGCCATGACCATTGGCAACACGGCCATGGTTTTTGAGCAGACCCTGGAGGGGAGCATTGATATTGGCCTGGTGGAAGGACCGGTGGAGCACGCCCACCTGCAGGTGGAACCCTTCTTAATAGATGAAATGGTGCTCATCGTCTCCCCGGAGCACCCGCTGGCCAGCAAATCCCAGGTCACGGGAGAGGATCTGGAACCCTGCACCGTCATCCTGCGGGAGGAGGGTTCCGGCACCCGTATAGCCGCGGAAAACGCCCTGCGCCAGCTGGAGGTTACGCCGGCCAGGACAATCGTCATGGGCAGTACCCAGGCCATCAAGCAGGCCGTGGAAGCGGGGCTGGGTATCTCTTTCCTTTCCAAGTGGACTATCCGCAAGGAGCTGGCCCTGGGCACCATCAAGCCGGTACGGCTGAAGGACATGAACATAACCAGGGAGTTCAAGATCATCCGCAACCGCACCAAGTTTCATTCCCGGGCCTGCGACGAATTCGCCCGCTTCATCACCGCAGAAGAAACCATCGCTACCCTGCAGGCCAGGGCCTGACCGCCAGAATTCAAAGGGACAGGCCTTTTATCAAAGCCTGTCCCTTTTATGTGCCCCGGTTTTACAGCAGGAGCGACCTGGAGTGAGCGTTGCCGGGCCGGGCCGAAGCGACGGGATGAGGCGGGGCCGCGGACAGGATGTCCAGAGATATCAACTCCGGATCTGGCCTTCCCCGAAAACAATGTACTTGTATGTGGTGAGCTCCTTTAACCCCATGGGACCGCGGGCATGGAGTTTTTGGGTGGAAATGCCGATCTCGGCACCAAAGCCGTACTGGTAACCGTCGGTAAAGCGGGTGGAAGCATTGACGTACACCGCTGCCGCATCAACTTCCCGCAGGAACCGGCGGGCCCGGGCATAATCCCGGGTGACGATGGCCTCGGAATGCCTGGTGCCGTACCGGTAAATGTGCTCCATGGCCTCTTCCATGGATTCCACCACCCGCACGGCCAGGATCAGGTCCAGGTACTCCGTGGCCCAATCCTCCTCCGTGGCCGGTACCACCCAGGGCACCAGCTCACGGGTCTTTGCGCATCCCCGCACTTCCACTCCAGCCGCTTTTAAATCTTCCAGAAGTCCCGGCAGCAATTCTTCAGCCACCTGCTGGTGCACCAGGAGCGTTTCCATGGCGTTGCATACCCCGGGACGCTGGCATTTGGCGTTGATGACGATGGAACGGGCCATTTCCAGGTCCGCACCCTCGTCCACATAAACGTGGCAGTTGCCCACGCCCGTTTCAATTACCGGCACGGTGGCGTTCTCCACCACCGTCCTGATCAACCCCGCCCCACCCCGGGGGATGAGTACATCCAGCAGGCCGTTCAACTTGAGCATCACATTCACTGCCGCCCGGTCGGTATGCTCAATGAGCTCGATGGCGCCGGCGGGAATACCCGCACCTTCGGCAGCAGCGGCAATAACGGCCACGATGGCGCGATTGGAGTTGATGGCCTCGGACCCGCCCCGCAGCACCACAGCGTTGCCCGCCTTCAAGCACAGGCCGGCAGCATCCACGGTAACGTTGGGCCGGGCCTCGTAAATCATCCCCACCACTCCCAGGGGAACCCGCATCCGCCCCACCTGCAGGCCGTTGGGCCGCAACCACATGGATTCCACTTCCCCCACCGGATCGGGCAGGGAAGCCACGGCCCGCAAACCCTCAGCCATATCCGCGATCCGTTCGGGAGTCAACAGCAGGCGGTCAATCAGGGCCCGGGAAAGCCCCTTCTCCCGTCCCGCCCGCACATCAATTTCGTTGGCCTCCAGGATGCGTTCCTGATTCCTCACCAGGCTGTCGGCCATGGCCAGAAGAGCGCGGTCCTTAACCTCCGTGGAAAGATAGGCCAGGTGCCGGGCTGCCTCCCTGGCCCGGCGGGCTTTTTCCTTTACCTCCCGTTCAATTTGTTCCATCAACCTTCACCCCCAGTAACCCTGCCGCTATGGCATGCATTATATATCCAGCACCAGGTTATTGCGGTGGACCACTTCGTCATAATCCTTGTGGCCCAGAACCCTGGCAATTTCCCTGGTCTGCAGACCCTTAATGCGTTCCACTTCCGCGGAGGAATAGTTGACAATGCCGCGGGCTATTTCTTTACCCGTCGGGTCACAGATGCTCACGGTATTGCCCATCTCAAAGGAACCCTCCACCCGGGTGATCCCCGAAGGCAGGAGGCTCTTACCGTTTTCCCTGAGCGCCCGCGCTGCTCCTTCATCCACGTAAATGCGGCCCTGGACAGTGGAACTGTAGGCAATCCAGCATTTTTTCTTTTCCAGGCGGGTGCAGGGCCAGAATATCGTACCCAGGGGTTCGCCGGCCACCACCCGCCTGACCACGTCTTTTTCGGAAGAACTGGCCAGCACGGTAATAATACCCGCATGCATGGCAATGCGCGCCGCCTGCAGCTTGGTTACAATGCCCCCGGTACCCACCGGAGTCCCCGCCCCTCCGGAAAGGGCCTCCAGTTCCGGCGTGATCTCGTGCACTTCCGCGATCAACCTGGCCCCGCTGTCCCTGCGGGGGTCGGCATCGTAAAGGCCCTCTATATCCGAAAGAAGTATCAGCAATTCGGCATCCACCAGGGTGGCCACCAGGGCTGCCAGGTTATCGTTATCCCCCAGCTTAATTTCCTCCACCGCCACCGTATCGTTTTCATTGATTACGGGGACAACCCCCTGGCGCAAAAGGGCATACATGGTATTGCGGGCATTTAAAAAACGCCTGCGGTCGCTGAAATCCTCCCGGGTCAGGAGAATCTGACCCACGGGAACACCGTATTCGCCAAAAAATTTATCATAAAGGTGCATGAGCATGCCCTGTCCCACCGCCGCAGCGGCCTGCTTTTCCGGGAGAGTCCTGGGGCGGCGGGTGTAGCCCAGCCGGTGCAGCCCCATCCCGATGGCCCCCGAAGTAACCAGGAGCACCTCCCTGCCCTGGTTATGTATATCGGCCAGCTGGCGGGCCAGAAGTTCCATCTGCAAAAGGTTGGGCCGGCCGGTAGGGTGGATTATGGAACTGGAACCCACCTTAACCACAATGCGCCTGATGTGACGAAAGTCCCTTTCCCCGGCCATGAACATCACCACCGGCAACAGTATACCATAAACTGCAGGCCGGTGCCAAAATACTCTTATTTATGGCGCAACTTTTTATCAGGATAACGTGAAACCAAATTTCGCCATAATGCGTCTAAAATATTGGGTTCATAATTTATTTAGACAGGGGAGGTGAATACGCTGGTACGGGCACGGGAAAAACCTCCGCCCCGATAATCCAGGGAGGATTATCCCAACAAAATTGATAAGAGGTGTTTTTCATGAAACGATTGTTCTCCGGGCTCCTGATGGCCCTGCTGTTCTCCGGGCTGTTTTTCCTTTCCTTCACCAACCCGGCTGCTGCCAGCACGGGCGTAGTTACCCTGAAGCTGTCCTCCAGCCAGGCGACGGTTGACGGGGCGGTATACGACCTCCCGGCGGCACCGGTGGTTAAGGAAGGCGTAACGCTTGTGCCCCTGCGCTTCCTGGTGGAAACCCTGGGCATGGAAGTATCCTGGGACAGCCTGACCCGGGAGGTAAACATAAGCACGCAGGAAGGCCGGGTGCAGCTCAAGCCGGGGAGCAAAACGGCAGTGGTTAAAGGAGAGATGCAGCAACTGCCCTGTGCGCCGGTAATCAGCAACGGCACCACCCTGGTACCCCTGCGTTTCGTTGCCGAGACTTTCAAGTACCAGGTGAACTACGACGCTTTTAACCGGGAAATCAGGCTGGAACCACCCCTCCCACCACCTCCACCGCCCCCACCAAACCGGCCCCCGGTAGCCCGCTTTGAAGTTGAAAAAACCACTGTGGCCCAGGGGGAGACGGTAATTTACCGGGATGAAAGCTATGACCCTGATGGGGACGAGCTGGTGGAAGTAAAGTGGACGGGCAAGCAGCGGGCTTTCTTTAAGCCCGGGGAATATACCGTCACCCTGCAGGTCAGGGACAGCCGCGGGGCGTGGAGTGAAATAGCCAGCAAAACCATCACCGTTACCCGGGAAGTGGTTATGGACGAGATTACCTACAACCTGCACAACCCCATCCCGGGAGAACCCCTGGACCTGTCGGGTATTGAAGTGCTGCAACTGCCGGTGGTGGATCCCGCCACCACCATGAACCGGGAAATGCTGGTAGTCAGCAACAGCCCGGAAATATTCACCCGGGAAGGCATCCTCTACACTGATACCATACAGGGGGACACCAGGCTTTACTACCATCACATCAACGGCAGCACCGTCAGCCAGCGCGTCTACCTCCTGGCCACCAACCAGGGCCTGGAAACAGCCGCGGTCACCATTAAAAGGCAGGCCCTTGCCGGCCCCGGTGACCCCATGGCTGCGGGCCGGGCGGCCACCTACCGTTACCTGGCGGCGGATACGGGGCAGGTCCGGACCATATATATCAAACCGGGGGAAACCCGTATTTTAATGGAAGACAGCAGGCCCATTGCCCCGGGCCTGTGCGTGCACGGCATCCTCGACCTGAACACCGACCGGGAGGTGCAATTAACGATACTGGCCCTGGAAAAAGGGGATCCGGTAACCGCATACCGCAACCTGCCCGTCCTGCCTCCCGACGGCATACATATCCGGGGCACATTCCCCCGGGCCAACCGGTTCCTCTCCGTACACCTTTATGAAAACAAGCCGGCCCGGCTGATCATTGCCGACGGGGATGGCGACTCCTTCCTCTACGGCAGGGACGGGACTACCAACCTGGTGGGGTACAACAAGGGCAATTACGGCGTGTCCTACGAAATAACCATCGAGTCGAAGTACCGCATGGGCGTGTTCTTTTCACCCCGGGGCGGGCCCTTTGCCGGGGCGGCTACCTGGGAAGGCCAGCCCTTCTACCTGCCCAACCGGGGCGTGCTGAACCCGCCCAACCAGGGAGCCCTGGTGGGCATCATCGAACCCGGCCAGCGGAAAACCCTGCGCTTCATGCCCCCGGCGGCGTCCTACCTGCCGATTAACCTGATCTTCGTACCCTTTTAGCCACCGCCGCCTGCCCGGGCCGGGCGGGACCGGTCCCCCCACTCCCTGTATGTTACTCATAAATATTGAGGCCTCCCCTTTGCTGTGGGAGGCCTCCTTCACTCCATGTAGGTAAACTCAAATTTCCCGATACGTACCGTATCTCCCTCCCGAACGCCCGCCTCCTTCAAAGCTTCTTCCAGGCCCATCCGGGAAATAATCCGCTGCAATCTTTCCACCGCCTCTTCATTCTCCAGGTCGGTCATGGCCACGTGGCGCTCGATCTCCCGCCCTTCCACCACAAACACCCCATCCCGGCGGGACACGGTAAACCGGGGTTCCTCCACCCTGGTCACACGCACCCTTTCTTCAACCGCCGGCTCCGGGGCCGGAAGCTGATCCAGCAAGTCAGCCAGGCGGTAAATCAGGGGAGCGGTGCCCTCCCCGTCCAGAGCGCTGATAGGAAAGATTTCATACCTGTCACCCAGGGCCCCGCGCAGCCGCTCCAGGTTCTCCGCAGCCCCGGTCAAATCCATTTTATTGGCCGCCACCACCATGGGGCGCGCCGCCAGGTCCGGGTCGTACAGGGCCAGCTCCCGGTTGACGATCTCAAAATCCTGCAGGGGGTCCCGCCCCTCGCTACCGGCAATATCCAGGACGTGCACCAGAACGCGGGTCCGCTGTGTATGGCGCAGGAAGTGATGACCCAGCCCGGCACCGGCGTGGGCTCCTTCAATGAGGCCGGGTATATCGGCCATGACAAAACTGCGCCCCTCACCCACCCGCACCACGCCCAGGTTGGGCACCAGGGTGGTGAAGGGGTAACTGGCGATTTTGGGGCGGGCAGCCGAAACCCGGGCAATCAGGGTGGATTTGCCGGCGTTAGGAAAGCCCACCAGGCCCACGTCGGCCAGCAGCTTGAGTTCCAGCTCCAGCCAGCGTTCCTCTCCCGGTTCGCCTTTTTCGGCCAGGCGCGGAGCCCTGTTCACCGCAGTGGCGAAACGGGCGTTCCCCCGGCCTCCCCGTCCCCCCCGGGCCACCACCGCTTCCTGCCCCGGGTACACCAGATCGGCAATCACCTCGCCGGTGGCAGCATCCCGCACCACAGTACCCGGCGGAACCCTGAGAATCAGGTCTTCCCCCTGCCTGCCGTGCATGTTTTTCCCCATGCCATGCTGGCCCCGCTCAGCTTTATAATGACGCTGGTAGCGGAAATCCACCAGCGTGCGCAGGCCCGGATCCACCTTCAGAATTACATTTCCACCCCGGCCCCCGTCACCGCCCGCGGGCCCTCCTTCGGGCACATATTTCTCCCGGCGAAAAGCCACACACCCGTTTCCGCCGTCCCCTCCCCGGACGTATATTTTCGCTGTATCATAAAACATACCGCTCACCCTTTTCCAACCCGTATAAATGCTTACGGCTCCCGGCGGGGGAAGAAAAGTAAAACCTCAAAAAATTTCCCGTTATCACGCCATATTTCGCCCATCTCCACCCGGCCGTCCTGACCGGACAGAATATCCTTAAGAGGCTGCAGCTCTTCCTCTACCCCCGGAAAACCGCCGGACGGGAAGACCAGCTGGCAGGTATAGCATTCCCCCGACTCCTGCAGGATAATTTCCAGCCTCCGCATCCTGACCTCGGGCGGTGACAGGAAGGATAAAACCCGCTGGAAGGCTGTTTCCAGTGCCCTGCCCACCCGGGCTCCGGGAACAGCACAGCTGCCCAGGTGGCACCGGATATCGTAATCCACCTCAACCTGCAAGCGGTTGCCCCGGGCGAGGGCTGCCAGGAAGGCTGCCGTGGCTTCGGGCATCTGCAAGTGAATCACCCTGCCCAGGCGCTCCAGCTCCCGGGCCACTCCCAGGAGATACTCCCGCGCTTGTTCCCCTTTATTCATCTGGATAAACCCGGAAATTACCTGCAGGTGATTAAGAAAATCGTGCCTCTGCAGGCGGATAAATTCCAGCAAGGACTGCAGTTCCATAAAATAACTTCCTCCAGCCATCAAATTCTAGAGATTAACATTTTCTATACAGAACAGGCAATCCCTGCCGTTCATTGAAAATAGCTAAAAAATAAGGCCAGCCTTAGAGCTGGCCCGGTTAGCCGTTTTTTTTAAGCCTGTGCCGCCACCGGTATCACGCTGACCTGCTTTTTATCGCGCCCCTTGCGCTGGAAGGAAACCACGCCGTCCACCAGAGCAAACAGGGTATCGTCGCCGCCCTTGCCCACATTACGCCCCGGGTGAATACGGGTTCCCCGCTGCCGGACCAGGATGCTTCCGGCGGTGACAAACTGGCCGTCCTGGCGCTTTACGCCAAGAAACTTGGGATTGGAATCCCGGCCGTTCCGTGAGCTGCCTACACCTTTTTTATGCGCCATAAAACTCACCTCCTGCTGTAGGACGGTACGGGCAAATTCACCTCAAGCTTCGATTTTTTCCACCACAACTTCGGTAAAAGGCTGCCTGTGGCCTTTTTTGCGGCGGTAATTCTTCTTGGGCTTGTACTTGAAAACAATAATCTTGGGACCCCGGCCGTGGCGCAGGGCCTTTAAAACCACCCTGGCTCCTTCTACCACCGGATTGCCCACGCGGAGCTCCCCATCCTTTTCCACGGCCAGCACCCGGTCGATTTCCACCACTTCACCGGGCTCCACCGCCAGTTTTTCCACCAGCAGCTTATCACCTTCACGTACCCGGTACTGTTTACCGCCTGTAGCAATGATGGCGTACAAGATTTAAAACCTCCCCTTTTCAGGTCTCGCCGAAAGCAGGTAGGGCACCGGCCCTTTTACCAAAACCCCTTTCGTGCGGTTGCGGCAGCGCGAAAACTGCCTACGGTATAACATTTTAACACAACCGGTAGTTTTGTCAAGCAACACGGGAATTTACGTAAATGTTCAGTAACCCGGCTATGGTGCCGTGTTGTCCACGCTCGCTCCGGTGCTCCGCGTAAGATACGCACCGCGGCTCGCTTCGGACCGGACTAGCGGCGCTGCAAAGGCGGCAAGGCATTTGTACCTTACTGTCATCTTTTTGTCATTTCAGTAAGTAACCTTTTCTAAAGCTACATTTCGGTGCCGCTGGTTTCGCGCCGCGGTCCGGTTACCCTCGCTTTGCCGGGTGCTGTTACCAGCGCTCCGCAAGTCGCTCGCTTTGGACAACGCGGCACAGCGCCGATGGTAGCGGCTTTATTGAACAATTACGGAATTACTTCACCAGCCGGGCCCGGGCATAGGTGCGGTAGACCTTGCTTACTTCCACGGGGACCGTTTCACCCACCAGGGAACCAGCCCCTTCGATATCCAGGATGAAACCGTCAATGCGGGCAATGCCGTCGTTGGTATTGGAGATATGGGGTTCCTCCACCTTGACCTCCAGCACCTGCCCCGGCTTGACCGGGAGGGTGCAGGCAATGGCTTCTTCCTTGTTGTAAAGCGGCCGGATGCTTACCGATTCGATATGCTGCCCCTGGGAACCGCGGATGTAGAGGTTCTTGCCCGTTTTCTGCTCCAGCTCCCGCAGGTTGACGCCGCCGCTGCCGATCAGCCGGGCAGCCACCAGGGGATGTGCCTCCACCAGAATAGTGTCGGCACTGGTCCGACGGGCCAGCTCAATGATGCGGTTTTTAAAATGAATGCCCACCGTTTCTTCCGAAAGCACCTTGCCCCGCCCGTCGCAGTACGGGCAGGGGCGCTGCAGCACCTCGGAAAGGCTGGGGCGGACCTTCTTCCTGGTCATCTCCACCAGCCCCAGCTGGGTAATCCCCAGGATATTGGTTTTTGTCTTATCTTTCCTGATTTCTTCTTCCAGAACTTTTAAAACCTGCCGCCGGTGACCTTCCTGCTGCATGTCGATAAAGTCGATAATGATAATGCCGCCTATATTGCGCAGGCGCAGCTGGCGGGCGATTTCCACCGCCGCATCCAGGTTGGTCCTCAGCACCGTATCTTCCAGGTTGGTGCTGCCCACGTACTTGCCCGTATTAACATCAATCACGGTCAGGGCCTCGGCCTGGTCGATGACCAGGTAGCCGCCGCACTTGAGCCAGACCTTGCGCTTGAGCGCCCGCTCAATTTCCTGTTCAATGCCGTAATCCTGAAAGATGTTTTCCCTTTCCTCCAGGAACACCTTGTATTTCAGCTTTGGCGAAGTGATATCCAAAAGCTCCATGATTTTTTCATACTCGGAGCGGGAGTCCACCGTCAGGCGGTCCACATCCTCGGTAAAAACATCCCGCAGGATGCGCTGGATCAGTTCCAGGTCCCGGTGAATGAGGTTGGGTACCGGCCCCCGGCTGGCCCGCTGGAGGATCTTCTGCCAGAGCCGGGTCAGCATATGCACGTCCTGGGCAATATCCTCCTCGCCTACCCCTTCGGCCACCGTGCGGACGATCAATCCCATGCCCTCGGGTTTGAAACGGGCAGCCAGCTCCTTTAACCTTTCCCGCTCCCGCTCCTGCTCAATGCGGCGGGAAATGCCGATGTAATCCATGGTGGGCATCAGGACCACGTAACGTCCGGGAAGGGTGACGTGCGTGGTCACCCGCGGCCCCTTGTTACCTATAGGCTCCTTAACAATCTGGACGATTACTTCCTGGCCCTTTTTCAAAACGTCCGCAATGCTGGCCCCCAGCCCGTGGTGAAAACCATTACCCCCCCGGGACGGCAGGGCGTCCTCCACGTACAAAAAGGCGTTCCTGTCCAGGCCGATGTCCACAAAGGCCGCCTGCATGCCGGGCAGAACGTTTTCCACCCGGCCGCGAAAGATATTGCCCACCAGGCGCTGCTGGGACGAACGCTCAATGTACATTTCCACCAGCACCCGGTCTTCCAGCACCGCTACCCGGGTTTCTTCTTCGCCCACGTTAATGACAATTTCTTTATACAAAACCAAAACCTTCTTTCAAATTAACCTCCACAGTACAAACCTGTTCTGCTTACCCCCGGCTGCTCGTCCGCAACCGGAAGCCCGAACCGTTCCGCCAGCACCTGCACCACCTCTTCGGGGCGCACGGTTGCGCGGCTGCCCACGGCAAGGCACATCTCCAGCGTAACCCGGTTCCCTTCCACCCGGCCGGACAGGGCGTGGATACCCGGGCGGATATCCAGGGTCTTTTCCTTTTTATCCCCGGAACGGCGGGTAATGATGATCTCAGGTAAGGCCAGCAGGCCGTCAATGATTTTCCGCAGGTCCTCCGGGGTGATTGCCCGTACCAGGCGCAGGTCCACCCGGTAGGTAGCTTTCTCCAGGGTGGCCATTAACGCCGGCGCATCCTCGGGAATGGACCAGACCCGGGTAACCTCAAGGCCCCCGGGAAGCTGCTCGTTCAGGCGTCCTTTGATCTCGTCCTCCGGGAGCGCGGTAACCAGCTCCAGGTCCAGGTATTCCCTTTCGCCCATCACTCCCACCGGCAGTGGCGCCCCCAGGCTGAAGCGGGGATGGGGGTTGAAGCCCCGGGAAAAGGCCAGGGGCAGGCCGGCCCGGCGCATGGCCCGCTCCAGGGTGCGCACCAGGTCCAGGTGGGAGATGAAGCGGGCCATCCCTTCCTTGCGGTATTCAATCCGGTAACGGGGCAAAATGGCTACCTCCTCCACAGCTTTCCTTATCCGGATGCATTCTTCTCAACCTGCTCCAGCAATTCCGGTTCAATTTCCAGGGTGGGGCAGAGCCCGCACCCCGGGCACACACCGGTGCGGCAGTCGGGGGTTGCTTTCCCCTCCATGGCCCTTTTATGCTCCAGAACCAGGTATTTCCTGCTCACGCCGGCATCAATGTGATCCCAGGGCAGGAGATCATCGTATGCATAGCGCCGGTAGGCATACCGGGCCGGGTTTATGCCGGCCCGGTGGAATGCTTCCTGCCACTTTTCAAAATCAAAGCATTCGGACCAGCCGTCAAAACGGCAGCCCAGCCGCCAGGCCTCCTCCAGCACCCGGCCCAGGCGGCGGTCCCCCCGGGCCAGGACTGCCTCCAGGAAGCTGGCTTCCACCTCGTGCCAGTGAAAGACCAGCCCTTTCCCCTTTAACAGGCCGCGCAGGGTCCTCTGCCGGCGGCGCAGTTCCTCCATCTCCACCTGTGGCTCCCACTGGAAGGGGGTGTGGGACTTGGGGACAAAGGAGGAGGCACTGACGGTAACCCTGAGCCTGTTCCCGGGCACACCCATTTCCTTTCCCCGGGCCAGTACCTGCCTTGCCAGGCCGGCAATGCCGTGCAGATCCTCTTCCCTCTCCGTGGGCAGGCCGATCATAAAGTAAAGTTTGATGGCCGTCCAGCCGGCGGCAAAGGCAGCCGATACGGCCTCCATCAGGTTTTCTTCCGTCACACCCTTGTTGATCACATCCCGCAGGCGCTGGGTGCCCGCCTCGGGGGCAAAAGTAAGGCTGGCCCGGCGTACCCGCTGTACTTCCCGGGCCAGGGCCACCGAAAAGGCATCCACCCGCAGGGAGGGCAGGGATACGCTCACACCCATGCCCTCCAGCCGGTCAAGCAGTGAACGTACCATTTCCTGAATCCGGGAATAATCGGCGGTACTCAGGGAAACCAGGGAAATTTCATCGTACCCCGTGTGCCTGATAATTTCATCGGCCTGCTGCAGCAGGGTGGCCGGGCTTTTCTCGCGCACCGGCCGGTAAATCACCCCGGCCTGGCAAAAACGGCAACCCCGGGTACACCCCCTCTGCACCTCCAGCATACCCCGGTCGTGAACCACACCCAGGGAAGGCACCAGGGGCTTTACCGGAAAAGGAGCCCGGTCGAAATTACGGACGACCCGCTTGACCACCCTCGCCGGCACACCGCTGGCCACGGGCTCTATGGCGGAAATAGTCCCATCGGCATGATATTCCACCCGGTACAGGGAGGGGACATAAACACCGGCAATGGCTGCCGCCCGGTGCAAAAAGCGCTGGCGGTCCAACCGGTGACCACCCAGTTCCAGGTAGAGATCCAGCAGTTCGTGAATAACTTCTTCCCCCTCGCCAATTACAAACAGGTCGATAAAATCGGCCAGGGGTTCGGGGTTAAAGGCACAGGGCCCCCCGGCAATCACCAGAGGGTGCCCGGGGCCCCTTTGCTCGCTGCGCAGGGGAATACCTGCCAGATCCAGCATATTCAAAATATTGGTGAATGTCATCTCGTACTGGAGGGTGAAGGCCAGGATATCGAAGTCCTTCACCGGCCGGTGGGACTCCAGGGTAAACAGGGGCAGCCCCCGGCGCCGCATCTCTCCCTCCATATCCACCCAGGGAGCGAAGGTGCGCTCCAGGAGCGCATCCTCCCGGCTGTTCACCACATGATAAAGGATCTGCAGGCCCAGGTGGGACATGCCCACCTCGTAAACATCGGGGAAAGCAAAAGCTACCCTGACGGCAGTTTTATCCCAGTCCTTGCGGACAACATTCCACTCACCGCCCACGTAACGGGCCGGTTTCTGTACCCGGTGCAAGACCTGTTCCAGTTCAAACATAAGCTCCTCCTGCATCGTATTATTGCCCGGGAAGGCATTACTTAAAATTATTTTACCTGCATATCCAGAAGATGTAAACCCGATTAAAGCGGGTTTAAAGGCAACCGCCCCACGGGCAGGTCCAGCCCGTGGGTTAACAGGCCGTCGACTATCTGGGCCTCCGTAAGAAAGCCCTTGTACCGCCACTGGCGGTCAATAACCAGTACCAGGTGGAATTTCTGCAGCAGAAAAGGCCTGACAATTTTACCCAGAGGCACGTCCTCCAGGGCAACCAGGGGCTGTACCGGAAGCACACCGGCCCTGATTATTTCTTCCTTCTTACCGGCCAGCTGGCCCACGAACAGGTAGGGAGCCATGCTCCGCTCCCGGGTGGCGGCAAAAAACAAAAACAGCCCCGTCAGTAAAATATCCAGACCCGTTAACCCCAGCAATAAGCCTAGGGAACCCAGCACCACCACAATCCCGGCAATAATCTGCCCCAGGGTGGCTGCCCGGTAAGTGGCTTCCTTTACGCTCATCTGGCCGGCCAGGCTGGCACGGTAGACCCGGCCGCCGTCAAGGGGCAGGGCGGGCAGGAGATTAAAGGCGGCAATGAGCAGGTTGCACTGGAGAAAAAAGGGCCCCAGTTCTTCATGCCATAAACCGTAGTTCCGGCCGGCCAGGCCCAGAAGAAGCATTACCACGTTGCATAACGGCCCTGCCGCAGCCACATAGACCTCTTTAACGGGATCCAGCACCAGTTCGCTGCCCATGCGGGTAACTCCTCCAAAGGGCAGCAATTCCACTTCTTTTACCGGCACCCCCAGGTAACGGGCGCAGGCCACATGGGCCAGCTCATGAAGAAGCACCACCGCAAAAGCCACCAGCCCCTTGCCCAGGATGCCGGCCACAAAGAACAGCCCCAGCAGGGCCAGAAAAAAGGTATTCAGGTATAATTCCACCCCCATGAACCGCCCCAGGCGCACCTGAAACCACCTCAAAACTGCAGCTTGATCAGGGGATCGATCAGCCTTCCCTTTTCACGCACCTCAAAGTGCAGGCCGCCCCCGGCCACATCACCCTTATCACCCACTTCGCCCAGCTTCTGTCCCCCGGCCACCTGCTGACCAGGGGTCACGGCAATACCGGCCAGCCCGGCGTAGAGGGTATAATCCCCGTCCCCGTGATCGAGGAGCAGGTAGCGTCCCAGGGAAGGATCCTCCCCAACCCTGGCCACCTGACCATCCCGGACGGCTTTCACGGGCGTACCCACCGGCGCTGCAATATCAATACCGGGGTGAAAGCGCTCCAGGCCATCCAGGGGATCCTCCACCCAGCCGAAGCCGCGTACCACTCTGCCCGAAACGGGAACCTGGAAGCTATCCCCACCGGTGGGGCTCAGGGTCTGGCGGGCGCCCCAGGAAGTATCCCCGGGGAAAGGCTGGTCCACGTTGACCATTTGCAGGGCCAGCTGGACCACTTTCTGGATTACGGGCTGGTAGTTCCATTCGGTGGTTAAGAGGTAACGCAGGCTTTCCCGAACCTGCTCCCCACCCGGTGAGGGGAGTTCCCGGGCCAGGAGTAAAATAGCAAAAATGACCACAGCCACCATACACCGCCAGAACCAGCTGTTATTCCTGCTCCGCCTGGGAGGCGTATGGCGGTATGGCCAGTCTTCCGCGCGCGGGAATTCAGAAAAGGAGTAGCTCCTCTTATGCCTGTTCCAGAACAAGGTTCATCCCCCCCGTTTAAAATATACTGGGCAGGGGGGACAAATATGACAAGCTATAATCTAATTAGCCACGGCACCATCCCGCTCCACCCGGCGGTGGAGGACAAAATTCACCGTATCCCGGAGCAACAACACGGTAATTTCCTCCCGGGGCTCGTAATCGGAAGCTTCGACCCGCACCCGGTAGATACCGGCATCAATACCTTCAAAGGCATAAGTGCCGTCGGCGGCGATGGTGGTTTCGTACAGCACCTTATCCTGCTCCATGTCCAGCACCAGCACCTTTGCCCCGGCTACAGGCTGACCGGTGGCAAAAGCCGTCACCTTTTTACCTGCCCGTATTTTCCCCCGCAAGCCCACCCCCAAAACAGGAAATTGAAAATAAAAATAAACCGGAGCATTTTGCTGCTACCCCGGTAAAAGCCTTCCCTAACATTTAAAACAGGATTTTTCTGCGCCGCATATAAACGTTGAGCAAAAGCCCGAGAGCCGCCAGGTTCATCACCATGTTGCTGCCGCCGTAGCTGAACAGAGGCAGGGGGATACCCGTAACGGGCATGATTCCAATGGTCATACCGATATTGACAAAGATGTGAAAGGCAAACATGCAGACCACTCCCCCGGCCAGAAGCGTCCCCTGCAGGTCCCTGGCCTGGGAGGCTATCTTCAAACCCCGGTATAGAAAGACCAGGTACAGGGCCAGGAGCGCCCCTGCCCCCAGAAATCCGAACTCCTCGCCCACCACCGAGAAAATAAAGTCGGTATGCCGGATGGGCAGGAAGGTAAGGTGACTCTGGGTACCACCCAGCAGGCCCTTGCCCAGGAACCCCCCGGAACCAACGGCAATGAGGGACTGCCATATATGGTATCCGGCGCCCAGCAAATCGCTCTGGGGATCCAGGAAAACGGTTAGCCTGGTCATCTGGTATTCCTTGAGGGTGTAACGGTGAAAAGATTCGTGCCGGCGGTGAACCTCCCGGTAATCCTTTTCCACCTGCTGATATTTTTTCTCCAGCTCTCCCCTGTCCTTTTCGCTAACGGCCACCTTTTTCTGCTGTTCCAGGGCCAGGAGCTGTTTCTCCAGGTTAACATCGGCTTTATGCAGATACGTATGCAGAGCAAATAAACCAATCATTAAGATCAGGCCGCTACCAATCAGGGCCAGGAGTAAACGCGGCCTGGCTCCGGCCAGGTAGAGCATGCCGAACATGACGGCCACAAAAACCATGGAAGTGCCCAGGTCAGGCTGCATTAAAATCAAAAGGGTGGGCACCCCCACGTACGCAAAACAGGGCAGCAGGTCCCGAAAGCGGTCCAGGCGGCCTTCCCGGGCGGAGAGGAAACTGGCCAGGGTGATGATCATGATGAGCTTGGCAAACTCGGAAGGCTGAAAGGTAAAGGGGCCGATACTAATCCAGCGCTGGGCTCCCAGGGCCTCCCGGCCCAAAAAGACTACCGCCACCAGCATGATCAGGTTAAATACATAAAGCGCCCGGGCGTGCTTGCAGATATCCTCATAAGGTATATACATGATTAAGGCCATCAAGAGCAACCCGGCCAGAATCCAGATAACCTGTCTTATAACATAGGTATAGTCCAGGTGCAGGAGCTTGACCATAAAAAAAAGATCTTTTAACCGGCTGAATGATTCATCGGTAAATTCCAGGGTGGCACTGCCAATGGTTATCAGGCTGAAGCAGATCAGCGCGGCGGCAGAAAGGAGGAGGGTGTGATCAAGGCTGCGGACAAAACGCTTGCTGACCAAGAAAATCACCGCTTTCGGCCTGGTCTTAAAAAATACAATTTTAATTATATACCAACCCGGAGGGACAAAAAACCCCGGGGTAATACCAGATTACCACAGGGTCAGGTGATAATTATCCTTCAAATACCCGACGCCAGGTGCCTGGAAACGCGTTTCATACCTTTAACCGGGATACTGGCCACCAGGGCCACCTGGGTTTCATTGCTGTCCAGGTTGATTTCCAGGGCCTCTTCATCAATATCCATATACTTTTCAATAACCTTAATCAGATCCGTCTTTAAAGTTTGCAATAACTGGGGTGATACACTGGCCCGGTCGTGCACCAGCACCAGGCGCAACCTCTCCTTGGCCACGTTTTTACTCCCACCGGTTTCCCGCCCGAAAAAGCGGTTTAAAAAATCCAGCAAGGCCAACCCCCCTTCACCTGCAAAACTAGGATAAACCCATCATGCGCCGCAAAAAGCGGGACATCAAGCCGCCTTCCTCGAGCTTCATCATTGGTACCTGCTCACCTTTGATGCGCCGGACAATATTGCGGTAAGCCTGACCCGAACGCGAGCGTTCATCCTGAACCACGGGTTCCCCCCGGTTGGTGCTGATCACCACCGCCTCATCTTCCGGCACCACTCCCAGTAAATCGATGGCCAGGATGTCGATAATATCTTCTATGCTCATCATATCCCCGTGCCGCACCATGCGCGGGCGAATACGGTTGATGATCAGCTTGGGATCCCGCAGTTCGGACGCCTCCAGCAGGCCGATAATCCGGTCCGCATCCCTTACAGCGGCCACCTCGGGGGTGGTTACCACGATGGCCTTGTCCGCCCCGGCAATGGCGTTGCGAAAGCCCTGCTCAATCCCTGCCGGGCAGTCAATAATTACATAGTCAAACTCCTGCCTGAGTTCTTCACACAGGGCCTTCATCTGGTCCGGGCTGACCGCCGTTTTGTCTTTGGTCTGGGCGGCAGGTAAAAGGAACAGCCCCTCAAAACGCTTGTCCTTGATTAAGGCCTGCCGCAGGCGGCAGTGCCCGCCGGTAACATCTGTTATATCGTAAACTATCCTGTTTTCCAACCCCAGAACCACATCCAGGTTGCGCAGCCCGATATCGGCATCTACCAGAGCTACCCGGTGACCGTGGGCAGCCAGACCCGCACCCAGGTTGGCCGTGGTGGTGGTCTTGCCAACCCCACCCTTTCCGGAAGTAACTACAATGACCTCACCCATTTCCAGGCCTCCCCTTTAAAATTTCCTGTCATTCATCCCTGGCGTTCCCCGTTATAAATTTCAATGGTTACCACACCGTTTTTTATCCTGGCTATTTCAGGCTGTTCGGGTTTCAAATCCTGCCCATCCGGGGGGCGTGTGATATGACCCGCAATGCGCAGCTGGGTGGGCTCCAGGCGGAAGGCCAGTACCATGGCCTTTTCGTTTCCACCGGCACCGGCATGAACAACCCCCCTTACTGCACCCATGACAATAATGTTACCCGTGGCCACCACCTCGGCCCCCGGGTTTACATCGCCAATGATGACCACGTTGCCGTCGTAATGGATCTTTTGACCGGAACGCAAGGTGCGCTGAATCAGAACGGTATTATCATCCACCATTTCCTCCGTATAAGACAGCCGCTCCCTGCCCACGGTAAATACCCCCCAGTGGTGCTTTAAATTCTACAGCTGGCAACCAAATCCTGCTAAAAATTATAGTTTTATTGTCCTTCCCCTTCCCCGGACGCCTCCGGGGCACTCCCGGAGGGAGAGGGGGAACCGCCGGTAGCCGGGGGCTGGTTGCCCGTACCTGGCGGGGCAACCGTCTCTCCCTCATTGGGAGGCGGGCCGGCAGCCGGAGTACCCCCTCCGGAGCCGGCGGGGGGTGTAACACCTGCGGGCTGCCCGGAAGAGTTCCCCCTTCCCGCCCCGCCGGAGGGAGCCTGGGGCGCCGCTACCGGACGCCCGGACCGATTATTCCCGGAGCTGGCAGCCGGGCGTTCGGGTGCCGGCGCAGCCTGCTGTGTCCCGGCTGCTTTCTCCTTGGAGAGCCCGGCAGTGGGAGGTGCTTTTTTCAAACTGAAGTAAGCATCCAGGATCTCCCGGGCCACAGAGCCGGCAGCACTGCTGCCGTGGCCGCCGTATTCCACCACCACGGCCAGGGCTACTTCCGGCTTTTCATAGGGAGCGAAGGCCACAAAGAGGGCGTGGTTATCGTGGCCATGGACCTCGGCGGTCCCGGTTTTGGCGGCAACACTGTATTCCGCCCCCGCAAACACACCGGCTGCAGTCCCATCGGGGGGCAGAGCTACCTCGCGCATGCCCCGGCGTATAATCTCCAGCGTCTTGCTGGATACGTCAACACGGCGGATTACCCGGGGTGAAAACCGGGCCACTGTCTGGCCGTCGGGGGCGACCACTTCTTTTACCAGGTAAGGTTTGTAAAGGGTACCCCCGTTGGCAATGGCGGCTATATAATTGGCCAGCTGAAGAGGGGTATAGTAGTTATTACCCTGGCCGATGGACATATCCAGGGTGTCGTATTCCCGCCACGTCAATTCCCATTCGATCTTGCTGTACTGCTCCTGCAGAGGTGCCAGCCGGCGGTTCATTTCCCGCTCCAGAGCCGCCCTCTCCCCTTCACCGGCACCGGCCAGGCGCTTTTCATACTCTTTGCGGATCTCGTCCATCTGTCGCTGGACATTGTCCAGCAGGGGTTTCCACAGCTTGTATTTCTGTTCCGGTCCCGGAATGCGGCCGGCGTGTTCCCCGGGGAGTTCCACCCCCGTCTTTTGCCCCAGGCCGAATTCCCGGGCATAGCGGGCAATGGGTTCGGGGCCGAGCATTGCTCCCACGGTCCAGAAAAACGTATCGCAGGATACCTTCAGGGCCCTTACCACATCCACCCGCCCGTGACCCCCGGGCTTCCAGTCCATCTTGTACTTATATCTCCCGGTGTCATAAATGGAGAACCGGGAAGTTATCTTACCCATTTCCAGCGCGGCAGCAGCCACCACCATTTTAAAGGTGGAACCCGGCGGGTAGAGGGCCAGGGCCCGGTTGAGCAGTGACTGATCCCGGGAAATTTTGGCCCAGGCCTCGTTCCACTCTTGAGGGGAAAGATCCCGGGTAAAAATGGTGGGATCATAGGTGGGATGGCTGGCCAGGGCCAGGATCTCCCCCGTCCGGACGTCCAGCACCACCGCCGCTCCGGCCCTGGCCTGGCTGTAACCCTCTTTCTGCACCCGGGCTATACCCCGGGCCAGGGCATCCTGGACCGCCCGCTGCAGGCGGGCGTCAACAGTCAGCACCAGGTTGTCCCCCGGGACGGGCTCTTTTACGCCCAGGTCCCTTACCGGTTGCCCCTGAGCATCCACTTCCACCTGGCGGGCACCCCGCCGGCCCCTGAGGTAGGATTCAAAGGATTTTTCCAGACCGTCCTTACCCCAGGAGTCACCCAATGTATAGCCCTTATCCTTGTTTTCCTCCAGCTCTTTTTGATCCATTATCCCCACGTAACCCAGGGTGGGCACCAGCAGGTCCCCATAGGGATAATGCCGTACCGGCCGCACGTCTATGAGCACTCCCGGAAGCTCCAGGCGCTGCTCCTCAATCCGGCTTACCGTTTCACTGGACACTTTATCGGCCACGGGTACAGGTTCATACAGACGTAACTTCTGCTCCTGGAGTTTTTTATGGATTTCCTGTTCAATTTCTTCCGCCGTCTTGCCCTGGAATGATTTTTCACCCACCAGAATACGGGCCAGCCGGGCAATTACCCGGTCGGTATCCTCAACCCCCAGGTAAGCAAAGGAAATGGTGTAAACCGGCTGGTTGCCCACAATGCGCACGCCGTTGCGGTCGAAAATTTCCCCCCGGGGAGCAGCGATGGGAATCAGGCGCAGGTGATTCTGCTGGGCCATCACCTTGTACTTGTCCGCCTCCACCAGCTGCAGGTAAGCCAGGCGGATGAAAAGAAGGGCAAAAGCAGCAATCACCAGGCCCAGCAGGACCTGCAACTTTTTTTCCACTTTCCTGCTGGTAATAATCCCGTCCGTTGCCATAACCTTCCCCCTGCCCTGCCTGTTGTTCACCCTTTTCCCTTTCATGGTCATCCTTAAATTATAGCCGGGACATCCTGAACCATCCCCTCAGGTACATGCGGTAAAACCGGCGGTAAATTAACGCGGACAGCAAGGCATTGTATGCGGCTGCAGGCAGGATAACTCCCGTCAAGGCCACACCGGGGGAGATCACGACCTGCAGGTAAAACAGCAGGAGGTAATAAATTAATTGACCTGCGACGGTGGCCAGGAAAGTAAGTACCATCATCACCAGGCGGCTTTCCTTGTACAGGCGGGTCTCAAACCAGCCCACCAGGTAACCGGCTGCCGCCATGGAAATGGCATTCAGGCCCCAGTAGTGGCCCGAAACCAGATCTTCCAGGAGGCCGGCCACAAACCCCCAGAAGGTCCCCTCCCGCTGTCCCTTCCAGAAGGCATAAAAAACCACCAGTATAAAAACCAGGTCCGGTACCACACCCCGGATGCGGATCAAATCCACCACCGTTACCTGCAATAAAAGGGCCAGCAATAAAAAGCCGGGCAGGAACACCATACCTGGCAAGAAAAAAACCCCCTCTGGCATCCGTTAAATACCGTCATCATACGGGCAGGCGGCGGTTACAGGGCCGGAGAACGGACTCCGGTAACCACCAGCACTTCCTCCAGGCGGTTGAAGTCCACAAAAGGCCGGACAACCGCTTCAAAAAAAAGGCCGGTGGGGTCTCTTTTCACGCTTACTATCTCGCCAACGGGTATACCTTTGATGAAAATGCTCCTGGAAGTGCCGGAAGTGACCACCACCTGCCCGGCTTTCACGGGCATGTCATTGGGGATGTGGATCATGTGCAGGTTGCCGGCCCCCCCGGCCATTCCCTCCACCATTCCCGGTGTGCGGCTGTCCTGCACCAGGGCGCTTACCGCACTGCGGGGGTCGGTAATCAATAAAACGGTGGCCGTCTGGCTGGTGGTGGAAATCACCCGCCCCACAAGGCCCCGGGGAGTTATTACCGTCATGTTTGTTTTGATGCCCTGGGCCCGGCCCTTATTAATGGTTATGGTACTGAACCAGCTTCCAGGATCCCGGCCTATAACCGCCGCCGCAGCCAGTTCCAGATGGGAACTGGCTGCCGGACCGCTCTGAAAATCCAGCAGCCTTTTCAACCTCTCATTTTCCAGCTGATACTCCCTGACCTGCTGCAGTTCGCTCTCCAGCAGGTCCACCCGTTCCGAAAGCTCCTGAGCCCGTTGCGAGGCCCTGACCAGAGAAAAGGGGAAGGTAAGCACATCCCTGGCCAGCCGGCCTGCCCTGGTGACCGCCTGTTCCACCGTAGCAAAAGCATCCACCAGGGTGTTCCCCAGGGGTGGCACCTCCACCCGGCCGTGAGCAGTAACCCGCATCACATAAAGGGCCACAACCAGCAGGATAACCAGGAAAAATAGCCTCTTGCCCAAAGTCAACGGGGATCAACACCCATCTTCTCACGATAATCTGCGCGGGTTGATGAGCACCCGGCGCAGCACGTCTATGTTCTCCAGCACACGGCCGGTACCATAAGCCACGCACAACAGCGGCTCGTCGGCCACGTGGATGGGCATGGATGTTTCCTCACTCACCAGGCGGTCCAGGCCCCGCAGCAATGATCCTCCCCCGGCCATGACGATGCCCCGGTCCATGATATCGGCAGCCAGTTCCGGCGGGGTCTGCTCCAGGGTGCCTTTAATGGCTTCCAGGATGGCCGATACCGGCTCGGAAAGGGCCTTGTAAACTTCTTCGGAGGTTATGCGCACCGTTTTGGGCAGGCCGGTCACCAGATCCCTTCCCCGAACGTCATAGGTCTGAATCTCTCCGGTGGGGTAGGCGGTCCCGATCTCAATCTTGATTTCTTCCGCCGTGCGTTCTCCGATCAAAAGGTTATAAGCCTTCTTTACGTGCTGGATGATGGCATCATCCATTTCATCGCCAGCAATGCGGATGGAGCGGCTGGTGACAATTCCCCCCAGGGAGATTACCGCCACCTCCGTGGTACCCCCGCCGATGTCCACGATCATATTGCCTGTGGGCTCGTGCACGGGCAGGCCGGCGCCAATGGCTGCCGCCATAGGCTCCTCAATGAGATAGGCCTCCCGGGCACCGGCCTGCAGGGCGGCTTCCCGCACCGCCCGCTCTTCCACCGGCGTTACCCCGGAGGGAACCGAGACCACCACCCGGGGGCGGACAAGAAAAGTGTGGTTGCGCAGGGCCTTGTTGATAAAATACTTGATCATGCTCTGGGTAACGTCGAAATCGGCAATTACCCCATCCTTCATGGGGCGGATGGCCACGATATTTCCAGGAGTACGGCCAATCATCTGCTTGGCCTCTTCCCCCACGGCCAGAACCTGGCCGCTGTCCCGCTCTATGGCCACCACCGAGGGTTCTCTTAAAACAATACCTTTACCTTTTACATAAACCAGGGAGTTGGCGGTACCCAGATCTATACCCATATCCCTGGAGAACAACCCGAGCCGCATGTTTTCTCCCCTTTCTCATTGGTTCATCTAAATCAGACCTTCAGCCTTGAAACTGACGTACTTATTATCCCCGATAATCAGGTGATCCAGAATCTCAATGCCAATAATACGCCCGGCCTCCCAGAGGCGCCTGGTTACATCCAGATCCTCCTGGCTGGGGGTCGGGTCGCCGCTGGGGTGATTGTGCAGCAGGATGACTGCCGCCGCGTTGCGGCGGATGGCATTCTTGAACAATTCCCGGGGATGCACCGTGGAAGAATTGAGGGTACCAATAGATACGATCTCCCGGGCAATGACCTCGTTTTTGGTATTGAGCAACAGGGCCCGGAAATGCTCCCTGTCCAGATGGCGCATTTCCTCCATAACCAGCCGGGCAGCATCCTCGGGACTCCTGATCACCGGCCGCGCTCCACTGCCCGCCCGGGCAATGCGCAGGCCCAGCTCCAGGGCAGCCTTGAGCATGGCCGCTTTGGCCGGCCCGACCCCACGGACACTGCTCAATTCTTCCACGGAAGCATCCACCAGACCCCGCAGGCCGCCAAAATGTCCCAGGAGCGCCGCTGCCAGTTCCAGGGCACTGGCCGTGGGCGTACCCGTACGCAGGAGGACGGCCAGAAGTTCCAGGTCCGACAGCACCCCGGCACCATCCCGCAGGATGCGCTCGCGGGGGCGCAAATCCACAGGCATGTCCTTGATGGTAATACGGTACACCTGGGAATCCAAAGCTCCTTCCCGCCTTCACAACATATTTAACCGGGAATACTCCGGCGGGTTTTCATTTCTCGAGGAAACACTTCAGGGGGTCCACCCCGAACTCCCTGAGCACCCGGGCCAGGCGGGCCAGGGGAAGCCCCACCACATTAAAATAGCAACCCTTGATTCCGGCAATAAAAATTGCCCCCAGCCCCTGGGCAGCATAGGCCCCCGCCTTATCCAGGGGTTCACCGGTGGCCACATATCTGGCTATTTCTTCCTCTTCCAGCGTCCGAAACCTGACCCTGGTACACTCATGGGTAACCACCAGGCGCCCGGAAGGTTTCTCCATCACCGCCAGGCCGGTATAGACCTCGTGTTCATTACCCGACAGCAGGCTGAGCATAAAAGCGGCTTCCCGGGGACCGGCGGGCTTGCCGAGAACCCTGTCCTGAAAGACCACCACAGTATCCGCCGCCAGTACCAGCCCCCGGGAAATGGCGGGCGCCACAGCCCGGGCCTTTTTTGCGGCCAGCGCCTCGACCAGTTTCCGGGGAGGCAGGCCGTCATGCTCCTCTTCCTCCACATCGGGCGGAACCACGGTGAACGGCAGGCCCAGCTGTTCCAGCAGCATTTTCCGGCGTGGCGAAGAAGAGGCCAGGTAGATAGGTAACAATGTCAAACCTCCACTTTTTAAAGTTTACGGTACAAAAGGAATCCCAGAAGCAATCCCAGAGCCGTAAGGGGACCTAAAGTAAGGGTGAAACCAAGGGTAAGCCGGGCAAAATGGAGATCAAGGGTAGCCGGGGCAAGACCTATAGAGGTAAAGGGTTTCAGCGCGGGCAACAGGGGAACGAGTACCACGCCCAGCGCATCACCCACCAGTGCTCCAATGAGCATCAGCAACAGCAGCAACCAGAAGCTTCTCTGAGGCCTGTACGCGTTAGCCACGGTTATCACCCGGCGTCAGGTAGTAAAGTGTGCGCTATCTGTACTAGTTTATCATTTTGCTCCCCTGCTGACAAGCCGCAACCGGAATTTTACCCGGGCACCTGTAAACCTAGCTCACTTTCCCGGTAAGAACCGCTGCCATAAAGGATGCGTAAAAAATTCCGCCGTAGACCATGGTAAACCTGGCGTCCAGGTAACCCCGCCACAGGAGCAACAGGTAGGTCAGCAGTCCGGAGGCCAGGGCCAGCATGGCGCTAAAGACAGCCGTTTCCGTCAGCACCCACGGCGTCAGCACCATACCGATGGCCGGTATGACGGAACTCTGGAAAACCATTGCCCCCGTGATGTTCCCCAGGGCCATGGTATCCTTGCGCTGGGCAAGCCAGATGACGCTGTTGAATTTCTCGGGCATCTCCGTGGCCAGGGGGGCCACCAGGAGGGAGAAGACAAGGGAGGGCACCCCCAGCAGAGCCGAAAGATCGGCCACGCCATCCACAAAAACCCTGGCCCCGCCCACGATGCCCAGAAAACCCAGCAGCACCTGGAAAACAACCAGTCCCAGGGGGGGATCGCCGGCCTTCCTGTACAGGTAGAGGGGGTCACCTTCACTTTCTTCCCCATCCAGGGTATGGCCCTTGCTCATGGTTTCATAGACAAAGTAAATGTAGGCCGCCACCAGCCCCGTGGCCACCACCGGTTTCCACGGGCGGGGCAAAAAAGCGGCGCCAATGGCCAGTGTATAAACCACCAGGAAGAAGAGCAGGTCCCGCCGGATGACAACGGCATCGGGCTCCAGGCGGGGGTAACTGGCCGCCCGCTGGCGGCGGAAAGCCAGCACGGCCCCCCCGCTGATGAATAAAGCCAGGGTCCCCAGCATAAAGGGTGCGCCCAGGATGGCCCCGATGCCTATTTCTTTCTCCGCTTCACCATGCCCCAAAAGGAGGGCGATCAGGGGAATAACCGTTTCCGGCATGGCCGTGCCCACCGCGGCCAGAATGCTTCCCACCGCCCCCTCGGTAAGCCGGAGTTTTCTTCCCAGCCATTCCACACCATTGGTAAAAACGCCGGCACTGATCAGAATGATCCCCAGGCTGATTAATAAAAGGGCTGCATCCAGGCCCATAACACGCTCCCCCTTCACGTAAAAAGGCCCACCGCCTGCAAAACGACGGGCCCTTCTATTCGGAAATTAATTATACACAACCGGATCACCGTTCCCGGTACCCAACCCCGCCCGGGCCATCAGCTCAGCACCTTATGAATCATGGAGGTAACGGGGGTGAAAACGATCTCCACCACCCTGGCCGGGTTGGGCAGCGGCATATCAAGGGCCAGGCCGAAACTGTAAAACATGGCCACCACCATGAGCACGCTGTACGCAACCAGCTCCCGCCACATTTTCTGCTTCACCAGGGAAGGCACCTGCAGGGCAATGATAATGATGAAAAGCAGGCTTAACAAGGCAACCTTCATTCAAACCACCTCTTTCCTCTTCTTCTTCACCTAACTTCCAGCATGTGCGGGGGTGTCGGGTTATTGATCAGGCCGATGCGCCGGATTACCGTCTTCACTTCTACCGCAACGGGCATGGTGGCGAAAACATCCTCCCACTCCCCTTTTACCTGCCTCCACACGCGGGGGTATTTGCGGTGCACCGCCTGGCCAAAGCCGAGGGCATCGGTCCGGTATTCCTCCTGCAACCTGGTCACGCAGGCCATGATCTCCCCTTTAATAACCCCGGCCAATTCCTTTTCCAGCCGGGAAATGACCCGGGGGTTGTTTAAATCGAGCTGCAGGTTCTGGGACTCGGCCAGGTTGACCCTGACGCTCACTTTCACCTTCATGCCCAGCCTTCCCCCGGCCAGGTAGGGTTCCAGTTTCACCCCCCCGCGGCCGAAGCGCATGATTTCCATCGTTAGCTCCTGTTTCCCCTGGCTGGCGGGAAGGGCAATGGTAATTGGACCGCCCCGGACTTCCCCCCGCACCCACAGCAGCCCCCGGGTTTCCCGCTCGCTGAGCTGGCCCACCATTTTCCCCTGGCGGAAGACGGCCGCCCCGGCCAGCCACAGCCTGTATAAGGAGGGAGGGGTATCGACCCCGGGCAGCAGGGAGATGCGGGTAAAAGCAGGATTGGGTTTTAACTGCAAAATGGCCGTATAGGGTTCAATGCCGGTGCTTTCCAGCATCTTGATGAATTCCCCCAGCTTGGTGGGGGCGAAATAGGAGGAGAGGTCCTGGCGGTTGATTATTCCCATGATCACCTGGGCCGGGGTGGTTTCCAGGTGGGTGGGGATCTCCATGATATCCCTGGGGTCCCCCCTGACCACAAGGAACCAGGTATCGCGCCGGAACTGGCGGTTGCGGGCGAAGAAATCAATTATTTCCGTAACCCCTTTCTCCCGGGCCAGCTTTTCGGAAATCAGGATGACCTGGTTGTGGGCGAAAAAAAGCTCCCGGGAAGCTTCCAGGGACATCCGGCGGATGGCCTCGAAAACCGTCCGGTCTTCCGCCACCAGGTTGAGGTAGCGCTTCCTCCCCCCACCCCCACCACCCATGCCCATGGAAGCGGCCCCGCCGCCCACAACAGCCCCGGGGACCAGGGTCTGCACCTCCACGCGTATTTTATTCCCGGGGGCAAGATCCAGGGCCGTGAGCAATACTATACCCAGATCCTCCACCTCCCGGTGGTCCCAGCAGCCGGAAAGGATGGATACCAGCACCAGCAATAAGGCCACAGAAACCAGGCGCAACCTGTCCATTATTGTCACTACCCTTTAAGCCGCAAGTGCAAAATCCCGGACCTGCCGCTTTATCCCTGCCCGCCTTTTTTATCGGGCGGGGCAGGTTTGAGGCCCTCTTCCTGGCGGAGGGGATCTCCCTTGGCCAGCTCCGACGGGCGTTTATCCATGGCCCACAGGGGAACCCGCATGAGCAGATCTTTCAAATCGCCGGTGTGCAGGGGAGCCAGGGGGGCCAGGTAAGGAATGCCAAAGGAACGCAGGGAAGCCATATGCACCAGGATGACCAGAAGCCCCATCATTACCCCGAAAATGCCCAGAGTAGCCGCCAGGACCATCATGGGAAAACGCAAAAGGCGCATGGTAATGGCCATGCTGAAAACCGGGGCCACAAAAGAACTGATCCCGGTCAGGGCCACAATGATAACCATGAGGCTGGAGACAATCCCGGCGGAAACGGCCGCCTGGCCGATTACCAGGGCCCCCACAATGCTCACCGCCTGGCCCACGTTCCGGGGCAGGCGGATGCCGGCCTCCCGCAGGGCCTCAAAGGTGAACTCCATCAAAAAAGCCTCCACAAACGCCGGAAAAGGGACTCCCTCCCGGGACGCCGCTATGCTGATCAGCAGCCGGGTGGGGATCATCTCCTGGTGGAAAGTGGTTAAGGATATGTACAGGGAAGGTAAGATCAGGGAAGCCACAAAGGCAATGTAGCGCAGCCAGCGCACGGCGATGGCCAGGAAAAAACGCTCGTAATAATCCTCGGAGGACTGTAAAAAGACAATGAATTCCGCCGGCACCACCAGCACAAAGGGCGTCCCGTCGGTAACGATGGCCACCCGCCCGTCCAGAAGCATGCTTACCACCCGGTCGGGTCGCTCGGTGCGGAACACCTGGGGAAAGGGGGAGTACGGGTTATCCTCGATCAACTCCTCAATATTGCCGCTTTCAAGAATGCCGTCCACCCTGATCCGGGAAAGGCGGCTCTTGACTTCCTGCACCAGCCGGGGGTCGGCCAGCCCCCTGATATAAACGACTTCCACGTAGGTGCGGGTGCGCTCCCCCAGCGTGATCCGTTCCAGCACCAGGTTGGGAGTGCGCAGGCGGCGGCGGATGAGGGAAGTGTTGGTGCGCAGCAGTTCGGTAAACCCCTCCCGGGGCCCCCGCACCAGGTTCTCGCTGGTGGGCTCCTCGATGCTCCGCACCGGCCACCCGGGAGCGGTGGCCAGGAGGGCCCTTGTCTCCCCTTCCACCAGCACGGCCGCGTCGCCGTACAGGATCCCGTCCAGCAGTTCAAACACCGTCGCGGCTTCCCTTACCGAACTGGTGTTGACCATGAAATTGCGGACCAGGGCAAATATATTTCCGGCATCCCTGCCCCCCAGGCCGGCCATGCGGGATTCCAGGGTCAGGCCCTTGAGCAGGGTATCATTAACCGTACCCTTGTCCGTCAGGCCGTCTATAAACACCACGGCTCCGGGAACCCCTCCGTCCACACCCAGCCGGAATTCCCGGATGACCAGGTCGCTGCTGTTGCCCAGAATTCGCTTGATCAGAGCCAGGTTGTCCTTCAACCGGGGACCCAGGGGCATTTTTTTCAGCTCATCGGCTTCATAGCTCCGCTCCCACTGCGCGTAATCTTCCCGGGATGGGGCGGGGTTCCCTTTCTCCCGGGGCAATATCCGGGTCCGTTTCTTCCAAAAGCGGAACAAAGGGACACCTCCCGGAAACCCGTTTTCCCTCTGCAGGCAATTAAGTCTTCGAATGGTATTATGAGTTGGCCGGGGAGGTTTTATCCAGGAATACCAGAATTAAAAAAGCACCGGATGAACCGGTGCTGCAGCCTGTAGACAAAGTGTTTCCGGGATGTGCCCTGGTTTAAGTCGTCGCTCCCGGTCGTTTCGCTGGCCGGGCCGAAAGGCCCCGGCTCCGGTCTTCGGCGGGTACCGGCCACATTCACACTTCCTGTGTTCAGGTGGCCTCCGCGGACATCCTGTCCGCGGCCCCGCCTCATCCCGTCGCCCTGGCCTGGCCCGGCAGCGCTCACTCCAGGTCGCTCCTCCTTTAAAACCAGGGCCCATAAAGAGCCTGTCAAAAATCTGAAGCACCGGATGAACCGGTGCTATAGTCTCCCGCTCTCGTGAACACCATGGCCGATCCCCTTCTCCAGGAGCACCTCCCGGGCCTCGGCCACCATATAAAGCGAGCCGGTGATGCACACCAGCTCGTCCGGCCGGGCTAAAGATAAGGCCTTTTCCACGGCCCCGGCCACGGACTCGATGGTGTAAACTTCGGGCACATACCTGCGGGCCTCTTCAGCCAGGCGCTGCCAGTCACCGGCCCGGGGGCTGTTGGGACGGGTTACCACCACCGCCCGGGCCCGGGGAGCCAGCTCGGCCACCACCCTGCCCCGTTCCTTATCTCCCAGCATCCCGATGACCAGCACCACCTGCCTGCCGGGAAAATAATCGTCCCACGCCCTGGCCAGGCTGCGGGCGCCGTCGTGGTTGTGGGCACCGTCCAGGAGCACCAGGGGGCGGTGCCGGAAAATTTCCAGCCGCGCCGGCCAGTGAACCCCGGCCAGGCCCCGGTACAGGGCTTCCTCAGGGATGGAAAAACCCTGTTCCGCCAGCAGATCCAGCACTGCCACCGCCCCGGCGGCGTTGACCAGCTGGTGCCTGCCCAGCAGGGGGATGAAGAGATGGCCATAGGTGCGGCACAGGCCCCGGACCGCCAGGTACTGCCCGCCCTGCCCGGCCTCCCCTCCGCCCGGCTCCCATAAAACAGTGCGGCAGGGGAAAGCCGGGTCAAAACCGGGACCGGCCATATCCTCCCCTTTTTCACCCACCAGCACCATGGGAGCACCTTTCTCCCGGCAGAACCGGACCATCACCTCCAGGGCTTCCCCCCGGCAGGCCGTTACCAGGGGAACGCCGGGCTTGATGATCCCGGCCTTAACCGTGGCAATTTCCCGGATGGTCCGGCCCAGGTAATCCATATGGTCCATGGCCACGTTGGTGATAACAGTGACCAGGGGCCTGGCCACCACATTGGTGGAATCAATGGCCCCCCCCAGCCCCACTTCGAGAACTAAAAAATCCACCTGCTCCTCGTCAAAATATTTGAAGGCCATGGCGGTGCTGACCTCAAATTCGGTGGGATGCTCATAACCCTGCGCCACCATGGCATCCAGGTGGGGCTTTAACTGACCAATTAATAGAGCCACCCGTTCGGGAGAAATCTGCACGCCGTCAATCTGGTAACGTTCCGTATAGGAATGCAGGTGGGGAGAGGTAAAGGTACCCGTGCGGTAACCGGCAGCGGTAAGCACCGAGGCCACCATGGCCACCGTGGAACCTTTACCGTTGGTCCCCCCAACGTGAACCACCCGCAGCCTGTCCTGGGGGTTACCCAGCCGGCGCAGCAGCTCCCTGATCCGGCCCAGGCCGAAATTCATCCCGAATTTGGTCAGGTTCTGCAAGTAGGTCAAAGCTTCCTCATAATTCACCGCTGTCACCTCGTAATGCAGGCCAGCCCGGGACATTATGCCATGGTTTTACTGCCTACACCTTTTCCAGCAGGGCCAGCCGTTCCCGGATGGCCGACGCCTTCCCGGCCAGCTCCCTGCCCCTGGAACGTTCTTTTTCCACCACTTCTGCCGGCGCCCTGTTCAGGAAACCGGCGTTACCCAGCTTGCCCTCCACCTTCCGGAGTTCTTTTTCCACTGCCGCTAGCTCTTTCTTCAGCCGGGCCAGCTCCCGGTCAATGTCAATGAGCCCGGCTAAAGGCATGTAAATCTCCACCCCCCGGGCCACCCCATGGGCAGCCTGCGGGGGAACCCTGTCCAGTTCGGATTTTACCTGCACCCGGCAGCGGGCCAGCCCCTGGATGTAAGCGGAATGGCGCTGGAGCAAATCTCCCACGGGATCCCCGGCTGTCACCAGAATAACGTCTGCTGTCTTGCCCGGGGGAACGTTCATTTCGCTCCTGAGGTGCCGGATAGCCCGGATGATCTCCATAAGAACAGCCATTTCGGCCTCGGCTTCTTCATCCCTCAATTCGGGCTGGAACGCCGGCCAGGGAGCATACATGATGGTTTCCCCCCGGTGCGGAAGGCGCTGCCAGATTTCTTCGGTGATGAAGGGCATGAAGGGATGGAGCAGCTCCATGGTCCCCCGCAGCACCCGGGACAGCACATCCTGGGCGCAGGCCCGGTCAACGGGATCCTGGCCGCGGTAAAGACGGGGTTTCACCAGCTCGATGTACCAGTCGCAAAACTCATTCCAGACGAACTCGTAGAGAACCCGGGCTGCTTCCCCGAGCTCGTAAGATTCCAGGAACCCGGTTACATCCCGCACGCAGGCCTGGTAGCGGCTCAGGATCCAGCGGTCGGCCAGGGTATAGGCCTCCCTTCCCGGAGCCGAAGCAGGATCGTAATCCTGCAGGTTCATCAGGGCAAAGCGGGAAGCGTTCCAGATCTTGTTGGCAAAATTCCTGGCTCCGTCCAGGCGCTCGAAGTGAAAGCGCAGGTCATTGCCGGGCGTGTTGCCGGTAACCAGCATAAAGCGCAGGCTGTCCGCCCCGTGACTTTCTATAACGTCAATGGGGTCCACCCCGTTACCCAGGGACTTGCTCATCTTGCGCCCCAGGGCGTCCAGAACCAGGCCGTGGATAAACACCTCCCGGAAGGGTACATCCCGCATGAAATGAAGGCCGCTCACAATCATCCGGGCCACCCAGAAGAAGATGATATCCCGGCCTGTCACCAGCACGGAAGTGGGGTAGTAATAGTCCAGTTCCGGCGTTTTTTCCGGCCAGCCCAGGGTGGAAAAGGGCCACAGGGCCGAAGAAAACCAGGTATCCAGCACGTCGGGATCCTGTTCTAAGTGCGTGCTGCCGCAGCGGGTACACTTCCCGGGAGGTTCTTTGGAGGCAATTACCTCCTCACAGTCCTGGCAGTACCACACCGGGATACGGTGCCCCCACCACAGCTGCCGGGAAATGCACCAGTCCCTGATGTTTTCCATCCAGTTCAGATATATTTTTGTAAACCGCTCCGGAATGAAGCGAATGCGTCCTTCCCTGACCGCCCGGATGGCCGGTTCCGCCAGCGGTTTCATGCGCACAAACCACTGCCGGGACAGCATGGGCTCGATAACCGTGTTGCAGCGGTAGCAGTGCCCCACGGCGTGGCTGTGATCCTCCACCTTAACCAGGTAACCCTGCTCCTGCAAATCCCTGATGATCTTCTTGCGGCACTCCCAGCGGTCCAGGCCCCGGTAAGGGCCGGCTTCCTCATTCATCACCGCGTCCTTGTTGATCACCTGCACCCGGGGCAGGTTGTGCCGCCGCCCCACTTCAAAGTCGTTGGGATCATGAGCGGGCGTGATCTTCACCGCCCCGGTACCAAAGGCGGGATCCACATACTCATCGGCAATGACGGGCATTTCCCGGCCCACGAGGGGCAGGATCAGGGTTCTGCCCACCAGGTGGCGGTAGCGTTCATCGTCCGGGTGAACGGCTACGGCCACGTCCCCCAGCATGGTTTCCGGCCGGGTGGTGGCTATGATGATGGCATCACGGCCGTCGCTGATGGGGTATTTGATGTAGTAAAGCTGCCCGGGCTTGTCCAGGTGCTCCACTTCAATATCAGATATGGTGGTCTGGCAGCGGGGACACCAGTTGACGATGTAATAATCCCGGTAAATGAGGCCCTCCTCATACAGGCGCAGGAAAACCTCCTTCACCGCTTCCGAACACCCGGCATCCATGGTAAAGCGCTCCCGGTCCCAGTCGCAGGAGGCACCCAGCCGGCGCAGCTGGTGGGTTATGCGCCCCCCATACTGTTCCTTCCAGGCCCAGACCCGTTCCAGGAACTTCTCCCGGCCCAGATCGTACTTGCTCCTGCCCTCTTTCGCCAGATGTTCTTCCACCCTGGCCTGGGTGGCAATGCCCGCGTGGTCAGTACCGGGAAGCCACAGGGTATTGTAACCCTGCATGCGGCGCCAGCGGATCAGGATGTCCTGCAGGGTATTGTCCAGGGCATGCCCCATGTGCAGCTGCCCGGTGACATTGGGCGGGGGCATGACAATGGAAAAGGGTTTACGGGCATCAACTTCCGTATGGAAAAACTTGTTTTCCTCCCAGAAGCGGTACCACTTTTCTTCCACCGCCCCGGGGTCGTAAGTGGTAGGCATATCAAACCGGGTCATCTTGCCTCTCCTTATCTCTATAGTCTGTGAACATTATAATGTGCTCTCCATTCTTTTAGCAACATCCAGGTTAATTTCTGGCATTAAATGCTAATCGTTAAATAGAATTAAAAGGAAAAACGATTTTGGAAAATATGGGGGTGTTGAGAGTGGGCAGGCCCAGGTTATTACTGCTGCTCCTGTTGGTTCTGAGCCTGGCCCTGGCAGCAGGGGTTGTTCTGGTGCAAAAGCTCGGCCAGCCGCAACCTGAAACCACGGTTATCCGGCTGGTGGAAGGCCCTCCTTCGGTGTATCACCTGCCCCATTACCTTGCCCTGGCCCTGGGCTTTTATAAAGAGCAGGGGCTGGAAGTGAGGTTGGAAAGCATGTCCACGGAACAAACACTGCTACCCGCCCTGGCCCGGGAACGGGCCGATGTGGCCCTGGTGGGGCTGGAACAGGCCATTTACAGCCGGCTGGAAGGTTCTCCGGGCGACCTGGTGGCCTTTGCCGCCGTAACCCAGCGGGACAGCCATTTCCTCCTGGCCCGCCAGGCAAAAGAACCTTTTACCTGGACCTCGCTGAAGGATAAGGCCGTCATTGCCGGCTGGCCCGAAAGCAGGGAAACGGTACTCCTGGAAGGGCTCTTAAGGAAGAATGGCCTTGCTCCTTACCGGGAGGTGACCCTTTACACCAATATCCCGGCTACTTTACGCATAGGAGCTTTTTCCGCGGGTTCCGGCGATTTCATCCTCCTGCCCGAACCCCAGGCCTCAATGGTGGAAAATGCCGGTTCGGGCCGGGTGGTGGCCTCCCTGGGGAAGGAAACGGGCCCCCTGCCGGCAGCAGTTTATGTGGCCAGGGCGGGTTTTATCCGCAACAACCCCGTCACCCTGCAGCGCTTTACCAACGCCCTGTATAAAGCCCAGCTCTGGCTGGCCCATCAGAGCAGCCAGGAGGCTGCCCGGCTGGTCAAACCGTACTTCAAAGATGTAGATGAAAGTGTTCTCCTCCAGGCCATCGAGCGTTACCGCAAACAGAATACCTGGGCGGCCGGCCCGGTCATCGCTCCGGAAAGATTCAACTACCTCCTTGACCTGCTGGATCAGGCCCGGGAAATACCCCGGAAGATCCCTCCGGAGCAAATGGTGAACAACCGGTTTGCCCGGACAGCCCTGGAAATGGTGGAATATGTACCCGAAAAGGAAAAGCCGCGCTGGCTGGAACGTTTGAAGCTCAATTTACCCAGCTTTCAATGACGCGCCAGAGCTCTTCCCGCCCCTCGCGGGTGCGGGCAGAAAATTTAATTAAAAGGTCGTCCCCGCTTAAACCGAGAACCTGCCGGATTACCTGCAGCTGGCGCAGTCCCTGGCTCCGGGAAAGTTTATCCGCCTTGGTGGCCACCACCACCGCAGGCAGGCCGTGATATTTCAGCCACTGGTAAAGCTGCACGTCCTGGACGGTGGGAGGGTGGCGCACGTCCACGAGCTGGAGCACCCCCCTTAACTCCGGGCGGTGAGTGAGGTAACCCTCGATCAGTGGCCCCCAGCCGGCCCGCATCTTTTCCGGCACCCGGGCAAAGCCGTACCCCGGCAGGTCCACCAGGTAAAACCTGTTGTTAATCAGGTAGAAATTCAGAGTACGGGTCCTGCCCGGGGTATTGCTGGTGCGGGCCAGGTTATGGCGGTTGACCAGGCAATTTAAAAGGGAAGACTTCCCTACATTGGAGCGCCCGGCCAGGGCAATTTCAGGCCTTCCCCCGGCCGGGCATTGTTTTAAATCGGCTACACTTTTAACAAATTGAGCAGAAACGATGTTCATGGATTGCGGAGGGATCCTCCTTAACCGGTATTACAGGCTGGTAGGAAACCTCTTCCACTTCCCCCGGGGAAGAACCCAGCTCGGCAGTTTCCGGCGCCTCTTCCTTGTCCAGGAGAGCAACCTGCAGAACCTCATCCATATGCTCCACCTCAATGAACTGCATCCTGTTCCTCACGTTGGCTGGTATTTCATCCAGCTCCTTGCGGTTATCCCGGGGCAGGATTACTGTGGTGATCCCCGCCCGGTGCGCGGCCAGTACCTTCTCCTTGATGCCGCCCACAGGCAGCACGCGCCCCCGCAGGGTAATTTCCCCGGTCATGGCCACATCATGACGCACCTTGCGCCCCGTAAAGGCCGAAGCCAGGGCACAGGCCATGGTAATACCGGCCGAAGGCCCGTCCTTGGGAATGGCCCCCTCCGGAACATGGATGTGAATATCGCGCTTATCAAATATCTCCTCGTCGATACCCAGCTGGCTGGCCCGGCTGCGCACATAGCTGTAGCTGGCTTGAGCCGATTCCTTCATCACTTCACCCAGTTTACCCGTCAGGGTAAGGCGGCCGGTACCCCGGTAAATGGTAACCTCGATGGCCAGGGTGTCTCCCCCGACCTCGGTCCAGGCCAGGCCGGTGGCCACACCCACCTGGTCCTCCTGTTCGGCCACCCCGTACCGGTACTTGGGTGTTCCCAGGTAATGCTCCAGGTTCTGCACGGTGATGCGAACCTTAGTAGCTTCCTCCGTAACAATCTGCCGGGCGGCCTTGCGGCAAAGGGCGGCTATCTGCCGCTCCAGGTTGCGGACCCCGCTTTCCCGGGTATATTCCCGGATCACCCGGCGCAGGGCTTTTTCTGAAATGCTGAACATTTCCGGGGTCAGCCCGTGCTCCTTCAACTGCTTGGGTATGAGGTGTCTTAAAGCAATCTGCACCTTTTCCTCTTCCGTATAACCGGAAATCTGGATCACTTCCATCCGGTCCAGAAGAGGACGCGGAATGTTGTGCTGGACATTGGCTGTGGTGATGAACAGGACGTTGGAAAGGTCAAAAGGCACCTCAATGTAGTGGTCGCTGAAACTGTTATTCTGCTCCGGGTCCAGCACCTCCAGCAGGGCCGCCGAAGGGTCACCCCGGAAGTCCATGCTCATCTTATCAATTTCATCCAGCAGGAATACCGGATTTTTAGAACCGGCATTCCTCATCCCCTGAATTATCCTGCCCGGCAACGCCCCCACATATGTGCGGCGGTGGCCGCGGATTTCCGCTTCATCCCGCACACCGCCCAGGGAAATACGCACAAACTTGCGTTCCAGGGCCCGGGCAATGGAACGGCCAAGGGAGGTTTTACCAACTCCGGGCGGTCCCACAAAGCACAGGATGGGCCCCTTCAATTTCCTGGATAGCTTGCGGATGGCCAGGTATTCCAGAATCCGCTCCTTGACCTCGGTAAGACCGTAGTGGTCTTCATCCAGGATGGCTTCCGCAGCCTTGATATCCAGCCGGTCTCTGGTACTCTTGCTCCAGGGCAGGGCCAGCAACCAGTCCAGGTAATTGCGAATAACTGCCGATTCCGCCGCCATGGGTGGCATTTTTTCCAGGCGCTCCACTTCTTTTAAGGCCTTTTCCTCAACTTCTTTGGGCAACCTGGCCTCGGCAATTTTCTCCCGGTATTCCTCACCTTCCGCCATCCGCTCGTCTTTCTCACCCAGTTCCCGCTGGATGGCCTTCATCTGCTCCCGCAGGTAATATTCTTTCTGGGTTTTTTCCATCTGTTTGCGGACGCGGATATTAATCTTGCGCTCCAGCTCCACAATCTCCAGCTCCCTGGCCACCAGGGCGCACAGGCTTTCCAGCCGCTTGACGATATCCACGGCCTCCAGCACCTGCTGTTTTTCTTCAATGCGCAGGGGTAGATGGGAGGCAACAATATCGGCCAGCCGGCCCGGCTCCTCCAGGTTGACCACCGAAACCACTGTCTCCGGCGGGATGCGCTTGGAGAGTTTTACATACTGCTCGAACTGGTGCACCAGGTTGCGCATCAGAGCCTCAATTTCAGGCGTTTTAACAAAGTTTTCGCTGTACTGCTCCACTTCCACCTTGAAGTAAGGTTCGTGGGCCAGGTAACGCCTGATAAAACCGCGAGCAAGACCTTCCACCAGCACCCGGATGGTGCCTCCGGGCAGCTTGAGAAGCTGCTTAACTTCTGCCACGCTACCAATCCGGTATATATCATCAACGCCAGGATCGTCAGTCTGAGCTTCTTTCTGGGTAGCCAGGAAAATAATGCGATCATTCATCATGGCCTGCTCAATGGCCTGCACTGACTTTTCCCTACCCACGTCGAGGTGGATGACCATGTAGGGAAAAACCAGAATCCCCCTTAGCGGCAGCAATGGTAAGACTTTTACTACCGGCTCCATAGCTGCACCTCCTCTTCTATACAGGTTCTGCGTTCCGGCCAGATACATCACTATTTTAACATACACCCGGCATTACTGCCATAGCAATAAGTGGTGCCTGAAAAGAAGAACCCGGCGCATAAGCACCGGGCCGGGGCCCAACGTTCACTGAAAACTTGACGGGCGGAGAAGTTCAGCTCCCGGGACAATGGTTGGCCGGGAAACCGGAGGAAGAGGCCACCCCCGCCGCCACCAGCACTTCCCGCGGCGCCGGCAGGACACCCCTGGGGGAGGTCCCGGGTTGCTCCACCAGGGCCGCCTTGAGCACCTCTTCCAGCCTGTCCACCGGAACCACTTCCACATCCTCAAGGTCCCGGAAAAGCTCCTGATAATTTTCCCGGGGGATGAAAACCTTCCTGGCCCCCGCCTGGCGGGCAGCCTCCACCTTGGGCACAATCCCCCCTACAGGCAGCACGAGACCACGGATGGAAACCTCGCCGGTCATGGCTACCCGGTTGTCCACCGGAATACCGGTAATGGCCGAGTAAACGGCCGTGGCCACAGCCACCCCGGCGGAAGGTCCATCCACCGGAATGCCGCCGGGAAAATTCACGTGGATATCGTAGTCCCGGGGGTCCACACCGGTGGTGCGGCGTAAGACGGTGAGCACGTTTTCCACCGCCCCGCGGGCCATACTTTTACGGCGTATGGTCCGTCCCCGGCCGTTTACCTCTTCCTCGTCCACCACCCCGGTCACTATTACCCTGCCCTGGCCCCGGGGGGCAGGCAGGGCGTTGGCTTCAATCTCCAGAAGCGTCCCCATGTTGGGACCGTAAACGGCCAGGCCATTGACCAGGCCCACCTGGGGCTGGGAAGCCACTTTTTTTTCGGGCCGGGGACTGTACTGGCCGCTGTGAACCACCCATTCCACATCGGCCGCCCTGATCTGCTGGCGCCCCTCGGTGAGGGCAATGCCGGCGGCTATCTGCACAATGTTGACCGCCTCTCTACCATTGGTGGCGAATTTCTTGATCACCGCCAGCCCCCGCTCGTCCAGGGGAAAACCAACCTTGCGGGCGGCGTTGGCGGCAATAATTTCTATTTCATGGGGCAGCAGGGGGCGGAAAAAGATCTCCAGGCAGCGGGAGCGCAGCGCCGGGGGAATTTCCTCCGGGGTGCGGGTGGTAGCCCCCACCAGGCGGAAGTCCGCGGGCAGGCCGTTCTGAAAGATATCATGGATGTGACCGGGAATATTGGGATCCTCGGAATTATAATAGGCGCTCTCCAGAAGAACCCTGCGGTCCTCCATTACCTTGAGCAGCTTGTTCATCTGAATGGGGTGAAGTTCGCCTATTTCATCGATAAAAAGTATCCCCCCGTGGGCCCTGGTCACCGCACCCGGCTTGGGCTGGGGTATACCCGCCATGCCCATGGGCCCGGCCCCCTGGTAAATGGGATCGTGTACCGAACCAATCAGGGGATCGGCAATTCCCCGCTCATCAAAGCGGGCGGTGGTGGCGTCCACCTCCACAAACTTCGCATTTTCTTTAAAAGGAGAGTGGGGATTTTTTTTGGCCTCCTCCAGCACCAGCCTGGCGGCCGCTGTTTTGCCCACCCCGGGCGGGCCGTAAATAATGACGTGCTGGGGATTGGGCCCGCACAGGGCCGCCCGCAGGGAACGCAAACCTTCCTCCTGGCCGATAATTTCCTCAAATTTGCTGGGCCGGGTTTTTTCTGCCAGCGGCTCGGTAAGGGAAATGGACCGCAGCCGCTGCAGTTTCTCTATTTCTTTGCGGGATTCCCTTTCCACGGCCGTCCGGTTGCCCTGCTGGGCTTTCAAAAGGTTCCAGAAGTAAAGACCGATGATTACTCCGAAGAAAACCTGGACAAAGGTAATAAAGCTGCCCAATCCCCCGGGAAATTCTGCCACGTTCATGCCTCCTTGCCTTGTTTTCTGGCAGGATCTATTATTGCCCTTTTTATGCATCTAAAAACACCATTTCCAGCAGCCTGTCTTTTTAGCAGGTTTGAGCCCCCGTTAAAGAAAAAAGCGCACGTGCCGTAACGTGCGCTTCCCAGGTTTGCTCTATACTCCGGTTCAGGCCGTTTCCTCTTTCTTTTTCTTGCGATCCATCGCCACCACGAGGGGTTTTTCCTTTTTCAGAATGGTTTCTTTGGTAATGATTACCCTGGCAATATCTTCCCGGGAGGGAATCTCGTACATCACATCCAGCATGATGTCTTCCAGGATGGCCCGCAACCCCCGGGCACCGGTGTTGCGCTTGAGGGCCTCCTGGGCCACCGTTCGCAGGGCGTCGGGGTGGAACTCCAGGCTCACCCCGTCGAGCTCAAAGAGCTTCTCATACTGTTTGACCAGGGCATTCTTGGGCTCGGTCAGGATACGGATGAGCGCCTCTTCATCCAGGGCATCCAGGGTGACGATTATGGGCAGGCGGCCGACAAACTCGGGGATAAGACCGTACTTAAGCAGGTCTTCCGGCAGGATATGCCTTAAGATTTCTCCTATCTTCTGATCCCGCCTGCTCTGGATCTCGGCACCAAACCCCAGGCCCTTTTTCCCAATGCGGTTCTGGATAATTTTCTCGATGCCGTCAAAGGCACCGCCGCAGATAAACAGGATATTGGTGGTATCCAGCTGGATGAACTCCTGATGAGGATGCTTGCGCCCTCCCTGGGGCGGCACGCTGGCCACAGTACCCTCCAGGATTTTTAAAAGGGCCTGCTGCACACCCTCACCGGATACGTCCCGGGTTATGGACGGGTTCTCCGACTTGCGGGCGATCTTATCGATTTCGTCAATGTAAACGATGCCCTTTTCCGCCTTCTCCACATCATAGTCGGCTGCCTGGATGAGTTTTAACAGAATGTTTTCCACGTCCTCCCCCACATAACCGGCTTCGGTTAAGGACGTGGCATCGGCAATGGCAAAGGGAACATTGAGCAACCGCGCCAGGGTCTGGGCCAGCAGCGTTTTACCGCAGCCCGTGGGCCCCAGCATGATGATGTTGCTCTTCTGCAGTTCCACATCATCTATCTTGCCACCCAGGTTTATCCGCTTGTAGTGGTTGTAAACTGCCACGGCCAGGGTTTTCTTAGCCTGTTCCTGGCCGATGACATACTGATCGAGGATTTCCTTTATTTCCTTGGGCTTCGGGATATCACCCATATCGAGCCCGAGGTCCTCGTTCAATTCTTCTTCAATAATTTCGTTGCAAAGCTCAATGCACTCATCACAAATATACACTCCGGGACCGGCCACCAGTTTCTTGACCTGGTCCTGGAGCTTACCGCAAAAGGAGCACTTGAGCTGACCTTTGTCGTTAAACATTGTAAAACACCTCTTTTATTTTGACTTGCGGTAGGTCAACACCTCATCGATGATACCATATTCTTTTGCCTCTTGAGCGGACATAAAGAAGTCGCGATCGGTATCCCGGGCAATTTTTTCCCTGGGCTGGCCTGTATGTTTGGCCAGCAGTTCATTCAAAATATCCTTTATGCGCAGGATCTCCCGGGCATGAATCTCAATTTCGGTCGCCTGGCCCTGCACCCCACCCAGGGGCTGATGCAGCATGATCCGGGCGTAAGGCAGGGCGTAGCGCTTGCCTTTAGCGCCGGCAGCCAGCAAAAATGAACCCATGCTGGCAGCCTGACCCAGGCAGATGGTGGAAACATCCGGCTTGATATATTGCATGGTATCATAAATGGCCAACCCGGCAGTAACAATACCGCCGGGGGAGTTGATATAAAAGTGGATATCCTTTTCCGGATCTTCAGCCTCCAGGAAAAGCATCTGCGCAATTACCAGATTGGCCACATGATCATCTATAGGTCCACCAATAAAAATAATCCGGTCCTTTAAAAGACGGGAGTAAATATCATAGGCCCTCTCCCCACGGTTGGTTTGCTCCACAACAATTGGCACTAAAGTGTTCATCACAGGCACCTCCTGCGTAAAGGATGGATATTCATGATAGCAGTCATAAACGGGAATTTACTGTAAACTATTCCTTCGCCTCTGTCGCCGGGTTTTCTTCCGGGGCAACGATCCTGGCGTGGTCCACCAGGAACTGGATTACCTTTTCCCGCACCAGTCCCGTTATGACCGCATCCAGCTGACCCTGGCCCTCCACCACTTTACGCACTACCGCGGGATCCTGTTGCATTTCTTTAGCCATCCGCTCAATTTCAGCCTGTATCTCTTCTTCGCTGACGGTGATATTTTCAGCTTTGGCGATGGCATCCAGCACCAGCATGGTCTTCAGGCTATCCCGGGCATCCGGGCGGAGGCGTTCTTCCAAATCCTCCACGCTGCTGTTGGAATATTTCAAGTAGCTTTCCAGGGTTAAGCCCTGATACATCAGGCGGCGCTCCAGGCTCTCCATCATTTCCGCCAGGCGGTTCTTAATCATTTCCTCGGGAATATCAACCTGAGCATTTTCTACCGCTTTTTTCACGACAGCCTGACGAATTTCGGACTTTGCCCTGGCTTCAGCAGCTTGTTTTAATTTATTCTCCAGATCCGCCCTTAATTCCTCCAGGGTATCAAACTCACTGACATCCTTGGCAAACTCGTCATCCAGCGGGGCCAGCTCTTTGCGCTTGATAGCCTTGACGGTAACAGTAAAGACCGCTTCCTTACCCGAAAGCTCCGGCTTGGGATAGTCTTCGGGAAAGTGCACCTTAATATCTCTGGTTTCATTGATGGCCATACCAATCAGCTGTTCCTCAAAACCGGGAAGCAACCCGGCATTACCCACTTCCAGGGTATAATCGTTAGCCTGCCCGCCTTCAAAGGTTTCACCGTCCACCCGGCCCTCGAAGTCAACGGTAACAAAGTCTCCCTGCTCAACCGTGCCCTCATCGAGGCTCACCAGCTTAGCGTGACGGTTTTGCAGGCGCTCCAGTTCCTTTTGCACGTCCTCAGGTGTTACCTCGGTGCTGGGCTGGCTTACTTCCAGGCCTTTATACTCGCCCAGCTCTACTTCCGGCTTAACCACCACTCTGGCTTTAAAAACTACCGGTTTGCCTTCTTCCACCTGAACCAGTTCCAGCTGGGGCTGGGCCACCGGTTCAATACCCGTATCCTGCACCGCCTTAAAATAGGCTTCCGGAATCAACATTTCCACTGCCTCGTCCACCAGTGCCTGCTTGCCGATATGCCGCTCCAGGATAATCCGGGGAGCTTTACCAGGCCGGAAACCGGGCACGTTAACCTTTTTGACCAGCTTCCGGTAGGCTCTATCCATTGCCTGGGAAAATTGATCGGCTTCTACCTCTACTTCCAGTAAAACAGTATTTTTTTCTATTCTTTCCGCGTTAGCTTTCATCTATGCTCCCCCTTACAACGCTTTTTAAATAACCAGATCTGGCCTCTTTTGCCATAATAGTCCGCACGGTATTTAAGTGTATCCAGATTTTAAGGTAAATACTTAATTCTACGGCCCCAGGATATTTCCTCCAGAAAAAAAGGTTTATTATCCACCGTTCCTTAAAATTTTTATAGCTGATATTTTCCCCGGCAGGCCTCTGCTGGTCCGATTTATGCAAGCTATAACTAGTAAGCTATTTTACCTGATGCCAGGCAAAACTGCAATATGAAATTCCGTTAAAATTAAAACACCGGATATCCCTACAGCTGGCAGGGCTTATGGCTCCCGGAGCGTTTCTAAAAAGTAGCAATACCTCTTTCTTAAATTATATAAGAAAGAAGACGCGATTTCCAATGTGTAGAATTTTGAATATTCATTTTAGAAAGTATTGCATTTTAGTCTTGTATACAATATACTGTTTGTTGAATACAATAAGCAAAAACTGGTTCTCCCAATATACTAAAGCCGGATCAATTTTTTAGCAGGGATTTATAAAAAATAAAAATTAAGGAGGGTTAGCAAATGATCGACTGGACCAGTGCCCTTGTCGTAGCCATCAGCGGTATTGTTTCGGTATTTCTGGCCCTGGGCATACTAAGCGCGGCAGTAAGCTTTTGCGGCTGGCTTTTTGCAACCAGCGCCAGGAAAAAAGTTGCTGCCCAGCAATCCCAGCAGGGACCAGTCCAGGGAAAAACAGCCACCATTCATTAGGAAAGGAGGTGCTCTAAATGGCTACCCCGGTCAACTCACCCATGGTGGGCAAGCTGGTTTCTATCGATGTTAATGTGGGGGATCAGGTAAAGGAAAACGATCCCGTGGCCACCATTGAAGCCATGAAAATGTACGTCAAAATTTATGCCCCGGCCAGCGGTACGGTCAGGGAAATTAAAGCCAACCCGGGCGATGTAGTCAACCCGGATACGGTTATCCTGGTTCTGGAGTAGGGGAGGGGGAATGGCCATGCTGGAGCAGTTGACCCAGGTCATCAACAGCACAGGGTTTCTCAGCTTAACCCCGGGCAATTTAATCATGTGGATCATTGCCTTTATCCTCATGTACCTGGCCATAAAAAAAGGGGTCGAGCCCCTTTTGCTGGTACCGATCAGTTTTGGCATTTTCGCCGCCAATTTCCCCCTCACCGGGTTAATGGAACAGGGGGGGCTGTTCTATATGTTCTTTCATAACGGGATTCAGAACGAATTAATCCCCCCCCTGATCTTCCTCGGCCTGGGAGCCATGACCGACTTCGGTCCGGTAATTGCCAACCCCAAGACTTTACTGCTGGGTGCAGCCGCCCAGCTGGGAGTTTACGCAGCCTTTTTCACCGCCCTGTTATTTGGTTTTGACATTGCCGAAGCGGCTGTTATAGGCATTATCGGCGGTGCGGACGGTCCCACCACCATCTTCCTTTCGGCCAACCTGGCTCCGCATCTGATGGGAGCGGTTTCCGTAGCCGCTTATTCCTACATGGCCCTGGTACCCCTGATTATCCCCCCGGTGGCCAGGCTGCTGACCACCCCTAAAGAAAGGGCCATGGTGATGAAGCAAATGCGCCCGGTGAGCAAGGGAGAAAAAATCCTCTTTCCCCTGCTGGCCAGCCTGGTGATTATCCTGCTGGTGCCCAAATCGGCACCCCTGATCGCCATGTTCATGCTGGGCAACCTGTTCATGGAATCGGGTGTGGTCCAGCGCCTCACCGACGTTTCGCGCAATGAGCTGATGAATATTGTGACCATCATTCTGGGCCTGGGCGTGGGTGCCACCATGTCCGCGGAAAATTTCCTCAAGCCCCAGACCATTTACATCTTCATTCTCGGCATTGTGGCCTTTGCCTTTGCGTCTGCGGGCGGCATCCTGATCGCCAAGATCATGAACTTGTTTACGACGAACAAGGTCAACCCGTTGATCGGTGCGGCAGGAGTATCCGCAGTTCCTATGGCCGCCCGGGTGGTGCACCAGCTGGGCGCAGAAGCCAACCCGCAGAACTACCTGCTCATGCACGCCATGGGGCCAAACGTGGCCGGCGTAATCGGCACGGCCGTGGCCGCCGGAGCCTTCCTCACGGCCATCCATTAAAACAAAACCCCTTTGGCGCACCGGGGAACCCCACAGAGTTCCCCGGATTTTTGTTTTACTAAAGGCTGCTCATTTAGCTTAAGAAGCAGGGGCATGCTGGTGGCGCAGCAACCGCCTGCCCAGGAAAAGTAAAATCAGCAGGGCCAGACCGCCGCCCAGGGCAAACCCGGCCGGGGCGCCCCAAAAGCTGGCCACAGTACCGCTCAAGAAATTACCTACCGGTGCCAGCCCGATGAAAACCAGGGAATATACGCTCATCACCCGGCCCCGCAGGTGATCGGAAACGTTAATCTGGATGGTGGTATTGGCGGAAGCGCTGAAAATACTTACCGTAAAGCCGGCAAAGCAGAGCAACACTAAAGCCGGATAATGATAGCGGACCAGGGCCAGCAGGAGCTCACATACGGATAAGCCGGCAGCGGCAGCCAGGAGCAACCTGGCCCGGGGACCGCGATTGCTGAGGTAGGCCAGGGTAAGGGCGCCGGCAAAGGCCCCCAGCCCCGTGGCAGACATGAGAAAGCCGAAGCCCTGTGCCTCCCAGTGCAGCACGTCCCGGGCAAAAACAGGCACCAGCACGTTAAAGTTGAAGGTTAAGGTGCTCATAGCGCCTACCATGGCCAGGACAATGAACACCACCGGGCTGGAACGGATATAAACAAGCCCTTCCCGCACCTCCTCCCACAGGTTTTTCTGCTCTTCCCGGGCAACCTTTTCCTCATTTAAACGGATCAATAGAAGGCCGGCCAGCACAAATAAGAAGCTGGCCGCATTGGCCAGGAAACAGGCGGCAATACCCACCGTATTGATAACCAGGCCGGCCACAGCCGGGCCAATGATGCGCGCCCCGTTGAACACGGAAGAGTTGAGGGCAATGGCATTCATCAGATCCTCCCGGTCCACCAGCTCGATCACAAAGGCCTGCCTTGCCGGCATATCCAGGGAATTCATCGTTCCCAGCAGGAATGCCAGCACCGCCACATGCCAGTACTGGACCACGTGAAAAAGGGTGAGCAAACCCAGGGCAAGGGCAATGAGCATGGACATGCCCTGGGTAAACAACAAAAGCGGGCGCCTGGGCAGGCGGTCGGCCACAGCGCCGGTAAACAGGGCGAAGAGGAGAAGCGGGATGAATTGCAGGGCTCCCACCAGCCCCAGCAAAAACGGGGAACCGGTCAGCTCCAGCACCAGCCAGGATTGGGCCATGTTCTGCATCCACGTACCCACCAGGGAAACACACTGACCCATCCAGAACAACCGGAAATTTCTGTGACGAAGTGAGGACAACATGATTTTGATACCAGGATCTTTTTTTCTTTCCCCGCGACTCATCCGGGCAAACACCTTTTCCAGTTTATTTTTAGATTTAGTTATACATTCAGGCTCCGGGGTCCAATTCCTGCCGGCAGCCCTATCCCCGCCGGAAGAAAAGGGAACTTTTGACACGGCCTTTACGTCATAACCTGTGAACGACCCGGCAAAAAAAGATAAGGAGGAGGAGAAATGCAAAGGTGGATTGCCCTGTTCATTTGTGCTGTCTTTATCCTGGCTGCCGGCATAACCCTGTGTGGCAGCGCGTCACCTCTACCGGCCCGGGCCGCGGAAATTAAAAGTTTTGCCTCTTACGGGGAACTGGTGAATTACATCCACCAGAACACTAACCTGGCCCGTGAAATCGACCGGCTCCTGACCGGTGGGGAACGTGCCGCCCCGGCATTGACCTATGGTGTCCCCCGGGATACCATACGGGCCATGAAAGGGGGGGAAAATGTAAAGGACTCCGGCAAAGAGCCGCCGGCAGCGGACTTTTCCCGCACCAACGTTCAGGTAACCGGGGTGGATGAGGCAGACGCGGTGAAAAGTGACGGCCGTTACCTGTACCTCCTCTCCGGTAGCAAGGTGGTTATTGTCCGGGCCTACCCGGCCGGGGAAGCGAAAATAATCTCCACCATCTCCTGCGAAGGCCAGCCGCTGGAGATTTTAATCAATAATAGCAGGGTGGTGGTGTTTGGCTACCAGGCCGGGCAACCGGGGATCTTTATCCGGGTCTATAATGTGGAAAACAAAAATAAACCCGTACTGGAAAGTAACATTACCTGCCGGGCAGATTACGTCACTTCCCGTATGATTGGGGATTATGTTTATGCAATCCTGAATATGCCTGTTTATTCCGGCGCGGATCCCGCCGGCGGGGTGGAACTTCCTGCCATCAACATTAACGGACGGGCCGAAGTCATTCCCCCCTCAAAGATTTACTATTTCCCCCACCCGGATTATGCCTATTGCTATACCACCATCCTGACCATAAATCTGCGGGACAACAAAATAACCAGCAAAACATTCCTTACCGGTATTTCGCAAAATATTTATGCCTCTTTAGAAAATATCTATCTTACCGGTTTTAAGACTCCGGATTATATAGCCTTCACCAACCGCCTCCTGGATGATGTGACCCGGCTGGTACCGCCCGGGGTGGGGAAAAAACTGGCCGACCTTAAGAAGGTGGAGGACCCGGCCCGGCAATTACAGCAACTGGATGTGCTGCTCGATAATTATCTCCAGACACTGGATGAGCAGAGAGCAAATGCTTTGAGAACGAAGCTATTCGCCCTGCACCAGAAATGGGAGGAAGATCTGGCCCGCGAAAGGGATAAGACGGTTATCCACAAGCTGGCCGTCAACCAGGACCGGGTTGATTACCTCTGCCGGGGTGAAGTGCCCGGCCACGTCCTGAACCAGTTTTCCATGGACGAACACCGGGGAATGTTCAGAATAGCCACCACCAGCACCGGCACTTCCATCTTCAGCGGGCAGGTGATACCAAAAAACAACATCTATATACTGGATAAAAACCTGCGCCCCGTCGGGAAGTTAGAGGGGCTGGCTCCCACCGAAAGAATCTACGCCGCCCGGTTTATGGGTGACCGGGCCTACCTGGTTACCTTCCGGAACGTGGATCCACTTTTTGTGGTGGACTTAAAGAACCCGCGGCAGCCCGTACTGGCCGGCGAATTAAAAATACCCGGCTACTCCACCTACCTGCACGCGTATGATGAAAATTATCTGATTGGTATCGGCAGGGAGGTCAAGGCAGGGGATGGAACGGTTGAGCAGCCGAGACCCCTTATCTTCCCACCCCCCACCCCCCGGGAAGAAGGGTTGAAAATTTCACTTTTTGACGTGAGCAATCCGGCCAGCCCCAGGGAAAAGGCCAGCTATGTCATCAGCGGCCAGGACGCCGATTCACCGGCACTTTATGATCACAGGGCCGTACTCTTCGATCGTTCCAGGAACTTGCTGGTCATTCCCGTATCCTTTTCTCCTCCCGTCCGTATTTTAACTTCCGCGGGAGAACAAGCACCTCCGGCCAGATTCTGGTACGGGGCATACGTTTTCAACATCTCCCCGGAGGGCGGGATAAAGCTGAAGGGGAAAGTAGCCCACGGCAGCGGCAGTTACCGGGAAGGGGAAGAAGCCACACCCGTTAAAAGGGCGCTGTATATCGAGGATGTGCTTTATACCATCTCGGACCATCTGGTCAAAATGAACGACCTCAGCAGCCTGAAGGAATTGAAGCAACTCCGCCTGAAATAACCTAATATCTCCAGATCTACGGGCCACCCGGAAGGGTGGCCATGTGACTTCTTAAAGCAAATAGAGCCTGTCCCCCGCATCCCCCAGCCCGGGTACTATATAGCCGAGGTCGTTCAGTTCCGGATCTATATGCGGACCCCGGGAAATTTCAGACTGACCTGCGTTATCCCGGCTTCCACGGCAAACCCGCAAACCAGCACCACCTTGCCGGGTGAGTATCCCCGCAACTGCAGCAGTTCCAGCACTTTCACGCTGCTGTTTCCCGTGGCCAGCATCGGATCCAGGATAAAAACGTGATCGTATTCCATCGCGTTTAAAGGCACTGAACTCAAATATACTTCCGCTTCCAGGGTATCGTGGTTTCTGGCAACCCCCACGTGGGCCACCCTGGCCCGGGGCAGAAACTCCAGAAAACAGTCCAGAAAACCGAGACCCGCCCGCAGCACGGGCACCAGCAGGCATCTGGAGGAATCCACCTCTTCAACCCGGGTCTCCACCCCGAGAGGTGTTACCACGGTGGTTTCCCTGGTGGACAGGTGGCGGGTCGCCTCAACGGCCAGAATCAACCCCAGTTCCCTTAAAGCCCTGCGAAACAGCTCGGTGTTGGTTTCCCGGTCCCGCAGGGTCCTCAGCCGGTCACTTACCAGGGGATGCTTTACCAGTATGACAGAACTCACCTTATAACCTCCCGAACAGATCATTTTCTTACACAGGCAGGCATTATACCTATACGACAAAAAAGGCAAAAACCTTTCTGTTAATTCCCCATGCCGCAAATGATGCACCCGGCCCTTACCCCTTGACCCAGAACTTCCTGGATGTTAAATTCATACCGTACCCATACCAAGAAAAGGAGAGTCCGGCATGGTGGAAGAAAACAGGGAATACCTGGAGCCAGTTTTTATCCGGGCCAGAAACCTGCCCGAAGCCTGGTACCTGCTCTTAAAAAAATTGTTTGAAATTGACGCCTACACCTATTTCCCCGAATGGGGCGGTGGCGCCGATGAACAGGGTCGCTGCGACAACAGCCGGCGGGAATTTGATTTCATAACCTGCCAGATCACCCACCCCTGGGAGCGGCCCCTCTGCGATATCCTGCCGCCCGGGCTGGGAATTCCCGCTCCGCCCACCACCATGGACAAGATTGAGGAATATTTTGCCACCTATATCCTCAATCCATACAAAGGAGAGAGCGAATCTTACACTTACGGGGAACGGATCTGCCAGCAGGTGGAAGACCTGATCCGTTTTTATCGTACTTACGGCTTCGATCATGTCAAGGGGTGTATTGAAGTCGCTTCCCCGTCCGATCTGGCCAGGGGGAAGTCCCTGCCCTGCCTCCGGTTAATCGATACCAAGATCCGCCTGGACAGGAAGGCCGGCGTCTACCGGATGCACTTTTATGTTTACTTCCGGGCCTGGGATCTCTGGGGCGGTTTCCCGGTTAACATGGGAGGACTGCAGCTGTTTAAAGAATGGCTGATAGAGCAGATAGGACCTCACCCCAGAACAGGCATACCCCTGGAAGATGGGGAAATGATCGTCATGTCCAAGAGCCTCAACGTGCGCGGCCACATGGAACCCTTCGCTCGCGCCAGGGTCGGCCTGTAAAACAAAAACTCAGCAGGTGGAGATGTCTTTGCCGGCTTCTTCGATGTATCCCTGGATTTCCTGGTAAGCCCACGATTACCCGCGAGGGAAATATAATTGAAAGGGGGGAACGATCCATGTCCGAGCAACTGCTGAAAGAGATCCTCGGTGAATTAAAGGCCTTGAATCAATGTGTCGGCAATATGGACCAACGCATCGGCAACGTGGAGCAGCGCATCGGCAGCCTCGAACAAGGCCAGGAGGAGCTCGCCAGGCGCATGGAACGAATGGAACAGCGCATCAGCAACGTTGAGCAGGGCCAGCAGGAGCTTGTCAAGCGCGTCAGCGGCCTGGAGCAGGGCCAGCAGGAGCTCGCCGGGCGCATGGAACGAATGGAAGCCCTTATCGAAAACGAAATCATCGATAAGATCCGCGCCCTCTTCGATGCCCGCGCAGTTCACATGGATTATTTCGTCAGCATCAGGAACTCCGTGGCCAGAATCGAAGAGAGAGTCGAGCACCTTGCACGAAGACAAGTAGAAACTTTTATCAAGCTGGAAGAGCACGACCGGGAAATCAGGCTCCTGCGCCTGGAAATGTCCGGTCATTGATCCTTTGCTTATTGCGAGACTTAAATGACAGAAACTTAAATGACAAATAAAAGACCGCCTCAGGGTTTAACCTGAAGACGGTCTTTTTTCTGGCGTCCCAGGAGGGATTCGAACCCCCGACCCACGGATTAGAAGTCCGTTGCTCTATCCAGCTGAGCTACTGGGACATGAGCGGGAGCTGCTTACCTGCAGCCCCCTTTTTGATTCCCGGTTAATATTATACAATACTAAGTTTTGGACAGCAACAACCTGTGCAAAGCATTTTACATCTCCTGTACCTGCGGCTGGATCAGGGGGTCGAGCCCGGCCTTCTGCATCAGGCGGCAGAAAAGGCAGGTACCGGCCGTCGTCGGCTGGCCACAGAGGGAGCACTCTTTTAATTCCACGGGAGTATCGGTGAAATTCCTGCGCCCCCTATCCCAGAAACCAAAGAGGAATCTTTGCTTGGTACCGGGCATTTTTTCTTCCAGAGAGTTAATTAATTCTTTATAGGCCAGAGATGTTGCTCCCCTGGCCAGCGGACAGTCATCGGCCAGAAAATCAATCCCCTTCAACCGGCAGTACGTTTCCGTCTCCAGCTCTCCCAGGCGTACCAGCGGCTTAACCTTTGCCGGAAGGCGGGCATGGGTTGAAGGCAGGTGAGGGTACTGGCGGGCCAGATATCCCTCCTGCCAGCCAAATAAATTGCCCAGCAGGGCCGCCGTTTCGTCATCCAGGTTATGCCCCGTAGCCACCACCCGGTAGCCCTTCTGCTGGACCACCAGGTTCATCAGGTACCTTTTTACCGTTCCGCATACAGAGCAGCTCACCCGGCGGGTACGCCGCACAATTTCCCTCATATTGGTGCCGTACATATCTTCCAGCGAAAGGATATACAGCCTGGCTCCCCGGCTGGCAGCAAAATTTTCGCAAATCCGCCGGGAACCCGTGGAATATTCTCCTATACCCAGGTCAACGTGCAACCCGTCGGCATTATATCCCAGGGATAACAGGGCATCCCACAGGGCCATGCTGTCCTTGCCACCGGAAACGGCAACCAGTATTCTTTCATCACTGGAAAACATATTATATTTCTTAATGGCCCTGGCTACCTGTCTCAAAAAGTATTCTATAAAATGCTCTTTACAAAAGGCCGTATTATTCGATTTGAGATCAATTGCCGGCTCCCCTTTGCATTTTATACAACGTCGCATGGTCAACCACCCTCTTTCTTTTACTGATAATGAAAGGGGAGGGACGCGGAGTACCGGCCTGACAACACCCCGAGAACTTCCTCATATCAATAGTTGGAGCGGGTGATGGGAATCGAACCCACGTACCCGGCTTGGAAGGCCGGTGCTCTACCATTGAGCTACACCCGCTCGCACGAGAAAAATATTTTTAGTTGCCGGCAGCAAGTATATTATAGCGAAAACAATCCGTGAAGTCAAAACAATTATCTGGGAAAGGATTAAAAACTTTTCGGTATTTGATAGGATTTTTCCCCTTCAAATTACTGCAGGACAGGCATATTACAAGACGGGCCTGCATAATTGACAGGTCTGCTAGACAGGAGCCTGCTTTTTGCGGCCCTTATTTAAATAAACATCTTCTTCCAGCTTAACAGTTTTTATGGCTTCGTATATTAAAACCGGCTGGCCATTTTCCACCCGCAACCTGACCTCCCCCCACCCAAGCTGCCGGATGAACTTTATCAACTGCACTTCCCGGTTGGTAAAACTTTGCATGGTACCGCCCTCTTTTACCATCTTTCTTACCCCCTGGAGGTTTTCTCCGGCACCCACCAAATTAAATCCCATTAACTGGACCCTGCAATAAAAATTGGAGTCTTGTGCTATAATTCACAAAAACAATACCACAGCACCCCTGCACTGTCAACCAATTCAGCCTGTCTTAATATTTATACTTTTTCATAAAAGACGGCTATAAAAACAACAGGCCGGCCTCCCTTACCAAACCACGGGCAGACCAGCCTATCGTTGTTCGATTCAGCTGACCGTTAACATTTATTCAATTTATTACATTAAGCTTACTTTGCTTTTAAGTATATCAAATCAGCACCATAACGTCAACCATAAACGGAAAGAGCTTTATTAATTGTCTCTTTAAGATTATTTAACTGGAAGGGCTTGGTTACATAACCGCTGGCACCCCGTTGCAGGGCTTCCAGGGCGGTGGGCAAACTGCTTAATGCGGTCATAATGATTACCGGCAGTTCTTTATCCTCCTTCCGGATATGACCCAGGACTTCCAGGCCACTCATCCCCGGCATCCTGATATCCAGAAGAACCAGATCTACTTCTTCTCTGGCCAGTAAACTCAAGCCTTCCGGACCGCTATAAGCTGTGATCACCTCATGCCCTTCATCCTCCAAAGCCTTGCGTAACGCCCAGCACATTCCTTTCTCGTCGTCAATAACCAGAACCCGGGCCATGGATTAACCCTCCTTTTCTCCGTTACTTTTCACCGGCAGGCAAACGGTAAACGCCGTACCCTGGCCGGGACGGCTATCCACCCTGATCGTCCCCCCGTGGATGCGGACAATTTCCTGGCTGATGGCCAGGCCCAGACCGCTACCCTTTGCTTTACGGCTGAAAAAGGGCTGGAAAATATGATCCAGATCCTCGGGAGGAATACCCTCACCCGTATCTTTGAACACTGCGCAAACACCATCATAAGAAGTAAAGGTTTCTATATCCAGGCGGCCACCACCGGGCATGGCCTGCACGGCATTAACGATCAGGTTCAAAAACACCTGCTGCAGTTTATCACCGTTACCTTTAACCGGCGGCAATCCCTCAGCCAGGGATAAATTTAATTCCACGCCGTTCTGGAGGAAATACGTATTGCTGCTGGCGGTAACTTCCGATATTAAATCGTTGAGATTCAGCTCCCTCATACCGCTGCCCGGCCGGCCAAAGTTGAGCAATTCACCAACGAGCCCGTGCAACCGGGAAATTTGTTCTTCAATGATGGACAGTGGCTCTTTCATCTCCTCATTTTTCACCAGGGATGGTTTTATCACCTCCACCGTGGACTGCATAATCCCGATGGGAGCGCGCAACTCATGGGCAATATCGGCAACCAGGCGGCCCAGGGCTGCCAGGTGTTCGGAACGGCGCAGGTGTTCAACCAGCTGCTCCTTTTCCTCCAGGCTCGCCGCCATGTGATTGATGGTGCGGCCAATTTCACCCAGTTCCCCGGGCATTTCCGGAACCCTGGCCGCCAGGTTTTTCTCCAGTTCCCGAACCCCTTTTTTCAACCGGTCCACTCCCCGTATCAGGGACAAAAGGCTGGCCAGGGTAGCCACTACGGCAAAACTGAAAATCCCCAATGTGGCATAACGAAGCAACAAACGCGCCCGGGCACTGCGGGCAAACAGGGGGTGCAGCCGTTCCTCAACCCAGACCACAGCCACTACTTTTCCCTGGACACGCACCGGCACCAGGTACTCCAGAAACTGGTCATCCCAGGTCTGGCCAACCCTGGTAATTGGCTGTCCCCCGGCCAGTACGGCATTAATGCCTTCCTCAGCTTCTTTAAAAATGCGTTCCATCCGCTTTTCAGGCGTTTCCGGCTGGCGGGGCCGGTATTCGTGGAGAAACCCCTGCACCCAAATGCGTTCCTGGCCAGTGATATATAAACCGCAACGGATCCCCGGGTGGCTCCTGACAAGGGGAACAGTCAGGCGGTTAAACTCATCCACCACATAACCGGTTAAATCTATCCGGGGATTGTCTCTACTTTTTTCCAGAACACAGGCCTCCAATTGTTCGCCCAGGTGATCACCAAGCGCACCCAGCCTGTGTTGCATGTCCCTGATCAACTGGTCATCCGTCCGGGAAGCAAAAAGAATGTCGTAGATCATCACCAGCACAGGAACAATCAACAATACGGCCACAATACTAATTACCTGCAGCCTGAAACTCCGGGGCCGGAAACTTACCATCCTGGTACCCCTCCCGACCTATTTATGGCTTGTGAAATAGTTCGCTATCTCCATACACATTCCTCCTCCCGTTCTGAAATATCGCCACTGAGGAGAGGGCTACATTCAAGGGGGAAGCAGGGGAGAGGGGTATCTCCAGGAAAACAAATGGCCGGTAACCCGGTAATATACCGGGTACCGGCCTATGGTTGTTCCATTCGGCCCAATTCCTTAAGACATCAATTGATTATGCGTAAAAGCAGACAAGAAAACTTTTATGCCCGTTAAGTTTCAGTACCAGCCCATAACAGGTCCCAGCAGACGGGATAGCCACACAACTATCAGCGCACCGCTGACGAAAGAACCCATGACGTCAACCAGGTCACTGAGCAACCCAGGGTCGTCCGCCTCTTCAGGAAAATCACGATCAGGCGGATACCCCCACTCCCCCATCCACATGGAGCTCCCCCCGTTACCCCTTTTTATTTTTCAAGGTACATTTTCTTCAATGATAATATACCACCGGCCGGAGGTCAATGGTAATCATAATATTTGAAAGATTAAAAATTTGGATATCCGGCAAATTTTTGTACCCGGCACATAGGGAAATGTGCTTTGATAGCGAATTATTTCACAAATAAGAAAAAGGGGGAATCCACCGTGGTTTTACCCATTCCCAAAATTAAAACACCTCCCTGTCCCGCCTGTGGTTCGAAAAACACCACACGCGGCCGTATCATCAGGCTGGCGGCCGGGTTCGGCCTGGGATTCGGGGGAGCACTATTTTTTTTACTGCTGGGTTACTTTTACCCGTGGATACGCAACCTGATTTTTATCGCCCTGCTTTGCGGCCTGTTTGTTTGCCTTATCCCGCCCCTGGGAAAATTCTGCTGCCTGGATTGTGATGCCTACTGGAACCCGGAAGAACCGGACAAGTTCTGGCGCCCCAAACCCCCGGGCCTTTAAAAAGCAGGGCCCCGGTTTATAAACCGGGGCCCTTTTCCGGGGGAGATCAGCTCTGTGCTTTTAACCTGGCTGCTTCCTGCTCGCGCAGGCGCTTTTCCCTCACCTCCCTGGCCACGCCCAGGTAGAGCTGGATGAGAATGTAGGCGCAGATGCCCGTGGCGGCGGTAAGCATCAGGATGCCCCCCGCCTGGTTCCACAGGTAGTCCCTCGTGTACGCGGTCCACCATTCCGGTTTATTTGCTACCTCCACCATATAATGATATACGGTATCCTTTTTGGCGTATATCGCTGAAATTTGAGCGGCAGTAAGACCTTGATCCGCCAGGAATGCTTCAAACGCCTTTTTATAAACGGCCGCATAACGGGAGGATATTTCCTTCAAAATCACCGAGGCGCAGGCAAAGAAGGTGGCGATGGTGAAAACCAGGCGGATGGTGATGCCGTACACATACTTGGTACAAACAGTACCGAACTGGGCACCAACGCTGGCTCCCAGAAGCATGATCACTGCGGCAACCAGTTCCACACCGCCTTTTAAGCTGTACGTAAAGGCGCCGTAAGCTCCCGAGAACATAACTTCAAACAGGTCGGTACCCACGGCAATTTTCGTCGGCACACCCATCAGGTAAATCAGCGCAGGTACTCGCAGGATACCGCCGCCGACCCCGAGGATACCGGCTACAAAACCGGTGACCACACCCACGAAGAGAATGGCCCACAGGGAGACACGCATCCTGGCAATGGGGCAGTAGAAGGTAGGCCAGATGTTGAGGGTATCCTGGATCCAGCGGGACCAGGCGGTGCCGACGATGTCTTTGACCTGCTTGCCCGCTTCCTTTTCCAGCTTCCTGACCCGCAGGTATTCCGAAAGCATGAAGATGCCAATGGAGGCCAGCAGGATCATGTACAGGTAGCGAACCACGCTTCCGGCAATACCCTTCTGGGTAAGCCAGTAGAGAATCTGAGCGCCGGTTTCAATGCCGGAGAAGGTGCCGATGAGCATTACAAGCGCTATAATTACACTGACGTGGCCAAATTTCCAGTGCCTGAAGGTGGCCACAATGGATTTACCAACCAGGTGGGTCATGTCGGTACCCACGGCATAAATCATGGGGAAACCGAAGATATTCAATGATGGCGTGACCAGCCAGGCGCCGCCGATGCCGAAGAACCCCCCCACCACGCCGACGGTAAAGCCAATCAGCAAAAGCGGCCACCAGGCCATATCCACACCGCTAACAGGCATGTGCATCATATCCCAACACCCCTTTCTCAAAACCATTTATGACCCGCTTATAAATTACGGAATAATTGCCAGCACTGGAGATTATTTTTTGATCACCGCACTTTCATCTTCAAATTCTTTCTTGTAGGAGCCCAGATCCACGCGCAGCAACCTGAAGATACCGTCGGCAATCAGGCCGATGGCCACACCCAGTGCCACCATGGTTCCCACATTCACCACGGCATAAGTGAAGGGTGAGTTTTGGGCCAGCCCGGCAGCCCATTTGAAGTACTCGCCAATCATCATGATTCCCCCTTTCTCAATTTTTGCCTGGCATTTTAGCCAGCCCTGCCCCTACACCTGACCACTAAGCAACCAGAAAAGCCACAGGCCTACGGAAACGGTACAGAAGAGCACGATGAATATCCTGATTAGAAGCTTACCCATGGAATTCACCTCCTTTCCTTACCAGGTGGAAATTTGTATGACAATCTTTTCCAGTTTATTAAATGCCAGGAGCAGTTTATTGACCAGCAGGGTATACTTCTGGGGAGAGAATGCCTTGAGGTAAAGGATGATGGTTAGAACTGAAATGGTAGAAACACCTGCTATATCCACGGCCAGCAGGACCACATCCTCCACCTTTTCCCTTTCCACGGCCACGGGGGAACGCTTATCCGGCATCGGCTTTCTCCCCTTTCGCAAAAATTTTGGGGGAAGAGAAAAAGGCCGGCTTCCCGGGTGTACCAGGAAAACCGGCCTATGGTTGTTCCATTCGGCCTGTTTTTTCTTTGACCCCATGTTACCAAATTCACAATCCCCTGTCAATAACTATTTCGTTATAAAATTGGTTGAAATAAATTTTTTCCGGGCCATTCGACCAGATTATTATATTGACTGCGGCTGCTTCTTTTGATACCATTTAATTGGGGTAATCCGGACGAAATCCCTTTTCAGCCGAATCGAACAACGATAGGCTGGCCACCTGGTTTTGAACCAGGGTAGCCAGCCTTTTTATATGCCCCTTTCCCAAACAACTCCGGGTATAACGTTTGGGAAAAGCCGGCCCGGCTTACGGCATCCGGTAACTCCGTTAAAACCGCCCTGCTCATATAAATTCCCGGGTCAACAGTGTACCCGCCAGCCCCTTTACGGGGCCTCTTTTTTTCTACGCCCGGCGGCTATTCCTCAGTCACAGAATTCTACGTACCCTTCCGTTCCAGCACGATTGCAGACAGGAATGTCCGGGGAGTAAGCGCAAAAAAATATACTGCCGGGGTATGAAGTACCTGTCTCCCAGGCAGCATGAGCATTGCGGCAACTTAAAATACTGATGCCAGCCGGGTGATCCCGGCGTACAGCCCGTAGGATATTCCCGCCAGGACTGCGGTTACCGGCAGCGTCACCACCCAGGCGGCGACTATTTTCTGGGCCGTCCCCCACTTGACCATGGAAAAACGCCTGGCTGCACCCACGCCTATGATTGAGGAAGAGATGACGTGGGTGGTGCTCACCGGCAGTTTCAGCAATGTGGCCCCCAGGATTACCAGGGCCGAGCTCAGGTCGGCGGAAAACCCGCTGCCGGGCTCCAGCTTGATGATGCGCGTTCCCACGGTCCTGATGATCCTCCACCCGCCTACGGATGTTCCCAGGGCCATGGCCAGGGCGGCAGAAAACTTGACCCAGAAAGGTATGCTTAAATCATTTTGAAAACCGCCGGCAACCAGGGCAAAGGTAATGATCCCCATGGTTTTCTGGGCATCGTTGGTCCCGTGGGAGAAAGCCTGAAAGGCGGCAGTAAAGACCTGGAGCATCCGGAAACGCCGGTTAATCCGGTGAGGTATGGCTTTACGGAAAATCAGTTTTATCAATGTCATAACGGTAAAACCAGTAGCCGCAGCAAGGAGGGGAGAGAAAACCAGGGCTTCCAGGATGTTGATGAAACCCTGGAAATTAACTGCCGAAAAGCCGGCAGCGGTAATCACCGCCCCGGTCAGGGAACCAATCAGGGCGTGGGAGGAACTGCTGGGAAGGCCGTAATACCAGGTGATCAGGTTCCAGGCACTGGCTGCTACAAGGGCGGCCAGCACAATAACCAGACCGTTGCTGAGGGAAAAGGGGTCGGCAATTTTACCGCCGATGGTCTTGGCCACGCCGGTAAAGGTCATGGCCCCCACAAAATTCATTACAGAAGCCAGGATGATGGCCGTGCGGGGTCTCAGAGCCTTGGTGGAAATGGAAGTGGCTATGGCGTTGGCCGTATCGTGAAAGCCGTTGATGAAGTCAAAGGTCAGCGCCAGGACGATGATCACGAAAATCAACAGAAGTTCAGGGCTGAACAACCGTTATTTCCCCTTTCTCCGCAGACTGTGGGACAGGTTCCCTCTGTATATTAACACCGAATTTGCAGATTGTTAATAAGCAGGAACAAAATTTTGTCCCTACATGCCGATCCCTCTGGACTTTTCATTGGCTCAAAGTTTAAAATGATCCAGGAAGATATTCAAATACTGATAGCGGAGGCAATTTACCGATGTTTTTAAAACGCAGGCACGATTTCTTTTTTGAAAACTTCCTCCATATTGTTAAAAATATCAAGGAAGCAGCCAGGCTTTTCCGGGAAAATGTAGAGCTTTTGAAGGATACGGAAGCCTACGCGGAAAATATCAAGCTGCTGGAAGACCGGGGTGATGAGTACACCCATGCCATATTCAAGGCCCTGAACCAGACCTTCATCACCCCGCTGGAGCGGGAAGACATCATGCTGCTGACGGTAAAGCTGGATGATGTGCTGGACGGCATGGAAGCCTGTGCCGATCTGCTGGATATATACCGCATCAAAGAACCGGACCCCTATATGTGCCTTTTTGCCCGGATAGTGGAAAACTGTACGGAGGAGATTTATACAGCCGTGCAACTGCTGGTCGACAAAAAGCTCGATGATATACGCCGGCACACCTATAGAATAAACGACCTGGAAAAAGAAGCCGACCAGCTTTACCGGGAAAGCCTGCAGGTCCTTTTCGCGGAAAACGATGACCTGAAAAAAATCATCCAGTTCAAGGAAATTTATGCGACCATGGAATCGATCCTGGACTGCTGTGAAGATGTGGCCAATACCCTGGAAGGCATCATCATGCGCAGCTGAAATCCAGTTGGGAAAAGCCCCCGGCTGTTTAAATGCCGGGGGCAAGCAACTTACAGGAAAGACGAACTGACTTCCCCTCCTTCAATGATCAGGAGGCCGCCTCCCGGGCCGTGTTTTCCCCGGGGGGCATACACGCTGCCCGGATTGAAAAACAAAATGCCCTCGTGTACCTGGCAGTAACGGTCGTGGGTATGCCCAAAAACCACCACGTCCACCCGCAGTTCCAGGGCCCGGTATAAAAGTTTCTGCAGAGAAAAGTGCACCTGGTAAAGATGCCCGTGGGTGAGGAACACCTTTTTCCCCTCCAGGACCAGCACCTCTTCTTCCGGGCCGTTCCTTTCCCAATCGCAATTACCGGCCACAGCATGAACGGGCACGTTCAATATCTCCGCCAGCAGCCGGCCATCGCGGTAAAAATCCCCGGCGTGAAGCACTAAATCCGGCGACTTTATTTTATTCAGTATTTTGACGGCCGTTTCCAGCCTGCCGTGAGTATCGCTGATCACACCAGCGCGCATGGATAACCCCCGCTTTCCGACTCAACCCTCCAGCTCATACCGCAGGCCTGCCAGGATTTCCCTCATCAGGGCCAGGGCGCGCCCCCGGTGACTGATCCTGTTCTTTACCTCCGGCTCCAGCTCGGCAAAGGTCTTCCCGCAGGAGGGTACGTAAAAAAGGGGATCGTAACCGAAACCACCTTCACCCCGGGGCTCCTCCGCGATTATTCCCTCACACGTTCCTTCCGTGGTCAAAACCTTCCCTTCCGGCGTGGCCACGGCCACCACACAGCGAAAGCGTGCGGTACGTTTTTCGGGTGGAACACCGGCTAAAAGCCTCAAGAGCTTTTCATTGTTGGCCCGGTCGTCGTGTCCTTCACCGGCAAAGCGAGCCGAGCGCACCCCCGGCGCCCCCCCCAGGTAGTCCACCTCCAGCCCGGAATCGTCGGCCAGGGCCAGCTGGCCGGTATGGCGGGCCACCGCAGTGGCTTTTTTCACCGCGTTATCTCTAAATGTAGCCCCGTCCTCCACCACTTCCGGCACACCGGGGAAGTGCTCCAGGGACAGAACTTCATAACCCAGCGGCGAGAGGAGCTGGCTTAACTCCCTTACCTTACCTGGATTGCGGGTAGCCAGTACCAGTTTCATCGCTCAGAACTCCTTTGGGACCAATCTGGGCTACCAGGTCAGGGCCCAGGACTTCTTTTTGATATTCCACCAGCAGCCGGATGCCTTCTGCTGCCAGGTCCAGCATCCGGTCCAGTTCCTCCCGGGTAAAGGAAGCTTCCTCCCCGGTACCCTGCACTTCCACCAGGCGGCCATCACCGGTCATAACCACGTTCATATCCACTTCCGCAGCCGAGTCTTCGGCAAAACACAGGTCCAGGACCAGCTCCCCGTTTACCCGGCCCACACTGATAGCAGCTACAAAGTCCTTCACCGGTAAGCAAGGGAGCAGCCCCTCCCCCACCAGGTGGGCCAGGGCATCCACCAGGGCCACAAAGGATCCGGTAATGGATGCGGTACGGGTACCGCCGTCAGCCTGGATAACATCACAGTCCAGGATCACGGTTCGCTCCCCGAGAACGGATAAATCCACCACCGAGCGCAGGGAGCGGCCAATGAGCCGCTGGATTTCCTGGGTACGTCCCTTGTTCCGGTTCAGGTCGCGGGGGGTACGTACACCCGTGGCCCGGGGCAGCATGCCGTACTCGGCGGTTACCCAGCCCGTACCCGTGCCCTGCCGGAATGGGGGCACCCTCTCTTCTACCGTGGCCGTACAGATAACCCGGGTATCGCCCACCTCCACCAGGACCGAACCCTCGGCATATTTATTATAGTTTCGGGTAATTTTCACCGGCCTCATTTGACCGGGCTTTCTTCCGTCCACCCTTTCCATAAATTCACGCTCCCGTTCTATTATTTTTGCCGCGCCGTTGCACAGCCCGCATGCCATAGTATGCCCTGACCGCCATCAATACAGAAAATATGTATCCCCCTCAACAGCCAGCTCGACCTTTCCGCCAAAACCGGCTTCAGCTTCGGCCCTTATCCGGGCGAGATCGTATTCGGGATAAAAATGGGTGAGGATCAGCTCCTTAACCCTGGCCTGCCGGGCCAGGGTTCCCGCCTGGCGGGCGGTCATATGCCGGTCGTGCAGGAATTCGGCATCCTTGTCCAGGCCCGAAGCTTCACACAGGAAAATGCCCGCCTCCTCGGCCAGGGCCGCCAGTTCCCCGGTGGGGGCGCTGTCCCCGGAATAGACAAAATAGCCCGATCCCTCCACCCCCACCGAATAGGCGGGCAGGTTGTGACGGGCCGGCAGGAAGAAAAGCCTTACCGGTCCCACCGTCCCGCAGCGCACCTTTACTCCCGGCGGCACTTCTTCCTCCGGCAGGGACTCGATGGAAACCACATCGAAGGCGTCGGTACAGGCAGAAAGTTCCTCGAAAATATGTACCGGTTCCGGGGGCAGGAAAAGCTGCACTTTACGCCAGCGGAGTTTTTCCCGCAGGCCGGCAGCGGTGGCATGGCGCAGGCAGTGCAGGTCTACATAGTGATCGGGATGCAGGTGGGTAATCACCGCCGCCCGCAGGTCACAATGATGTATGAACTGCACCAGCCGGCTGAACGTGCCGTGGCCGGCATCCAGCAGGATATTACCTCCACCATCCTGCAGGAGGTAACCGGAACAGGCCCCCCCTGCAGCCGGGTAGGGAGCCCAGCAACCCAGTACGGTAATGCGCATGATAATACCTCCCCTCTCTCCTGTAAGGTCACGGCAATCAATCCGGACTTCTCAACCGTGCTTCCACGCAGCAGCCCACGGCCCCGGTATACTGGGGATTTTCGGGAACCATCACCTGCACCCCCAGCTCCCGGGCCAGGATCTTTCGCAAGGCGGTGTTCCGGGCCACGCCGCCGGTAAACACCAGGATCTCGCTGTAAAGCCGCTGCAGCATGGGGCGGATGCGCTTGAAAATGGTATAATTCACCCCGGCAGCCAGGGAGGAAATGGGGTGACCCTCCACCACCTTGCCAATCAGCTCCGTCTCCCCAAATATGGCGCAGGTGGAACTGAGATCCACGGGGTTTTCGTAATAACGGCTGAGCTCATCCAGGGTGATGTTGAGCACGGCCGCCATATTTTCCAGGTAACGCCCGGTACTGGCGGCGCATTTATCGTTGGTCTGAAAGTCCACCAGCCGCCCGCCCCGCACCAGGGCCACCTTGCTGTCCTGCCCCCCCAGGTCCAGCAGGGTGAAGTCGGACAGCCCGGTAAAATGAATCGCCCCCAGAACGTGGGCCTTAATTTCGGGAATCGTCCTGGCGCCTTTGAGGGCCACGGTCTGGCGGCCATAACCGGTGCTGACCACCACCCGGGGCCGGGTTGAAGGGGGTAGAAGGGCGGACAGATCCACCGCCAGCTGGCCGTCTTCCAGCCGGCCGTGTTCCCGGTAAAAAGTGATGGTATCAAATTTAAAAAATTTCAGCTCCTCCCGGGAATCCATGAGGGCGATTTTCACATTGCGGCTACCCAGGTCAACACCACAGTACAAGAAACACACCTCTTTATCGCAGCATCTCAATAAAGGAATCCAGGCGCATGCGGGTGCGGGCGTCCAGGCGGTTGGGCTTGTCCCCTTCCAGGGTAAGGATGGGCAGGTTGAGCTTTTGCCTGACAATGAGGTCCTCAATCTGGCGGAAGCAGAAACTCTGGGCGTAATGAATGACACCCTGTACGTTGCGTTTTTTTACTTCCCGGGTGATATCTTCCAGGCGGTAAAAAATGCCGTAGGGGTAACTGTACAGGCGGTAGCGCTCCACCAGGTCTTCCGTGGCAAAGGGCAGTGTGAACTGGCGCTGGGTTTCATTATAAACCACCCGGGCACCCCGTTCTTCCAGGTAGTCGTAAAGATCATCCATAATCGGCGGCACACCAATGTAGGCCAGGCGGATTTCTTCCCGCCGGGGCCCGGCCTCCTTCAGCCGGTGCAGGAACTCATCTACTTCCCGCTCAAAAGCATCGGGATCCCCTTTAAAGTCGCTGCAGTTTACCTGATAAAGATGATTATCCCACCCGCCAACCAGGTTCTCCTGCCAGGTCAGGCGGTCAATCTCCCAAACTTTACGCCGGATACGATCCAGCCGCTCCCGGGCCCGGTTAACCGCGGCCCAGTCCACCCCGAAGCGGTCCATAAGCTTTTCAATCTGGAGGGTTAAAAGATCCCGGTCCCGGTCAAAGGGGTAGGCAAAGGGAATCACCTCCACCCCGGCCAGCTCCAGGGTCTCCATAAGGGCGTGGGTATTGCTGCAGTCCCCCTGGGTCACTGCCACCAGGGTACGGATATCCCCCTGGCGCAGGACCGTGCTGTAAATTCCTTTTATCCAGGCGCAGACATTGCGGGGATAACCGGCCAGCTCCGCCTCCTCCACCAGCTCCCCGGGATTGGGGCCGGTAATGAATATGTTGTTCAAATCCACCGGTATGCAGCCTGCCGCGTATATAACTTCCACGGGTACGGTGGTGGTAATACCCACCCGGCGGGATTTCAATCCAGCTCCCCTCCCCTCCGACCTGCTGCCAGGGCAGGTCATCAGATGACTAAATTTAAATGTTTTACCCTCAATCAAGTATTACCTGCTCCACCGGGGGAATTTCAACCCCCAGAAAACAGCAGGCTGTTTCTTTAAAGGAAATGGGATCACCGCTGACAAAATAGCGGTGCCGCACCTGGAGGCCTCCGGGATTATTTAACAAACCAAGGCGGGACATTTCTTCCCGTGCAGCCAGGGTGGTTGCTTCCGCGGGGTCAACCAGCATAACCCCGGGGCCGAGCGCCTCCCGGAATTCGGCTTCCAGAAACGGGTAGTGGGTACAACCCAGAATAAGGGTGTCAATGCCGGCCTTTTTTAAGGGCTGTACATATTCGGATACCACCTCGAAGGCCTCCCTGGTACCGGCCCGGCCCGCCTCCACCAGGGGTACCAGGCGAGGGGCAGCCTGGCTGAACACCGCCAGGCCGGGATTTATGGCTCTCAATGCCCGCTGGTAAGCGCCGCTTTTGATGGTGGCTTCCGTGGCAATGATCCCGATGCGCCCCCCGGTACTTACCCGCACTGCTTCCCTTGCTCCCGGCTCGATCAACCCTATCATGGGCAGGGCAAAGCGCTCCCTGACCACGGGCAGGGATACGGAAGAGTTGGTATTGCAGGCGAAAATGACATATTTTACCTCGCAGGAAATTAAAAAGTTGAGAATGCGTTCGGCAAAACCGATCAGCTCTTCCGGCTTACGGGGACCATAGGGTACATGGGCGCTATCCCCAAAATAAACGGTGGATTCGGCGGGCATGTGGCGAAAAACCTGCTGCAAGACGGTTAGCCCTCCCACCCCCGAATCAAATAGACCGATGGGCCTGGTATTGCTCAATTTCTAACTCTCTCCTTTAAAAATTATGTTCAGGATAGGATCATCTTAATATTTATTCAGCAACTTATGCTTTTTAACCGGTATTTGTCGGCGTTCGTCCACGTCGCTTCGAGCTGCGGTTTTAACCCTTCTCCTTTTTCCTGCTAAAAAAGACAGGCCCGCGAAGGACCTGTATCATCATAACACAGATTTTTTCTTCTGGAAAGTAACTTATTACCGCATCCTACCCCCAGCGCTGGTGAAGATAATCGGCAATGCCCTGAACTATACCCTGAGCTGCCTCTTCTATAAACCAGTCCTGGGTTAGTAAAGCAGCTTCACCGGGGTTGCTTATGTAAGCCACTTCCACCAGCACTGCGGGCATGGTTGAAGTACGCAGGACGGCAAAATTGGCCTCCAGAACACCATCATTTTCCAGCCCGAGCCTCTTAACCAGCTGGGCCTGGATATACCCGGCCAGCTTGCGGCTTTCCTCCCGGCGGCCGGGATCCCCTCCCCCGGCCGGGCTGAGAATGTAGGTAGCCGTACCCTGGACAGAAGGATTGACGTTGGCATTGATGTGGATGCTGACAAATATTTCAGCCCCTGCCCGGTTGGCCATGTCCGCGCGCTCATACAGGCCCACTTCATAATCGCCATCGCGGGTCAGCAGGGGGCGGGCTCCCTGCTCCGAGAGCAAGCTGGCCACCCTCCGGGCTATGCGCAGGGTTATATCCTTTTCCCGCAGGCCGTTACCCAGGGCACCGGGGTCCGGCCCACCGTGGCCGGGGTCAATGGCGATGACCACATCCTGCAGAATATCTCCTGAAGAGGGGATATAAATTTCCATGACCAGCGTTTTCCCATCTGCCGACAGGCTGGACCGGTAGCGCACGGGCCCGTTCAGGTCAAAGACCAGCCGGGTGACATCGGGATCCCTGCTGAACCAGCCCACGCGCAATTTATTTACTGCTTCTGTGCCCACTGCGGTCTCCAGCGGTATATTACCCGGCCGCACACCTGTTAGATCCACCACCAGGCGTTCCGGGGAGGACAACCTGAAAATATTGCAGGTCATCGCCCCTTCAGCTGTAATTTCAACCCTGGTGACATCGCCGGCCGGATCAACATCAATGCTGCTCAAAGCAGGACCCTGTTCCTGCTCCTGCGGCTGCTGGCTGCCATCTTCCCCGCCTGCACCGCCGTCATCTCCCGGCTGGGGCCTCCCTTCCGGCATCCCCCGGGAAGTATCATCCCCGGGCGCACCGGGAACAGGGCTATCCCCCGAACCGGCAGGCGGGCCTTCCTCCCGCACATACCAGGCCACAATCCAGCCTGTCCCACCTCCGGGCAATTGTACCTTGTACCAGTCGGGGACTTTCCCCAGCACCGTCAGGCGGTCCCCGCTGTTAACCTGGGCCAGCACTTCATACTGCAATCCGGGACCGCTGCGGACGTTAACCAGGTTGCCCTGGACAACCACCTGGCCCAGGGCACCGGTGTCACCGGAACCGTTTTCAGCAGGTACAGCGGGCTGGACCAGCACGGTGCGCGCAGGCGCATTCCACTCCACCCTGTAGCCCAGGGCCTCGGCAACATGGCGGGCGGGCAGGTAACTGCGCCCATTCTCAATCACCGGCGGCACGTCCATATCCATTGCCTGGCCGTTCACCAGCATGATCTTGCTGCCCACCGTAAGGCCCACCTGTACACCGTTTCTGGCCAGCAGAACGCTCTTTGTGCCGTTGTTCCACTGGATATCCCTATCACTTACGCCCAGGGCCAGGGCCAGGTAACGCAGGGGTACATAAGTACGCCCCTGGCTTATAAAAGGCGAAGCATCCATGCTAAAAGCGTTTTCATCTACGAAATAGCTTTTTTCTCCCACTTTAAAAACTATTTTCTGCACCCCGGCGGCCTGGGAGCTACCCGGCCCGGAAAAGAATAACAACCCCGCCGCCAGGCAGGCAGCCGCACCGGTAGTTAACAAGCGATAGAATTTTCCCTTCTTCATCCTCCCAACTCCAGCAATTATTCAACATGATTAGACATACCGGTTAGAGGATTCTACATTAAAGCTGGAAATCCTGCCAGAGAAAAATCAAAAAAAGAACCAGCTTCCTGCACTGGTTCTTTTTTGCTATTAGTTCGTTTCATTGTGAGCCCGTATCAGGCTGGCATCCCTTTTCAGGGGCCCGCTGATATCCAGGTGCCCGGCCAGTGTCTCCAGGGGCCTCCCCTCCACCAGGATCTGCACCTGCTGGACGCTGGGAAACTGGGTCAGGGTATTGACAATGGAGTAAACGGTAAGCAATTCCGCCGAAGAACCGCCCCGGTGCTTCTCTTTTAACTCCCGGCTGAAGTCCACAATGGCCAGCCCGTCCCTGATATTAATATCCTTTACCCTTGTTCCCGGGGGAATGGTGGGATTGAGTCCGCTACCGGAAGCAGGACCCCGGCAGAGTTCCTGCAATGTTGCCCGGGCAATAGCCTTCGTTACGGGGATTTCCCTCCTCTCGACCACCAGGTAACCCTGGTTATCGCCAAAATAAAGGACCACCGGAACCGTCCTCACCGCTTCCTCCGTTCCGGCCCCGTTACCGGCTTCTGAAACCTGCCCGCCATCCTGCTCCCGGGAACTTTCCTGCCGGCCGGGACCCTGCCCATCCCCCTGCACCGCACAGCCCAGTAAAATCAATCCCGCGATCACAATTATCAGATAACAAAACCGCCAGACCGGCTTTCCTTTCATAAACCCTGTTCACCCCCGTCTTTTATAACATTATACACCATATTTACCATTATATGATATATGGTGCGCATAAAAAAAATACGGGGGTAAATAATTATGGTTAAGCCTTTTGCACAGGAGTGAACAGAGCATGGGAAAAAAAATATATTTCCTCCTGACCTTACTGGTCTTATTCTTCTGTGGGGCAACACCTGCCAGCGGCTACACCGGAAGTTCCGGGCAGTGCTGCCAGGATACGGAACAGGTTCTCAGGATAGGAGCTCCCTCAAGGGCATCGGAAGATGTATATCACCTGCAACAATTGTTGAACCGGCTGGGATACTATCACGGGCCGGTCGACGGCATCTACGGTCCGGCCACGGCCGGGGCTGTTAAACTATTCCAGATAGACCGCCACCTGCTCCCCGACGGGGTGGTGGGACCGGCTACCTGGAACGCCATCGGTCAAACCGCCACCAGGCCGGCCGCCAGCCAGCAGGCCCCACCCCCGGCAAAAGACGTCCGCATTCTCATCGATACCACCCGGCGCACCCTGACGGTATTCTTTGACGGCCAGCCCTACCGCCAGTATCCCGTAGCTGTGGGCAAATTCGAAACTCCCACCCCCCTGGGCAATTTCCGGGTTGTACGTAAAGCTATGCACTGGGGGACCGGCTTTGGCTCCCGCTGGCTGGGCTTGAACGTTCCCTGGGGGCTGTACGGGATCCACGGGACCAACAAGCCGTGGTCCATCGGCAGTTACGCCAGCCACGGGTGCATCCGCATGCACAACCGGGACGTGGAGGAAATATACCCCTGGATTCCCGTGGGGGCACAGGTAACCATCACCGGCAACCCTTTTACTTACCGGGAACCGCCCTTCCGGGATCTGCGCCGTGATTTTTGCGGCTCGGATGTGATGGAGGTCCAGCGAACGCTGGCCCGGCTGGGGCTGTTCAAAGGCAAAATCGACGGTACCTGGCGCTGGGACATGGAAGAAAGCGTTTACCGCTTCCGGGCGCTGCATAATCTTTCCCGGGATAACGTGATCGATAAACCGGCTTACCGGGCGCTGGGATTTTAACTATCTTTACATAATGCTATGATTTCTCGCACCCGGCCTCAGCGGTCCCCGCTACCGGCCGGCGGCGGGATGGCCGGCGGGGCTGATACCTGCTTTTTAAAACCGGTACCACCCGGTAAACATACCACCACATGATGGCAAAGCCAGCCACCAGGCACGGGAGCACATAAAGGTCCGTGAGCATCACCGCTACGGCCAGTCCGGCAAAAACCAGGGCCGTAATTACAGGGACAAATATTCCTCCGGTCCTCCGGTCCTTCTGTCTTAAACGGATTACCGCCAGGCCTGCCAGAGCGTAAACTATTGCTTCTATGGCTGCCGCCAGATTTACCAGCACCAGATAGCGGTGGGTAACCAGAACCACCAGGGAAATGATCACCCCGGTGGCAAAAACAGTGAGGATGGCCACCCAGGGAGTGAAAAAGCGCATGCTCAGGCGGGAAAAAACGGGTGGCAGCACATACTCCCGGGCAGAAGCGTATACAAAGCGGGAAACGCTGATCAGACCGGCGTTGAAAGTGGTAATAGAGGCGGCAAGGCTCAAGATCACCATCCAGATCACTCCCGCAGGGCCCAGAACGTTACGGGCAAAAACCACCTGCGGGGCGGGTGAAGCAACCAGCGCTTGCCTGGGGGTGGTGGCGGTCATGGCCACGGTAAAGAGGGCATAGACCACGCTCAACAGCCCTACGGCCAGCAGCATACCCCGGGAAACCTGGCGGCTGTGGGTAACCTCTTCGGCCAGCGGCGTTACCCACTCAAAACCCACAAAGAGAAAAACCCCCACCGCTACGGCACTGATGAAGGCCGGAAGGCCGCCCGTAGCAAAAGGTCCGGTGAGGTGGAAGTTGACTTTGGACAGGGCCATAAAACCCAGCACCAGCAGGGAACCCATAAGCCCGCAGGTAATCAGTTCCTGAAACGTGCCCGCAATCTTAACCCCCCGGATATTCATGGCCGTGACCACCATAAACATGACCAGGATCCAGGCCAGCGGGGGCACGGCAGGGAAGGCCGCGTTAAGGACAAACGCCAGCACATAACTCTCGGCCCCCACCACGCCCATTACCACGGTCATGTAGAGCAGGGAAATGGTCAGGGCCAGGCGGTCGTTAAAGGCCCGGGAGAAGTACAGGCGGATACCGGCGGCGGAGGGAAGGCGTGCGTTCAGCTCCGAAAAGCAGCAGGCAGCCCCCAGGCATAAAAAACCGGCCGTAAGGATGGCCAGCCAGGCGGCATCGCCGGCCAGGAAACTGGCCACCTGTACGGCAGCAACAAAAGAGGAACTGGCCAGGGTGAGGCCAGCGCTGGTCGCAATCACGGTACGCAGGGTGAGCACCCGTTTTAAAGCCATTTTACTCACCCCAGATCATCAGGGAGATAAAATCAAGGCGCACAATATCATCTTCCGATCCGATAATTTTCAGCGTACCGTTCATATAAGGTTCGGTGGGGGTAATATCACCGTAAAAAAGATCCGCCAGGGTTTCGCTGTCAGAAATTACCGTAAGATCGGCCCGGGGGGGCGCCCCTTCCCGCACCGACAGCTCTCCGTTGCGCAGTTCCAGGGTATGCTGGGAGGGAATGTCGCTGGCCTGCACCAGGACCACCCGATCCCAATCCCGGTTCATAATTTTTAAACGCTCGTTCTTGTTGTACCCCTCCTGAAAAGCCAGGAGGCTGGCAGTGATTTCCTCGTGAGTGGCCAAAGATGCTTACCTCCAGAAATCAACGTAATGGCAGCACCCGGGGCTTGAAATCCAGGCGCCGCAGGAGATCCAGGTAATCCCGGGGGGTGATTTCTTCCACGGGCTTTTGCAACAGGGCCACCAGCACCGCCTCCATGACATTGGTACCAAAGGAGCGCCCCTCAAATTCAGGGGTGGTGGTCACCAGGCACCCCGCTCCCTTTTCCCTTAAAAAGGTCACATCATCAGCAGTGGTGGTATTGGTAATAATAGTCTGCCCGTTAAGCCGGGGCATATATCGGCGGACGAGGTGATAATCCCCCGCGATGACCTGAGCTTCCTGGTAATAATGACCAAATTTTTTGATCTTCTCCTCGTCCTGGGTTTCCTGCTTCTTCCCGGTGGGGTAAAGCATGTGGAAGGGCAACCTGGTCATTTCCGGCAACAGTTTGGCTGCCAGCTCTTCCAGCTCGCTGACCGTATGGATAGGGTAGGGAATGCCCGCGGCAAAAATAAGATCTCCAAAGGTTACCTCACAACCCACCCCGGCAAAGGCCTCAGCCATCCCAAAACGATCCACCGCACTGACCATCAAAACCCTGGTGCCGGGTGAAAGCAGGTCGGTATGCTCCCGCAGGTAATAAACCGTCTCCCTTTCCAGGGTATTTTTCAAACCGCTGCCGTCCACCACCGGGGTTTTCCGGACGGCATCCATAAGTTTTTTCCCATCCTGAATCACATAGCGCGTCTTACCGGCATATAAATAGACGTCAATCCCGCCCAGCCCGATGGCATCCACCTTTCCATCCAGTTCCTTTAACAGCTGGACGGCCCGCTCGAAATCACCGTCGGTACCCCGGCGGCTGATTTCAAAGCGCTCCCCCATTAGCTCCACTTCCACCCGGTGATCCCGCCGCGATGAACCCAGGCTGACGCTGACTACCCGTTTCAAAAAAAGACCTCCATTTCCAGATAACAAATACCTGATCCTTATCCATTGTAACCAAATAAAGCTAAAAATACAAGCGGCGGCTTTTCATCTCCTGCTCCAAATATCGACGAACCTCTTCCGGTCCGGATAACTGCAGGGTCCGCAGGGCCACTTCCCGGGCTTCCTTTAAGGTAACTGCCCGGATAACCTTTTTAATTTCCGGCAGAGCCCCTGCGGCAGCGCTGAACTGGTTCAGCCCCAGGCCTAAAAGGAGCAGGGTAGCCAGCGGTTCTCCGGCCATTTCGCCGCACATGGCCACTTTCTTACGGGCATTGCGGGCCACGTCAATAACATTTTTCACCAGCCGGAGGATGGCGGGGTGCAGGACCTGGTTCAAGGGATTAATGCCGGCGCTGGCCCGGTCCACCGCCAGGGTGTATTGAACCAGATCATTGGTGCCTATGCTGTAAAAGTCAACTTCGGGAGCAAACAGCTCGGCCGTCAGGGCTGCCGAGGGCACTTCCACCAGCAGGCCCACTTCAATATCGGGGTCGAAATTTTTCCCGGCCCTCAGCAGTTCTTCCTGGGCCTGGCGCATCATGGACTTGACCCGGCGCAGATCCTCAACCCGGGAAATCAGGGGAAACATCACTTTTACCCGGCCGAAGGCGCTGGCCCGCAGGATTGCCTTGATCTGGGTATTGAAAATTTCCTCGAAGTTCAAATTCAACCGGATACCCCGGCAGCCCAAAAAGGGATTGGGTTCATAGTGCATGGGCTGGAAAAAGGGACTTGAAGGGCCGGCATAATCGAGGGTACGGATGACCACCGGCCTGCCCCGCATTCTCTGTACCACCTGGACGTAGAATTCAAACTGCTCATCCTCCCCGGGCATGGTATCCCGTCCCAGGAAAAGATGTTCGGTACGAAACAACCCGATTCCTTCCGCCCCCTGGGCCAGGGCGCTGGCCACCTCCCCGGGATGATCGATATTGGCCAGGAGTTGAACCCGGTAACCATCCCTGGTTTCTGCCGGCAGATCGGAAAGCATCTGCATTTCCTTTTTGCAGGCCAGGTAAGTCTCCCGCCGGTGCTGGTACTCGGCCAGCGTGGCCGGGTCCGGGTTGAGGATGACCGTACCTTTGCTGCCGTCAACTATGAGCAGATCACCATTATGGACCCGGTGCACAAAACGCCCCAGGCCCACCACCGCAGGTATTTCCAGGGACCGGGCCAGAATGCAGGCCGTACAGGTTCGCCCGCCCCTTTCAATGGCCAGGCCCAGGATGCGGGAACGGTCAAGCTGCATACTGTCCGGAGCGCTCAAGTCCCGGGCCACCACTATGGATTCCTCTTTCAGGCGCGGCACCGGTGTCCAGGACTGTCCGAGCAAAATACGCAGCAGGCGGCACCCTACATCCCTGTAGTCGGCCGCCCGCTCACGCAGGTATTCGTCTCCTGAATCCTCAAACATCCGGACATAGTTGGTCACCACTTCGCCCACGGCACCTTCCACGTTGACACCCGAACGAACGATGCTGATCAGTTCCGATTCAAAGGTGGCGTCTTCCAGAATCATCAGCTGGGCGTGAAAGGTACCCGCCCGGTCCCGGCCCAGGTCCGACATGGCCCGGGCATAAATCCCGGCCAGCTCCTGGTGGGCCTGCTGGAGGGCGTGCTGCAGCCGCACCAGTTCCCGGCTGACCTCTTCCGGTGAAATGGTTTTTCGCTCAAATTCCAGCTGCTCCGGGCGAAAGATGAAGGCCCTGCCAATAGCAATCCCCGGCGCCCCGGCAATTCCTTTTAACATGCGCATTACCCCCCCTGAAAAATTTCCTGAGAACAAAAATGACCAGCTCTTGCTGGTACCTTAATATGACGACAGCTGCTACTTCTAGTATATTTATTTTTAACTTCGACGTGACTCATTTCTTTCCTGCTTTTTGAACAGCCGGAAAACAATAAAATGGCGGGAGGCCTGTTCCTCCCGCCACAGGTTTTACCCGTCGCTCAAACCCGGGCTCCGTGTTTTTTAAGTATTTCCACGGCCTCCTGCACCCTGTCCTCCCCGGTAACAACCGTCAGCAGAAAAGCGCTCCCCCCGGCCAGTCCGTAATCGCAGGCAGCCATACCGCTTACCGAGGGGTCGGCCGCCCTGAGGACCCGGGAATCACTTTCAGTTAACCCGGTGCCGGTGGAAAAAAGGGTCAGCCCGGTAATGGAATCCGCCCGGCCGGCCAGGGGATAATTAATTTCGGCATTATCCTCCACCCCGAAACGGGATACGCGGTCCAGGGTGAGGGTATCATAACCGGCGGACTTTAACTCCTCCATAGCCCGCCGTGCGCTGGTGCTGGAGGGAAAGTAGGCCAGGATGGAGCGTTCCCCGGGGGAAAGCTGCATTACCATCATCACCCCTGCCTTCTTTCTCCTTATTATAACCTTCCGGGCAGGGGAAAATGCGGTCCCGGCAGTTAGCCCTTCTGGATATGCCGGTAAAAAAATAGCAAAAACCCGGCTGTGGAACGCTGGGCCCGGGGAAGCAGGACACCTGTAGCCTCGTGGTAACTTTCTTCACCGGAGCTGGCCCTGACCAGGGGGTAGTATTCCCTGGCCACCCAGGCATTGGCAGCCACCCATTCCTCGGGTGTATGGCCCAGGTGATAAAGACCCCCGGAGTTAACCCGGTAATAGTGTTTTCGCCCCTTGACCCACTTCTCATAGTCCAGGTGGCCGTCAAAGAGCTGACAGCAAGCGTGATGGGGTACACAGGCATCCTGCACCAGGTGCACGGCCGCACCAAGCATGAACAACGCCTTGCGGTATTTACCCCGGTGCCAGAAAAATAAGGCCCGGTCAAAATACTGCCTGCATTTCTGGGCGGCATTTCCCCACGCCCATACCCCAACCCCCCGTCGGGGATCAAAATGGTGGGTGGTGCTGCGCAGCCCCCGGTCAGCCCAGGTAACTCCCGCATCCAGCTGGGTAGCAAACCGGCCAATCAACCGGGCACAATCCCGGTATCCGTCATGGTAGAGGATAATCCGCCCCTGCTCATTACAAAAAACATGGGTATCGCTGGCCCCCAGCACCTGCAGCGGAAGGTGCAGGGAAGACAGGTAACGGGAGGCAGCAGCCACCGGATGGGCCCACCTGGCAACATGAACTTTCATTTCCACACCCCGTTTAATTTCTTGAAGGAAATAACCGGATAACCCTGTTGATATTCTCCATAAACAGGTAAAACACCTTTTAACTTTATAATTAGGTATTATGGTCAATTACAATTTTTATGTCAATACCGTAAACTTTGAGATATTTTTCACAAATAAGCTTGCCTTTTCATACTTATATGTTAAAATTATATTAAGATAATTCCCCCGCCCGGTATGTTCCCGTTCACGGAACAGGGAAAGTTAACACGGGGAACACCGCCGGATGCATTGTAATAAGGCTAACATTTCACAATTACCGCAAAACAGCCAATTAAGGCCGTTAAGGACAGGAGAATTCCTTTTTTGGCAGGAAGGCGTATGATCAAAGCAGAGGACCCCGTTGGAGGTGGCACCCCATGGCACTTATGCAACATCTGCATCATTTTACCGGAGCTGGTATTAAGGCCACCCCGGTGCCGGGCACAAACAAGTACCATATTCAATTTCAGGACGGCAGCAGCGTTTATGTAAATGAACGGGTTTTTTTCCGCCTCCTGAATTCCGAAGAAAATACGGAGAACGTCATCAGGATCCTGCGGGAGCAAACCCACCCCCCGAACTACCCGGAACGCTATCAGAACATCCTCCGGGCAACCCGGCGCTGAAAGGGCGCCGGTTTTTCACACTACTCAATTGAACCACTTACAGGAAATTTCGTCAAGAAGAAATCATGTCGAATGGTGATGAACCGGCAGGGTGTTCTTTTTATACCTGCCATCGACCCGTCCGGCAGGTCAAACCGTCAGCTGAAATTGCGGATTACCAGCTCCGGCACCGGCCCACGCTTATCGGCCCGGCAGTTGATAGCCCTCCTGGCGTAAACCACCTGTATGTTATAGTCCTTGTAAAGCTCGCGGATGAAAGGCGTATCCGAGTTGCTCAACATGACCAGGCAGCCCCTCTCATCCAGCTCCCGGAATACCTCCGCCAGGCGCCGCTGGTCATCTTCCCCAAATGCAGCGGGGGTATAGCTGGTGAAGCTGGCCGTTGCCGAAAGCGGGTGATAGGGGGGGTCCAGGTAGACGAAAGCTCCCGGTTCGGCGCAGTCCAGGACCAGGCTGAAGTCGCCGCAGATTAATTCCGCTTTCTTCAGGGCCCCGCTCACCAGGCGCAGGTTCGGCTCATCCACTATTTTCGGGTTCCTGTAACGCCCGAAGGGCACGTTGTGCTGCCCCCGGCTGTTCATCCGCCACAGTCCGTTGTAGCCCGTCTTGTTCAGGTAGAGAAATCTCGAGGCCCTGGCCACAGGGCCCATCCGGTGGGGATCAAGGGCGCGGACGCGGTAGTAATATTCGGCGGTGTTTTCATGTTTCCTCAAGTCCTGCAGGAGAGCATCCAGCTCGTCCCGCACAACCCGGTAAAAATTAATTAAATCCTCATTGCTGTCAATCAATACCGCCCTGGGGGGCAGCAGGTGGAAGAAAACCGCCCCCCCGCCTGCAAAAGGCTCAACGTACTGGCCGAACTCCCTTTTGGGAAACAGAGGCTCGAACTGGGGTATGAGCTGGGATTTTCCACCCGCCCACTTGACGGGTGGCCTGGGCTTTTCTTTCCCCGCATGCACAACCATTCCCCCTGAAGGAAATCAATCGACTGGTGCCGCCAACACGCGCAAATCACGCTCCCGGCCCCTGCGGCTACGGGCCATTCCGCCCCCCGGCCATGCCGTTTCCGGAAGGCTTTCTGCTGCCCGCCCGGCTCTTTAACCCACGGATACCCTGTACAGCCTTCACCGCCCATTCGCGTAACCCGGGCGCTCCGTCAAAACTTTGGGGTCCATTAACCCTGGCTCTGAGGAAAATTCGCCATCCTTCCGCCTGTCTCCTGCCTGTTCGTTTAACCCGCTCAACAAGCCGCACCCCGGGCGTCCTGATCATGAAACTGTGGCTTTAAAAAATTTATGTGGGAATCTTTCCACCCTGGCCGCTTTCCAGAAGTTCCGTCAGCGTTACAAATTTATAGCCTCTGGCGGTAAGTACACGCAGGATTTCTTCCAGGGCCAGTACTGTTTGAGTGCGATTGCCGCCGTGATCATGCAGCAGGACAATATCTCCATTTCCGGCGCCGTTTATCACACGCCAGGCAATTTCCCGTGCCCCGGGATCAGTATAATCCCGGGGATCCATGTCCGCCGTCCAGAGAACCACCCGGTAACCCCTGGCCATCACCGCCCGCAGCAGCGCTGCATTATAAAACCCGAAAGGCGGCCGGAAGTAAACCGGGCGGTAACCGGTAGCCTTCACAATCAGTTCTTCCGAGCGTTTCAGGTCTCTCAAGGTGGCATACAGAGGTTGACCGGTCAGAAGTACGTGCCGGTAACCATGCAGGCCAATTTCATGGCCGGCCGCTATTTCCTGGCGCACCAGATGGGGGTACTGCCGTACGTTCAGTCCCAGCACAAAAAAGGTGGTCCGGGCATTGTACTTATCCAGGACTGCCAGAATTCTAGCAGTATAGAGGGGATCGGGACCATCATCAAAGGTAAGGGCAATTAACTTTTCGCTGGTTGTTACATGTCTGATCACCGCCTGCCCTTCATAACTTTCGATAACTTCCCACTCTTTTATCACCAGGACTATCAGGAAAACGATGGCCGGTAAAATCAGGAGAGCGAGTCTTTTTCTGATCATTAATACTTCACCCGCTGAAAGAATGCACGGTAATGTTATTGTATAAATGCTATTGTACATACGGAGTGTTTTACTTAAACTAAAAAAGGGCTGGAAATTTAATCTGGGAGAGAGAAGTGCCGGCAAAAAGTATTACAAAAAAAGCCGGGGCCGCCCCGAAGCGGCTGGCGGTACTGCTCCGGTGCGGAACACCTGTATGCCAGTTTAAAGAAAAATACGGCCCCCGCTGGGAACCGCGCTACCTGATTTATCCCCATCCCCTGCTCCTGCCCAAAATTGCCATGGCCGTGGTCACGGCCAACGCCGGGGGCAGCCTGTGGAGCTACGTGCAGGCCTGGCGGGAAAAGCGCCGGCTGGCGTGATCCAACCAAAAGAGCCGCCGGACTTGAAGTGAAAATTACCTGCTTTACAACCTGCCTCAACCTGGTATATGGTTCCGGATCCCCGTCATTCAGGACGGACAAAAAGGGAGTGACCCGCCCCAGTCTCCGGGGGCGGGCCACCGGGATTTCACCAGAATTGTGCCGGAGTGAACCTCCCCCGGGACAAGCCCGGGGGCTTCGTCCCGAAGGTTCCTCATGTCATCGGAATGCTGCCTGCTAAAGCGCAGGTCTTACGCTTTCCTCGTGAGCTACATCCCGGCATTTGCCGGGAAGGCCCGGTCCATGGGCGTCTACTACTTCGCCATTTGGCTACGTAGATACGTGCTTACTTCAAAGCACCAGTCTCTTTCGGGAATCAGTTTTACGCAGCGGCCCATTGACCCGCTGCAACCCCATACTGATTGTCAAAGAGCACAGGAATATTATACCACGGAAACAGATGTTTGTGAAGTATTTATCGCCCTACCGGGCGATGCCTCTTTCATCCTACGGCACAAGGCCGTAGGTTTTCAGAGGCAATTTTCTATAAAATTGGCCGGGTTAAAAATTTCCCGGAGGGTAACTATATTCCTGAAATGCTGTTCGGAGGTTCCTTATGGTTTTTTGTACCACTATTATAAAATGAAAGGAGATAAGAAAATGGCAACCACTCTTTTCCAAACGAAAAGCCGGGTGGCAGCGCAGCTATTATCCCGCACTATCGCTTACCTGGAAAAAGATCCGGAAGCGAATTTTCCAGGCTTTTAAATTTCGTCAAGACCATTACCCTGCTGGAAAAGCATAAAGAGCAAATCGAGCAACTGGCCAGGGTATACAGGGAGAACGCGGCCGTCAGTTGCTATGTCAACCGCCTGCTGCGCGAGGTTCATCCGCATGTGAAAAAGCGGCTCATCCTCAACTGGTTTATCCACCAAATTCTTCTGGGCTCTTTTTTGCGGGAGAGTAAGGCGGCAGCACTGGGAGTGCACGTTCCGGATTTCCTGCTGGTTGATCCCACCAGCGCCTGCAATTTAAACTGCCGTGGGTGCTGGGCAGGCAGGTACTCTCCCCGGAATTCCCTCTCTTTTGAAAGGCTGGATAAACTTTTTAGCGAAGCCAAAGAGCTGGGTATATACTGGATTGTTCTTTCCGGCGGGGAGCCCCTGGTCTACCCGCGCCTTTTCGAGCTAATGGCCAGACACAGCGACATGGCTTTTATGGCTTACACCAACGGGACGCTTATCGACGAAAAGACGGCCGGCCGGATTATTGAAGTGGGCAATTTCTCCCCGGCGATCAGCCTGGAGGGGTGGCAGGAAACCACGGATGCCCGCCGGGGTGCCGGTACTTTTGCCAGAGTTATGCACACCATGGACCTCCTGCGCGCCCGGGGTACAGTTTTCGGAGCTTCCCTGACCATTACCCGCTATAACGTGCAGGAGGTGACCAGCGACGAATTCATTGATTTCCTCATTGAGCGGGGAGTCGCTTACGTCTGGACCTTCCACTATATTCCGATCGGGCGTAATCCTGACGTAAAATTGATGATTACGCCGGAACAGAGGGCGTACCTGGCCAGGCGCATTCCCTACCTGCGTACCCATAAGCCCATACAGATTGCTGACTTCTGGAACGACGGGGAACTGGTCGAAGGATGCATAGCCGGCGGGCGGAAGTATATCCATATTAATGCTCAGGGTGAGGTAGAACCCTGCGCCTTCGTGCATTTTGCCGTTGACAATATAAACGAAAAAAGCCTGCTGGAGGTGCTGAATTCCCCCCTCTTCGAGGCCTACCAGAAGCGGCAGCCTTTTCACTGCAACCATTTACGGCCATGTCCCATTATCGATAATCCCCGGGCACTCCGGGAAATTGTGCAGGAGTCGGGTGCCCACCCCACCCACGAAGGTGCCGAAACCGTGCTGGAGGGAGTGGTGGCTGCCTACCTGGATGACCTTTCGCGCGCCTGGGGAGAACTGGCCGATGAAATCTGGGCCGAACGCCAGAAGGTGAACGGAAAGACACTGGTAGACGCAGCGGGGTAGGCCGGTGGTTGAAACCGGGTTCGTTACCCGGGCGGCCCGGGCAGGAAGATTATTCCGGAGTAAAAGGGGAGGTTATGCACAATGCGGGTGTTGCTGATTCAGCCGCGGCCCAGAGGGGGGCTGGGTTACAAAAGTTTGATTGCAGTGGAGCCCCTGGGACTGGAAATTGTCGGGGCCGCGTTAAAGGATCATTCCGTCCGCCTCCTGGACGTGCTGGCCGGAGAGAATATTACCGCCGCCGTTCAAGATTTCCGGCCGGAAGCGGTGGGAATTAACTGCTCCTTCACCGTGGACGTTTACCAGACCTTACGCATTGCCGGGGAGGTGAAAGCCGCCAGGAAAAATACCTTTGTTTTTGTGGGCGGCCATCACGCTTCTTTGAGGCCCGAGGATTTTGACCACCCGGCGGTGGATGCGGTGGTGGTTGGGGAAGGTGAGACAACGGCACCCGAATTGATAGCCACCCTGGAGGGTCAGGGGGACCCAACCCGGGTGGCCGGCCTCGTCCTGAATACAGAGGAAGGCCAGTTCTTTACCGGCGAGCGGCCGCTTTTGCAGTCGCTCGATGAGGTGCCACCGGCGGACCGGGAGCTTACCGGCAGATACAGAAACCAGTATTACCTGGGAACGCGCCGCCCCTTTGTTACACTGGAGACTTCGCGGGGGTGTCCCCACCGCTGTAATTTCTGCAGTATCTGGCGCTTTTACCGGGGCAGGGTGCGGAGTATGAGCCCGGAAAGGGTGGTGGAGGAAATCAGGTTCCTGCCCCCGGGGGACGTACTTTTTACCGATGATAATTTCCTGGCCGATGTACGCCGCGCCGGGAAGATTGCCGAATTGTTGAAAGGCCGTGGTATTCCCAGGCGCAGGTATATTATCCAGGCCAGGAGCGATACCGTGGTGAGGCACCCCGAGATCATCCGGCAGTGGAAGGATATCGGCCTGGACGGGGTTTTCATTGGCTTTGAGAAGATCGATGAGGAAGGGATGAAGCAGGTCAACAAGCAAAACAGCGTCAAAAATAACGAGAAGGCACTGGGTATCCTGGATGCACTGGGAATTAATGTCTACGCCTCCTTTATTGTGGACCCGGATTTCAGTCCTGTGGATTTTCAGAAGTTGTTTCATTACGTCAGAAAGCTGAAGATCCGGCAGCCGCAGTTCACCATCCTGACCCCGCTGCCCGGAACCGAGCTTTTTGAGCGCTTCAAAAATAAATTAACCACCACCAATTATGAGTTTTTCGACCTCCTGCACGCTGTCGTGCCCACGCGGCTCCCCCTGCCCCAGTTTTACAGGGAATTTACCACCCTTTACCGGCGTGTTTATCTGCGCCCCGGCTATTTCTTCGGTACTTTAAAGTGGCTTCTGCTGAAGCTTGTAACCGGCGGGCTCTCCCTGGAGCACCTGCAAAAACTGGTACACGGGGCAAAAATGATGGGGAGCTGCCAGGCCTACCTGGAAAACCAGATGGCCCGGGTTTAAGTTACAGGTAAAACTAGGCCAGCAGGGCGGCTACCACTCCTACCAGAAAAATACCGTCAAATACCCCTGCCCCACCTATGCTCAGGACGTGCCCGCCCAGCTCCCTGAGCCGGTGCAGGTTCAGGAGGTCGGCTCCGATAAGAGTGCCCCAGACGCCGGCAATGTAAGCCACCGGGGCGGCATTCTCGCCGGCCAGAAGAATGGCTGCTGCTGCAGCCACCAGCGGGGGGATGAAGGCGGGCAGGGAAATGCCGACCCCCGGCACGGGGCGGGCCAGGACCCTGGCCACCGCGGTTACTATGAGTGTTGCCGCCAGCGCAGGCCACAGGGGGGTGCGTTCCAGAAGGTAAAGGCTGAAAAGGACGGGAATAACCGCACCCCCTGCGTTAACAGCAATTATTTGCTCGCGCACCCGGGGCGGGTAATAAAAAAGAAAAGGAAAGAAAAGCCTCTCTTCCTCGACCACAAATTTCCGGCGGGACACAGGAATGTTAATAACGCCACCTATGAGGGAGAGGCTGAACAGCAAAACGGCTCCCTCCGGCGACAACCCCAGCCTGGTAAAAGAAAAGGTTGCTACCTGAAAGAAGAGGACGAAAATTAAAAAGGGGAAAAGTAAAAGCAGGAAGACAAACCACATTAACGGCACCGCCAGCACCTGCTTTCCGTATAAGATAGTTATACAGGATATGTTTAACCTTTAAAATGCCCGGATCCTTCCCGGCCGATTAAATTTTTTCTTTGATTACCGGGAGGATTTTATAAAATTTAAAAGAAATATCAAATATCGCTTTCAGCAGCTGGTTAAAAGACGGAACTATTTTAAACTTTAAAAATTACCTGTCTGAAAATGAACCAAAGTGGTGCCTGCTGGCTTGCCGGAGACGCTGCGGGCGGGATGGCAGGGCAGGTATGAAATTTGCGACTATATGTGAACGCTCCAACTATCACAAAGCAATTCCAGAGAAAGCGGCTGGTTCAACCCCGGCTGGACCGGGGGGTCGGCGCCGGCCGGGGGAAAGGGGGAGAGTTAATGGCGCTGGTACTGGTGGTGGATGATGAGGAAATTATCTGCAATCTGCTGGCCGAGGTGTTCAGGAATGCCGGGTACCGGGTTCGGACGGCGTACGGGGGCAGGGAAGCCATGGATTTAATTTTTCAGGAGTCTCCCGATGTGGTGCTCCTGGACGTGCACCTTCCGGATGCCAATGGCATGAAATTGCTGGAGCGGATTTGCCAGTACGACCGTCACCTGCCGGTGATTTTGATGTCTGCGGCGGGGACTGCCGAGATGGCCGCCCGGGCCGTAAAGGCCGGTGCTTTTGACTTCCTGTGCAAACCCTTTAATCTGCAAAAACTTCTCCGGGTAATAGAAAAGGCTCTGGAGTTCCGGCAGGCGGGGGCGGTGGAAGGGGCTTCTTTGCAGTCCGTCTGAGAGCATGAGCCGCCTGCAGCAAAGGCTCCCGCAACCCTCCACCCCCGCCGGGCATGATTTCGGACACGGGACTGAACCCGATGCCCGGTAAAATCAAGGTTTGCGGAGCCCCGCCCTCTTCTCCATCAAAGCGCGTACCTTTAAGGGCAGGCCGAAAAGGTTTATAAACCCGGCAGCGTCGGCCTGGTTGTATATTTCGTCCCGGCTGAAGGTGGCCAGCTCCGGATCGTAAAGCGAATAAGGCGAACTGACCCCGGCAGGTGTGCAGTTGCCCTTGTAGAGCTTCATGCGCACCGTGCCCGTTACCGTGCGCTGGGTCACCTCCACAAAGGCATCCAGGGCCTCCCGTAAAGGAGAGAACCACACGCCGTCATACACCAGCTCGGCATAGCGGGCGGCCACCAGTTCTTTGAAATGCATGGTCATCCGGTCGAGACAGATACTTTCCAGCTCCCGGTGGGCCAGATAGAGGATGGTGCCGCCGGGAGTTTCGTACACGCCGCGGGACTTCATACCCACCAGGCGGTTCTCCACCATATCCACCACGCCTATGCCGTTAGCACCTCCCAGGGCATTTAACCTTTCCAGCAATGCCACCGGATCCAGGGTCTCCCCGTTTAACTTCCTGGGAATACCCTTCTCGAAATAAATTTCCACGTAAGATGGACGGTCCGGGGCTTTTTCCGGAGGTGTGGTCAGCAAAAGCACATCTTCGGGCGGCTCCTTGGCCGGATCTTCCAGGTCCCCTCCTTCATGGCTCAGGTGCCAGATATTGCGGTCCATACTGTAAGGCTGTTCCCGGGTCACGGGAACGGGGATCCCCCGGGCCCGGGCATAGTCCATGGCATCCTCCCGGGAACGGATGTCCCACTCCCGCCAGGGAGCGATGATTTTAAGGTCGGGGTTGAGGGCCTTCACCGACAGCTCGAAGCGCACCTGGTCGTTTCCCTTGCCGGTGGCACCGTGGGCCACGGCCTCCGCCCCTTCCCTTTCAGCCACCTCCACCAGCTTTTTGGCAATCAAGGGGCGGGCCATGGAGGTACCCAGAAGATACTTGCCCTCGTATATGGCCCCCGCCCGCAGGGTGGGGAAAATATATTCTTCCACAAATTCCCGTTTTACGTCCTCAATGTAGATCTTGCTGGCACCGCTCTTCAGGGCCTTTTCTTCCAGGGGGGCCAGTTCCTCCCCCTGCCCCAGGTCGGCCACCATGGCAATGACTTCGTAACCGTAATTTTCTTTGAGCCAGGGAATGATGATGGAGGTATCCAGCCCCCCCGAATAGGCAAGCACCACTTTTTTCATAAGGTTATTAACGCTCCTCCTTCGAAATAATTCTTTCACATCTCGCCAAGTTTGGCATCTGCTCGGCTCAATGTCGCTCGCTTCCGTGCAAAACGGCAGCCGCTTTCATCCTCTGGCGATGACGCTGAAAGCGTCATGAACGTCTCCTCAGCCATAACAGGTACATGACAGCCCAGCCCAGGGTTACACCTGTAAACCAGGCGCCCAGGTGCATGGGCAGGTGAACAGGATTCTGCTTGATGAAATCCAGGAGTACGATACCTGCACCCCCTGCCAGGGCCAGGACAAGCGATACGCGCGTAATCCGGAACATATCACGCCATTAACAGGGCCAGCACGGCTTTCTGGGCATGCAGGCGGTTTTCCGCCTCGTCCCAGACCGCCGAGTGGGGGCCATCAATGATTTCCGCCGTCACCTCTTCTCCCCTGTGGGCCGGCAGGCAGTGGAGGAAAATGAAGTCCGGGCTGGCATGGCGTACCAGTTCTCCATTGACCTGGTAGGGAGCGAAGACCTTTTTCCGCAGCTCGCTTTCCTGCTCCTGCCCCATGCTGGCCCACACGTCGGTGACCACCACGTCAGCTCCCGTCACCGCCGCCACCGGGTCGGTAAGGATTTCAATGCGGCTGCCGGTTGAAATAGCATCTTCCCTGGCCGCCCGCACAATTTCCTCCCTGGGCTGGTAGCCGGGTGGCGAGGCCACGCTGATGTTTATACCCGTTTTGGCACAGCCGAAAAGCAGGGAATGGCAGACGTTATTGCCGTCCCCCACGTAGGCCAGCTTCAGGCCGGCCAGCCTGCCCTTGTACTCCCGGATAGTTTGCAAATCGGCCAGGACCTGGCACGGGTGCAGCAGGTCGGTCAGGCCGTTGATCACCGGAATATCGGCGTAGCGGGCCAGTTCTTCCACATCCGCCTGGGCGTAGGTACGGATCATAATTCCGTCCAGGTAGCGGGAAAGCACCCGGGCGGTATCGGCAATTGATTCCCCCCGCCCCAGCTGCAGATCGCCGGCATTGAGGTACAGGGCGTACCCTCCCAGCTGGTACATGGCCACCTCAAAGGAAACCCGGGTGCGGGTGGAAGATTTTTGAAAGATCATGCCCAGGGTCTTTCCGGTCAGGTAAGGATGGGGAATACCCCTTTTTTGTTTGGACTTCAGTTCATCGGCCAGATCCAGGATGGTGATGATTTCATCCGGCGTAAAATCATGCAGGGAGAGAAGATCCCGCCCCTTAAAATTCTCCTTCATGTGTGTTACCCCTTCCTTTACAGTTCAAAATGATCCAGACCCGCACCAAACACCACCCAACCCGTCGTTAACCCGGGACCACTGCAGCCGCCGGCAACCGGGCAAATCGCTCAGGGCAGGGCCTCCCTTTTCCCCACCAGCATTCCCGCGGTAAATTCCCGCACGCTTACCGGAGCCGGCTCCTCCCCCTGGTTTAAATTCTGCAGCACCGCCACCAGGGCCCGGGCCGTATCCAGGGAGGTCAGGCAGGGCACCCGGTACTCGGCGGCAGTACGGCGCAGGCGGAAACCCGGCCGGGCGGGATGCTTGCCCCGGGTGGGGGTGTTGATCACCAGGCTCACCGCTCCAGAGCGCACCAGGTTGATCCCGTCCTCCACTTCCTGTACCGGGAGACCGGCGGCGGCAAGGGCTCTGGCCGTGCCCCTGGTGGCGTAGAGCGGGTAACCCAGGGCGGCGTACTGGCGGATCACGGGTAAAGCCTCGACTTTATCCCGGTCGGCCAGGGAAACCAGGATCGCCTTCGCTGCAGGATGTTCATTTACTCCGGCCGGAACGGGACTCAGGCCGGCGGCTGTCATGGCTTTATAAAGTGCTCCGGGGAAGGTACGATCCACCCCCATGACCTCCCCGGTGGACTTCATCTCCGGCCCCAGGGAAATTTCCACTTCACCCAGCTTCTCAAGGGAAAAGACCGGTGCCTTCACCGCTACGAAATCCGAAATTCTGCCCAGGCCCGACCCGTATCCCTGTTCGGCCAGCCTCCTGCCCAGCATGGCCCGGGTGGCCACCTGCACCATGGGCACAGCCGTCACCTTGCTCAAAATGGGAACGGTACGGGAAGCCCGGGGGTTAACTTCCAGGACAAAGATGCCCTCCCTGGCCACCACATACTGGATATTCAGCAACCCGCAAACCTTCAGCGCCCGGCCAATCTGGAGGGTGTAATCAACCACCTGTTCAACCTGGGCGGGGGTGAGGTTCCGGGGCGGGTACACGGCCATACTGTCACCCGAGTGCACCCCGGCCCGCTCGATATGCTCCATAATACCGGGGATGAGTATATTTTTCCCGTCCCCTATACCGTCAATCTCCACTTCCCGGCCCCGGATATACTTGTCGATGAGCACCGGGTGGCGCGGCGAAACCTGCACCGCCGTTTCCATATATTTCAGCAGTTCGGGGGTATTATGGACAATTTCCATGGCCCTCCCGCCCAGCACGTAGGAGGGCCGCACCAGAACCGGATAGCCCAGCCTTTCCGCGATCTGCCGGGCCTGCTCCACGGTAAAGGCAGTACCCCCCTCGGTCTGGGGAATGCCCAGGCGGGCCAGCAGGGCGCTGAATTTTTCCCGGTCCTCGGCAGCGTCAATGGATTCCACCGGCGTACCCAGCACCCTCACCCCCCGGGCAGCCAGTTCCCCGGCCAGGTTGATTGCCGTCTGGCCGCCGAACTGGACGATTACGCCCAGGGGGTTTTCCTTCTCCACCACGTTGAGCACGTCTTCTAAGGTGAGGGGTTCAAAATACAGGCGGTCGGCGGTGTCGAAATCGGTGCTCACCGTCTCCGGGTTGTTGTTAATGATGATGGCCTCCACCCCTTCGGCCTGCAGACCCCATACGGAATGGACCGAGCAGTAGTCAAATTCAATACCCTGGCCGATACGGATGGGCCCCGAACCCAGCACGATCACCCCGGGACGGGAGGATACCGGAACCTCATCCACAGCATCGTAGGTGGAATAGTAATACGGGGTGGCGGCCTCAAATTCCGCGGCACAGGTATCCACCATTTTGTAGGCCGGGATAATGCCGAGCTCCTTCCGCAGCGCCCGCACCCGGTCAAAGCCCAGGCCGGTCAAACGGCCGATGTGGCTGTCGGCAAAGCCGCAGGCTTTGGCCCGGCGCAGCAAATCGGGAGAGGGGTTGTCGCGCGCCGCCCGCAGTTCCCCTTCCAGCACCACGATATTCTTTATTTTCTCCAGGAAAAAATAGTCTATGGCTGTAAGCTGAAAAATCTCCCGCATGGCCCAGGCCCGCCGGAAAGCCTCGGCAATGGCAAACAGGCGCAGGTCATTGGGCCGGGAGAGCAGTTGCTGCAGTTCCATTTCGCTCCAGCTTCCCGACCCCTTCCACTGCAGGCTGTCCACACCGATTTCCAGGGAACGCACCGCCTTGAGCAGGGCTCCTTCAAAGGTGCGGTCAATGGCCATCACCTCGCCGGTGGCCTTCATCTGGGTACCCAGAGTGCGGTCGGCGCTGCTGAATTTATCAAAGGGCCAGCGGGGGATTTTAACCACCACATAGTCCAGGGCCGGCTCGAAACAGGCGCAGGTCTTGCCCGTCACCGGGTTGGTAATCTCATCCAGCCTCAGGCCAATGGCTATCTTGGCCGCCGTGCGGGCAATGGGATAGCCGGTGGCTTTGGAAGCCAGGGCGCTGGAGCGGCTCACCCGGGGGTTGACCTCAATCACGTAATAGCGGAAGCTTTCCGGGTCCAGGGCAAACTGGACGTTGCAACCCCCTTCCACCTTCAAGGCCCGGATGATTTTCAGGGCGGCGGAGCGCAGCAGCTGGTACTCCTTGTCGGCCAGGGTCTGGGAAGGTGCCACCACGATGCTGTCCCCGGTATGAATACCTATGGGGTCAATATTTTCCATATTGCAGATGGTTATACAGTTATCGGCCCCGTCCCGCATCACTTCGTATTCTATTTCCTTCCATCCGGCCACGCTCTTTTCCAGGAGCACCTGGCCGATGGGGCTCATGGTCAGCCCCCGGTGAACGATGGCCGCCAGCTCCTGCGGGCCCGAAGCCATACCGCCTCCAGTTCCGCCCAGGGTGTAGGCGGGGCGAACGATCAGGGGATAACCGGCTTCCCGGGCAAACTCCAGAGCCTGCTCCACACTGGTAACCGTGGTGCTGGGGGGTACCGGCTCGCCGATGGCCAGCATGGTTTCCTTGAACAGCTCCCGGTCTTCGGCCCGGCGGATGCTGTCCAGGGAGGTGCCCAGCAGTTCCACGCCGAACCTCTCCAGCACCCCCTGCCGGGCCAGTTCCACGGCCAGGTTCAACCCCGTCTGCCCGCCCAGGGTGGGCAGTAAGCCCTGCGGCCGCTCCCGCTCGATTATGCGGGCCACAGTCTGCCAGGTGAGGGGTTCGATGTAGATCTGGTCGGCCATATGGCTGTCGGTCATGATGGTGGCCGGGTTGGAATTCACCAGCACCACCTGAACCCCTTCCTCTTTCAGGGCCCGGCAGGCCTGGGTGCCGGCATAATCGAACTCCGCGGCCTGGCCGATAATAATGGGGCCGGAACCGATGACCAGCACTTTGTTAATGTCCTTTCGCCTGGGCATTGGGTATCCTCCTGCTGCAAAAGTGACTGCTTCATGTAACCTGGTTCACTCAATTTACTGTTTCATCTCGGCCAGGACGCCGGCCAGGATTTCCACCGCCTCATCCACCTCGGCCTCGCCAATGATCAGGGGAGGAATAAAGCGCAGAATGTGGTTATCCACACAGTTAATTAATAAACCGCGCTCCTGGCACCTGCCAACGATCTCTTTGCCCTCGATGGACAATTCCATACCCAGCATCAGCCCCAGGCCGCGCACCTCCCTGACAAAAGAAAACCGGCCGGCCAGCTCCAGGAGGCGGTCTTTCAGATAAGCACCCACCCGGGCGGCATTTTCAATGACGCCCTCATTGAGCAGGCATTTCACGGCCGCCAGCCCGGCCGCACAGGCCAGGGGGTTGCCTCCGAAGGTGGAGGCGTGGTCGCCGGGGCTGAAGGCGGCGGCCACTTTTTCCTTCGCCACCATGGCCCCGATGGGAAATCCGCCACCCAGGGCTTTGGCCAGGGTAAAAATGTCCGGCTCCACGCCGTAATGCTGGTAGGCCAGGAACCTGCCCGTACGACCCAGGCCGCACTGCACTTCGTCGAAGATCAGCAGGGCATTGTAGCGGTCACAGAGTTCCCGGGCGGCCTTTAAAAATTCGGGCGTGGCCACGTTTACCCCGCCCTCGCCCTGCACCGGCTCCAGGAGCACCGCACAGGTGCCGGGGTTTACGGCCCGGGAAAGGGCCTCCACATCATTGAAGGGAACGTATTTAAACCCCGCCGGAAGGGGCTCAAACCCCTTCTGATACTTGGACTGGGCCGTGGCAGTGATGGCGGCCAGGGTACGCCCGTGGAAGGATTTCAGGGCGGTGATGATTTCATACTTTTCCTGCCCGCCGTGGATTTTCCCGTACTTCCGGGCCAGCTTGATGGCCGCCTCGTTGGCCTCGGCACCGCTGTTGCAGAAAAACACCCGGTCGCCGCAGGAATTTTCCACCAGCAGCCGGGCCAGCCTGGCCTGGGTTTCAATGTAATAGAGGTTGGACACATGCATTAATTTCCGGACCTGTGAGGTTATGGCTTCCACCACCGCCGGATGGCAGTGGCCCAGGGAGCAAACGGCCAGCCCGGCCACAAAATCAAGGTACTCCTTCCCTTCCGCATCCCAGACCCTCGCCCCCTGTCCCCTCACCAGGGCCAGGGGCAGGCGCCCGTAAGTTTGCATCACATACCTGCTGGTGAGCTCCATAATTTCTGCACCCGTCACTTTTATCCCCTCCTGCTAACGGACCACCATGGTGCCGATGCCTTTATCCGTGAACACTTCCAGCAAAATGGAGTGGGCCACCCGCCCGTCCAGAATATGGGTGGTATTGACTCCCCCGTAAAGGGCCCGGGTGCAGCATTCCACCTTGGGGATCATACCCCCGTCGATAATGCCCCGGGCTATCAAATCGGGTACATCGTCCGCCCGGATCACCGAGAGAAGGGAATCCCTGTTTTCCCGGTCCTCCAGGATACCTTCCACGTCGGTGAGGATAATCAACTTGTCAGCCCCCAGCGCTGCCGCCAGCTCCCCGGCAACGGTATCGGCATTGACGTTGTAGCTCTCCCCTTCAGGGCCCACCGCTACGGGGGCTACCACAGGAATGTAGCCTTCATGGATCAGCGTCTGGACAATGGCCGGGTTAACCTTTTTCACCTGCCCCACGCAGCCAATGTCCACCATCTCCACCTTCCCATCGGGCTGATATACCTTGCCCGGCATCTTCACCGCCTGAAGCAGGCAGGCGTCCTTGCCGGAAAGGCCCACCGCCTTGCCGCCAATGCGGTTGATCAGGGAAACGATTTCCTTGTTCAGCTTGCCCGCCAGAACCATCTCCACTATTTCCATGGTTTCCTCGTCGGTAACCCGCAGGCCGCTGACAAAACGGGACTCAATGCCCAGCTTCTGGAGCATGGCCGTGATTTCCGGCCCCCCGCCGTGAACAACCACCGGATGCATGCCCACATACTTCATCAAAACCACATCGGTAAGTACGGCCATTTTCAGCCCGCAGTCCGTCATGGCGTGGCCGCCGTACTTGATCACCACGGTCTTGCCGTAGAACTTCTTTATATAGGGCAGGGCCTCCACCAGGATGGCCGCCTTCTCCTGTGCGCTGAGCAAGCGGATACCTCCCCCGTATATTATTATTAATCTATCAATAGTTACAGCTCAAAAAAAGCAGTTATGCCACATCCATTTTGCCAAACCGTTATGTCCGGTAGCTGGCATTAATATTCACATACTCACCGGTCAGATCGCAGCCCCAGGCCGTGGCCTCACATTCTCCCGACTTTAAATCCACCAGCACCCGCACCTCGCGGCCCGCCAGCGCAGCCGAGGCTGCTTCTTCATCAAAGGGCAGGGCCATCCCGTCCCTGGCCACCATTACGTCACCCAGATATATATCCACCCGAGCGGGGTCAAACTGCGCCCCCGAATAGCCAACGGCGCAGATAACCCGGCCCCAGTTGGCATCCCGGCCGTAAACGGCTGTTTTAACCAGGTTGGAAGCTACCACCGCCCGGGCAGCCAGGCGGGCATCTTTCTCACTGGCGGCATTGATTACTTTTACTTCCAGCAGCTTTGTCGCCCCTTCACCATCCCTGGCCACCGCCCGGGCCAGCCGGCTGCAAACCTCGGTAAGGGCATCCCGGAAGAGGTAATAATCTTCGTTTTCGGCGGCAATTTCCGGATTGCCGGCCAATCCGTTGGCCAGCACCAGAACCATATCATTGGTGCTGGTATCCCCGTCGACACTGATCATATTAAAGCTGCGGTCCACCGCGTAGCGCAGCATCTCCTGCAGGCAGGATGGGGATACCGCCGCATCGGTGCTAATAAAGCAGAGCATCGTGGCCATCCGGGGATGAATCATCCCGGAACCCTTGGCCATGCCCCCGATGGTCACCGTGTGCCCGCCGAGGGTGAGGGAAAGGGCCGCTTCTTTGGGCTCGGTATCGGTGGTCATAATGGCCTCGGCGGCAGCCGCACCTCCGCCGGGGCTCAATTCCCGGGCCGCAGCGGCAATACCCGGCAAAACGCGGTCCATGGGCATGGGCTGGCCGATGACGCCGGTGGAAGCCACCAGCACATCCTCTTCAGGAATATTCAATACCCGGGCCGCTTCCTGCGCCATGGCCCGGGCATCCCTTATACCCTGCTCCCCGTTACAGGTATTGGCATTGCCGCTGTTTACCACCACCGCCCTGGCGTACCCCCTGGCTACCCGCTCCATGGTGACTATCACCGGGGCCCCCTTTACCCTGTTGGTGGTAAACACCCCGGCGGCCCGGGCCGGAACCTCGGAAAAAATTAATGCCACATCGCGCTTCCCCTTGTATTTTATTCCGGCAGCCACCCCCGCGGCCAGGAAACCCCGCGGGGCCGTGATGCCACCGCTTTTTTCTTCCCATGTTCTGGACAAGCCGGTATTCCTCCTTATCCATCCTAAAGATAGCACTTGCCTGCCGCTTGCATACGCTCGCTCCGTTCGACTCGCAGGCCAAACTATCGCTACCCTCGGGCTACGGCGGGGTTCCCGGCATCCATACCCTCAGCCCCGCCTCCGCCCTCGCATTCGCTGAGTTTGGCATCTGCCCGGCTCAATGTCGCTCGCTCATGTGCAAACGGCAGTCATTTTTACCTTTGTTACGGATATACCCCCGGGCCGTAAAGCCCCGTATCTTCCGCCAGACCGAACATTATATTCATATTCTGCACTGCCTGGCCGGCAGCCCCTTTAATCAGGTTGTCGATGGCGGAAATAATTACCACCCGGCCGGTACGCCGGTCAACCACCAGGCCGATATCACAGTGGTTGGAACCGGCCACCATTTTGGTCACCGGCAGCATGCCCGCGGGCAACACCCGGATAAACTTCTCCTCCCGGTAAAATTCCCGGTAGAGGGCCAGAATCTCCTCCGTGCTTTTCTGCCCGGCCAGCCGGGCGTAAATGGTACTCAGGATGCCCCGGATCATGGGGGTCAGGTGGGGAGTAAAGGAAACCAGTACCTCCCTGCCGGCCAGGGCGCTCAACTCCTGTTCAATTTCAGGGGTATGGCGGTGCGCGGCCACCCCGTAGGCCTTGATGCTCTCGTTAACCTCACAGTAATGGGTGTTCAGGGACAACCCCCGCCCGGCCCCGGAAACGCCGGACTTGGAATCAATGATAATGGAGCCTGTATCGATCAGCCCTTCTTTCAGCAGGGGAGCCAGGGCCAGGATCACGCTGGTGGGGTAGCAGCCCGGATTGGCCACCAGCCGGGCGGAACGGATTTTTCCCCGGTGAATTTCCGGCAACCCGTACACCGCTTGAGGTAACAGCTCCGCGGCCGTGTGCTCCACCTTATACCATTCCTGATAGACTGCAGGGTCGTGGAGACGGAAATCCGCACCCAGATCCACCAGGGCTTTTCCCCTGCCAACGACTTCCCGGGCCACGGCCATGGCATGGCCATGGGGCAGGGCCGTAAATATTACATCGCTTCTCTCCACCAGGGCCGGCAAATCCTGCTCCTCGCAGACCAGATCCACATACCCGTAAAGGTGGGGGTAAACCTCCCAGAAAGCTTTGCCGGCATAACTCTGGGTGGTCAACCCCACCAGCTCCACCTGCGGGTGGGCATTTAACAATCTGACCAGTTCGGCACCGGCATAGCCGGTGGCCCCGATAATGCTTGCTTTTACAACCATAGCCGCCAGGTGCAACCCGGGTCTTCCGGGTTTCCGGCACCCCCAACTCCTTTCTCTCCAGGTAATACTTATAATTATACAATCGGTTGCATAAAAATACAATCTTAAAGCATGAAAAAAATAACCCGCATACAGGTATTTAATCCGCCAGGTTCCTTAACGGACATGAGCTGCTTACTAGAAGTAAGCAGTCACAGATTGTTGACAAACTCTTTATGTGCCCTGGTTTTAGAGGAGGAGCGACCTGGAGTGAGCGCTGCCGGGCCAGGCCCGTGCCGCGGACAGGATGTCCGCGGAGGCCACCTGAACACAGGAGGTGTGAATGTGGCCGGTACCCGCCGAAGACCGGAGCCGGGGCCTTAAGGCCCGGCCAGCGATACGACCGGGAGCGACGACTAAAACCAGGGCACACCCCAGGTGTACTTTGTCGAGACGACTCGATAGCCATAAGCTGCTTACTAAGCAGCTTGATGGAAAAGAAAGGTTATTAACTTTGTGCGCCCCACGGGAAGCGCCGGGTGAGGAACAGGGCCAGCAGGAGCCCCGCCACCGCCAGGATGTTGAGGGCGTGAAATACGGCCGGTACGCCCAGGTGGTCGGCCAGCACTCCCAGCAGGGTCACTCCCACCCCGCCCATGCCGACGCCAAAGCCAATGGTAAAACCGCTGGCCAGTCCCTTACGATGGGGCATAAGCTGTTGACCGAGAACGATGGTGGTGGAAAAGGTGCTGATCAGGGCCATCCCGATGAGGGCCAGCAACACCAGGGCACCCGGGCCGCCACCGGCATGGAGGAAAAGATAGATGAGCGGAATAAGCAGGGCCATGGAACCGGCCATCACCCGGGGAGCTCCCAGAACGTCCGTCAACGGGCCGCCCAGCAGGGTACCAAAGGCCCCCGCCAGCAGGAAGACCGAAACAAAATATCCGGCCAGGTGCACATCACCGTGCAGGTAGTCGGTATAGTAAAGGGGCACATAAGTATAGAGCCCGGCGTGCAGCCAGGAACGAAAAATGATGTACACAAGAAGTACGGTAAAGGCCAGTATGGTTCCCCTGTCCCATCTCGCACCGGTAACCGGGGAGATGGCCGGGTTTTTCCCGGCAGCGGCCCCGGCCCCTTCTCTCCCCTGCACCGCATTCCCCGCAACCTTCTTTACATTTTCCTGCAGGGAATTAAGACGCGGCCAGAAGAACACCAGCAAAACCGCAGTAAAAAGGCCGGGAAGGGCAAAATAAACCGTGGCCTCCGGGCCGCCCAGGGTCAAAAGCCAGGCCATGAACAAAGAGCCAAGGCCAAAACCAAGGTTGCCGCCTACGGAAAATACGGCCATGCCGCTTCCCTTGCGGGTACCGCTGGCCAGGTTGGCCGTCCGGGACCCTTCCGGGTGGTATGCCGCCACACCAAGGCTGGAAACGGCCACCGCCAGGAAAAGAAGGGAATACCAGGGCAAACGCCCGGTAATGGACAGCCCCGCACCGGCCACCAGGCAGCCCAGCGGCAGAAGCCAGCGGGCCGGGTGCCGGTCCGCTAAATAACCGAAAACGGGTTGAATAACTGATGAAGCCACATTGGACAAAAGAACCAGAAGGCTGGTCTGGGCGTAAGACAGGGCAAAGGCCTGCTTTAATACCGGCAGCAATGCGGGCAGGGCACCCTGGGCCATATCGGTTACCAGGTGTCCCCAGGACAGGAGCAACAGCACGCTCCCGGCCGGCTTTTCCCGCCGAGATGATTCTTCCGCCGCCAGTTTTGCGCATTTCTCCGTCTCCATCTTTGTCAAAGACAAGTCTTCCACCTCCAGCTAGTACCGGCAATCCTTCCGTGCAGGCATCATATGATGGGCTCATACCATTAAGGTTTATCTTACCCCCAATCCCGTTTTTGTGCAAAGTCAAAAAGGGGACAAAATTAAATTAACATGTTAATCATCAGGTTGTTGCAGTGTTTTTTAAAGGTTTTCAGGGGTAAAAAAAACCGGCCCGTGCCGGATCCGGTGAGAATTCACTCTATCAACCTGGCCACTGCCTGTACCAGGTCGTCAGCAATGGGGTTCAGTTCCTGGATGGCACTGTTGATCTGCTGGGTGGAAGCCGCCTGTTCCTGCGAAACGGAGGCAATCTGCTGCACGTGCTCATTAAATGTTTCTATATGAGCTTTTATCCGGTCCAGCTTCATGGTAATATCCTGTGCCGAAGAACGGGTGCGGGCGGCCAGCTTGCGGATTTCCCCGGCCACAACATTAAAGCCGCGTCCTGCCTCCCCAGCCCGGGCGGCTTCAATGGCGGCATTAAGACCCAGGAGATGGGTCTGGGTAGCCACTTCGATGATCAGGCTGATTATATTGTTCATTTCCCCGATATCCTTGCGTACTTTTTCGGCATTATCGGCCAGTCCCGCCGAGATGGCGGCCAGCTGCCCGGCTGCCTCAGCCAGCCGGGAGGCACCACCGGCAACCAGCTCCACTGAAGATTTCATCTTCTTCGTAAGTTCCTGCAGCTTCTCTTCAAGATACATTGCCCGGCCCATAATCAGGGCTCCCACCACCTGGCCGTTCTCCTTGATCGGCACGCCAACACCTCTGTACCCCGCCGTACCCACCCCGGCAACGCTGGCCGGGATGGTCACCACCACCCGCCGGCCGCTGTTGATTACGGCATGGGCAATAGTGTTCGGCTTGATGGGATCGCCGGGCTTAATGGGAAGCCTTTGACCTTTATGGGCACTGTAGTATACATACTCATTCCGGGTGCAAACGGCAAAGCCGACATATTCATCGGTCAATTCCTCCAAATACGGCACCATGGACAGAACCTTTTCAATCTCGGGGCTGTATTCCGGCATTAATTTTCACCTCGCTATTCTAAACCGGCAGCTGCCGGAGATTTGCCGGCATTTAGCCAGCTTTTTAAATTACTCATCAATATAAAAATCACAGCCGGTTTCCCGAACTGTGACTCCAATCCAAAAACAGCACGGCACCTCAAGCCGGCCTGAATTTAAATCCATAGCGGATGACGCCTTCTTCTTCATAAATTTTCCTGAATACGGCCCTGACCGGCATACCGATGGTAATTCCTGCTGGCGGGGGATCCACCAGCTGGGCGATAACCCTGGGACCCTCCTCCAGCTCCACCACCACCACCGGGTAACTGCCCTGGCAGTGCGCCTGCTCCGCAAATTCAGGCGGAGCCCCACCACCGGCAATAATGGTGTAGGAATAAACAGTCCCCCTGCCGCTTAAAGTTACCTCTTCAAACTCAAAACCGGCATTACAATATTTACAAACAGCCTTGGGTGGAAAATTAACCTTCCCGCACTTCAGGCAGCGCTGGCCCACCAGGCGGTAACGCTGGGGAACTGCCCGCTGGTACATGGGGATGGAAATATGGGCGCCCATACAATCACCTCAGATACTTCTTTTTAATTTCAGGTAGTGGGTATAACTGATGTATTTCTTATCCTCAAGCAGGACCTGGAAAGATTCGCTTCTTCCCGGCAGCCGGCAGTTCAACTTAAAGCTCAAAGCCTGGCTCGCCCCACCAGCGCCGTAGGAGCCGACCAGTATTTTATCACCGGGTACGGTCTTTTCCAGAACGCGGCACAGCCCCAGGAGCGACGAACAGGCTCCCGTATCACCCACCTGACCGTAAACCAGGCCCTCCTGGATTTGTTCATCGCCGAAGCCGAGCTTTTTGGCCAGGGCAACCGTAGTCCTGACATCGTTCTGGTGCAGGATCACGTGGCGGTAGCCGGCGGGTTTCTGGCCCAGCTTATTTAAAAGTCCCTTCACCGCAGCTCCCACCGTCTCATTATAGGCCTGGTTAGAATAGGTCCTGACGCCAATATCCCTGACTTCCTTTTCCCCGGCAGGCCTGAAGCGCAGGCCCAGCGACTCGGTGACACAAGAGTAAAACCCTTCCAGTTCCAGGCCCTGCTCATCCGCGGCCAGGACAAAGGCGCAGGCGGCTGCACCAAAGCTATGTTCCATTTCCGCAGAAGCACCGGCAACCGGGGCGTCGGAAACTATTACCAGGGCATATTTTTCACCGGACCCCACCAGCAAACCTGCAGCGGACAGGAAAGCCTCCGTTCCGGCCAGGGTTGAACTGCCATGATGGCCGGTCAGGATGTTTTTCCTCAATCCCAGCGCTTCGACAATGGTCCCGGCCATGACCTTCTCCTGATAGGGATAACTGGTCGAAGCCAGCGTCAATACACCAACCCGCTCCAGGTCCAGACCAGCCACAGCCTTCCTGGCTGCTTCCACGGCCATGGTCATGGTATCCTCGTCCACATCCATGACCGTCTTTTCTTTAATGTCCGCACTGCAGCTTCCCAGGGCGTTCACATATTCTTCCCGCCTGAGGCGCAAAAATGGCAGGTAAACCCCGTAAGAGACAACGCTTATGCTCATCACTCGTCCCCTCTCTGGTAGATGAAGACTGCAGCCGTCCCGCCGGACCCGCCCACGTTATGCGACAGGGCAAACCTGGCGTTTTTAATCTGCCGAACAGGTTCCGCCGCCTCACCCCTTAACTGCCTGAAGATCTCATAGGCCATACCGCAACCGGTGGCGCCAATGGGGTGGCCCTTGGCCTTCAAGCCGCCGCTGGCGTTGACCGGCAGCTTACCATCCAGCTGGGTAATTCCTTCTTCCAGCAGGTAGTGAGCGCGTCCCTCCTCGCAAAAACCCAGGTCGGCGTAGGCGAGAATCTCCGCAATGGTAAAGCAGTCGTGCACTTCGGCAAAATCAATATCCCGGGGCCCGATGCCCGCCTGCTTGTATGCCTCGGCAGCGGCTTTCCGCGTGGCGTTAAGGCGGGTTATGGAGCTCCGGTCGTGGATGGCCAGGTAATCGCTGGCCGCCCCGAAACCCCTGAGGTAAACCGGCCTGCTGGTAAAATCCCTGGCTCTCCGGGCATTGCAGAGCAGGACTACCGCAGCCCCGTCGGTTGTGGGACTGCAGTCCCAGATGTTAAATGGATAGGCAACCGGGACCCCGTTCATGGCCTGCTCCAGGGTTATGGCTTTACGAAACTGCGCTTTGGGATTGGCCGCGGCATTACGGTGGTTTTTCACGGCCACCATGGAAAGGTGCTCCCGTTTCAATCCGTACTCATGCATGTACCTGGTTGCCATGAGGGCATAAATACCGGCAAAGGTGGAGCCGGCCAGGCGTTCATACTCCGTATCTCCGGAAACCCCCAGCCAGTACCTGCCCTTACTGGATGAGATGTCCCGCATTTTTTCCACCCCGGCAGCCAGCACCAGGTCAAATTTCCCCGATGCCACTGCACAGGCCGCGTTATACAGGGCAAAACCCCCGGAAGCGCAGGCATTTTCCACCCGCACCGCATTGACGTGCGGCAGGCCCACATGCCCCATGAGCAGCGGGGCCAGCTGACCCAGCTGGAACCCGCTGCCGGCACTTAAACAGCCGATGTAGGCGGCCTGGATCATTTGCGGATCCAGACCCCGGTCAACGCTCTGCAGCATCTCCAGGTATGCCTCGGCAAAAAGTTCCTTAACCCCTTTGGTGGGAAAATCTCCGTAGCGCGTTTGCCCGGCACCGATAATAGCCACACCTTCCACTCTGGACGACACCTTCTTTCCCCGGCAGCTTAAATTTCAAATTTCTTAAGTAACCGGTTGGCTATGATCATGCGCTGGATCTCGTTGGTTCCCTCATATATACGGGTAATCCTGGCATCCCGGTAAAACCGCTCCACCGGGAAGTCTTTCATATACCCCATGCCCCCGTGGATCTGCACCGCTTTGTCGGCCACCCTGCCCAGGGCCTCGGAGGCAAACAGTTTTACCATCGGTCCTTCCTTGATCACGGGCAGGCCCTGATCCACCATCCAGGCCACACGGTAGGTCAGCGACCGGGCAGCTTCGGTATCGGTGGCCATTTCCGCCAGCATCCACTGAATGGCCTGGAAGCTGGCAATGGGTTTCCCAAATTGAATCCTCTGCTGGGCATACCGGACCGAAAGTTCCAGCAACTTGTCGCAGGCCCCCACGCAGCGCGCTGCCAGCGCTACCCGTCCCTTGCTCAGGATCTTCAGGGCGCTGGAATACCCGCGGCCCACTTCTCCCAGCACGTTTTCCGCGGGAACCTCACAGTTCTCAAAAATGACTTCCGCCGTATGGGATCCCCGCAGGCCCATCTTCCTCTCAATGGTACCGATATAAAAACCGGGAAAGTTCTTCTCCACCACAAAGGCGGTAAAACCGCCCCGGGCTCCCTTTTCCCGATCCGTCACAGCAATCACAGTAAAAATATCGGCTTCGGGCGCATTGGTGATGAAATGCTTCCTGCCGTTCAATATCCACCGGTCACCCTTTAAGACGGCGGTGGTTTTTATGCTGGTGGCATCGGACCCGGCATCGGGCTCGGTTAAAGCAAAAGCCCCCAGTTTTTCACCGCTGGCCATGGCGGGCAGGTACTTTCTTTTGATTTCCTCGCTCCCCAGTTCCACTATGCCGGTGGTACCGATCCCCGTATGAGCCCCGATGTAGGTGGTGAAACTCATATTGGCCCGGCCCAGCTCCTCCAGCAGAAGGCACCTCTCCAGCATACTGAGGCCCAGGCCCCCGTATTCCTCGGGAATGCTCATGCCGAACAGGCCCATTTCCTTCGCCTTATCGATCAGGTGCTGTGGAATTTTATCCTCGTCTTCGATTTGCTGGCTGTATTTCTCCACTTCGTTATCCACAAAATTTCTCAGGGTGCGTTTCATGTCCATAATTTCTTCGGGTATAGTAAAATCCATGACTGATCCCCCATTTTTCTTTATCTTTACGCTTCCGCCAGCCGGGGATGCCAGAATAATTATTTACCTTTAAATACCGGTTTGCGCTTTTCCAGGAAGGCCGTTGTTCCCTCTATCCGATCTTCTGTAGAGAAGGCCACCGTTTGTGCCAGCTTTTCAAATAGCAGCCCCGAATTGATATCGGTATTTGCGCCCACATTAATGGCCAGCTTGGCCAGGCCTACGGCCACCGGCCCCTTGGCTATAATTTTCCGGGCCATCTCCCTGGCTGCAGGCAGCAGATCTTCCGGCTGCTCCACCACCTTGTTCACCAGCCCGATCTCCCTGGCCTCCTGGGCGCTGATGATATCACCGGTAAAGATCAACTCCTTGGCTTTACCTATACCCACCAGCCTCTGCAGCCTCTGAGTCCCCCCGGCCCCGGGGATAATCCCCAGGTTCACTTCGGGCTGGCCCAGTTTGGAGCGGCTGGTGGCAATTCTGATATCGCAGGCCATGGCCAGCTCGCATCCGCCGCCCAGGGCATAGCCGTCTATAGCTGCAATAACCGGCTTATCCAGGTTTTCAATATCGTTTAACGTCTCCTGGGCCTCACTTTTTAAAACCTCCAGGGTTTCCCTTTCCCTGAGGGTCCGGATATCAGCCCCGGAAGCAAACGCCTTGCCACCCGCGCCGGTAATGATCACCACGCGCACATCCCGGTCAAATTTACATTCCCGGATGGCGCTGCGAATTTCGGCCCAGGTTTGCGGGTCCAGGGCGTTGCGTACCTCCGGCCGGTTTATGGTTAAAAGGGCTACCGGCCCGTCCTTTTCCAGCAAAATATTTTTATATTCCACGCCCGTTCTACCTCCCCGGAAACCACAGATTACCTGCAGCGGCTTACTTTTTGGTATAATCATAAAAGCCCTTGCCGGTCTTGCGTCCCCACTCTTTCTTTAAAAACTTTTCCACAATTATTGGCGAAGGTTTGTACTTCGGATCACCTGTTTCCTGGTAACGCTCCATGCTGATGTAATAGGTCAGGTCGATGCCGGTGAGATCCAGAAGCCTGAACGGACCCAGCGGGTGACCGAGGGCCAGTTCGACCGCTTTATCAATATCTTCATAGGAAGCGATACCCATATCGTACAGGTAGAGGGCCTCGTTTTTAATGGCCGATACAATGCGGTTGACCAGAAAACCGTAGATCTCCTTTTGCAAAAGAACGGGTGTTTTACCCATCTTCACGCATACATCCATTACGGTTTGGGCCGTTTCCTCGGCCACATGGGGGCCCTTCACCACTTCCACCAGCTTCATAACCAGGGCCGGGTTGAAAAAGTGCATGTTGCACACTTTTTCCGGCCGGCCGGTGGCATCAGCAATTTTTGAACTGACAATATAAGAACTGTTGGTGGCCAGTATGGTATGGGGCGGGCAGATCTTATCCAGCTGGGCAAAAACCTGGCGTTTCAGGTCCAGCTTCTCCAGCACGGCCTCGATCACCAGGTCCGCATCCTTAGCCGCTTCGACCAGATCCCTGGTGAAGGAAATCCTGGCCCGGGCCGCCCGGGCTTCCTCTTCGGAAAGCTTCCCCCTGGCCACCCGCTCCGGCAGGTAGGTATCGGCAAACTTTTCCGCCTTCTGCAAAATCTCCTCGCTGATATCGGTGCACTTAACCTCAAAGCCCGCAATGGCCGCGCACAGGGCTATCTGGTGTCCCATGTTTCCGGCTCCAACAACACAGATTTTTTTAATTTCCGCTCCCATTTTTTTCACCCCTTAAAATTTTTTAACTTTTCATCTCAACTATTCAGCAGGCCAGGCTTAGTTTTTTATTGGTCCTGGTCCAGATTTTCATTTTTTCAGCATGTTTAATCAGCTCTTCCCGGAAATCGGGATGGGCGATACTGATCAACAGTTCCGCCCGCTGCCAGGTCGACTTGCCCTTCAGGTTGACCTTGCCGTATTCAGTTACCACGTACTGCACCACCGTCCGGGGAACGGTTACTATCCCCAGGGGGGTTATCATGGGAACGATCCTGGAAACAACCCTGTCCCCGACCTTCTTGGTAGAACTCATGCAGATAAAAGCCTTGCCTCCTCTGGAACGGTAGGCGCCGAAGGTAAAGTCAAACTGCCCTCCGGTGCCCGAAATCTGCCGCACTCCAACGGATTCGGAGCACACCTGGCCGTATAAATCTATTTCAATGGCATTATTGATGGCAATTTGCTTATCGTTCCGGGCAATGATATTTATATCGTTGGTATAATCCACCGGGTAAATCGCGCAGGCGGGGTTATTGTGGAGAAACTCGTAAAGCCTGGCGTCGCCCAGGGCAAATGTGTAGACCATTTTAAACCGGTCTATGTTTTTTCTGGCCCCGGTAATCTTTCCCGCCTCGTACAGGTCCAGAAAAGCGTTGCACATCATTTCACTGTGTACGCCGAGATCCTTCAGGTCGGACTCCGCCAGCATCTTGCCGATGGTATTGGGCAACCCGCCGATTCCCAGCTGCAGGCACGACCCGTCCTCAATTTCCTCCACAATCAGCCTGGCTATTTTTTTATCCACTTCGGTGGGAGGAATATTGGGTACCTCAAATAAAGGTTCATTGTTGCCTTCCACAATATAATCCACTTCGGAAATATGTATGCTTTCCTGAAACCCTCCCAGGCAGCGGGGAGCGTTTTCATTAACCTCCACGATAATCGTCCTGGCCTTATCACAGACCGCCCGCTCGTATGAACAGGAAACGCTGAAATTGAAGAAGCCTTTTTCATCCATGGGAGTGGTGACAATCATGGCCACATCGGGACCGTCATGATTGCCCCGTAAAATCCCCGGCGCTTCATGATACAGACCCGGGATATGGTAGGCCAGCCCTTCATCCTGCAGCCTCCTGTCAGCACCGCTGAAAAAACTGCTGTTATAAATGAAGTGCTTTTGCTCCGGGTCGGCCAGCGCCACTTTGACCGGATGCAGTGCACAGACACCGCGAATCTTAACATCAAACAACTCATCCTTCCGCCTGGCCAGCGCCTCATCCAGAACCCGCGGCGTCATGGCAAAGTGGCTGTAGGCCACCCAGTCACCGGACTTTACCACTTTTACCGCTTCGTCAGCGGAAACAAGCTTGCGCCGGTACTCTTCCTGATATCTGTTCATCACAAAGCCTCCTTACTTCCCGCCACTTTTAAAGCTGCCACCACCATTTCTCAGCCGACCCACTCCCAGATAGCCGCCACTCCCTGCCCGTGACCCACACACATGCTTTCCACTGCAAACCTGGCGCCGTAATACGGCATTTCGTGCATTAAAGTGGTGGCTATACGGGCTCCGGTACAGCCCAGCGGGTGCCCGAGAGCTATACCGCTGCCCCGGGGGTTCAGCAGGGGATGGTTCCTGATGCCCAGCGTTTCGGTGCAGTAGACAGCCTGGGAGGCAAAGGCTTCATTTATTTCCCAGATGTCGATCTGCTCTATGCTCATCCCGGCCTGTTTCAAGGCCTTGGGAACGGCCACAGCCGGACCGATACCCATAATGGCCGGATCCACACCCACCACGGCGTAGGCCACCAGCTTCATCTTGGGTTTAAGCCCCAGTTCCCTGATCTTTTCCCTGCTGGCCACCAGGACGGCGGCGGCAGCATCGCTGATCTGGCTGGAATTACCTGCCGTGACTGTGGCTTTTTCATCCTGCATGAACACCGGCTTCAATTTGGCCAGGGCCTCCAGGGAAGTATCCGGCCTGATACCCTGGTCCCGGTCAACCACCATTTTCCTTGTACCGCCATCTTCAGCGGGAACTTCTGCTTCCACAGGCAGGATTTCTTCTTTGAACAGGCCTTCCTCCGTCGCCTTATGGGCCTTCATATGGCTTTCATAGGCAAACAGGTCCTGCTTTTCCCGGCTGATGTTAAACCTCCGGGCAACCATTTCTGCCGTGTAACCCATGGAAACCATGTTGGGGTCACAGAACTCGCCCAGCCGGGGATTATGGTCGGAACAGGTGCCCATGGGAACGTGAGTCATGTGCTGAACGCCACCGGCAATAATCAAATCGGCCCACCCCATGGCTATGGTGGCAATGGCAAAGGCAATGGTCTGCACCCCTGAAGCGCACATACGGTCCACCGTACAGCCCGGTACGCTGTAGGGCATACCGGCCATGATGGTTGCATAGCGACCGATATTGCTGCCCATTTCCTTCAACAGCGTGGTGCCGCCCAGAAAAACATCGTCCACCTGTTCCCTTTTCTTGCCGGTAATTCCTGCCCGCTCCAGCAAACCATTGATTACCAGGGCGGCCAGGTCATCGGCCCTGATATTGGCAAACCAGGATTTTTTTTCCGCCTTGGCTATGGCCGTGCGCACACCTTCAACCAGGTACACTTCCCTCATTCTGGCAACAACTCCCTTTTTGGGGTATAGTATTTTCAATCAACCAATAACCAGAGCTTCCTCGGGACATTCCAGGGCAGACCTGTCCGCTTCCTTTATCAGGTCGGTGAGTAAATAAACATGGGGCAATATGTTGTGGATGAAGTACTTTGCCGTGCTGATTTTCCCGGCGTAGTAGGCGTAATCATGATGACCGGTACCCGGTTCTTCAATTTTCCGGGCAGCCAGCAGGGCCTGATCCATTATGGATTCAGCAGCAAACAGCTGGGCACAGCAGGTGAGCACGCGCAGCGCGTAGAGGGGAATGAGCTCACCTTTTTCCGCCATATTTTCATAATAGGAAGCGTAGAGTTCCCTGATTTCCGCCACACACCGGTAAGCCTTTTCCAGCTTCTGCATTTCAGCACCGAAGCCCCTGGCTTCTTTGTTTTGTTCAATAAACTTCCTCCGCTCATCCAGCCAGGCGGCAAAAATTGACCCGTCCTTCATCCTCATCTTGCGGTTGACCAGGTCCATGGCCTGGATGAACGACGTTCCTTCCCAGATGGAAAGTATTTTGGCGTCGCGCGCATACTGGGAGACGGGGTACTCCTCTGTATAGCCGGCACCTCCATGGACCTGGATGGCCAGGGCAATCATCGGCCAGGCGGTCTCGCTGGCATAGGTTTTAATCAGCGGCGTCAAAATATCCGCGTACCCCCGGCACAGGGCGGCTTTTTCCCTGTCCCCGCTGTGCTCGGCTATGTCCAGGTAATAAAAGCCCCTGAAAATCATGGCCCTGATTGCTTCCACCTGGGCCTTCATTTCCATAAGCATCCTTCTGATATCTTCGTGCTTGATTATAGGCACCCGCCCCGCCTTCGGGTTGGTGAAGGGGCGCCCCTGAATGCGCTCCACAGCATAACGGGCGGCAAAGTAATAAGCTGCAGCCATCTGGGCCAGGGCATTGTGGCCCGTACCAATGCGCGATTCGTTCATCATGTGGAACATCATGGCCAGCCCCTTTGACCGGCCCTCGCTGTCCGGGGGATCGCCCACCAGAATTCCCCGGCAGTTATCGTTTTCACCAAAACTCAGCATGGCTGTGGCGGATGCTTTCAGGCCCATCTTGTTTTCAATAGCTATACAGGTAACATCATTGGGTTCCCCCAGGCTGCCGTCATCGTTAACCCATATTTTGGGCACTATATACAGCCCCAGCCCCCGGGAACCCGGGGCACCGCCTTCGGGCCGGGCCAGAACCATGTGAATTATATTTTCGCCCAGGTTTACTTCCCCGCCGGTAATAAACATCTTGGTGCCTTTAATCTTATAAATCCTGGGGTCGTCGGTGGGGTAGGCCCTGGTCGTAGCGTCGCCCACATCGGACCCGGCATTGGGTTCGGTCAGGCACATGGTCCCGCTCCATTTCCCGCTGAGCATTTTATCCAGGAACAGCCTGCGATCCTTATCCGTACCGAACCGGTAAATAAGATTGGCCGCACCGGTGGTTAATTTTACATAGGACATTAATGCCGGGCTGGCGGCCATAAACATTTCATTGTACGCCCGGTACAGGGTCAGGGGCATGGCAGTTTCCGAAGCCAGCGACTCATTGGCCGAACCCCAGCCGTTCTCCTGTAAAAACCTGTATGTCTCCACATAAGCCGGTGGGAGAATCGCCCGGCCATTCTCAAATTTGACTCCTGTCCGGTCCCCTTCTTTATTGATGGGGAAAATAACCTCCCTGGCAATTTTATAGGCCTCATCCAGGACCAGATCGATATCCTCGAAGCCGTAGTTATCCCTGAACTTCTCCAGGTTAAATATCTCTTCCATATCCAGCCATTCTTTGACAATAAACTTCAAGTCCCTGAGATCGTAAACAAATTCCGCCATTTAAAGACCTCCTCTTCTCCAGCAGCAGGAGCCCTTCGGGGTTGAAATTTTAAGACGCTTCACAACCATAATGGCCATCACAAATTACCTGCTCCATACCGGGGATATTCCGGTTATAGCCTCCGGGCCTTACCATTTCTCTTCTTTGTTTATCTTTTTGGGCAAGCAAAAGCTATGCCACTATATTCAAACTTTTATGAACAGGCAAAATTAAAACACCAATGGGCTGCCGTCCTCCAGGCCAGCCGGCTGCAGTTCCAATTTGTAACCTGGCCGTTGCTTTTTAAAACAACAGCCCCGCCGGATAAAAAAAGACCACCGCCCGCGCGATGGTCACAGCTTGTAGAGGAAGTATTTCTGGTTTTGGCGGCAGTATTTCTGGCAACCCCTTACTCCTTGCCGAGGAGCTTTTTGAACTCCTGCGTCAGCAGGGGCACCACCTCGAAGAGGTCGCCCACAATACCGTAATCGGCCACCTTGAAGATGTTGGCTTCGGGGTCCTTGTTGATGGCCACAATCACCTTCGAGGAGCTCATCCCCGCCAGGTGCTGGATGGCTCCCGAAATGCCGCAGGCAATGTACAGCTGCGGGGATACGGTTTTGCCCGTCTGGCCCACCTGCATGCTGTGCGGCGCATAACCGGCATCCACCGCCGCCCGGGAGGCTCCCACCGCCGCACCCAGCACGTCCGCCAGTTCTTCCAGTATGCGGAAGTTCTCCGCCGCTTTCATGCCCCGGCCGCCGGATACGATGATGTCCGCTTCCGTAAGCTCCGGCCGGCTGGATACCTGCCGCACCACGTCCCTGACTATCTGCCGGATGTCGCCCGGTTCCGCGGCCACCGTCACCACTTCCGCCGCGCGCCCCGCCACGGGTTCCGGCACCGGCAGGGCGTTGGGCCTGATGGTGGCCATTACCGGCCGCGCTTCCGGTATCCGGGCCTGGACAAAGGCTTTGCCCGCGTATATGGGCCGGGTGAAGGTTATTTGCCCGTCCTGGAGTTCCACCCCCGTGCAGTCGGTGCAGAGACCCGCCTGCAGCCGCTGGGCCACCTGCGCCGCCAGGTCACGCCCCTGTACGGTG
>NZ_FQUW01000049.1 GCF_900129285.1 Desulfofundulus australicus DSM 11792
CGCTCTGGTCATCGGCCGCCGGGCGATGGGTTGCCGGGAAAAAGTGACCAGAGAACTAAAGCAGCTTTTCGAGCGAATCAAGCAGAACCTGGCTCAAAAGGCCACTCCCGATAAACCGAGGGAAGGAAGAGGGATGACCCGTTGGGTCCGGGCCTGCTTGAAGCGGCTGGAGAAGAAAATGCAGGTTCACAACGCACTCCCTTTATGGGAACAGATTAAGTTTTACTCTCTCTGGCACGACTTCAAGCTTCTTGCCCGTGTCCCTGCGGTGACCCCGTTTAGCCGGTGTCGGACAAACCGGTAGGCGTCCTAACAGGACGTGGGAGGCGGGGTTAACCCTCCGCCGGGGGGAAACCCTTCCGGCGCAGGATTTATGCCACTCCCATCCGGGTGGGACTCCCGGGCCGAGGTCCCCTGTCGCCCTGCTCCCCCGGGGGCAAATCAAATTTCTGGAAGGAGGCGAAATCCTGGTCGGGGGCCGGCTTGCAAAACTTATATTTTGTTAAGTATTGTAAGCTTTTTAAAACCAGGTGCATAGCAACGATGTTTGCATGGTTGCCGGATTGGTTACCGTTTGGAGTCTTTGTAGCAACAGCTTTGGGTATGTTTATATTTTTACTATTGCTTGTGATGATTCAAGTTGAATTGGGAGAGTTTGATAATGTGTTGCTGACAGGTTTAGCTGGTAGTGTCACTTTAACGTTTCTTATTCTAAGTGTGCTTTTATATTTATGGATTCACTATGATATTTTATTAAGTTCTGCACTTGTTTGTCGCCTAACTTTTGCCGGAATGTTAGGTTTTCCTGTTTTGTGCGCAGTTTTACTGCTGTGTCGGCGATTAGTTAGATTAATGGTACGATAAGCCCGGACAACCGGGCTTAATTTTTTGATTGTAGCGAAGAAGGTTGCACGGGAGAGTGCGGTCTGCGAGTAATCTCTGCAGACGAGGCGTTCTTCAGGAAGGAGGGGAATACGATGGTCGGTTGCGGCAAGAACCGCCGGTTGAGCGCGGCGTCGGTCAACAAGCAGTACAGGCCGAAGAAGTGCCCCAGGTGCGGCACTGTTTTTGTGCCTTTGAGCGGGCGGGCGCTGTACTGTTTTAGCTGTCGGCGGTAAATTGGGGAGGTGGTTTTTCGTGGTCGAAGTAATCCAGGGCAGGCTTACCGCGGCAAACAAAGACCAGGCGCTGAGAGAAATGGAGTCCCGGCTCCGTAAATCGGGGTATGAGTTGGCGGGAAAATACTTCCTCCGTCCCTGCGTTATACAGCCATGGGGAGACGTGATCTGGTGGGAGTACACGGCGCGGGTCAGGTCGCTGGCCGGGGAGGGGTACCGCCCGGCTTGAATTTGAGCCCTGTATTACCAGAGACCGTTGCGCTGGAGAGAAAGTGGGGTGTATACCGTGGAAGATATTGCCGCCCGCAGCGACTGCATCACGGTGCGCTACCGCCGTCCTCGGGGCGGTAAGCGGAAGGATTTTTACCTTGTAATGAACTACCTCAACGGGACGGAAGTCAGGTTTGTGCTGGCGGCGGAGCTGGGGAAGGCGGGGTGGAGGGTACTGCACGCTGTCATCGACGACGAGAGCGACATGGCAGAAGAAGCGGCGCGGGACTTCGCGTCCCTGCACTGGCACATATTTCCTCAAAGGCGCGACAGGTACGTACTGCCGCCGGTGGTGGCGGTGTGGGACGTGGAGGGTTTGACCGTAGCAGCCTGTATCCCGCCGGAGTGGGGTGGAAGGTTCCTTCCCTGTGCGCGGCAGAGGCAGTGGTTCACGTTTGGTGACCGGCTTCCCGATCCCGGCCGTGCGCTCTGCTGGTGGCCGAGCCCGGCGGTGTGGGACAGGTGGAGGGAAGCCGGGCGGTACCTGGGCAGGAAGCGGTTTTCCGCTCCGGCAGTCATACCGTTTTTTACTTTTTCCCAGTGGGTCCGGAGGGCCGACGTAAAGCGCGCATTCGACGAGAAGAGGGAAGCCATGCGGCAGTTCGAGGGAGGCAGGTACGGCGAAGAATTTCGCGGGCTGCACGACGAGATCGTTGCTGAAGACATTGCCGAAGGGTACGCCCGGTACGTGCGGGGCGTGCGGACGGCGCTGGCATTTTTGCGTAAGCGCGGGATACCGGTCCGGGTAGTCCTGGGGGACACTGCGCGTGCGCAGGAGTTTTTCAGCGAGAACGGCTGTGACCCGGGGGATCCCGCGTCCTGGGGAAACGCGGCGGCTGTTTTCCCCGAGATGCCGGACTGTGTGGTGGAGGAGTACAACTACAGTGGCCCTCTCGGTGCGGCGGTGGGCGCGGGGAAGTTAAGGGCGGCGGTCAGCGGGTACAGCCACTGGCCGAACAGCCCGGCGGTGGACTTTATAGGGGCTTCTATATATTCGGGGAACCGGCACCTGATAGATATTGCGTGCTGGCTGAATCCTATAAAGGTCGACAGTCCCGCGGCGTTCGAGAAGTTGTACAGCACCTTCCGTGGTGAGCTCGCGCGCCGCGGGGTGAAAGATGTGGTTTTCTCTGATACTATTTTTCCGTTCCGGGTGTGGCCACACAACCGGGAGCTGGCGCTCCTCGCGCCCGGGGACTGGTTTGGAAAACCGAAAAGAAAGACAGGGTGGAACGACCCGTGTCCCTGCGGCAGTGGTCTTAAATACAAGAACTGCTGCGGGGCGTTATAGAGTACCGGGGAGGCCGGGTGAGTAGTGGTGGGCAAGAGCAAAATCGACTTGCGGGCTGCTGAGGAGGTCGTCCGGGACATACTTCAGAAAAACGTCCGGGCTACGAACGCCGAGATAGGTTTAGCACTGGGGGTCTGTGCTGAGACGGCGGGGAGGATCCTCCGCAAGCTCTCGGTATGCGGTCCTCCGGACGTACAGGAGCTCCTTGATAGGAGATATATGGAAATTCGCTCCCGGTGGTGGGCCCGCAGAGACGTTTCTCCGGCGGAAATTGTGCGCGGGGTAAAGAGTTTAGCGGAAAAGCTTGGGAGGACACCGAGGACGGCGGACGCGGGGCACCTGGCGTTCCAGGCAATAGAGGTATTCGGCACGTGGAACGCCGCCCTGGCGGAAGCGGGGCTGCCCCTGCGCAGGGTCACACTGCCGGGCGACCCTGGGGAACGGCGGGAAGTGCTGGTGTCGGCGCTGAAGGAGGCTGCGGGGGAGCTGGGCCGCGTACCCACAGCGAAACAGTACGACAGGATTGCCCGGGAGCGGTCGCTCCCGAAGTCGAATGCCGTAACCAGCTTTTTCGGGAGCTGGAGAGGCGCGCTGGAAGCAGCCGGGCTGGTACGGTCCAGTGCCTGCGAGGTCCAGGAGATGGTGGAGCGTGCGCTGTCTGACGGGAAATGGTGCGTCAGCGCGGGCGAGGTAAGGGAGCTTCCTCCTGACGTGAGGGCCGTGGTACGGAGCAGGGCGTCCGTAGTGAGATTGCGGAAGAAGCAGGTTGTGACCTGGCTGGACAGGGCGGCGAAAGCGGGGTTTCCGGAAGTGCCAGGGCTGGAGGAGGCCAGGTCGCTGGCGGAGCGGTTTGTTTCCGGCGAGACGTACGAGAGCATAGCGGAAAGCACGGGGCTGCCATGGTGGCGGGTCAAGCATTTGATCGGGAAGTACGCAGCGTGCGTGATGGAGGGTAGGAAGCCGCGCGGTCTGTGGGCCGGCATCGACAGGGATACAGCGGCGGGCTACGTCCTAAAGGCGGTGAGAGACCTGGGCAGGGTCCCCACCCGCAGGGAATACGATGCGTACTGCCGGGCGGCCGGAGGGCCGCCTTCCCACGTGTTGGTCAGGATTTTCGGGTCCTGGCGCGGGGTGCTGGGCGCGGCAGTCTTCCCGCGTGGGGACGTACTGAATGTTGCCGCTGCGGAATATGAGGGGGCTGGCGTACCGGAGGGGACGCAGGTTTGACTGTAAAATGCGGTGGTTTCAAAAAAAATCGTATACATGGAGGGCGATGTTTTTTGCACAAGAAAGCTGTGGAAAGGCTCGTTGCGGAGCGTGCGTGGGCGTACAGGGCGACATTGATGCCCCTGGTGGTGCTGTCGGTCATCGCGGCGCTGTGGACAGTGTTCTCGCTGTCGCATAATTACCCGCGGGACGTAATGTTGAGGGCGGGCGGCGTGCTGTATCTGTTCTGGATCATCGCCCTGTGGTCGCGCATTTCGGCGGTCAGGAGACTGAGGGAAGCGCTGAACCTGTACGTGCTGGCCGAGCAACTGGGTGAAATTCCGCTAACGGAAACCGGGCTCGTTGACTGGCACCGGGCGATAGAGGCGTTCCGGCAGAAAGTGCACCAGCTCCCCGAGAAGCTGTACCTGTCGGTGCAGCGGTTCCTGCACCGGTGCATGTTTGACTCGGTACGGGTGCTGTTTCTGCGGCCTGACTGGTGCGTTGTGCTGTAGGAAGATCAGGGAGAAGGAAGGGGGACGTACATGAGCAAACTGCAGGAGCTTGCGGCGGCCAGGGCTGCCAACGGTGATGACGACAATTTTTTTGCGGATGCTGAGGAACTGCTGGCGTTACCTAAGAGCGCCAGTACTGCGATAGTCTTGCGGAAAGGCCCGTACCGCGGAGAGCCGCATCTGGACCTGCGGGTGTTTGTCCTGAAGAGGGACGGATCGGTTGTGCATACAAAAAAGGGAGTGCTTTTAACTTACGACCAGGCCCGGCAGGTAGCTGAAAAAATACTGGAAGTTGTCGAGAGCAGCAGTTAACTGCTCTTTCTTTTTTCAGCGGTAAAGGTGTACAGGGCACGGGGTACATGCGTACCGGGCACTGCGTAGAGCGTACTACCTGGCGCTGGCGATAATTCCGGCGAGGGCGGGAGAGAGGGATTTTATATCGTCCCCGCGGTCGGTTTCACCTGACCGCGGGTAGTATTTCGTCCCGGGGGTCGGGATGACCAACCCCCGGTTTGTTTTTTCGAGGGGGTGTTTTTTGTGAGCGATGCGCTGACCGACATCCGCAGGGACGAAGAGCTGGCTTCCTTGGTAAGGGAAATACGGAAAAAGGAACGGGACTTCATGGCGGGACCTGCCGCTGAGAAGGCAAGGGAACTGTTCGGGCTGTGGAAGGAGTACTATCACATGCCGCGGGGTTACTGGGGCGCCCCAAACAGGACGAAGGCACTGGAGCGGCTGGCGTTTTACCACGACTGGACGCCCGAGAAAGGCCTGGGACCGCTGCCAGCCTACCACCGGCCCAACGATGTGCTGCTGGTGCAGTTCGGGGCAGGCTTTATTGCCAACATTAGTAATTTCGAGGAATTGCTGGCCGGGGAAATACGCCGTGTTTTTGGCGGGCGGACGGACCATACGAAATACCTGGTGAGAGTCACCGTGGAACCACTGGAGGAGGTCACCTGCAAAAACTGCCCGCTGTTCGATGTGTACTGCGGTGGCCTGTACTGCGGGTCGAAAGTTCCGGAAGAACTGAGGGAGCGTATAGAAGCCGCGGAAGGGGCGAGGAAACTCGTGGGTAATTGCAGTTAACCCGGTACAAACCGTTTTGTTTTAAGGGGAGGGCTGTTGCATGGGGGAATGGAAGCTCTATCGCGGCGACTGCCGCGAGTTTTTGAAAACGCTGCCCGAAAACTCCGTTGATGCCGTGGTTACCGATCCGCCCTACGAGCTGAACTTCATGGGCCGGGAGTGGGACCGCACAGGGATCGCGTTTGACCCGGCCTTTTGGACGGAAGTCCTGCGCGTGCTGAAACCCGGCGCCCACCTGCTGGCTGCGGGAATAGGCAGGATGCACCACCGCATGATGGTCGCGGTGGAAGACGCAGGTTTCGAGATACGCGACTGCATTTATCACATTTTCGGCTCCGGTTTCCCCAAGAACCTGGACCTATCTAAGGCCATAGACAGGCTCGAGGGAGCGGAAAGGCCGGTGATTGGAGTGGACCTCTATCACGCGCGGAGGATACCAAACTGCCGGCCGGCTCTGAATGTCTACAGCGGCCCCGACATGCGTGCTGGAGCCGACTTCAAGGTTACCGCTCCGGCCACGGAAGAAGCAGCGAGGTGGCAGGGGTGGGGTACGGCCTTGAAGCCGTCAGTGGAAATCTGGGTCCTGGCCCGCAAGCCGCTGGCGGAGAAAAGTGTTGTCGAAAACGTCCTCCAGTGGGGGACGGGTGCTATCAATATAGACCGGTGCAGGATTGTCTACCGGGATAACGACTCATGGCATCCCGGCGCCACTAAAAAAATCTCTGAAGTTGGTCCCTATGTTTATAACAGGGGCTGGTCGGGAGAGGGCACGATGGCGGCCTCTCCGCACGGCCGCTGGCCCGCGAACCTGGTGTTGAGCCATGCTGAAAATTGCGTTAAAAGCTGCGTCCCGGGCTGTCCCGTGCGGCTCCTGGACGGGCAGAGCGGCAAGCTGAAGAGCGGGTTCATGCGGGCAGGAACGGAGCGGTCGAACCTGGGCGGCTACAGCGGCGCCATGCCTGCCCTTACGATGCACGATACCTACGGCGATTCCGGCGGCGCTTCCCGCTTCTTCTACTGTGCGAAGGTTTCGCGGAACGAGCGCTGGGGCTGGTGCCGGAAATGCAGCAGGGTAGTCCTACCCGAAGAGCTGGATGTTCACCGGGAGGAAAGGCACGATGTCGTTGTTCATCCAACGCAGAAGCCGCTTGAGCTGATGCGCTGGTTCGTTCGGCTGGTGACTCCGCCCGGTGGGCTTGTGCTCGACCCTTTTGCGGGTTCTGGGGCGACCCTGGTGGCGGCGGTCCTGGAAGGATTTCGCTGTATCGGTGTGGAAGCCGACCCGGAATACGCAAGCATAGCCGAGGCTAGGGTAAAAGCCGCGTGCGGGGAAAAGGTATCCGCGGCGGTGCTGGTTGGGGATGGGATGGAACAGCTGACGTTCTTTTAGGTTTTGGCGGTTTGCGGGAGGGCCGGGGAAACCGGCTTTTTCTTTTTGGAGCTATTTTTTACTCGGGAGAGGTTCAAGGGAAGGAGATGGAGATAAGTGTTCGGCACGAAAATTTACCGGGTGGTCATGGAAGGGGAGATAAACCCGGGGCAGCTGAAACCGCACCCGAAAAACCAGGAGTACTATTCCGACCTGCCAGATGAGAAGTACCGGGAACTGAAGCGGAGCATCGAGGCCAACGGGATGCGGGACCCGCTCAAGATACTGCCGGACTATACGGTGGTGTCCGGTCACCAGCGGCTGAAGATAGCCCTGGAGCTTGGTCTGGAGGCCGTGCCCTTTGTGATGGTGGAAATAGTGTCTGATGATCCCGAGAGAGAAGCTGAGTATCTGCTTATTGCAGAAAACGATGAACGCCGGCAAAGTGATAATGACCCGATGAAGAAAGCCCGGCGGGCAAAATTTCTTAGGGAATATTGGGGTATTCGGGAAGGTAGACCAACTAAAAAACTAGGACAAAATGTCCTAGTTAATTCTGGAAAAACACTCGATGATATAGCTGAAGCAATTGGAGAGGAACGTAAGACAACTCAGCGTTTGCTTAAGCTTAACGACCTGATTCCTGAGTTTCAGGCTTTGGTTTCCTCCGGCAAACTGGGGACTACTGCAGCAGAACAGATAGCCTACCTGTCCCCGGAGGCACAGGCTGAAATTTACCGGCAAATTAAGGAACAAATCACGGATATGACCGTTGCGGAAGTGAAGGACCTCCGCAGGAAGGTTGAGGAAAAAGAGCGGTTGGAAAAAGAGTTAGAACAAGTCAGAGCCGCCGTCCAGACTATGGAGAGCCGGGCCATTGAAGCTGAAGATCAGCTGAATGATATGCGCCGGGAGCTTTCCAATATTCAGGACCGGCTGGAAGAAGCGATAAGAAATGCCCGGAAAGAAGAACGGGAGGCGGCAGAGGAAGAAATAGCCAAACTCCAGGAAAAAGTAAATCGGTTATCCGAGAGGGCTGAAAAACTCAAGCAGGATAAAGAAAAGGCTGAAGCCAGGGTCAAAGAAATTGAAGAGAAACTGGCCAGCGCTCACCAGGCTGTCGAGGAACAGTTCCGCAAAGACCTGGCTGACAAAGAAAAGCGGATAAAGGTTTTGGAGGAAGAAATTGCCGGGCTCAACCGGAAGATAGCCGAGCTGGAGTCCCGCCCGCCGGAAGTGATTGAGAAGGCACCTGAAGACTACGAGGAACTCAAACAGATGATCAGGACGTTGAAAAAAGAAAAGGAAAAAGCCGAGTCGGAACTGCTCGGCCTGACCAGGGAGCAGATCGAACAGAAAGACCGCTACTGGGTGCGGGACATCGTAACAAAGATAGCGCAGGACGTCGGCAAACACGTTACCAAACTGCGCTACGAGATGGAGCGGCGGTCTATAGATGCGGTCGCCTACAAGGACATCATGGACTGTGCCGACCTTTTGGTGAAAATAGCTGGCGAACTCCGTGAGACAGCCTCGTTAAGGGAAAGGACGAGAGGGAGTGATTACGTTGAGATCGTTGTTTGACGATTTACTGCCCGGGAAATCGTTCCTGTCGCTGGGTTCCGACGGCACGCTGACGCTCCTGGCCCCGGAAAAGCTGATTGCTGCAGAAACTCAGAAGAGGATAGCACACGAACTGGACGTAGCCATCGAGGTATACCTGATCAAGCACTGCAACGCTATTTTCTATGCCGACTTGATGTCCGACGTTCCGGAAGGTCTGGCCAGCAAGAACAGGTTGATTGCCTGGCTGAATGACTATGTAAGGGACGGTAAAGTCAGGCCGGGAGTGGTAACTCTCTACCGGCTGGAGAACCGCGACCATTTCGACGGCGGCGTATGGATAGCCCGCAATTTTTGTCTGTTCATGGAGTGCGTGGTTAAGAAGCTGACCGACCCGGGGTACGTCGGCAAGAGCAACGCCCTGCTGTTCAAGAAATCTTTTTCCAACCCGGACTGGTTCCACAAGGCCGCTGCCGTCTGCGGCCTCAAGCTTTTGGAAGACAACTACCGGCACGGAGCCATAAAAAGCACTGTGGCGAAGTCCCATCTGGATTTATTGTTTTATGTCCGCCATGTAGCCAAAAGTCTCAGTGCCGCCATCGGGCGCAGCACGAAGAACCACGACGTGGAAGAGATGAAATCTGAACTGAACGACACCCTGGAGCAGTTTTTGAGGCACACGTACCGCAGCTTCCTGGAAATTAACCACGCCCATGAGGAATACGCCCTGCTCGAAAAGTGGCTGCCGAAGATCGAAAGCACCATGGGCCTGGTGGTCGAGCGGGTGGCATTGGACTTTTCTGAACGGCTGCCGGTTGCCCTGCAGGTGGATCTGGAATGCTGAACAGCCGTGCCAACCGGGGCCGGGCGCTGGAAGAGTTGATAGAACGGATTACCGGTAACGTTCCGGGGTGTGTCCTTTTCAGTCAGGCCAACAGGTGGGTTCCCCTGAAAGGGGGTAGAGGAGGTGCTTTCCCCGCCAGGGGTGCCCCGGTGGATTTTGTCGGCGCAGTCCGCGGTGTTCCGGTAGTTTTGGAATGCAAGGAAGTGGGGAAAGGGAAGAGGTTCCCGCTGACGGCGAGCAGGCTTCCGGAGCGAGAAATACAGGCTATGGAGAGGTTTGAAGAAGCAGGCGGCAGGGCATTTTTGCTGGTTGCCTTCTGGGGGGAGGATGTGCTGGCGGTCTACCCCTTCAGTTTTGTCCGGGAGAAGCTGGCTTCCGGGATGAAGTCCCTGCGCGTGGAAGAGGGAGTATTGTTTTCCCTGGGTGTGAGAAAGGGTGTACCGCCGGTGAGTGCCGCCGGTTTGATGGAGATGTTTGTTGCTTGTGATTATAGCAGTAACCGGCACGTGCTAGTCGGACATTAAGAGGAGTGTTTGAGATGCTGCGGGATTATCTATTTTGTTCGAAACCCGGCATAATCGTGCGTGCGCAGGACATAACCTCCACGGTCAAAGAAATCATGGAAGTTGCACACGAGGTTGGTAACCGGCCTTTTTGTGTCTGGGATGCTAATGAAGGGTTGCGGCAGGTTATCAACCCGGACGACCTTTTCATCACCAAAGGAAACAGAGATAACACCACCGCGCCGGTGCAGGCGCTGCAAAAGGCGTCTACGACCAAAGATGCTATCGCTGTGTTCCTGGATTTCCACCATTACCTGACGTCCCCGCCGGTGTTGAGCGCAATGCGCACCGCGTTTGTCATGGCTGAAAAACACGGCGCGTCTCTGGTCTTTGTATCTCGCTACATCAGCGTACCCGGCGAATTGGAGCGGGAAGTGGTCGTGGTCGACTGTCCCGTATCCGGCAGGGAACAGCTCAGAAAGGCGCTCGACCGTTTGCTGGAAAAAAACAGGGCCAGGATTGCGGCCAAAATCGACGACAGGCAGAAAGAACTGGCCGTCGAATCCGCGCTGGGCCTGACTGTGGACGAAGCCAAGGACGCTTTTGCGGTAAGCATCGTCCGTACCATTCGGATGGAAGGCAAACCGCGGCTCTGTCCGAGAATCATAAGCGAACAGAAGCGCCAGGCTGTAGCCCGGTCGGGCATACTGGAATTTGTCGAGCCGGGCCGTTCACTGAGCGACGTGGGCGGGCTGGATGAAATCAAAAACTGGTTTGTCAAGCGGTTCAAGACGTTTTTACCGGAAGCGGCGGAATACGGGATATCGCCGGCGAAAGGATGTTTGCTGCTGGGCGTGCCCGGGTGCGGCAAGTCGCTGCTGGCGCGCGCTGTGGCAGGTGAATGGCAGAAACCGCTGCTCAGGCTGGACTTCGGGCGCGTCTACGGGTCGCTGGTGGGCGAGACCGAGGCCAACCTTCGCCGGGCCATACAGGCGGCGGAAGCCGTGGCCCCGGCGGTGCTGTGGGTGGACGAGGCCGAAAAGGGTCTGTCCGGCACGGCGTCGTCCGGGCGCACTGATTCCGGCGTCACGTCCAGGGTATTCGGCAGTTTTCTGACGTGGCTGCAGGAGAAGACGTCGCCGGTGCTGGTGATAGCCACGGCCAACGACATAACGTCCCTGCCGCCGGAACTGCTGCGCCGGGGCCGTTTCGACAGCATATTTTTCGTTGACCTGCCGGACGAGCGGGCCAGGGAAGAAATTTTTAAAATCCATCTTGCGAAGAGAAGAAGGGACCCGGGCAAATTTGATCTGCCGGCACTGGTCGCGGCTTCTGAAGGTTATTCCGGCGCGGAAATCGAGTCTGCCGTGGAAGATGCCATGCTGGAAGCCTTCAGCGAGGGAAGGGAAGTAACCACCGGTGATCTGATAGTGGCATTGAAGAACGTAATTCCACTGTCGGTAAATAGAAGAGACGACATCGAGCGGCTGCGGCGGTGGGCTGAAGAAAGCGGCTTCAAGAAAACGTCCGGGACGAAAGCCGGGTACGGCGAGAGGTTGTTAAGAATACTGGGAGGCGGTTCGATTGATCTGAGCGACTAAGGAAGGCATCGTTTGTTTGGAAATTGCTACGAAAGGACTGGTGCCGCATGAGTCACTACGCCAGCATTAACATCGTTCCCGCCCGCGTGGACGTCCTTTTCGATGTCCTGCGGGATATGGGGTGCAGATTCGAGAGAAGGGAGAACGGCATACGCATCAGGTTCGCCTGGGGGCCGGACTGGTTTTATGATAGCAACGGTGAGCTGTACTACTACGCCGACGGTCCTGCCAGAAGCGTTTTCCGGGAGTACGCATACCGGATTGCGCTGGATGAAATGAAAAACAAGGGATACTCGCTGGTGTCGCAGCAGGAGAGAAACGGCCGGCGCATCTGGACGTTTGCCGATCTCAACGGAACCGGTACTGTAACAATGACCGTTCTGCCGTCCGGTAAGGTTAAGGTGGAGGTTTCCGGCATACCGGGTGAAGGGTGCCTCTCAGTCACGAAAGACCTGGAGTCGGCTCTTGGAGTGGTGCAGGAACGGGAATTGACCGCGGACTATCACCGGCCGGCTGACCCGGTGAAGGTATTCTACGGTAGCTCGTGGTGTGGATGAGGGGGTTATTGGTTGTGGAGGGGGCTTTCCTTGCGATTGCTAGTGTTATTATACTCGCAATTGGATTCGTTGTAAAAGGAGTAGCTGATGGCCACTACGGAATTGTCCTGTTTCCACTGTGGACGATCGGCGGTATTGTAGTGTACTGGATTTTTGACCGGTATTTCAGCGGTTCGTCCGCGCTTGCGAAAAACATTGCGGCGTTTGTTTTTTCCGTGGTGTTTGTTTTTCCGCTTTTCGCCGCGGCGCTGCCGCAGCCGGTGTCGGTGCCGCTGGCAGGAGTGTTCGTGTCGGGGGCTTCGTTACTTATCGCCTGGCTTATTGCCTTTTGTGACGAATCTCCGTTCGTATTGAAAAATTGTTGTTACGGATTGCTCTCCGTGCCGGTATTTCTAATGTTTTGTCACCTGTGCGGCTGGCTGCCGGAAACGCTGGTCAGGGAGTTTACGGTATTTGGAAAGTATTTCGAGGCGTTCAAAGTAACGTACTCGGGTTTTTCCAGCAGTGATTTCTTTTTCGGGTTGATACTGTGCCCGTGGGTGTTTACCGTTCTGGCCTTGCTGTTGCGAGAAAGGAGAGGTCGCGTTGAGCGGGCAAATACTCAATAACCTTGTATCTGCCGGTCTTTTGACGGCTGCTGTTGTTGCGGCAGCAGCTCTGAACAAGCGTGTAGGTGAAAATCAGAAACTGCTTGTTCAGTCTATCCCGGCGGCATTTTCTCTTCTTGCCTTCAGTGAAATATTTTCGTGTAGTAGCGTGTTTATTCTGCTGATTGCTGCTACGTTGCCCTACGGGCTGGTATTGGCGTTCGAAATCGGCGTTAAGGGCGAACGCCGGATCACTGAGACGAAGGCGATGTTTTTCCTGCAGGGGATTCTGGTTTTAATCGGTCTCGGTGTTTTTTTCTTCGGGAACGACCGAATAGTTATTTTTCCCGGATCGCTGTGGGGAGCAACCGTGCTGATAAAATCTTTCGGTCCGGTTAATTTCTGGTCCGGCCTGGTGATCGGCGCTTTACTGAGCGTGGACGGCGTGTTGCTGGCGCATGTAATCAAAATGCGTGAGGTTGAGGAACAGGAGCATCTGCAGAAGCACCTTGACGAAATCAGGCGGAGGCGGGAAGAGGAATTATTCAGGGCGTTGCCGACCGGAAATGCGATATCTTTTGTAGATGCGGAGTCACAATTAAACAGAAATGCTGAACGTGTGGCAGCAGTCCGGGTCGAGCAGCCAGCGGATGGGCGGCCCGCGGAAGTGCTGTCTGGGAGCAAGGCTGCGGAAAAACGGAATGGCCCTCCGTATGAAGAACGAAAGCTCTGGATACCGGGGTGATAATTTTCGTGATTGCAGCAGTAATTGGTACGCGCGAACCGAATAGCCGAATGGCCCGTCTCTGCGAGGCCGTTTGCCGGAAACTCCGGGACGCTGGTTACTATCTTGCGACCGGCAACGCTCTGGGGATAGACAACATTGCCCGCGATACATGGAACGAACGGTTTCCGGAGCGGGTAATTCTGTACCTCCCCTGGGCGGGTTACAATGCCGGCGGAATTCACCCCCGAAACAGGGTAATTGTTTTTAGCGGCCAAAGGGACTGGCTGGAAAGCGTCAGGAAGTACCACCCGGCACCGGACAGGCTCAGTTCCGCGGCGGTAAAGCTCCACGCCCGCAATTTTGGGATTGTCAAAAGTGCGGATCTGGTTATCGCCTTCCCGCGCAGTATATCAAAGCCCGGGGGGACAGGTCAGGGGATGAGGATAGCGGAGGCGCTCGGCAAACGGCTGTACGTGCTACCGAAAGATCTTGGCTTTGACTATTGGCAAAGTGTAGAAGAAACTGGTTGAGCACGCGCGTGCTCTTTTTTTGTCCGGTTTTGCCGGGGACTCGCTGGAGGTGATTTTGTGGAAGTTCTGTACGGAGAATCCGAGAAAGGTTTCCCGCGCTGGCTTGTAGAGCGGGGAATACTGCCGAACCAGAAAATAGAAATACCGGGGCATCTGGACGGTTTAGTTTCAGCAGGGGTCGTAATAGAAAGAGGCGGCGTCAGAACGTACACTCTCACGCGGGAGTCTTTGGAAAAAGTATGGTCGGTTTACGGTCCGCCTCGCAAGAAAAAAGAAGGCGGCGGTGCCTGGTTCGACAGATTCACCCGCAGCAGTAAAAGGAATGCTGTCGAGGAATACCCGGATGACGACAACCCGGCAGTAGAAGAGCTGGCGGTGGATGGTCATAGACCCCACGCCTAAAGGCGGGGGCTTGGCCGGGAGGTAACTCCCGGGCAGGTCTCCACTTTAGGTGGAAAGCTGCTCTCCGGAGCAGCGCTATGACCCGCCTCAGTGTGGGAGCCTGCGGATCGGGCGGTTGAACCACGCTGCGTTAAGGGGGCCAGCACACCCTGGGATGCTTCTCCAGTTCCAGGCCCTGTGGTGCGGCATTAAACAGCGAGCGGGGGTGTCAGCGAGCAGTGTGCCGCACGCAAAAAACCTCCTTAACATTGGCCAGGAGAGACGCCCGGGCGGGTCCGGCCCGGGCGCGTCACAAGCCCCGTAAGGGGTCTCCGAAAGGGGAAGGTTTTCATGGTATTTGTACTGGATAAACGCAAGAAGCCGTTAATGCCCTGCACGGAGAAGCGAGCCAGGTTGTTGCTGGAGCGCGGCAGGGCGGTAGTCCACAGGATGTCCCCGTTTACCATCCGGCTCAAAGACCGGACAGCGGAAGAAAGCAGGTTCCAGCCGCTGCGGCTGAAACTTGATCCGGGGAGCAGGACAACCGGATTCGCCGTTCTCCGGGAAGATACTCCTAACAGATCTGAGGTTATCTTGCTGGGGAAATCCACCACAAGCCGGGTGTCAAAGATCGGCTGGACGCCCGGAGGAGCCAGCGTCGCAGCCGGCGGAACCGGAAAACGCGTTACCGGGAACCTCGTTTCAACAACCGGCACCCGGAGAAGTGCGCAGCCTGCGGTAAAAATGCGCGGCACGGCAGCCGGTACTGCCGTCCGTGTGAGAAGGCAAAGAACTTTGTTGGCAACGGTCACCGGGAAAAACGGCTGGTACCATCGTTAGAGGTCCGGGTAAACCAAACATTAAGCATGGTCGATAAGTTGACCAGATGGTTGCCCATAACGGCTATTTCCACTGAGCACGCCAAATTCGACACGCAGTTGATGCAGAACCCGGACATATCTGGCGTGGAATACCAGCAGGGAGAACTTTTTGGTTATGAGGTTAAGGAGTACCTGCTGGAGAAGTGGGGGCGGAAATGCGCCTACTGCGGCAAAGAAGGCGTGCCTCTGGAAGTGGAACACGTCGTACCCCGGAATCCGAAACGCGGGCCGAAGGGCACCGACCGCATCAGCAATTTGACGCTGGCCTGCGAGGAATGTAATAAGGCAAAAGGTAACCTTCAACCGAAAGAATGGCTGGAGAAACTAAAGCAATCCAGGCGGAAACTTGATCAGGTTCGGGCGGAAAATCTACCCAAAATATTGAGGAAGCTCAAGGAGCCGCTGCGGGACGCAGCACTGATGAACACGACCCGGTGGGTGCTGTACGACCGGCTCAAGAAAACTGGCCTGCCGGTGGAATGCGGCACCGGGGCGCGCACCAAATACAACCGTCTTAGGATGGGTCTGCCCAAGACCCACTATTTTGACGCCTGCTGCGTGGGCGAGAGCACGCCCGAGAACCTTGCGATCGAACAGGAGTACGTCCAGGTCTGGACGGCCCTCGGGCGGGGTAGCCGGAAGATGTGCAATACCGACAAGTACGGTTTCCCAGTGAGTCACCGGGCCAGACAGAAAATGTATTTCGGCTTTATGACCGGCGACCTGGTGGTGGCTGAAGTGCCCGAAGGTAAGTACGCCGGTCGTTGGGTAGGCCGGGTGGCCGTGCGTACCAGCGGGTACTTCGACATCAAGGGTGGCACCGGGCACCGTGTCTGTCAGGGCATATCGCACAGGTATATGAGACTCCTGCAGCGTGCTGACGGGTGGCAATATGAGAAGATCCGGATAGAGAAGGGAGGTAGCGGCGCTTCCTCCCCGGGCGTAAACGCCGGGGCTTCCGGCGCCGTGTAAATTTGATGAGGAAGATGGGTACGAAGAGGCCGTCTAGCTGTTCCGGTTATGGTTCCTGCTGGCGGTGCGAGTTCTTCCCCTGGGAGAGCGGCTGCGGCCCGAGGAAAGCGGCGAAACACATGCACCTGCCGGAGTCGTCCGGGAAGAAAAAGGCTTCCAGGGAGAATCCTGCCGGGTCGATCTTTTTTGTGCAAGATCTAATGTAGATTTTCAAATTGATTCGGGAAAAATCTTCAAATTAAATTGGGGCAACCAACTGGTGGAACAAAGGAAATTCTCATTTTAAACCGGTAATCATAAAAATAATTTTTAAATTCCGCTGGCATTTCCATCGAAAACCCAAAAAAGAAAAACCGGCTACCCGAAAGAGGCAGCCGGTGGTAATACCGCTCAAAACCGGTTAAACGGATATTTTTTCTTAAGGGCCAGAATTTCCGCCCGTGCTTCCAGCAACTTTTCTCTGAACACGGCAGCAAACCAGGCCGGCCGGTTTCTGGTCGGCGG
>NZ_FQUW01000022.1 GCF_900129285.1 Desulfofundulus australicus DSM 11792
ATCTAAGCGCGAAGCCCTCCTCAAGATAAGGTTTCCCACCCGGCGCTCACCGGGTGCCGGGGTAAGACCCCTGGAAGACTACCAGGTAGATAGGCCGGGCGTGTAAGCCGGGTAACCGGTTGAGCGGACCGGTACTAATAGGTCGAGGCCTTGACCTCATATACCTGCGGGTTCTCACTGTGAAGTTTTGAGGGAATATACAGGTTTTCCGGTGGCTATACCGGAGGGGAAACACCCGTTCCCATCCCGAACACGGAAGTTAAGCCCTCCAGGGCCGATGGTACTTGGGGGCCTACCCCCGGGAGAGTAGGTCGCTGCCGGAAAAATTATTAAAAGCCTCTGGACTGGTTCCAGGGGCTTTTTAATTTTTTTCGTTATCTTTACCAAAAAATTTTTAATAAAAAACCGGAAGGAAAAAGCCTGAACATAGAGAATTGTATAATTGACTAAATGTATATACATATAGAGAAATTAAGAATCTCATTTCACTGGGGGTATTGGAAATGATACCGTAATAAAGAATTTCATCAGGTCTTTTGAAAAAATTATAAAAAATTGCCAGGGGGGGGAATTTGATGACCCGGGATGATAAGGGCAAGCAGATGTTTGAATTATGGCTTTCGGGTAACGGTGTGGAATTTGTCAGCCAGGATGCGGAAGAGTCATACCGGCAAAAAGTAACCCGCATTATGGATGCCGTTCAGCTGGAAAAAGTTCCTGACCGGGTACCGGTGTGCCCTATGACGGGATTCTTTCCCGCTTATTATGCCGGGATAACCGTTCAAGATGCTATGTACGATTACGATAAGGCAGCTTCAGCCTGGAAAAAATATGTTTTTGATTTTGAGCCTGATGCCTACCTGGGACTATTTCTGGCTCCTCCAGGGAAGTTTTTTGATCTCCTCGATTACAGGCTGTACCAGTGGCCGGGTCATGGAGTCCAGCCGGACAGGTCCTATCAATGCCTGGAAGCCGAGTATATGAAAGCGGATGAGTATGATCACCTGATCCAGGACCCCACCGATTTCTGGATGCGAGTATATTTGCCGCGGGTTTTTGGAGCCCTCAAGCCCTTTGAAAAACTGGCTCCTTTAACTGATGTGATGGAGATAGTGATAACCTGTGGCAGCTTTATTCCTTTTGGGTTTCCTGATGTGCAGGCTGCGCTTAAATCGGTAATGGAAGCAGCCAATGAGGCAGTTCGCTGGGCTGGAGTGCTGCAGGATGTGGACCGGGAGGTTCAGGGAAGAGGTTTTCCCGCCTTTTTCGGTGGTGTGAGCAAGGCTCCCTTTGATATTATTGGCGATACCCTCAGAGGCACCCATGGGATCATGCTGGATATGTACAGGCAGCCCGATAAGCTGCTCCAGGCTATGGAAGTATTAACGCCGCTTGCTATTAGAATGGGAGTTTCCGGGGCCAGGGCGGCAGGCAATCCCCTGGTGTTTATGCCCTTGCACAAAGGTGCAGATGGCTTCCTTTCCGATGAACAGTTCAAGACTTTCTACTGGGCGACCCTGAAAAAGGTTATTTTGGGCTTGATTGAAGAGGGAATGGTGCCCTTCCTGTTTGCCGAGGGCGGCTATAATACGCGCCTGGAGGTCATCCGTGACCTGCCCAGAGGGAAAACAGTCTGGCTTTTTGATAATACTGATATGGCCAGGGCCAAAGAGATTCTTGGGGATACAGCCTGCATTGCCGGCAACGTGCCCATTAGCTTGTTAACCCTTGGAACGGCACAGGAAGTGAAGGATTATTGCAAGCAACTCATCCAGGTTGCAGGGAAAGGCGGCGGGTTTATCCTCTGCAATGGGGCTGTAATTGATGACATACCCCCTGAAAACCTCCATGCCTTAATCCAATCGGCAAAAGAATATGGCATCTATGCGTAAATAACAGGGTATGAGTTGTTTCATTTCTGATAAACAATATTGAAATGGGAGGAAGAGTTATGGAAAAAGAAAAAATGACCGAACTGGCCAGAGCATTGATGGATTTAAACGAGCAGAAAGTTTATCAACTGGTAGAAGAAAAGGCCAAAAATGGTGTTTCCCCGCTGGAGATACTCGCTGAGTGCAATGAGGGAATGTCCGGTGTAGGTGATTTGTTTTCATCGGGCCAGTACTTTTTAAGCCAGATGCTCTTTGCTGCAGAAATATTTAAGAATGTCATGAACCGGCTGGAGGACATTATGCCCAGGGAAGAATCAACGGCGTCCAGGGGCAAGGTGGTTATAGGCACGGTTAAAGGTGATATTCACGATATAGGCAAGAACATTGTGGTTAACCTGCTGCGTGGCTCCGGTTTTGAAGTTGTTGACCTGGGGGTTGATGTGCCGGCTGAAAAATTTGTTGCTGCCCTCAAAGAAACCGGGGCAAAGGTGCTTGGAATGAGCGCCCTGCTAAACTTCACCTATCCTGAAATGAAAACGGTGGTTGAAGAGGTTACCAAAGCGGGACTGAGGGACCAGGTCACCATCATCATCGGGGGAGCCCCGTGCAACGAGCAGGTCCGGCAGTTTACGGGGGCTGATTATTATGCGGAGGATGCCGTAGCAGGCGTTAATATCTGTAAAAAAGTTTATTCTTAAAACTAAATATGGCTGGCCCCTGGCCGGAATGAGAACCCGGGCCAGGGGCCAGTGCTGACAAACTGGCATATGGACAGGAGAACCATGTCCAACTGGGGCAACATCAAAAAGAGCTTGTGTCCAAATAAAGTGAGGTATTGAAAAATATGAAAAATATGGCTGAATCGGCCCTACTTAACAGCAGGGAAACAAGCAATTACCGGTGGGTAATTCTTATTCTCACGGTTGGCTGCTTCTTGTTTACATTTATAACCAGGTTTGCCTGGCCCCCTCTTATTCCGGTTGTAGTGCCGGTATTAGGGATGAAGATGACCCAGGCCGGTGCATTTATGAGCGCCTTTTATTTCGGGTACATCATCACCCAGGTTCCGGCAGGTGTGCTGGCGGACCGTTTCGGGGTACGTTTGATTCTGGCTATGAGCCTGATCATCGAGGGTATAAGCACATTTGCAATGGGATATGTTTCCACCTTTGACATGGGTTTCTGGCTCAGGTTTATTACCGGCCTGGGTGCGGGAGCAGTATATGCTGCCTGTTCGCGGGCATTGATGGAATGGTTTCCGGCAAGGGAACGCGGTACGGCCTTTGGGATTATGCTGGCTGCTCCATCAGGAGGTATTGTTTTATCCAATTATGTTGTACCTTTGCTAAACAATTTACTTAACTGGCGGGAAACATTCCAGATCATAGGTCTGGCGACCACAATTGTCGGCGTTTTAATATTTGTTTTGGTCCGGACCACCGATGCTGTTAAAAGCAGTGATAGCATTGTTGATGGCTTCAAAGTCGTGTTCGGGAGCAGAGATCTGATTCTTACCGCACTGGCTGGTTTTTGCCTGATGTGGGTAGAACTGGGCACAGCTACCTGGGCTAATACCTACATAAAGAAACTTGGGTATTCCGTGCAGGCAGCTGGTCTGGTGATGATTTTTTACGGGATAGGTGGCACCCTGGCACCTCTGGTATCCGGGTATATTTCCGATAAAATAGGCCAGAGAAAGAATATCCTCATCCTTTCTTATATCCTGATCATTCCCCTGACGGTGGCATTTGGCTATCAAACATCGCTGGCCATGCTTTTCCTGCTGGGGTTTGTTTTTGGGTTTATTTCCTATATGGCCAACCCGCACCTTACCGTAATGATTTCGGAATTCGCCGGCAGGGAATGGGCTGCCACTGCCAACGGAACTGCAAACTTTATATTCCAGCTTGCTTCTCTGATTGGTCCTGTGGTTCTGGGCTGGTCAATAGATATTACGGGAACATTTACTTCTGTCTGGTTGATTATGGCTGCCGGTCCCCTGCTCGGGATACTGTTGCTGCTTCCTGTGAGAACGGAAAATAAACGCGCATAAAATTATGGAGCTCCTAACTCTATCGGAAAATGATCCAGTAACAAAACACCGCTCAAAATTAAAATTACGGGAGGTATTTCCTATGGCGGATGAAATAAAACAACTGTTTGAAAAAAGACTTGGGCGCTACCAGGCCACCATCGCTTTAGAAAAGACGGACCGCATGCCAATAGCAACGGGCAGCAATTACTTTGCGGAGGTATATTCGGGAAATACAAAACAGGAAACCATCTACGACAGTGAAAAATGGCTTCGCGCGGAAGAGGCTTTTATCCGGGACTTCCCGGAAGTTGATGTCCTCCGCAATAACAGAATTTGGGGCCCCCTTTACGATGCGGTGGGCTGCAAAACTTATAAGCTTCCAGGTCGCGATCTATCTCCCCGGACCCAGTTTCAATTCGTCGAAGATGAGTACATGAAGGCAGACGAATATGATGTGCTAATCAATAATCCGCTGGAATTCATGATGGATCGCCTGCTACCCCGTGTACTTGGCGAACTGGCCGAGCCGGGGTCCATCCGGGCCCGGATGGCCCTCTTAAAAGGCGGCATGGCTCAAGTAATGATGTCCCAGATAATGAGGAACAGATCGCTCTATCTGGAACAAAAGCTGGGCATGCCCCAGCCCATGACCGGCTTTTTCCTGGCACCTTTTGATGCTCTGGCCGATGTCATGAGAGGTCTACGGGGAGTTCTCCTTGATATCTACCGTCAGCCGGATAAGGTGCTGGAGGCCTGCGATGTTCTTGTCGACGAAATGGTAAACCTGGCTCTGGCTACAGCGGATCCTTTAAAGAGGTACCCCATTTTCGTTCCCACCCATAAGGCCTGCTTCCTGTCACCCAAACAATTTGAAACCTTTTACTGGCCTTCATTTAAGAAAACAATGGAGCGCTTGATAGAAGCGGGATATACCATCCGGGCGTACCTGGAAGGGGACTGGGGACACCATTTGCATCACCTGCTGGAATTACCAAGAGGTAAGGTTTTATGCGATATAGATAACCAGGGGGATATATTTAAGGCCAAGGAAATACTCGGTAACCACCTGTGCATTGCCGGGGGAATACCGGATTCAATGTTTATTCTCGGTACACCCCAGGAAATGCGTGAAAGGGTAAAACTACTCTGCGAAACAGTTGGTAAAGACGGCGGGTTCATCATCAATGGAGGGTGCAATATACCCTATGATACAAAACCGGAAAATTACAGGGCAATGATCGACGCCATAATTGAATACGGCACTTATGACAGCAGTATTGATCCAAAACCTCTAACCGGGCAGGCGGAAGAATCGGAAACTCCGCCCCTCAAAATGGTAACTCCGTGGGAAGTAAAACTTGCTGAACTTGGTGATGTACAGGGCGATGAGAACCTGATCCGTAAGCCATGGGAGTTACTGGAGATTATGGGGTATACCTGGATCTGGCAGTGGGTTTTATAATTATCCTTTTAAACAATACTACCCGCTGGCCAGGGTCAACTCTGGTCAGGGGTAGAATACGGGGAGGCAACCATGTTAATTATTGGTGAGAGGATCAATTCGACGCGTAAAAGCATCGACAGGGCGGTTCGGACCAGGGATGTGGAATTTATCCGCCAGGAGGCAACAAACCAGGTAAATGCCGGGGCGCATATGCTCGATGTTAACTGCGGTACCCTGGAGGCGCAGGAAGAACCGGCCGCCATGGAATGGCTTGTGCAGACCGTTCAGGCCGCTGTTGATGTTCCCTTATGCATTGATAGCCCCAATTATAAAGCCCTGGCTGCGGGACTGGCCGTTCACCGGGGTAAAGCCATGATCAATTCTATCAGTGGTGAAACAGAAAGGTACAAAAATGTTTTACCGCTGGTGAAGGAATACGGTGCGGCGGTGGTGGCCCTGTGCACGGACGACAGGGGAATTCCGGCAAGTCTGGATCAGGCCCTGGAGGTTGGGTTGAAACTGGTTGGCAATCTTCTGGAAGCCGGCGTACCGGTCGATGACATTTTTTTTGACCCGCTGGTACGTTCCGTGGCCACCAACCCGGAAACAGTGCTGGTAACCCTGCGCCTCATGGAAGAGATGTCCGCCAGGTTCCCCGGGCTGCACTTTGTTTCCGGCTTGAGCAATGTTTCCTTCGGGCTGCCGGAGCGGCGGCACCTGAACCGGGCCTATGCGGTCATGAGCATGGCCAGCGGACTGGATGCCGTTATAGCCGATCCCCTGGACAGGACCTTGATGGCCCTGATCTACGCCACGGAAGCGCTGCTGAATAAAGACCGGTTTTGCATGCAGTACATTCGCTGTTATCAGGAGGGCAAATTGAAAGGATAACCCGCCACCTCTATCTAACTGTTTTTCAGGTGAAGAAAATTGAGCGGCCTGGATATGTATGGTTTAAACCATTATTATAAGCTGAATGTGGAATTAGCCGAAAGAGACATTTCCACTGCAAGATGGGACACTCTTTTTAAAACTTCCACCTCTTCCTCCCGCGCGTTGATGAAAGAGATGCTGCGTGAAGCGCAGTTGCTGGCGCGGGCGGAAGCTGTCTGCAGGGTTTTACCTGTGTTGGGGGTTTCCGGGAATAAAATTGTCCTGGAAGAAGGCCGGGCGCTGACAAGCAGCCTGCTTGTCCGCCTGGCCGGTAACGCCCGGAGCATGCTCTTGATTATCTGTACACTGGGTCATACAATTGATAAAAGGGTGGAGGAGTATAACCGCAGGGGATTGGCGGCTCGAGCCTACTTTCTGGATGTGGCCGGTACATGTATTATTGAAGCGGCCGCCCGGAGGCTGGTGGAAGAGATCAAAGGTCAGCTCAGGGCCCGTGGCCTGGAAGCCACCATTCCCCTGGGTCCCGGCCATTCCTACTGGGAAAACCTGAAGGACCAGCGGGTTATTTACGAGCTGGTGAACCCTTCAACCATCGGCGTGAGCATTCTGGAAAGCGGGATTATGTTACCCAGGAAGTCCCTGAGCATGGCGCTGGGAATTGGCCGCGGGTTGCCACCCAGTGCGGAAAACCACTGTTATTACTGCAGCATCCGGCAGAAGTGCCCCCTGAGTCGGGCCAGGGATTTGCCGTAAAAGTCCATATCAGGCAGGTAAAAAGGGGGGGTGGGGTCTGGCGGGGGATAAAATTAACAGGAATTCCTTTGTGCCTCCTTATTTTCAACTGGCTCAAATTCTGGAACAAAAAATACTTTCAGGAGAATTAAGGCCGGGAGATTCCCTGCCGTCTGAAAACCAGCTGGGCAGGGAGTATAATTTAAGCCGCATGACCGTTCGCAAGTGCCTCAGCATACTGGCCGAAAGGGGCCTTATTTCTGCTCACCCGGGAAGGGGAACCTTTGTTTCCCGCCCGGCCCTGGACCGGGCTGTTTTTACCATTGAAGAATTTCATAAAGAAATGTCCCGACGGGGTTTGAATCCTGAAGCCAGGTTACTGGCCGTTAAGGTACTCAAGGCTCCAGCGGAAATCGGTGAAAAACTGGGCCTGGAAGAAGGCGGGAGGGTTATGTACTTTTGCCGGCTTCTCCTGGCCGGTGATACACCAATGGCCCTGGAACGCAAGTACATGCGTTTTAAAAAGGGGAGTCCCATCCTGGAAAACGAGCTGCAGTATAAAGCTTTTTCAGAAGTAATTTCCATGCACAGCGATGTCCTGCCGGTGCGCAGCCGCATGATCCTGCGGCCGGTTCTGGTTGGGGAAGAGGACGGCCCTCTGCTCCAGGTACCGGCAGGTTCACCGGCACTGTGCCTGGAGCAGTACCTTTACGCCGCTGACGAGACGGTTGCCGGTTGGGGATTTTTTGTTTTCCGGGGTGATCGCTTTAGCCTGGTTTCGGAAATTCGCCCGTTGAAGGAGGTTGAGTAAGTTGATGTCCCTGGCCCGGGCAATAAGTGACCTTAATGAGGGTCTGGTAATGGACCTGGTAAAACATCGCCTGGAGATGGGCGCTACACCCCTGGATATAGTGGAAGAATGCCGGACCGGGATGATTGAGGTGGGAGAGCGTTATTCCAGGGGGGAGTATTTCCTGGGCGACCTTGTGCTTTCCGCAGAAATTTTTCAGGGAGTAATGCAGGTACTTGCTCCTGCCCTCGATAAAAAGACAGCCCCAAAACCCCTCGGCAGGATTGTATTTGGAACTGTCGAAGGTGATATCCATGATATTGGCAAAAACATCACCATTTCCCTGCTGCGCTGTCACGGGTTTGAGGTCCAGGACCTGGGTGTTAACGTGCCGCCGGATAAGTTCGTTCACAGCCTGAACGAGACGGGGGCCAGTATCCTCTGCCTGTCCATCCTGCTTTCTTCCTGTTTTGAAGCTCTCCGGCGCACCGTAAGCCTGGTTCGTCTTTTTGATCGTGAGAAGAAAATCAAGATCCTTATTGGTGGCCTGGTAAATGAAAAAGTGCGGGAATATTCTGGAGCGGATGGTTGGGTAACTGACGCCCGCAGGGGTGTAACCATATGCCAGAAATGGATGGGAGTGCTATAAATTGGGTGTTACTATCGAATTTGAACCTGCCGGCCTCCGGGTAGAGGCAGAAACCGGTCAAACTGTTATACAGGCTGCACGGGGGATGTTTTCCTTTGAGTCGGGCGGAATCAGCGCGCCCTGTGGCGGCAAGGGTCTTTGCGGGCGCTGCAGGGTGCGCCTGGTGGAGGGGGAACTTTCCCCTTCCAATGACACTGAGTTAAAATTGCTTGGCGAAAAGGAGCTCAGCGAAGGTTATCGCCTGGCCTGCCAGGCGATAATAACCGGTCCGGCAAAGATTGAAATTCCGCCGGAAATCCTGGCCGGTCGCCAGAAGCTGCAGCTGGAAGGTACGGGGGTTTCCGTTCTTCCCGAACCGCCGGTCAGCCGGTATAACGTTCCCCTCGAGCCCACTTCCCTTGATTACCCGCATTCGACCTGGCAGCAGGTTGAGCTGTTTCTGGCCCGGAATCATGGATTAACGGACCTGCGCGTGGATCCCGGGCTGATCGGCCGGGTGGAGCCGCTGGCAGGGGAAGGTACAGTAACGGTTACCGTCAGGGGCTCTGAGATAATCAATGCCATTTTTAACGGGAGGGCCAGGAAGCCGCTGGGACTGGCGGTGGATCTGGGAAGTACCAAGGTTGCCGGTTATCTGGTCGACCTGGAAACAGGGGCAACCCTGGCAACGGGAGGAATCCTGAATCCCCAAATTGCCTACGGGGAAGATGTAATCAGCCGGCTGGCTTATGCCCTGGAAGGGGAGGAACAGTACGACCGCATTGCGGGGGTGTTGAGGGATGGGCTTGGCCGGCTGCTGCACGACCTCTGTGATGCGGCGGGCGTGGTTCCCCAGGACGTAGAAGAGGCAGTAATTGCTGGCAATACGGCCATGCACCATTTGTTATTAAAATTGCCGGTCGGCCAGCTGGCCAGGTCCCCCTACGTGCCCGCACTAACCCTGCCGGTGGAAGTTAAAGCCCGGGATCTGGGACTGCAGATGGCTTTTGGGGCCGTCGCCTACCTGGTGCCGGCCGTTGCCGGGTTTGTTGGAGGGGATCATGTGGCCATGATCCTGAGCAGCGGTATTCATGAGTCACAGGGGGTAACCCTGGGCCTGGACATCGGTACCAACACCGAGATCGTACTGGCCCGGGACAAAGAGATGCTTTCCTGTTCCTGCGCTTCCGGCCCGGCTTTTGAAGGGGCGCATATTTATCAGGGAATGAGAGCGGTTGATGGCGCCATAAGCAGGGTGGAGGTGGCAGACGGTGGAAGGGAGTTGTTTTATGAAACCATTGGCGGCAGGCCCGCGGCGGGCATCTGCGGTTCAGGTGTCCTGGATGCCGTGGCAGGGTTGTACCGGGCGGGGGTAATAAATTATAACGGCCGTCTGGACGCCAGTCATCCCCGGGTCAGGTTCAATGAAGGGCGAAAAGTGGCGGAATATGTGCTGGTCCCGGCAGAAAAGAGCGGGTCGGACCGGGACGTGGTTATAAACCAGAAAGACATTAGCGAAATCCAGCTGGCCAAAGCGGCCATTGCGGCGGGGACAAAAGTTTTGCTGGCGAAAACCGGGCTGACGGAAAGGGATATTGATAAAGTAATTGTGGCCGGCGCATTTGGTACCCACCTGCGGCTCGAAAGTGCCATTGCCATCGGTATGCTGCCCCCTCTGCCGCTGGAGCGCTTTCAGCAGGTGGGCAACGCTGCGGGCGACGGCGCCAGGATGATCCTTTTATCTAAAACGGCACGAAAAAGGGCAGAAGAAATTGCCCGCAGGATCGGGTACCTGGAACTGGCGGCCATGCCGGAATTCAGCAACACCTTTTTGCAAGAGCTCAGGTTTCCGGAGATCACTTAACAACTTTCCACCAGCCGGTATATCCTTTTCAACCTCTCCAGGCTTTGCAGATCATACAGGCCACATGCTGAAGCCAGAATGAGCCGGCAGCCTTGCTTCAGGTCACTGATATATGCAACTATTTCACTGTCTTTGCTGTTGTTGGGGTCGGGTTCCATTAGCCAGGCTGCCTTTATTCCGGAAAGAATGAAAGCATCTCCCGGCAGGCGGCGGCATATTTTGCCCAGGTCCATGGCCTCGGGTTCCAGGGAAAAGATTGAAAATCCCCCATCAATGAGGTCATCGATGACTGATTCAATGTTGCCATCGGAATGGAATCCCACCGGTTTGTGGTCACGGATATAATTTCTCAGCTCCCGGTACAGGGGAAGAAGCAGGCTCCTGAAATTTTCAGGAGAAAAATACAGGCCCCTGTTATAGGCTATATCATCGCATAAAATTAAAAGGTCGGCTCCGGCATTATCTGCTGCCCTGAGCTCCGCTGCGGCCAGGGCGGCATTTTTTTTCAACAGTTCGACCAGGCGGCCGGGGCGATGAAACCATTTGATGACCTCCATAAAACCATAATCCCTGACTAACCGCTCAAAGGGCCCGTCCACGGTAACGCCGCAGATTAACCCGCTGGCACGGGCCTTTTCAATGAGCAGGCTCATTTCCCCGGAACCGACAGGGATATTTTGTAATGGGCTACTATAGCTGAAAAAGCACATATCCGCATCCAGGATCTTGTTCAAAGTGATCAGGGATTCCTGTTTTATCTCCAGTGCCAGCCCTTTAAATATTTCCCCGGAGATCCAGAGTTCCCCCCGGGGAATTCTGTTTTTAACCCTTTGAAAAACCTCCATTTTTCTATTCCTCCCGCAGAAAAGGCATGGGCAGTGGTATTGAGTTTGACCCCTCACCTCTGGATTCCTGCAGCAGGTTTTTAATTTTTCCTCCCCCAGTGGAATGAGGATTGCAGGGAAAAAGGGCATGGAAATATTCCCGCGAAGGATGAGAAAAAATGGTTCCTGTCTGGTATAAGTCCTGGCCAAAGGGAATTCCCCGGAAGATGGCATGTCCTGAAGTAACCCTGCCGGAAATGGTTAAAAAACTCGCCCGGCAGATTCCCCGGCGGGAAGCCGTTAACTTTTACGGGAAAAGTATCAGTTACGCCCAACTGGAAAGAATGGTGGCTTCCTTTGCTGCCTCTTTATTACAGCTGGGTATCGGGAGGGGAGACCGGGTTTGTCTCTTTATGCAAAACTGCCCCCAGTATATCATTGCCCTCCTGGCTGTCTGGTGGATTGGAGCCGTGGCCGTGACTGCCAATCCAATGTTCAGGGAAGGGGAGCTGGCCTATCAATTAAACGACTCCGGCGCTGAAACGGTTATTCTCCTGGATGTCCTGTACCCCGTACTGCGCCGTATCCTGAGGAAAACCCGGGTAAGAAATGTGATTATCACAGGTTATAAGGACTTTCTTCCTGAAAAACCCGAACTCCCCCTGCACCCTTCCCTGAAGGTGCCCAGGCAGTTTTTCCCCGGCACAATGGAAATGATGGAACTGCTGGATTGCCATTCTGAGCCTCCGGCGGTGAATCTCGACCCCCAAAAGGATCTGGCTTTGCTCCAGTATTCTTCGGGAATTACCGGTAAGCCAAAGGGAGCAATGATTACCCACGCCAATATGCTTTTCAATACTGCCTGCTCTGCTCTCTGGCTGAAAGCAAAGGATGGCATCCACCTGGCGGTTTTACCTTTATTTCATGTCACCGGCCTGGTTCACTGCATGAACATGCCGCTGTTCACCGGGGGGACCATCATTTTACTGGCCCGTTATGACACAGAAACCGTACTGCAGGCCATAGAAAGGTATCGCTGTACGCACTGGGTAAGCGTTGCCGGTATGAATTTTGCGGTGGTAAATTACCCGAAAGTAAAAAAATATGACCTGAGTTCTCTTAAAGTTTGCGTTTCCGGAGGGGTACCCATTCCTCCGGAGGTGATCAGGAAATTTAAAGAAATTACCGGGATACAACTGGTGGAAGGTTATGGCCTGAGCGAAACCATTTCGCAGGTTGCCGTTAACCCGCTGGATAAACCCCGCCCCGGTTCTGTTGGAATTCCGGTCATAAGCACCGAAGTAAAAATTGTCGATCTGTCTGACCCGTCCCGGGAAGTGCCGCCGGGTGAAATGGGGGAACTCATGGTCAGGGGACCTCAGGTTACCCGGGGCTACTGGAACCGACCTGAAGAAACCGCCCTTTTGATAAAGGACGGCTGGCTGGCAACCGGTGATATCGCCAGAATGGATGTAGACGGTTACATCTATATCCTGGGCCGAAAAAATGAACTTATTAAGGTGGCGGGGCACAGCGTCTTTCCACAGGAGGTGGAGAGATACCTGGGCAACCATCCCGCCATTGCCGAGGTTGCGGTGGTGGGCACTCCGGATCCGTTCTGGGGTGAAATAGTTAAGGCCTATGTGGTGCTGAAAAGGGAATTCGAAAACAGGATCAGCGAAATTGATATCATCAGCTGGGCACGCCAGAAAATGCCATTATATAAATACCCCAGGGTGGTTGAGTTTCGCCGCGAACTTCCTAAAAATGGTGACGGAAAGATCCTGCGCCGCATTCTGGCTGCGGAATCATACTGTAACCTGGCGGGTATATAATGATCCACAACCGTTTAACCGGTTTCTGGAAAAAATATTCCCGCAAGTTAAACAATTAAACCACAATGTTTAAAAATTTAACATAACCATTCCGGCCATATCCCGGCCATCCAGGTTTGTACATGGTATTAAAATTGCAAGAAACTTTTTTACCGGCCTTTAAAGAGGAGGGAGACGACGTGAGAACAGCGGAACAGTACAGGGCCAAGCTGCGTTCCATGCGCAAAAATGTTTATATCGACGGGAAGCTGGTGGAAAGGGATGACCCCCAGCTTATTCCGGGTCAAAATGTGGTGGCCGAAACATTTAATTTTGCTGCCGACCCAAAGTATGCCGATTTAATGACGGCCAGATCCCATATAACCGGTAAAGTGATCAACCGTTTTACCCATATTCATCAAAATGTTGATGATTTACTGAAAAAACAGGAAATGACCAGGTTGCTCTGCCAGTATGTGGGCGGTTGTATCCAGCGCTGCATGGGTGTGGATGCGCTCAACGCCCTTTCCGTGGTGACCAGGGATTGCGACCTGGCCATGGGCACCAATTACCACGAGCGTTTTCTAAAATACCTGGAATACTACCAGGAAAACGACCTGGTGGGCAATTGTGCCCAGACCGATGTGAAGGGTGACCGGATGAAACGGCCCCATGAGCAGGTGGATCCTGACCTCTACGTTAGAGTGGTGGAAAAGCGCGCCGACGGAATCATCGTCCGCGGGGCCAAGGCCCATAACACTATTGCCCCCTACGCCGATGAAATCATCGTCATCCCCACCCGCTTTATGACGGAAAAGGACGCCGACTGGGCAGTGGCCTTTGCCGTACCGGCAGATGCGGAGGGTGTATACCTGATCTGCAGGGCGACAGCACCCCGGCCGCGGAAAGAATTAAAAGCGCCCTTTGCGGAATACGGCTCTGCCGACTCCCTCACCGTATTTGATAATGTATTTGTACCCTGGGAGAGGGTTTTCCTGTGCGGGGAAACGAAATTTGCCGGCCAGCTGGCCCTGCAGTTTGCCAATTTCCACCGCCACAGCTACACCGGCTGCAAGCCTGCGGTCACCGATATAATTATGGGTGCCGCTGCCCTGGTCGCGGAATACAACGGCATTGAAAAAGCGTCCCATGTACGGGATAAGCTGGCCCAGCTGGTGGCCGTGGCCGAGCTGGTTTACGGCACCGGTATAGCGGCGGCGGTCAAGGCGCATCAGGCTGCATCGGGAACTTACGTGCCCAATTTCGTCTATACCAATGTGGCCCGCTACCATGCCGGCATCAACATATATCATGAACATGAAATTCTGGCCGATCTTGCCGGTGGCCTGCCAGCCACCCTGCCTCCGGAGGGTGATTTTCTGAACCCTGTTACCAGGGACTTCCTGCACAAGTATATCATGCGCAACCCTGCCATCAGTGCAGAAAACCAGCATCGCTGTTTCAGGCTGTGCAGCGATCTGCTCTGCTCGGCCCATACGGGGGTAAGACAGGTGGGCGGAATCCACGGCGGCGGCTCGCCTATTATGGAGAAGATTGCCATTATGGGCATGTATGATATGGAAGCCAAAAAGAAAATTGCCAAGCGCCTGGCGGGTATTAAAGATTAACAATGTCTGAAAAGGAGATGAATACTTATGGCCGTACCGGGTGTGAAAAATATCTGTGTGGTAGGCGCCGGCAATATGGGGCACCAGATTGCCCTGTGTTTTGCCATTGCCGGTTACAGGGTGAAATGTACTGATATTAACGAAGAAGTTTTAAAGAAAGCCGAAAATTTTGCCGACACCTACCTGCCTGAGCGGGTGGCCAAGGGAAAAATGAGCGAGGAAGTGGCCAGGCAGGCCAGGAGTAATATTTCCTTCACGACGGACTTAAAGGAAGCTGCTGCCGACGCCGATGTGGTGGTTGAGGCCATCCTGGAAAAGCTGGACCTGAAATGGAAGTTGTTTGCCCAGCTGGATGAAATCTGTCCTCCCCACACCATCCTGGCCACCAACAGTTCTTTTATCGTCAGCTCCAAACTGGCCCCGGCCACCAAACGCCCGGACAAGGTGTGCAACATGCACTTTTTCAATCCCGCCCTGATCATGAAGCTGGTGGAAGTGGTCAAGGGGCCCCATACGGCGGAAGAAACGGCGCAAAAGATATTTGATCTGGCCAGGGATATAGGAAAAGTACCGGTTCTGCTGAAAAAGGAAATTTACGGTTTCCTGGTCAACCGCATTGTATCGGCCATAAACCGTGAGGCACTTTATATTTACGATATGGGCGTGGCATCCTATGAAGATATTGATAAAGCTGTGGTTTATGCCCTGGGTCACCCCATGGGTCCTTTCCGCCTGATGGATCTGACGGGTATAGATCTTGCTTACTACATCGGTATGGAGCGCTACCAGGAGACGGGCGATCCTGCCCACAAGCCTTCACCCATTATTGTGGAAAAGTTTATCAAGAAAGAATGGGGACAGAAGACCGGCAGGGGCTTCTATGACTACAGCCAGCAGGGAAACAAGTAAAACCGGGGGGTAGTGATCGATGAGAGAGGCCGTTATCGTAGGAGCAGCGAGAACACCCATCGCCCGGGAAAATGGAGCTTTAAAGGATGTGCCGCCGGAAGAGCTGGCGGCTGTGGTTATGAAAGAAGCGGTGGCCAGAAGCGGGCTGGAAAAACCGGAACTAATTGACGAGGTTATTTTCGGGCATTGCCTGGGCGCGGTTGGCTGTCTCGGCCGGATGGCCCTTTTAAAAGCGGGACTGCCCATGGAAATTCCGGCCATCACCATTGACCGCCAGTGCGGGTCCGGGTCCACGGCGCTAAACCTGGCGGCGGCCCACATCTGGGCCGGCGTGGGTGATATTTACCTGGTGGGCGGGGCGGAGAGCATGACCCGCCAGCCCTATCTGCTGGAAAAGCCCCTGTCTTTTCAGCGCACCCCTCCCCGGTGGATTTCTCCCCGGCCCCTTAGCCCCCAGGAGATAGGCGATCCGCCCATGGGTATAACTGCAGAAAATGTCGCCGAGCGGTTTAATGTTTCCAGGGAGGAGCAGGATGAGTTTGCCTATTTGAGCCAGATGAAAGCCGCGCGGGCGATCAGGGAAGGCAGGTTTAAGGAACAAATTGTTCCTCTGACCATCCCCCAGAAGAAAGGGGAGCCAGTGGTTTTTGAGGTGGACGAACACCCCCGGCCCAATACAACCGTGGAAGTCCTGGCCAAGCTCCCCCCGGTATTTAAAAAGGGCGGGACGGTAACGGCGGGAAATTCTTCAGGCATTAACGATGGTGCCGGCGCCCTGCTGATTACCTCCCGGGAAAAAGCCGAAGAACTGGGATTGAAACCTCTGGCTGTGGTGAGGGCTTTTGGTTCGGCCGGCGTGGACCCCAATATCATGGGCATGGGTCCGGTTCCGGCTACCCGTAAAGCCCTGGCGCGGGCCGGCCTGACCATCGAGCAGATGGATGTAATTGAATTAAACGAAGCCTTTGCCTCCCAGGCCATTGCCTGCTGCCGTGAACTGGGCATCGACTGGCGGGATCAGGAGAAGCTGAATCCCAATGGTGGGGCCATTGCGCTCGGGCACCCCATTGCGGCTACCCTGGCCATCCTGGTTATCAAGGCGGTTTACGAGCTTCACCGGAGGAGCGGGCGGTATGCCCTGATTACCGCCTGTTGCGGCGGCGGCCAGGGTGTGGCCACCATTATTGAAAGGTGTTAAAATTATAAAAACCATTAGTTTTTTAAATAATAGGAGAGTTGAAAGATATGTCCAGACCCGTGGTTTCCGTGGTTGCTTATAAAGATCCGTACCGGTCATTGAAAGAAGCCCTGGAGCTCTGCGATGGCCTGAGGGATTTGCAAAAAAATGACAGGATATTGATCAAGCCCAATCTGGTATCCTGGGATTTTGATTTGCCCTTTCCGCCCTATGGCGTGGTAACCACGTCGGCGGTAATCTTTGCCCTGGTGCAGATTCTCTATGAGGAAGGATTCCGCAATCTTACCATCGGTGAAGCTCCCCTGGCCCTTCCCAGGCCCAAGGGGAGGGCCATGTTTAAAGTGCTGGGATATGAGAAGCTGCGGGATAACTACGGCGTAGAGCTGGTGGACTTTAACGAAGATAAATTTGAAAAGGTGGATTATGGTCATTTCAAACTCTCCGTGGCCAGAAAAGTGCTGGAAGCAGATAAAATCATCAACGTACCGGTCCTCAAAACACACAATCAGTGCAAGGTATCCCTGGGTATAAAGAACCTGAAGGGGTGCCTGAACAGGGCCTCCAAGATGTTCTGTCACGGCAAGGACTGGCAGCTGCATCACACCTTCCCGCATATCATCATGAAGTTACCGGTGGCGCTAACCATAATAGATGGCATTTTTACTCTGGCCAAGGGCCCCGGGCATACCGGTTATGCTTACCGTAAAAATCTCCTCATTGCCTCCCGCGATCCCCTGGCCTGTGATGTGGTAGGGGCGGAGCTGATGGGTTACCGGGCCGCCGATGTAGAACACCTGAGCTATTTTGCCGGTCTTAAGAACCGGGATCTCAGCCTGGAAGGTATTGAAGTGCGGGGGGAAGATGTGGAGAAGCACCGCACATTTGTTGATTACGACTGGCAGTGGACGGAAGATAATACCCAGCCCGTGGGCTTCCAGAAGCGGGGTATTACTGGCCTGGCAGTGAGAAAGTATGACGACTCCCTTTGTACCGGCTGTTCTACGATGTACAACCCCATGCTGATCATGTTCATGTCGGCCTATAAGGGCAAGCCCTTCCCCAACGTTGAAGTTATCTCCGGAAAAAGGCAGGAAGCTTCGCCGGGCTTTGATTATACGGTTCTTTTCGGCAGGTGTGCCTGCGAGCTCAATAAGAACAATCCCCACATTAAAAATGCCATTCCCCTGAAAGGCTGTCCCCCAACCATAAAGGAGCTGGAAGAAGCTTTGAAAGAAGCAGGCATCCACTGTGACTACAATGAGTACGTCAAGTACCGGCACTACATTTTCAGCCGTTATAAGAAGGAAAACGGCTTTGATCTGGGGCTCTACTTGATGTAGGGATCAGGTGGAATAAATTCGGCGAGGAGAGTTATAAAATGATAAACCTGGCTGAGCTGGGAATTTACAAGGTCAGGCTCCCCCTCCCCTTTAAGCTTGATCATGTTAACTGCTATGCCATCAGGGGAGGGCAGGGGTGGTGCATTGTAGATGCGGGTTTAAATTACGGGCCTGCCAGGGAGGCCTGGCTGGATTTTATGAAAAGCCAGGGCATTAAACCAGGTGATGTAACCGGCATCTATCTTACCCATTATCATCCCGATCATTACGGGGCGGCGGGGTGGCTCCAGGAGCTGACCGGCGCCCCGGTCTACATGAGTTCCCTTGACGCGGCTATGGTCACCAAAGTATGGATGCGCAGCAGGCAGGACAGGGAAGTTATCGGCAGCATGTTCCGGGAAAACGGTGTGCCGGCAGAACTGACGGAATTGATAATGGCGGGGCTGGATGAAATGCTGGCCCTGGTCAGACCACATCCCCGGCTTACGGTCGTGGACGATGGGCAGGAAGTGGGCCTGGGCGATTACCGCTGGCAGGTCGTGCTGACTCCGGGCCATTCTGACGGTCATATCTGTTTTTACCTCGAAGGGCACGGCCTGCTGCTGTCGGGGGATCACCTGTTGCCCGGGATATCGTCCAATATCAGTCTGTGGCCCTATGCCCACCCCGATCCCCTGGATAACTTTTTAACCTCCCTGGAGAAAAGCGCCGGGTTGAACATCCAAATGGCCCTTCCCGCCCATGGCGAATGTTTCAGCAATGTGCGGGAAAGGGTGGGGGAACTGCAGTTGCATCACCGGGAGCGGCTGCAACTGGTAAAGCGGGTTGCTGCCGGCGGCGCCACGGCCTATCAGGTTTGCCGGAAGGTATTTGGCGACCGGTTATCCCTCCACGAGATCCGCTTTGCCATGACGGAAACACTGGCTCATCTGGTTTATCTGAAAAAAAGAGGTGAACTGCAGGTTCGTAAGTCTGGGGATGTGTATATTTACGCAGCCTGATTATTCATGAAAAAGCGAATATTTAAACGGGAATCAAGGGGGTGACCTGCGGGCAAGGCCGGAGACCTTAACGGTGAGACAGGATTAACTGATTATTTAAAAAAGTAAAGTAATTTAAATTACCTAAGTATTGTTTAGTTTGTATTAATTTAAAATTTTACGGAGGTGCTGGCATGGATTTTCCGCGCCCCTACTTAAAGGTGTATCAGGAAGCGGGGATTGATTGGGATGTCAAATTTGAACCGCGCTCCCTGCACAGCCTCCTGTTTAATTCGGCTCAGAAATACCCGCAGAAGACGGCGCTCATCTTTTACGGCAAGAAGATCAGTTATGCCCAGCTGGCGGGTGCGGTAAAGAGGGCGGCTTCGGCGCTTTACGAAATGGGCCTGCGCAAGGGAGACAGGGTTGCCCTGATGCTCCCCAACTGCCCGGATTTTATTATCGGTTATTATGCTATCCTGAGCCTGGGGGGCATAGTGGTCAACACCAACCCCATGTACGTGGAAAGGGAAATCGAGCACCAGGTCAACGATTCCGGTTCCAGGATGATCATCACCCTCTACGACCTGTATTTCCGGGTGAAAAACGTGCGCAACAACACTCCCCTGGAGAAGGTCATGCTCACCGGTTTTTCCGGTAAACCTGAATCCATGCCCGACGATACCATCTGGTTCCCCGATTTATACGCGCAGGACCGCCCACCGGTGCCGGAAGCGGAAGTCGACCCGGTGGAAGATCTGGCGGTGCTGCAATATACGGGTGGTACGACCGGCGTTTCCAAGGGAGTGATGCTGACTCACTACAACCTGTACGTAAATTCCCAGCAGGTGGACTACTTCTTTGCCAGCGAAGAGAAAAAGCAGCTTATCCTGGGGGCCCTGCCTTTCTTCCACGTTTACGGCATGACCACCTGCATGAACCTGGCCATGGCGGCCGGGACCACTCTGATCCCGGTACCGCGCTTTGTTCCCCAGGAGATTGCCAAACTGATCAATGAATACAAGCCCACTTTCTTTCCCGGCGTACCCACCATGTTCGTGGCCATGCTGAATTACCCCGAATTTAAAGAGTACGGCAATGTAATGGAATATAACTCCGGCGGCGCTCCCATGCCGGTAGATGTGCTCCTGAAGTACAACAAGCTGCTGGAGGGAACGGGTTCTGTGTTCACGGAGGGCTACGGCCTTTCGGAGGCTTCACCCGTCACCCACTGCAACCCCGGCTTCGGAGTGAGAAAACCGGGCAGCATCGGGGTTCCTTTCCCGGGCACCGATGCGGCCGTGGTTGATCCCGCGACGGGAGAATTTTTACCTCCGGGCGAGGTGGGCGAACTTGTCGTCCGGGGGCCCCAGGTAATGAAAGGCTACTGGAACATGCCGGAGGAAACAGCCCAGGTGTTGAAGGGCGGCTGGCTTTACACCGGGGATATGGCCAGAATGGATGAGGACGGTTACTTCTACATCGTTGACCGCAAGAAGGACATGATCATCGCCAGCGGGTACAACATTTACCCCCGGGAGATAGAGGAGGTGCTCTTCGAGCATCCCAAGGTGCAGGAAGCGGTGGTGGCGGGTATACCCCATTCCTACCGGGGGGAAACGGTCAAGGCGTACATTGTGCTCAAGGAAGGGGAAAGCGCGACGGAGGAAGAAATCATTGCCTACTGCAAGGAAAAGCTGGCTCCCTACAAGGTACCCAAGCTGGTTGAATTCAGAAAAGAGCTGCCCAAGTCGGCAGTGGGTAAACTGCTGCGGCGCAAGCTGGTGGAAGAAGAAAAACGCAAGATGGAAGCTGCCGAAGGCAAGCAATAACAAGAATTATGGACGCCCCACGTGATGTGGGGCGTCCCTTTCGTAATATTACAGGCCTTCTTCCAGGATGTCGATGGCCGAAGTATCGCCATCCCTGATAATTTCCGCGATTTTAAAGATCTCGGGGACAATATTCCGGATATAAAACCTTGCTGTTTGCACTTTACCCTGGTAGAAAGGATAATCGTAGTGGTTTTCGCCCAGCTCCTGCATTTTTTTCGTAGCCACGGCAGCCTGGTCCATGAGCAGTGAGCCGCCCCAGAGAATGGCGGTGGCATGCAGGACCCGCGTTGAATAAAGGGGCATTAACCTGATGTTCCTGGCAAACCTGCTGGTGAAAGTTTCCCTCATCTCCCTGTAGGTGCTGACGGCCTTATTCATGATTTCATATTCCCGCTCGAAGCCGGGAATGTTTTTGTTGCTTTCTACGGAATCCGCCACGTCCTTGAACCACTCGGCGAAAATCTTGCCCTCATCCAGCCGCCACTTTCTGCCCACCAGGTCGAGGGACTGGATGAAGTTGGTTCCTTCCCAGATGGAGAGGATCTTGGAATCCCGGGCGCACTGGGCCACGGGGTATTCTTCGGTGAAGCCGTATCCGCCATGAATCTGGATGGCTTCCGCAATGGTCTGCCAGGCCATGTCGGATGGGTAGGCCTTGATCAGGGGAGTGTTGACTTCGATTCTCCTCAGAGCAGTTTTCCTTTCTTCGGGGTCGTTGCTGTAGGTGGCCAGGTCGCGGTAGTAGGAGTTTTTCATGATCATGGCCCGGGAAGCCTCAATAATGGACTTCTGGAACAGGAGCATCCTTCTGATGTCCTCATGTTCGATGATGCGGACCCTGGGTCCCCTGGGATTGCTGATCGTCCTGCCCTGGATGCGCTCCCTGGCATATTGAAGGGCGTGGTTGTAAGCGGCCTGGGCGATGGCCATGGCGGTAAGGCCGGTGCTCTGCCGGGCGCCGTTCATCATAACGAACATCTGGGCCATACCCTCGCCCTTTCCATTTTCATCGGGCGGGTTGCCGAGCAAAATGCCGCGGCACTTACCTTCGTCGCCAAAGCTTAACATGGCGGTGGCTGAGCCCTTAATCCCCATTTTATGCTCGATGGCCAGGGTGGTTATGTCGTTGGGCTCGCCCAGGCTGCCGTCCTCATTAACCCATATTTTGGGCACGATGAACAGGGAAATACCCTTGGTACCCGGTGCAGCGCCTTCACACCTGGCCAGCAGCAGGTGAATGATATTTTCCGTCAGGTCGTGGTCGCCGGCAGTAATGAAGCACTTGGTGCCCTTGATTTTATAAACCCGGGGGTCTTCAGTGGGGTAAGCCCTGGTGGTAATTTCGCCCACGTCCGAGCCACAGCAGGGTTCGGTCAGGCACATGGTGCCGGACCACTGACCGCTGTACATCCTGGGCAGGAAGCGCTTCCTGTCCTCCTCCGTACCAAAGAGTTCGATCAGGTTGGTCGCGCCCTTGGCCAGGCCTATGTAGGGGTAGAAAGCAGGGTTGGCAGCGTTAAAGAATTCCTCCAGGGCGGTGAGCAGTACTGTTGGGAGCTTGCCTTCTTCCTCGGGGTCAAACTGGGAATTGCCGTAACCGTTTTCCTGCATGAACTGGTACAGTTTGTGGAAAGAGGGGGGTGTGATTACCTTTCCGTCCTCCAGCCTGGCGCCTATTCTATCACCGTCGATATTGGTGGGGGCGACGACTTCTCTGGCCACCTTGAGGCCTTCATCCAGGATCATGTCCACATCATCCATGGCATAGGTATCCTTGAATTTATCGAAGTTGAGGATTTTTTCGGTATCAAGCCATTCCTTGAGAATAAATTTATGGTCACGGTTGGAATAAATAAAATTGCCGGGCATAAGCTCGCTCTCCTTTACTCTGGTTATTATCCGGTCTATTAATCATAACAATATAAACAATGAAGATGGACCCCAAGATGGAGGCAGCGAGAAAATTACCTCCCCTTGAAATTGGGCGGCCTTTTCTCGAGGAAAGCTGTCGCTCCCTCCCGGGCGTCCTCGCTGGCGAATACCACGGCAGAACCGGCCTGTTCGATTTTTATGCCTTCTTCAAGGGAGGTGTTGAGACCCCGGGTGACCGCCATTAATATTTCCCTCATGGCAATGGGGGCGCCTTTGGCCAGCCTGGCGGCCAGCGCCCTGGCTTCAGGCAATACCTGCTCTGCGGGTACTACCTTGTTGACCAGGCCGTACTGCAGGGCTTCTTCAGCGGTTAAAGGGTCCCCGGTGAGCATGACTTCCAGAGCTTTGGTCTTGCCGATGAGTCTGGGCAGGCGCTGGGTGCCTCCCCAGCCCGGGATAATACCCAGTTTGACTTCCGGCAGCCCGACTTTGGCGGAAGCGGATAGGATTCTGAGGTGGCAGCTCATGGCCAGCTCGTTGCCGCCTCCGAAGGCGCTGCCCTGCATGGCGGCAATTACCGGTTTGGGGTAATTTTCAATTTTAAGGAAAACATCGTGCCCGCTGATCCTGGGCTTGTTACCCGCCCGGATGGAGGCAAACTCTTTAATGTCGGCGCCAGCGGAAAATAGCTTTTCGCCAGTACCGGTCAGGACGATAACCCTTACTTCGTCATCGTTAAGGCACTCGTCCAGCAGGCTGTTCAGTTCAGCCAGGACGGCCTGGCTCAGGGCATTGGCCGGCGGATTGTTAATGGCTGCTACGACGTAGCCGTCCTGCTTTTCCACCGTTAGCTTGGTGTATTCCATGCCACACCCTCCCGCAATACCGTATTTTTATTTTAAGTAGTACAATTATTGTAAATAGTGCTTAAATATTTATTATTATTTAACATGGCCAAGCAATAGTTATGCCAGGGGAGAGGGACCCGGGAATGGCCTGTAATCTGATTTATTACGTTGGTTTTCCGGGAAGCTATTTACTAATGAAACACCCCGGTTTTATTATGAAACGTATCTAATCCTGCTTCCGGTAGAGTGGATGTAAGGGGGGAGGACTTGAGACCGGTAGGATTTACAGGTGCGGGAGGAGAAAAGCCTTCCGGTAGAGAAATGAAACTTCATCCAGGAGGTGAAAAACATGGAGCTGATGGATGCCATTTACCGGCGGAGGAGCATCCGCAAATTTAAGCCCGATCCCGTTCCTGAAAGCTATATTACGGAACTGCTGGAGGCCGCCCGCCTGGCCCCTTCCGGAACCAATATCCAGCCCTGGCGCTTTGTGGTGGTGGAAAGCCCGGAAATGAGGCAGCGCCTGGCGGAGTGCACCTTCGGCTTGAACTTTATTGCCCGGGCTCCAGTGACCATCGTTTGCTGTGCCGATCTGGAGGCGGTAAAGACGAGGCCCAGGAGAATAGCGGAGCTGCGGGAAGCGGGTGCCTTTGCAGGAACCGATCTGGAGAAAATTAATTCCGAAAACTACCTCCAGCAACGGGAAATGGACCTTGCTGCGGCCAGGGCCTACGTAAGCCTGAACACGGCCATAGCCATTGAACACATGGTGCTGCGGGCCACCGACCTGGGGCTGGGCTCCTGCTGGGTGATGATGTTCAGTCATAAACAGGTGAAACAGTTGCTCGGGCTGGGCGATAACATTATCATTGTGGCCCTGTTGCCCGTGGGTTTCCCGGATCAGGATCCACCACCCCGGCCGCGGCTGGAGCTGGAGGAGATTGTTTTAAAGCGGGTCTAGATATTCCCTGCTGGCACCAATGGCCGGTGTAGTTCCACCGGCCATTGGTGCCACATAACATTAAGATGCCGCGGCTTTTTGACGGCATTTTTCCTGGTACATGCGGGTATCGGCCAGCCGGATCAGTTCTTCGTGGTCGGATATTTCCCGCCCCTGACCCAGGGTAGCAACCCCTATGCTCAGGCAGACGGGCAGCGGGAACCCCGGGGTGATGGCTTCTCCGGCAATCCTTTTTCGCAGCCGGTCCGCCACCTCCCGGGCTCCTTCTTCCCCTGTGCAGGGGAGGATTACGGCAAATTCGTCGCCTCCAATGCGAAAACAGAGGTCATATCTGCGGCAGGATTGCTGTATTAGTTTAGCAATACGTTTCAAGGCCCTGTCACCCGCTGGATGTCCCAGGTTATCGTTGATGATCTTAAAATTGGTAACGTCGATCATTAGCAGGGAACAGGGCTGATGGCAGCGCATGGAACGGCTGGACTCCTTTTCCAGGGCTTCCTGGAAAGCCAGGCGGTTGCCCAGGCCGGTGAGGAAATCGGTGCGGGCCATCTTCTCCAGCTTTTCCTTGGCTGCCAGCAGCTGTTCGTTAATCCGCACAAGTTCCCGGTTTTTTTCCTCCAGCAGCCTCATATAATCTTTCAGCTTGCGCCCCATATGTACCTGCTCGGTTACGTCCCGGGCAATTCCCCGCACGAAGGGATTCTTACCCTTAAACAGGACGGAATGGTATTCCCAGAAGATCTCCCTGCCCTCTTTGGTCAGGCCCCGCATCAGACCACGCGCCTCGCCTTTTTCCGTTATTTCCTTCAGGTACTGACCCAGCAGGTGTTTCACCTGCGGGTGGAGGAAAGAGCTGATTTCCCTGCCTGCCAGCTCATCCGGTAAGAAACCGGTATAGCGGGTCAGGGCGGGGTTAAGGGCCAGGAATCGCCCTTCCAGGTCGTGGAGGTAAATGATATCGTTGACATTTTCAAAAATATCCCGCAGGCGTGCTTCGGCCCGCCGCAGTTCTTCCAGCAGATTCCTTTCCCTGGTGATATCCAGAAGCTGTCCCAGGATAGCCGGGCGTTGGGCAAAGGTAATTAAAGAAAAATACCCCCGCAGGTGCAGCACTTCCCCGTAACGGTTTAACGCCCGGAACTCGTAGGATGGAGGAATATTATTTCCGGTCATTCTTTGGGTAGCACGTTCCATGAGGAGCGGTCTGTCTTCCGGGTGAACCAGGTCCCAAACGTTCATCTGCAGGAGTTCTGGCCCGGGAAACCCGGTCAAATCCACCAGTTGCCTGTTTACATATTTAAAGGAGTTATCCTGGAATATGTATATGGGCAGGGGGATGTGATCGAATAAGGGCAAGAATTCCCCCTTACTAAAGTCATGGGTAATCAACAAACATCACCACCCCGGCCGGCCGGCAAGAGCAAAGTGCGGGCCGTTCAGCTTTAAAGTGCGGTCTAACTGTTTACTGCAGGGCGGCTTTCTCTGGTCTTGGACAGGAAACCGTCCCGAAGGGGCGGTACTGGCCCTAAATTAAAGCAAGCTTTGCAGCTTTAAGGCCAGGTTAAAATCGCCGCTGATGGTAAGCTTACCGGTCATAAAGGCTGTGATGGCGTTGAGTTTGCCGGAGACAAGGTCGATAAAGTCACTGACCTGCATGGTTATGGTTACGTCGGGGTTTTCCGCCGTCCCCTGCTCAATGCTTCCCCGCCCGTCCTGAAATTTAAGGATATAATTGCCACCCCCATCCCCTTCCAGTATAAACTGGTAAGTTGCTGTTGTCGCTTCCATACCGGGAGGGGCGCTGATGTTTTCCTTTAATTTTTCTACCGTTTCCTCCAGGGTAAACAAAAAAATCACCTCTTTTTGGCTGAATTAATGCAGGCTTAAAATGGCGCTCCAACCAGAGGTTAGCAAATATAATCCCTCTGTGTCAAGAATATTTAAAACATTTTACGATCGTCAAAGGCTTGGGAAGGAATAAATTTCTAATAACCGTATTTTTAATTTATCCTGCCGTTAAAGAAGACGGGGCTATTATAGGAATAATTTTTGCAATACTTGCTTATTTGCGGTTTCTTTGGAGTATGCGAGGTTTGGCAGCGAGGTTTAAATTTATTTTGCAGGGGGTGTTGTGATGGAAAGGCCCAAATATGCTTTCGAAAATCCTGCTGTACGGTTGCTGTACAGTATCTCGGGTGCCTCCGCTATCCGCGGGCTACAAACAATAGTGGTTTGCCCGCGGGTTATGATTGGCATCCAGGCGTTTAACGCCCTTGGTAAAAATGTCAGGGCGCTTGCTTTCAGTGACCGGGCCATGATTATTACCGATAAAGTGGTCCGGGTTTCGGGGGAGCGGGTGAAAGAAAATCTGGTTCAGGCGGGGTTTGCGGTGGAAATCTGGGACGATGCCCTGCCCGAGGCTCCTCTGGAAAACATCCTGCGCGGTGCGGAGGTCATGAGGGCTCACCAGCCCTCGGTAATTGTGGCCGTTGGTGGTGGTTCGGTAATCGATACAGCCAAAATGGTGTGGTTGCTTTACGAAAAACCGGATGTAGATTTCCGGAACCTGTCCCCAACTGCGCCGCTGGGGCTGAGGAAGAAAGCCTTCCTTATCGGCATCCCGACCACTGCCGGTACCGGCTCGGAGGCGACCTCGGCAGCGGTAATTACCGATGGTAGCCACAAGATTCCCCTGACCCATCCCGAACTGGTACCCGATATTGCTGTCCTCGACCCCCGCTTTACCGTGTCCATGCCGCCGCAGCTGACAATGTGGACGGGTGTGGACGCGCTGGCCCACGCGGTGGGTGCTTACCTGACCTGCAACAGGGCCAGTGAATATACGGATAGTTTTGCCCTGCAGGCAATCAGGTTAATCTTTAAGTATTTACCGCGGGCTATTGAGGACGGCAGGGATCTGGAGGCGCGGCAGAAAATGCTGGTGGCAGCCAACCTGGCCGGCATGGCCTTCAGCAACGGTGCGGCGGGCATTGATCATGCCCTGGGTCATACCATCGGGAAAAAATTTGGCCTGCACCATGGGCTGAGCGTTGGTGTCTTCCTGCCTTATGTTTGCGCATTTTATGCCCGCCGTTTGGGGAGGGTGGACCAGCTGGCCCGGGAGCTCGGATATGAGAACGGCGATGAATTTATCAGGGCCCTCATCTCCTTCTATGAAAGCATTGGTTTTGCCCATTACTTCTTCGCCTACCCCCAGGTAAAAAGGGAGGCTTTTGAGGCTGCGTTTGATGAACTGGTTTCCTGGTCGCTGACGGACCCGTGTACGGCGGTGGCCCCCGTTCCCATTACCCCTGATGACTACGGGAAGATCATCCGGTCTGCCTTTACGGGACAGCTCAAAGGAGTGATGAGCTGAATGCTGGGATTCGTAGGAAAAATTGCTTGCGTAAATTTGACTGACGGCACGGTGGAAGTAAGGCCTACACCGGTAAAGGAAGCCGGGAAGTTTATCGGTGGCAGCGGCCTCGCCGCCAGGCTGCTCTACCATGACCTGAAGCCGGAGGTGGGGCCGCTGGAGGAAGGGTCCCCCGTAGCCATATTTGCCGGGCCGGTTACCGGCACCGCTGTTCCCAGTTCATCCCGTTTTGTGGTGTGCGGGAGGTCCCCCCTGACCGGGTTCTGGGGAGAGTCCACATCGGGAGGCAAATTTGGTGTTGTACTCAAAAGAGCCGGCTTCGACGGGTTGATCATCACCGGAAAGGCCCGGGAACTGGTATACCTGCTGGTTGAGAACGGGAAAGTGGAAATCAAGCCGGCCTTTAACCTCAAGGGGCGCGACACTTACGGGACGCAGGAGGAACTCAAAAAAGTTCACGGGACGGAAGCCAGTGTTGCCTGTATCGGTACTGCCGGCGAAAACCTGGTGCCCATTGCCTCTGTAATCAACGATAATGGTCGTGCCGCCGGGCGGATGGGTTTCGGCGCCGCTCTGGGGAGCAAAAACCTGAAAGCCATTGTCGCTGCCGGTAGGGGTGAAATCCCGGTGGCCAGCACACAGGCCCTGCAGGAGCTTGCCCGGGGACTCAACGCCCTGTATAAAAAGACCACTCTTTTAACCAACCAGTTTGGTACCCTGGGCTACCTGGACATCGGATATTACTTCGGTGATGTTCCCGTTAAGTACTTTACCAGGGGGATTTTCCCCATCGACCGGATGAACGCCCGCCGGTTCAGGGAGGAGTACGCCGTTCATGCCAGGGCCTGCTGGGGGTGTCCCATTGGTTGCGGGCGTGAGCTGAAATTTAAAGGCAGGGTTGTTGATGGTCCCGAATATGAAACCGCAGTATCCTTTGGCCCGCTGCTCGAGAACTTTGATCTGGATACCATCGTCGAGGCGAACCACCTGGCCAACTGCCATGGTTTTGATACTATCTCTGCAGGGGTTACCCTTGGATTCCTGATGTATCTTAAGGAGCAGAACATGCTGCCCGCCGGCTTGAAGGAGGAGGTACCGGCTTTTGGTGACCGGGAGGGTATCCTGGAGGCACTTAAACAAACCGCCGAAAACCGGGGTATCGGGCGGCTGATAGGCCAGGGGGTGACCAGGACGGCGAAGGAACTGGGCGTATCGCAGGGCTATGCCGCCGCTGTACGCGGGCTGGAGATCCCCATGCACGAGCCGCGGGCTTCTGTGGGCCAGGCCTTGAGCTACGCCACGGGTCCACGGGGTGCCTGCCACCAGCGGGGAGATTTCTTCCAGGTGGATCTAGGCCTGCTCAAGGACGGGGACCTGCACATCCGCGGGGGGGACAGGACTAACCTGCAGGGCAGGGTTGAAGCGGTGGTTAACCTCCAGTGCCTGCGGGAGCTGGATAACTGTCTGTTGAAATGTAACTTTGCCTTTACGCCGCTCAAGGTGGTTGTGGATGCCCTGAAGGCAGTTACCGGGTATCCCTGGACTCCGGAAAATACGCTGCAGGCGGCTAAAAATTCTCTGGCCGTCAAGAGAATGATTTCTTTCAACCTGGGCAGCAGCTCCGCTGACGACCGCCTGCCGGACCATTTCAGGAAGGCACTTGGTGAAGGAGGGGCTTACGGTATCGTACCCGACATTGAGAAATACCTGCCTGAATTTTACCGGCTTCAGGGCTGGAATGAGGATGGTACTGTGCCCCGGGAGCTGGTTTCGAGGCTGATTGCCGATGATAAAAATTAAAGTAACCTATGCCTCGGTGCTCATGCGCGAGCCGGAAGAAGTGGAATTGACCAGTGGAACCCTGGGAGAACTGAAGGAAATTGCGGCCCAAAAGCTGGGGAGCGTGGCAGTATGTTTTGCCTCCGGGGGGAACCTTCTCACTGACCCGGGGCTAAAACTGGCGGAGAACCAGGAGGTTTTTATTTTCCCCCTGGTGGCAGGAGGATAAAACCGGCTGGCGGCGGGGCCCACTGCCAGGTGTTTCGGGGGCCCCGCCCTGTTTATTTCGGGGACTCCCGCGTAGTATGGCTGAAGAGAAGAGTGCCGGTCAGGGTTTAAACCATAAACCGGAACCATTCCTCTAAAAATATTGACTTTTAGACGGGGTTATATAACCCTGTTAATTTTTTAAATACCCTTGTTAACATTGTTAACGTGGATTCCGGCCCGTATCGGGCTGTGGAGAGAATTAACTTTAATGTTCGTCGCCCGGAACCTGGAATGTAAATTGCAACAACTGAATGTTGCAACTGGAAGGCATGGAAATGTAGTTCAATGGTAGCGCCAGCAGTGCGGGAAAAGAAATTGGCCGGTAAAATTGGTTGAATATATGTAATATTCTTTATATTAAATATTTCATTTTTCCGGTGAAAGGGGGTGGCAGGGAAAATTTTTACTCCTCTATTTTGTTCCTCTTAAAGCAGGCGCAAAAAAGCTCTTGAAAGGAGTGAAATGGATTGGAAAACCAAAAAGCACCTCAAGTTCCCTTCAGTGCAAAAATAGTTCTGGGTATTCTTATTGTGGCCCTGGTACTGGTTTCGTTAATCATCTTTGAAACATATCATATTCCCAGCTGGCCTGCCTATGTAGCAATGATCCTCTTCTTTATCGTGCACGAAAACGTTGCCCTGGTGCCAAATATTATTGTTGGCGGCGCTTTTGGTATTTTCTGCTTTTTCCTCCTGGAAGTATTTCTCAAAGCAACGGCTCCCCTGATGGGCGGCATCCTGATTCCTGTCCTAATCTTTGTAGGTGTCTTTGTCTTTTTAATCGTCCTGTTAACTGATTATTTACCTTACCTGTTCAACAGCTTCGCCTTCCTGTACTTTACCATTTCAATTTTGGCTTCGGAGAGTGCCCACAATAACCCGATGGCGTGGGTTACCTGGCTGGCTACGGAAGTTATCGGCGGGCTGCTGTTGATTTTAGGCGTCATCGGCTCCTTTAAAGTACTGGGAAACATGTTGAGGTCCGCGGCCAGGTCTGATGCATCAAAATCCACATAATATTCTTTAATTTGAAACGATAGGTGCTATAAAAAAGATTGGGAACCGGTTCCCTCTATATCATCAAATAAAATAAAATTCTGCCCTGCCTTTTCCGGGGTTGGGCCCTTACCTTCCCTGCATCTTCCGATTCAAGGGGTGATTGAGATGATGGATTATCCCCTTTCCATAAGGAGCATTCTCTACCGGGTTAAAACCATATTCCCCAGGAAAGAGATTGTTTCCCGGGACTTTTCCGGTATTTTCCGGTACAATTACGGCCAGATGTACAGGAGAACCTGCCAGCTGGCCCATGCTTTAAGAAAATTAGGGATCCAGCAGGGAGATAAAGTTGCTTCCTTTGCCTGGAACAATCACCGTCACCTGGAGCTGTATTTTGCCGTACCCTGCTATGGAGCCATATTGAACACGGTCAATATTCGCCTGTTCCGGGATCATCTTATTCACTGTATTAACTTTGCGGAAAACAAGGTAATGTTCATCGATGAAGATCTGGTACCGGTTATTGAAGATATCCAGGGAGAGCTCAAAACTGTCAGGGCCTATGTAATTATGACCGATAAGACGGAACTGCCGCCGACCACCCTGTTCCCTGTGTACTCCTACGAAGAACTGATCAAAGATGAACCCGAGGAATACGATTTCCCCTACCTGGACGAATGGACGCCGGCCATCATGGCCTACACCACCGCTACCACCGGCTTCCCTAAAGGTGTTCTTTACACCCACAGGGGTATCTATATTCACAGCCTCTCTATTCTGGTGGGGGAACTGGGGGCCAACGAAAGGGATGTGTGCATGCCCATTGTGCCCATGTTCCACGTCAACGCCTGGTGCAGGCCGTATGCGGACGCGCTGGTAGGGGCCAAGCAGGTCCTCCCGGGGAGCAGGCCCACACCAAAGGATTTTTGCGAATTGATTCATAATGAAAGGGTAACCCACAGTTCCGGGGTGCCGACCATCTGGATGGGGATTTTAAACCATGTGCTGGAGAACCCGGGTAAATATGATTTTAGCTGTGTAAGGTGCTTTATTTCCGGTGGCGCTCCCCTGCCCGCCAAGCTCATAGAAGATTACGAAAAGAAACTGGGAGTTGCCCTCTACCAGGGTTACGGGCAGACGGAAACCACGCCTGTAACGCTAATCTGTTATCCCAAAAGTTACCTGGAAGATCTGCCCGAGCCGGATAAATATATCCTGCGGGCCAAAACAGGCCTGCTGCTTCCCGGTCTGGAAATGAGGGTGGTAAATGAAAAAGGTGAGGAAGTCAAGCACGATGGTAAAGAAATGGGAGAGCTGCTTTTAAAGGGGCCCTGGGTAATCAAGGAATACTATAAGGATCCGGAAAAGACCAGGGAGTCATTTATTGATGGCTGGTTCAGAACAGGCGATATTGTTACCATCGACGAAGAGGGTTATGTTCAGGTGGTGGACCGGACCAAAGATCTGATCAAGAGCGGTGGCGAGTGGATATCCTCGGTTGACCTGGAAAACCATCTAATGGGGCACCCCGCCGTGGCTGAAGCGGCCGTAATAGCCATACCCCATGAAAAGTGGCAGGAAAGGCCGCTGGCCTGCGTGGTTTTGAAGCCGGAAGCACGGGGCAGGGTAACCAGGGAAGAGCTAAAAGATTTCCTGCGGGATAAGGTTGCTCGCTGGTGGCTGCCCGATGAAATAGTTTTTGTTGAGGAAATTCCCAAGACCAGCGTGGGCAAATTTTCCAAGCGGGTGTTGCGGCAGCTCTACCAGGAGGGCAAGCTTACGGATGCCTATTAACCGGTATAATATTAGAATATTTAACCGGTTTAAAATTTAAATAATATTTGTTAAATATTGTTTCGTTAACCCGGTGCGTTTAAATGCAAGGGATATAAACCCGGGATCTGCCGGCCGGCAGAACCCGGGTATGTGGTATTATGTAAATTTATCTGCCTGCAACTATCACGCAACTTTTTATTTTTAACCATAAATGATGGTAATGATTTTGCTTGCCGGTAAAAGGATGAAAATTAAACTCCGGGGGTGTATACCTTGTGTCAGTCCTGCGTGCAGCATGGTGATGGTGGTAAGTGGTACCTCAATACCAATAATTACGCCATGAAAATGTACAAGCTGCGTAAAAAGGAGGTTCAGCGTAAAGGAGCTGAGGCCAACCCGCAGACCATGGCCGAGGACCTGATAAAAGAAGCCATTGAGGCCAGGGCCCTGCGTCCGGATAATTTCCCCATGCTTAAAAGAAGGGCAGAACAGCTGAGCCTGGCCGTACACTTCGGGCAGGTGGTAACGCTGCAGGAAGTGCAGGCCATTATGGATATTGCCTATCCCATTGCCAGAATGACCTGTGCCTGCCGCCGTCAGGTGCGGGGCATGAAGGATCGCGATAACTTTTATTGTATGGGCCTGGGCGTGGGGATGTTCAAGTGGGAGCGCTGGCCGGAAACATACCGGGGCGGGGTTGAGTTTTTGACCCCGCAGGAGGCCAAGGAGTGGCTCGCCGAGATCAATAAAAAGGGTATGGTGCACACTTTCTGGACTTTTGGTACGCCATACATCGGCGGCATTTGTAACTGTGAATATCCGGTTTGCCTGGGCATCAGGAACCGGCTGGATTTTGATATCCATGTTTTGCGCAAGGGTGAATATTATGCCGTGGTTAACCAGGAATTGTGTTCCGGATGTGGTCGCTGCCTGGAACGCTGCCAGTTTGGAGCGGTGAAATTCGAGGTATCCCGTTCCAAAGCCATCATTGATGCCCAGAAGTGCTTCGGCTGTGGTCTCTGCCAGACTACGTGCAAGAATAACGCCATCACCCTGGTTGACCGTAACGTTTCACCGCTTACGGCCAGCCTCTGGTAGGGAGGAAAGCAAGCATGATCATTCCCGTCATCAATATTGACCGGAAGAAATGTACCTCACCGCTGGATTGTGCCGTCTGCCTGCGCCAATGTCCCCAGGCGGTTTTTAAGGCGAAGCCTGCTAAAGTATATAAATTCCGGGAGACCCCGGAAAACGAGTATATTATTACAGCACCATACTGGCCGGCCTGTACCGGTTGCCGGGAATGCGTACAACGCTGTCCGACGGGAGCCATAACCATTGAATACCGGGAAATACCGGAGGGCAAGGAGGAAGGTAATAATGGCTAGGGTTTATCCCGAGTATGACTATGACCTGGCAGATGAAATTATCCTGGGATTGCGTAATTATGCCGCCCGTCTCCGGGAAGGCCTGGTTGAGCCATTGAATGACCAGGGAGATAAGGAGAGAGCCGGGCTTCAGGCAATTCAGGCATTAAAAAATTATGCCCGGGATTTAATGCGGAAGTCTATAGAACTGGGCAACAAATATAAAGATCGCACGGCAGAGGTCATGGAAGCGGTAGCGGCTAAAACGGGCATTTATTTCCCCTGCCTGCCCCAGCGTTACCTGGAAATCTTTATGCTGGCAATACGGCCGGAGGACAAGTGGAAGATCAACGAAGCCAACCCGGCCAGGTTTGTTTTTACAGTCAGTGATTGCGCTTTTCACCGTTCCTTAAAAGAGGAAGCAGGGGGTGAACTGTCCTGCGGGGAAATCTGCCTCAGCATGTTGCACACCCTGTACCAGGAGCTGGGCATGAATGTGGAAGTCAGCTTAAAGCAGGATTCATGCGGTGGCGGAGGATGCAGTTTTGTAGCCGTATATAAGGGTATGAACTAGTGCAGGTGGCTCCTGCTATAAAAGCAGGGCACTTTAAAGGGTTTGCCAGCAATCTATGCGGGCCTGTTCAAGGCCCCTTTTTTAAATTGGAAGAAACGTTTCATAATTTAGCTGCTGTGGTTCCAGATTGAAACATTTTTGATGGCGGGTCCTGTATAACGGGTCTTTTCCGATCATCTTGAATGTATATTTGGCCTGTAAATTTGACCGGTTGGACCGGTATTTTTAATATTTTTTAAAAATTATAATAATCTGGTAACAGATTTGCTAGGCAACCTTTCTAAATACTTTAAATAACAGCTCCGACAGCCTGGGCCTGGTGAATTTGAGTTAAGGATAATTTCTGAATTGACAGGGAAGAAGTTCTATGAGCGGGCAGAAAATTAGCGTGATTTCTCCCTACCCGGAGTTTACCAGCATCGCCTGTCAGCTGGCCAGGGAAATGAACCTGGATATTATTGTCTGTGAAGATTTGATGAACCTGGATAAGCTGGTTCAGGAATGGGAAAAGGAAAATAAGGTGGAAGTTATTGTTGCCAGGAGGGAGACTGCCAGCACTTTAAGAAAGCAGGTTACCATTCCCGTGGTGGCCGTGGGAATTACCAGTTTTGACATAGCGGAGGCAGTGCACAGGGCAAAGGCTGCGGGTTCGAAAATCATCCTGCTGGATTATGAGTGTGCGCTGCAAAAATTTGATTACACCAGGATTGCGGAAGTGGTGGAAGTAGACCTGAAGGTTTTTTTATACCGGAGTAAGGAGCAGCTGGACGGTGTTCTCCAGCAGATTACCGGCCGGGCAGCGGATGCGGTTATCTGTACCGGCATTTATGCTCTGAGAAAAGCGAAAGAAAAGGGGTTAAATTGTTTTCTAGTTCATAACAGCCGCGAAAGTATCTATAATGCCATGAAAAAGGCTTATGAAATAGCCCGGGTGCCCTTAAAAACCCTGCGTCCCTGTGATTCCCTGCAGGCTATTTATAATAATGCCTTTGATGGTATACTCGCGGTGGAAAAGGGCAGGATTGCCATTTTAAATCCGGTGGCGGAAAAAATAACCGGGCTTAAAGCTGCAGATGTCCTCGGCCGGCCCATTTCGGAAGTCTGCCGTATCAATGCCGTTTGCCGGGCGTTGTATGGCGATGGGAGGGACGTCAACGAGCATGTCCTGCACATAGGTGATCTGCCCCTGGTGGTGAACCGGGCCACCGTGTTGCTGGGCCGGAACGAGTACGGGGTTATTGTTACCTTTCAGGCGGCGGATAAAATACGCCGCATGGAAGCCAAATTGAGACAGGAACTGAATAACAAAGGGCTGATAGCCAAATTTAGATTTAATGATATAATTGGCCGCAGCATTATGATTCAGGAAACCATCCGGGAGGCGAGGCAGTATGCCCGCTCGGATGCTGCCGTTTTAATTACGGGGGAAAGCGGCACCGGCAAAGAGTTGTTTGCCCAGAGCATGCACAATGAGAGTAACCGGCGGGATGGTCCCTTTGTGGCGGTAAACTGCGCCGCCCTGCCGGAAAACTTGCTGGAAAGCGAGCTATTTGGTTATGAAGACGGGGCCTTCACGGGGGCACGTAAAGGAGGGAAACGGGGTTTATTCAACCTGGCCCATGGCGGGACAATTTTTCTGGATGAGATAGGAGAATTAAGCCTTAATTTACAGGCCAAACTCCTGCGTGTCCTGCAGGAAAAAGTGATCATGCCGGTGGGCGGGCAAACCGTTATTCCCGTGGATGTGAGGGTAATCAGCGCTACCAATCAGGATCTGGTGGCCGCGATAAATGAGGGGCGCTTTCGAGCGGACCTTTACTTCAGGCTCAATGTCTTGAACCTGCACATTCCACCCCTCCGGGAAAGGCTGGAAGATGTGCCGGAGCTGTTCAGGTATTTCCTTGAGCGCCTGGCCGGCCCGGATAGTATGAAATCCTTTAATATTACCGGTGATATGCTGGAGGCCTTGAAAGATTACCTGTGGCCGGGTAACGTCAGGGAACTGGAAGGGTTTGTGGAAAGATATGTGGCCCTTGGTGAAGAGAATATAGATACACACGCCACATTTTACAGGTTGTTATATAAGTTGACCAGTGCCGGGAACATTGCCTTTATGAAAGATAACAGCAATCAGCTGACCATAGAGCTGGGCAGTTTACCTTATATGGAGAAACAGATCATTTCCCAGGCCATAAAGTTGATCCGGGGGAACAGGAGTGAAATGGCGAAAATATTGGGAATCAGCCGCACCACTTTGTGGAAAAAACTAAAGGAGCTGAATATTGAGCTGCCCAAATAATGAACAAATGTTGAAATCGTGCCTGCCCGGCCACTCTACCCCTTGTCTTGACAGGGAAAGTCAGTTAAAATAATGGAGTAAACTTGATAGTGTCGATTGGGGGAAGCTGACGTGGCGGAAAAGGGAACCTGGACCGTGAAAAAAGGTCTGGCGGAAATGCTCAAGGGCGGCGTAATTATGGACGTGACCACGCCGGAACAGGCCAGGATTGCCGAGGAAGCCGGCGCCTGTGCCGTGATGGCCCTGGAGAGGGTACCTGCCGATATCCGGGCGGCCGGTGGAGTGGCCCGCATGGCTGATCCAGAGGTTATACTGCGGATTATGGATGCCGTAACCATTCCGGTCATGGCCAAGGTGCGTATCGGCCACTTTGTGGAGGCTCAAATTTTAGAAGAACTGGGCGTGGATTATATAGACGAGAGTGAAGTGCTCACCCCGGCGGATGAGCACCACCATATTGACAAACATAAGTTTAAGGTGCCCTTTGTCTGTGGTGCCCGCAACCTGGGGGAAGCGCTGCGGCGTATAGCCGAGGGCGCTGCCATGATCCGGACCAAGGGAGAGCCGGGTACGGGAAATGTGGTGGAAGCCGTACGTCATATGCGCATGATGATGGCTGAAATCCGGCGGGTACAAAACATGCCCCGGGAGGAACTGATGGCCCTGGCCAAAGAGATGGGGGCTCCCTATGAGCTGCTGCTGCAGGTGGCCGAGCAGGGCCGCCTGCCGGTGGTGAATTTTGCTGCCGGCGGCATTGCCACCCCGGCCGATGCGGCGCTGATGATGCAGCTGGGTGCCGATGGCATTTTTGTGGGTTCGGGAATATTCAAATCCAAGAACCCGGCGGCCCGGGCGCGGGCCATTGTAGCTGCCACCACCCATTATAACGATCCGAAGGTGCTGGCCGAGGTATCCAGGAACCTGGGCGAAGCCATGCCCGGCCTGGAAATTGCTACCATTGCACCCGAACAGAGGATGCAGGAACGCGGCTGGTAATTAAGCAACAGGGAAGGAAGTATAAGAGACATGTTAATTGGAGTGCTGGCCCTGCAGGGGGCTTTCCGGGAGCATCAGGAAATGCTGGCCTCTTTAGGGGTGGAGTCCCGCCAGGTACGCAAGCCGGAGCAGCTGGAGGGAATAGATGGCCTGATCATCCCGGGTGGTGAGAGCACCACCATGGGTAAATTACTGCAGGATTACCACCTGTTTGAACCAATCCGGCAGATGGCACTGCAGGGGATGCCGGTATTTGGCACCTGTGCCGGGCTTATTTTGCTGGCCCGTGAAATTACCGGTTCCAGCCAGCCCCGGCTGGGCCTGATGGATATAACGGTGGCAAGAAATGCTTTTGGGCGGCAGGTGGAGAGTTTTGAGGTGGACCTGAGCGTACCCGTTCTGGGGGAGGAACCGCTGCGGGCGGTTTTTATACGCGCTCCCTATATTGTCAGTACAGGTCCGGAAGTGGAAGTGCTGGCCAGGTACGGGGATAAAATTGTGCTGGCCCGGCAGGGCCGCTTTATAGGCTGTGCCTTTCACCCCGAACTTACTGACGATACCCGCCTGCACCGCCTGTTCCTTGAGCAATGTGGTTTAAAAAAGGCCGATTAAAGTGTTGCCAAAAGTCCCGGCTTGTAGTATTATGTAATTCAGGTTCAAAATATAGCAAACCCAATGCAGGGGTAGAGTAGCCAGAAGGGCCTTTTCAGAGAGCCGGTGGTTGCTGTGAACCGGTAAGGTGTCTGGTGAAAGAGCTCCCCGAAGGGGACCTGCTGAAAACAGAAGTAGGCAGGTACGGGTCAGTTCCGTTATCACGTTTGAGGGGGCAGGTAAGTGGGTTAATCTTGCCTGTCAAGTAGGGTGGCACCGCGGGAGTATCCTCTCGTCCCTGTTGGTCTCGGCCAGCATGGGATGGGAGGTTTAATTTTTTATGGCACTAAATTAATAACTGGGGGAGAGGATTCATGCAGGAAAAACAATATTTAATGATTCCGGGTCCAACACCAGTACCTCCGCAGGTAACGGCGGCCATGTCCCGTCCCATGATCGGCCACCGCAGTGAGGACTTTGCCGCGCTGCATCGCCGCATCCAGGAAAAAATCCGCCAGGTATTTCAAACTTCCCAGGAAGTTTTTATCCTGACCAATTCCGGTACCGGCGGCCTGGAAACAGCCGTGGCCAACGTAATTTCCCCGGGGGACCGGGTGCTGGCTTTAATTACCGGTAATTTTGGCGAAAGGTTTGCCAATATCGCCAGGGCTTACGGGGCTGAAGTGGATGAGGTAAACTTCGGCTGGGGAAATCCCGTGGACCTGGCGGTGGTCAAGGAGAAGCTGGCTCAAAACCCCGGCTATAAGGCCGTCCTGGCAACCCAGAACGAAACTTCTACCGGAGTGCTCAATGATATTGCCGGTATCGGTGCCCTGGTGGCCGGGACCCCGGCCCTGTTGCTGGTGGATGGAGTCAGCGGCGTGGGCGGCATTGAAATTAAGATGGACGAGTGGCACGTGGACATTCTGATTACCGCCTCCCAGAAAGCCATGATGCTGCCGCCCGGCCTGGCCATGATCGGGGTGAGCCCAAAGGCGTGGGCGGTAATTGAGGAGAACCGCTCGCCACGCTTTTACTTCAGTCTCCCGGCGGCTAAAAAGGCTCTGGCCAAGTGGAATACGGCGTACACGCCCAATGTGGCCCTCTTCTTCGGCCTGGACGCGGCCCTGGATATGATGCTGGACGAAGGTCTGGAAAATGTATACCGCCGTCATATACTGCTGGCCAGGGCAACCCGGGCGGCAATTAAGGCCCTGGGTCTTTCCCTGCTGGCTGCCGACCATTGCGCCTCGCCCACGGTAACTGCTGTCTACAGCCCGGAGGGAATTGCTGCCGATGATTTGCGCAAGGTCTTAAAACAGGAGTTTGGCATCACCTTTGCCGGTGGGCAGGGGATACTGAAAGGAAAGATATTCCGCATTGCCCATATGGGTTATGCCGGCAAAATGGATGTGCTCGTGGCCATTAGCGGGCTGGAAATGGCCCTGGCCCGCCTGGGCTACCCGGTGGAACTGGGCAGGGGAGTACGTGCGGCGCAGGAAGTCTTCTTGAGGGGGGAGCTGTAATGTACAAGGTACTGGTAATGGACGGCGTGGCGGAGGAAGGCCTGGCCCCGCTGCGCCGGGAAGAAGATATAGAAGTGGTAATTGGCCGGAAAATGAGCGAGGACGAACTGGTGGAAGTAATTCCCGAGTATGATGCCCTAATCGTACGCAGTGCTACTAAAGTTACCCGCCGGGTTATCGAGGCCGCTACAAACCTCCAGGTTATTGGCCGTGCGGGTGTGGGTGTGGATAATATTGATCTGGAGGCTGCTACCACCAGAGGCATCCTGGTGGTCAACGCTCCCGACGGCAATACCATTGCCGCCACGGAGCATACCATTGCCATGATGCTGGCCCTGGCCCGCAATATTCCCCAGGCTGTTTCCAGGTTGAAAGAAGGGGTCTGGGACAAGAAGGCCTTTCTGGGTGTGGAACTGCGGGGTAAAACTCTGGGCATTATCGGCCTGGGCAGGATTGGTTCGGCGGTGGCCAGGAGGGCACAGGCCATGGAAATGACCGTTATAGCTTACGACCCGTACATTACCGAAGAAAAGGCATCTTCTCTGGCTGTGGAGCTGGTATCCCTGGAAGAGCTGTTCCGCCGCTCCGACTTCATAACCGTGCACCTGCCGAAGACCAAGGAATCTTACCACATGATTGACGAACGAGCTTTTGCCATGATGAAGGACGGAGTGCGCATTATTAACTGTGCCCGCGGTGGTATTATTGATGAAAATGCCCTCTATCAGGCCATGAAGTCCGGTAAAGTAGCCGGGGCGGCCCTGGACGTTTTTGAGACAGAACCCTGCACGGACAGCCCGCTGTTTGCCCTGCCCAACTTCATCGCTACTCCTCACCTGGGCGCGTCTACCAGGGAGGCACAGCTGAACGTGGCCCTGGATGTGGCTGAGGAAATTGTGGCGGTGCTGCGGGGGAAACTGGTGAAGAATACGGTCAATATTCCTTCCATTAACCCGCAGGTACTCTCGGCCGTTCGTCCCTACCTGGGACTGGCGGAAAAGCTGGGCAAGCTGCTGGCCCAGCTGGTCAGCGGGCGCATCCGTAAGATCGAGGTCATATACAGCGGGGAACTGGCCAGGCAGGAAGTCAGCCCCATCACCACTGCCGTGGTGAAAGGTCTCCTGGATCCCATCCTGCAACAAACCGTAAACTATGTAAATGCCCCCGTGCTGGCCAAAAACCGGGGAATTCAGGTTTTTCAGGCTGTCGACGGGGAGGCGGAGGGTTATGCCAGCCTGATTACGGTCAAGGTTTATTCGGATAAAGGTGAAAAGAGCGTGGCCGGTACGCTCTTTGGCAAGGAAGACCCGCGCATTGTGATGGTGGACGGCTACCGGATTGACGTCATTCCCAGCGGTTATATTCTTTATGTCCCGCACATTGATAAGCCCCGGATCATTGGCCCCGTGGGACTGCTTATCGGTGAACATAATATTAACATTGCGGCCATGCAGGTGGGGCGCAAACAGATTGGTGGCCGGGCGGTGATGATGCTTTCCGTGGACGCACCGGTGCCGGAAGAGACCCTGGCCGAGATTGCCAGGATCGATGGGGTAATGAATGTCAAGATGGTTCACCTGTAGTTCCACTATTATGAGGCCCGGCTGGCAGGGGGTGCCGGTAGCGTGAAGGAAACCTTTATTATTCTGGTCAGGCACGGGGCAACGGAATGGAACCGCATTTCCCGGTACCAGGGCCGGCTGGATACCCCTTTGAGCCGGGAAGGCCTGGAACAATCCCGGGCCCTGGCAGAGGCCATGGCGTCGTTACCCCTTAAAGCTGTTTACACCAGTCCCCTTTCCCGGGCCCGGGCCTGCGCCGAAATGGTAGCTGCCCGGCATGGCCTGGAGGTGATTTCATTACCCGGCCTTATAGAAATTTGCCACGGGGAATGGGAAGGGATGCTGCTTTCCGAAGTGGAGGTGCGCTACGCCGGTTTAATCAGGCAGTGGCGCACCTGTCCGTATGCGGTACGGATGCCAGCAGGAGAATCCCTGGCCGAAGTGGAAGAGCGCTCCTGGGCGGCACTGGAGTTTATGGCCGGGGAACATCCGGGGGAAATCACCCTGGCCGTAACCCATGACACACCCATCCGTACGATCCTGCGGCGCATCCTCAACCTGGACCAGGCTTTCTTCTGGCAGATTAAACTGGATAATACGGGTATTAATGTCCTTGGTTACCGCCGGGGTCGCTGGCGGGTGATCGCCATTAACGATACCTGCCATCTGGGAGGATGGCTGAAGGCCGGCGAGCAACTGGCTTTGTAAACCGCCGCCAGACCGGAAGGCAAAACTTTAAAGCCCGGCCGGCGAAATACCTGGGGCTGCCCCTGCCGGAGTTATTAAGGCAAAATTAGGGAAATACTATTTTACAGAGATATTTTGGGGGTAAGAGCCGATGCTCGATTTAAAATTTGTGCGGAACAATCCAGAGATTGTCAGTGAAGCCCTGGAGAAGCGCGGTTCCGATTTGAACCTGGAGCCTTTCCTGGAGCTGGAGCGCAGGCGCCGGGAAAAGCTGGTTGTGGTGGAGCAGCTAAAGAACAGGCGCAATGTAGTTTCCGAGGAAATAGGACGGCGCAAAAAAGCGGGCCAGGACGCGGAGGAAATGGTGCAGGAAATGCGCCAGGTTTCCGCGCGCATCAAAGAGCTGGACGAAGAAATCCGGGATCTGGAAGAGCAGATTCAGGTTACCCTCCTGAGCATTCCCAACATCCCCCACGAGAGCGTGCCGGTAGGCAGGGATGCTGCCGATAACGTGGAAGTGCGCCGCTGGGGTGAGCCACGCCAGTTTGATTTTACCCCCAGAGCCCACTGGGAACTGGGTGAGGTGCTGGATATTATTGATTTCGAACGGGGGTCTAAAGTGGCCGGAGCCCGCTTTTCCTTTTATAAAGGTGCCGGTGCCCGGCTGGAGCGGGCGGTTATCAACTTCATGCTGGACCTGCATACCCGGGAGCATGGCTATACGGAAATTTTCCCGCCCTTTATCGTAAATGGAGACAGCATGATCGGCACGGGCCAGCTGCCCAAGTTTGCCGAGGACATGTTTAAGCTGGAGGGGAAAAACTTTTACCTGATCCCCACTGCCGAAGTGCCGGTAACCAACCTTTACCGGGAGGAAATTTTACCCGGCGACCGCCTGCCCATTTACCACTGCGCCTACAGCGCCTGCTTCCGGGCTGAAGCCGGGGCGGCCGGTCGTGATACCCGGGGATTGATCCGGCAGCACCAGTTTAATAAAGTGGAACTGGTAAAGTTCACCCGGCCGGAAGATTCCTACGAGGAGCTGGAGAAACTTACGCGGGACGCCGAGCGGGTATTGCAGCTTCTCGGGCTACCGTACCGGGTGGTCTGCCTGTGCACCGGCGATCTGGGGTTCGCCGCAGCCAAAACCTACGATCTGGAGGTATGGCTGCCCAGCTACCAGGAATATAAGGAAATATCTTCCTGTAGCAACTTTGAAGATTTTCAGGCCCGGCGGGCCAATATCCGGTTCAGGGACGGGCGGGGCAAACCCCGGTTCGTACATACGCTGAATGGTTCCGGCCTGGCGGTAGGCCGGACGGTGGCCGCTATCCTGGAAAATTATCAACAGGCCGACGGCAGTGTGGTCATTCCGGAGGTCCTGGTTCCCTATATGGGCGGGATGACCAGAATTACGCCTCCCTGATAGCCGGGGCAGGCCCGTAAAGCCCCGGAGGCCTGTACTCATTAAAGAGACCTCATATGCCGCGGCCGGTTCCGGCCGTGAGGTCTCTTTTATGTTGCCTGATCCTTGAGAATTACCTGTGGAATATTGAATCTTGGACAGGGGGTCGTTTATTTGATTCGGTTGACAGTTGGGAACTCCTGTGTTATACTTTTAGTTGCATCGGGCATGGTCTGGAGGGGTGTCCGAGTGGTTTAAGGAGGCGGTCTTGAAAACCGTTGGGCTGTTTACCAGCCCCGTGGGTTCGAATCCCACTCCCTCCGCCAGTTGAGTGTATTTGCGTGGAGAGCTGGCCGAGTAGGTCGAAGGCGCTCGCCTGCTAAGCGAGTAGACGGTTATAAAACTGTCTCGAGGGTTCGAATCCCTCGCTCTCCGCCAGGTAAGGGACGGTGTGCTTAATGGCACACCGTCTTCTGGTTGGATTGCCTCCAAACCTTCTGCCCGATCTGAAACCCGGCAATTCACGGTCTTGACTTTTAAAGACTCCTCTGGTACAATTACATCTGCCGGGTATACTGCCGTGTGCCTGTAGCTCAATTGGATAGAGCATCTGACTACGGATCAGAAGGTTGGGGGTTCGAGTCCCTCCAGGCACGCCATTAAAAAATAAGCTGAGTAAGTTGTTCCTGCTTGCTGTATGCCAGGCAGATGCCGGGGTTTTCCCGGCACTATTAATTCTTATCTTTTAGCTGTGCGCCCGTAGCTCAGGAGGATAGAGCAGCGGTTTCCTAAACCGCGTGTCGGGGGTTCGAGTCCCTCCGGGCGCACCAGAAAAGGCCAGGAGCCTCAAGGGTTTGAGGGCATTTCGATAAATAGCGAATTATGCAGAAAGACCATTTTGGGAGCAATTTGGGAGCAAACTGGGTGCAAGTTCACTCTCCAGGCCAACCAATACAAGCGAAAGGGACAGGTGTCATGCCTGCCCCTTTATCTTTTGGAATACCTGTTCCAGCCTGACCGCCGCTTCCCTGTCGGCACTCTTTAGCAGGTGCCCGTAAATATCCATGGTGGTGCCGACGTTGGAGTGCCCCAGCCTGGCACTGATGACCTTCACGGGCAGCCCCTGGTTTATCATCAGGGTGGCGTTGACGTGTCTCAATCCGTGGAAGTTGAGCGGCGGCAGGTTGTGCTTCTTAATGAACTTTGAAAACCACTGGCTGGGCCATTCTGGATGCCCCGGCCTGCCGTCCCAGGTGGTGAAAAGCCTGTCCGACCCCTGCCACAAGTCACCCAGCTTAATGCGGTGTTCCAGCCAGTGTTTCTTGTACCGTTTGAGCATGTCCACCAGGAAGGCGGGCAGAGTCAATGTCCTGACCGACATCTCATTCTTCGGCCCCTTCGTAAACTGCCCCTGGCCGGGAATATACTGGGCGGCCTGCCGGACTTCCAGCGTGCCAGTTTCAAGGTTGATATGTTTCCACTCGATGCCCATAATCTCCCCACGGCGAAGCCCGGTAAACACGGCCAGGTAGACCAGTACCCGGTGTTTCAAATCTTCCTTTTCCAGAGCGGCCAGCATTGCGGCGATTTGCTCTTCATCATAGCAGGCGGCCTGCTTTTTCTTCACCCTGGGCGGCTTCACCCGGCTGGCCGGGTTGGAAGGGATAACCTGCCACTCCACTGCGTCCTGCAGGATGGCCGAAATCAGCCGGTGGTGGTGCAGGATGGTCCTTTCCGACAATCCACCGGGTTTGCCGTCCTCCCGGATGCCATCTTCCTGCAGGTTTTTATAAAACTCCATCAGGTGCAGGGGTTTAATCTGTTCTATTTTCAGGTGCCCCATTGCCGGCAGGATGCGTGTTTCAAGCATTTGCCTGTAGCGGTGGACCGTCTTTGGTGCCAGGTTGGGTTCGGCGTAATCCCGGAGCCAGCGTTTAACGAACTGCCCGAAGGTTAGCTTCGACGGTTCCACATACTGGCCCCGCAATACTTCGGCGGCAAACAAGTCCAGCAGCTTTTCAGCCTCCCGCTTGGACGGCGCTTCAACGTTTTTTCTGAACACCTTCCGCTTACCATCCGGTCCCGTTCCTCCCGGAACGTTCAGCCTCCATTTATTTTCCCCCCGCTTTTCAACCCAGCCGGCCATTAGCTTGAACCTCCTTCCGGTTTCATGATAAATTTAGCCAAAGCAGTTATAAGTGTTTCTTGTATCTCCCGTACCAGTCCAGGGGTAAGCCGCACTTTTCGCAAATACTGCGGTAATCTTCAACCAGTTTATCCGAAACCCCGTACTTCTTTATCTCTTCCCTTATCCTGTTTAACTCCCTTGCTGCTGCCTTCCGTTCCTCAGGAGGCAGTTTTTTTACTTCCCGGCTGGCATGTACCCGAAGAACGTTTTGAAAGTTTCTCTTGCGGGTTTTCTCCACCAAGCAGAAAGGACATGCCTTGCCGTGGAAAAACCGGAAGCAGTCACGGCAGAATTTAAATGGCTTCCACCCGTGCATTACCGCAAGGACCACTTCTTTTGCCGCCGCTTCCAAAACCGTTTCGACCGCACAGAACCACCCCATTTTCCCGTTAAGCGCAAGGCAGGGAAGAATTCCCACCGAAAAACCCTGCCCGGCCCATAGACGTAGCAGCTCCGGCTTTCCCGTGAACCAATCGAGAAAATTCATAACTTCTGCTGCCTGCTGCTGGAGTTTTTCCGGCAGGGAGAGGTAATCCTCAATCAGTTTTTCCACCTTTTTTGCACTCAGCCCCCCGCTTACATACAGCGCTAACTCAAAAAGAGGCTCAATCTTCCGGGCAATTTCCTCTTCTTCCGCCAGGCCGGTCACTTCCCGTAACCTAGCGTAATCCTCCGCCGCGTATGCGTTACCCAGTTCTATAACGAAAGGCTGAACGGCAACCCAGGCTTCTTTTTCATTGTTCCAGACGTATTCTTTTCCGTCCCGGACGCGGAAAAACAAGTTCAACACTTGTAATACACCCCCTTTCGTAATGCCCATTACATAGCTTTTTTTAATAATGTGCTCAAGCCTTATGTTATCTGCATTATAAGCTGTCTGTAATGTGCTGTCAAGGGTATGCAAACGTTTTTCTTTCGTGTAGAATACAGGCGGGAGGTGCAGAGAATGAACGAATTCGTAACCCCGAAGCAGGCGGCGGAAATCCTGGGAATTTCACTTCGCAAAGTCTGGGTATTGATTCGTGAGGGAAAATTACCCGTCCTTGACTTTGGCCCCCGGTCCCGGCGGATACCGGTGGCGGCCCTGGTGGAGATGGCCAAACGAGGGACGGGAATGGCGCGGGAAAAAGTTACAAAATAAAACCCGACTTGGACCGGGTGCGAGGTGTTTTTAATGCGCGAAACTATGACAGCTAAAGAAGCAGCGGAAATTCTCGGGGTGTCGGAATGGACGGTTTATGACCTGGCCCGGCGGCAGATGGTTCCTCATGTCAAGATAGGCAGAAGGGTGCTATTCCGGCGGACCAGCATTTTAGCCTGGCTGGAGGCCCAGGAGCAGGCCAGCGTGCGGCGGGAGCCAG
>NZ_FQUW01000015.1 GCF_900129285.1 Desulfofundulus australicus DSM 11792
CAGATTGCCTGCGTCAGCCTGCTTTTTAGTGGATACCCTGGCATAGAGCACAACTGATTCCTGCCCGTCAGTCAACTGACCGGACTGCAGTAGCCTGTTAAGTTCGTCCATAGAGTACCGGCGCTGGCCTCCAGGCAGACGGACGGGCTTGATTAAACCGCGCTTCTCCCAGTTGCGCAAGCTGTTCGGATGAACGCCCAATTTCTTTGCCGCTTTACTGATGGTTAATAGTTCCATAATTTTATGATAACTGTTTTGTTATATTTTATCAATATTTGTTGGCCTGTTGGTAACTGCTACAAACCTCCTTGAGATTGCTTTCGCGCGAGAAAAATACCTTTTCCTTAACATTTATTTTTTCAGTTTTATCTTTCTGACCGGCGGTCTGATTTTCCTTTTTTGCAAAAATTACAGGAACCTGTCCTTTTATTATAGTAAAAAATTTAACGGGCCGCGAGTTAACTGCCTCGCGGCCCTTCCAATCAGGGGTCCGGTTTATAAGCCCAACAGGGGTGTTAATGCAAGAACCCCGGCCAGCACAATGAGATAACCGATTATATCCAGGAGCAAGCCGTATTTGACCATCTGGGTAATGGGTACCATCCCCGAGCCGTAGACTATGGCGTTGGGAGGCGTGGAGACCGGTAGTACAAAAGCCATGCTTGCGCCCAGGGCAACAGCCACAGCGGGAGGAATGGGGTTTACTCCGGCAGCGCTGGCGATGCCGATGACGATGGGTACCACCATGGTGGCTGCAGCCGTATTGGAAGTTGTTTCCGTGAGCAGGATGGCCAGGCCCAGGGCCAGGGCGGTGATGGCCACCAGGGTATGGGCTCCTGTAATGGCTACTAGTCCTTTTCCGATAGCCTCGGCCAGGCCGGTCTTGAACATCATTTCACCCAGGGAAAGGCCTCCACCAAAGAGCAGCAGCGTGCCCCAGTCAATATGCACCGCCTGCTTCCAGTTCAAGGTGAACTCCCGTTTCTTGAAATCTACCGGCAGGAAAAAGAGCAGTGAAGCTGCAATAATGGCTACGCTGGCTTCCGGGAAAATGGCCTGGTAGGACTTGTAAAGGGGTGAGCCGGTACCGCCGCCAAAAAGGGCGATGAAACCCGGGGTGACCCAGAGGGCTACGGCCACCAGGAAAGCAATTAAAGCGTTTATTTCTCCCCTTTTCCAGGAACCCTGGGCTTTACGTTCAGCGGCAATGAAGGACGCTGCCCCCTTTAGGTCTTTCTGCGCAGATGGACACCGCCAGTTAAAATATAGCCAGAGTACCAGGAACATTAGCAGGGCGATGGGTAAAGCCAGCATCATCCACTGGAAGAAGGCTATGCGCACTCCGGTAGCCTTCTCAATGAGGCCAATGGTGATCATGTTCGGAGGGGTACCAATGGGTGTGGCCATTCCTCCTATAGAAGCGGCATAGGCAATTGTCAGAAGCATCCCGGTCTGATATTTGCTGTTATCGATTTCCCGGCCGTGCATGGTGGTAATAATCCTGTTCAGGGCCGTTAGAACGCCCAGGGTAATGGGGAACATCATGGCCGCGGTCGCCGTGTTGCTCAGCCACATGGAGAGAAACCCGGTTACTCCACCCACGCCTAGAAGAATCATGGTACTGGTCCGGGAAATGGAGCCCAGGGAAAGGATGCGCAGGGCAAAGCGCCTGTCCAGGCCGTGCACCTCCATGGCTTTGGCCAGTAAAAAGCCGCCCAGGAAAAGGAGGACGGTGGGATCGGCCATGGCCGTATAAGCTTCCCTGGCTGTGGCCACGCCTAAAACCACGGCAAGGGTTGGTCCCAGCATTGAAGCTACCGGGATGGGGATGCATTCGGTGATCCAGCAGGTAATGGTAAAGGCCATCACAGCTGCCAGGGCGTGCGCCTGGGGAGAGAGACCGGGCATGGGCCAGAAATAAATAGCCAGAAATAATGCCGGGGCCAGAAAAAAGCCGGCTGTACGTCGCATATGCTCGAAACGTTCTTCCGCTTCTGAAATTGCTTGTTTAACCGGCTGCATTTGTGTTCTGCTCAAAGCGTCAACTTTTGCAGATGACATATATCGCACCACTCCTTTTATGTATTGTTATTAACATTTGAAAAATAAGCTATTTTGTTCTAAATAATTAGTAAATCTTAAAATAGGTAAATGTTTGCTACTTTTTGAATATTGTAATGCTTCTTTTTATTTGATAGCAAGTATTTGGTCATATTGTTCATTATGTGCAATAGAATTCATCAGATTTTGCTGGTGCGCATTTGAAATATTACTTTAACTTATAAATTATAAGTTACCTATAAGAAATTACTTATAACGCAAAGTATTAAAATAGATTTCTTTCAGTCTCAGTTTGGTTTTAAAAGTTTATATTTTGCGATAAAAGCAGGGTTAATGGCAAAAAGAGCAGGCTATCATTTTTGAAAACTGATGAAGGAGATTTAACTGCCGTAGCGAATTTAAGCGGCTAAATATTTAATTCTTCGGGATTACTTATGATGAGGAATTCTAGAATTGTTTCCCGGTTAATTAAAATAGCGGGCAAAGAGAAGGTGTTTTCCTCCCCCGAAGACCTGTTCTGCTATTCCTATGACGGCACCTTTTTGTCTGTTGTTCCGGGGGTGGTGGTACGCCCTGCCTCCACACGGGAGGTGGCGGCCATATTGAGCCTGGCGTCCGCTGAGGGAGTTCCCGTGGTTCCCCGCGGGGCGGGGACGGGCTTGAGCGGCGGTGCCGTGCCGGTGGAGGGTAGCATCGTCCTCGACTTAACGGCCATGGACCGCATCCTGGAGATCGATACGGCCGACATGCTGGCGGTGGTGGAGCCGGGAGTGGTCACTGCCCGCCTGCACAGGGCGGTGGAGGAAAAAGGCCTTTTTTACCCGCCGGACCCTTCCAGCTCCAGCGTTTCCACCATTGGCGGGAACATTGCCGAGTGCGCCGGCGGTCCCCGGGGTTTGAAATATGGTGTCACCCGGGATTACGTGCTGGGACTGGAGGTGGTTCTGGCCGGCGGGGAGGTTGTGATGTGCGGGGGCAGGACGGTGAAGAATTCCAGCGGGTATGATTTGACGGGCCTTTTTGTTGGATCCGAGGGCACGCTGGGCGTGGTTACGCGGGCTGTCCTGCGCCTGATCCCCAAACCGGAGGCCAGGCAGACTTTGCGGGCCGATTTTAAAGCCATTGAGCAGGCGGCGGAGGCCATTACTGCGGTGCTCGGTGCCGGGGTGGTGCCGTCGGCCCTGGAGCTCATGGATGATGTAACCATCAGGTGTGTGGAAAATTACCTCCACACAGGACTTCCCCTGGATGTGGAGGCCATTCTTCTCGTTGAGGTGGACGGGCCGGAGTCAACCCTGGCTGAGCAGGCCGGGCTCATTGCATCCCTCTGTATAGAGCACGGCGCCGAGAGGGTGAGGGTGGCGCAGACGCGGAAGGAAGAGGCGGAGCTGTGGCGGGCCAGGAAAGCCGTCTCCCCTGCCGTGGTCCAGGTGAAGCCCACCAAGATTTCCGAGGACGCCACCGTTCCCCGCAGCCAGGTGCCGGCCTTAATCAGGGCCATTAAGGAAATCGCCCGCAGGTACCGGCTGACCATTGCCATTTTCGGCCACGCCGGGGACGGCAACCTGCACCCCAACCTGCTGGTGGATAAAGGCGATCCGGACGAAATGGCCAGGGCGGAAGAGGCCATCAAGGAGATTTTTCAAGCGGCCCTGTCCCTGGGGGGGACCCTTTCCGGTGAGCACGGTGTCGGCCTGTTAAAGGCGCCCTTTATGGAGCTGGAGTTTGGGCCCTGTGGGATGGCCGCAATGAAAAAAATAAAAGAGTCCTTTGACCCGTTCGGCATTTTAAATCCGGGCAAGATTTTTGGGAGGATTTGAGGGTTGCTGGAAAATAATGAAGAAGTAAGGTATCAGGTCAATCGCTGCAGCCGGTGCGGTTCCTGCCGGGAAGTTTGCCCTGTATTTTTACAGGCCGGCAGTGAGCCCTGGGTGGCCAGGGCCAGGGTGCAGCTTGCCGGTGCTGCCCTGGAAGGCCAGCTTCCCTTTTCCCGCCGCTTCGGCGAAATAATGGATGCCTGCCTGTTGTGCCGGGCCTGTGTTGCTCACTGTCCGAACGGGGTCAGGGTAGATGAGCTGGTGCTCTGGGCCAGGGCGGAGGCGGTCAGGAGGAAGGGGCTCTCACCGGCCAGAATGGTTCTCCTGCGCGGCGCCCTGCCTTCCCGCAGGAAGCTGGCGCTGATCAGCAGGATGGCCGCCCTTTGCCAGCGGGCGAGTATTTTGAAGAACTTCCGCGGCATGAAGCTGCCGGCTTTCCACACCCTTCCCTTTACACATTTATATCGCCCGGCAGGGTTAAAAAAGCCATCCTTTACCGTGGCCTACTTTGTGGGATGCATGACGCAGTATGTCTACCACCAGAGCGGCCGGGCCGTATTAAAAGTGCTGGAACAGAACAACGTGCAGGTACTTCTGGCCGGTTCCGGCTGCTGCGGCATGCCGGCCCTGGCGGCAGGAGACTTGAAAACGGCCAGGTTGCTGGCCAGGCGCAACGTGGAAAATTTCAAAAAACTGGGAGCAGACTTCGTCGTTACCGATTGCGCCACCTGCGGGGAAATGCTCAAGCTGTACGGCAGGCTGCTGGGGGATGAGGAGGCAGGGGAGCTGGCCGCCAGGGTGCAGGATATCACCTTTTTTCTCGTACACACCGGCGGCTTTCATGAGGGTAAAGTTAGGGTGCCACTGGTAGTTACTTACCACGACCCCTGCCACTTAAAGAGGGGGCAGGGGGTTTACCTGGAGCCGCGTAAAATCCTGGCCGGTATTGCCGGCCTTACCCTGGTGGAAATGCCCCGGAGCGATGCCTGCTGCGGCCTGGCCGGTTCCTTTGGTTTTACTCACCGCGAGCTTTCCCAAAAGATTTTGCGGGCGAAAATAGAGAATATCCGGGCTACGGGAGCGCAAGCGGTGGTTACGGGCTGTCCTTCCTGCCGCCTTCAGCTGGCCTCCGGCCTGGCAGGGGAAGGAGCGGCCCTGCCTGTTTTCCACACGGTGGAACTTCTCGCCCTGTCTTACGGTGGTTAAGGCATGACACCAGTTTTTACTGCAGGATAGTGTGCGCCCGGGAAGGTATGGTTCGGGTTGGAAGGGACGATAGAGGAGATGGAGCAAATGAAAGCCCCTCTTTTTGTAAAAATACGGCAGCATTTTCCCCGGCCGGTGATAAAAGATGTGCAGCAAAAGGTCCGCACCGAATTAAAGAAAGTTGATCTCCGCTCGCGGCTTAAACCGGGCCAGCGCGTGGCCATCACCGCCGGTTCCCGGGGTATAAAAAACATTGTGGCCATCCTGCGCACGGTGGCAGGGGAGATAAGGGCGGCAGGGGCGGACCCCTTTGTGGTGGCCGCCATGGGCAGCCACGGCGGGGGGAGCGCGGAGGGCCAGAAAAAGGTGCTGGCCTCTTTGGGTATTACGGAAAGCAGCGTGGGGTGCCCGGTAATGGCTGCGGATGAGGTGGTGGAGGTGGGCATAACAGCCAGCGGGAGGAGGGTTTTCTGCGATGCCCTTGCCTGGGAAGCCGGCGCTATCGTGGTGGTAAACCGCATTAAACCTCATACCACCTTCCACGGCCCGGTGGAAAGCGGCCTTTTAAAAATGATGGCTGTGGGTCTGGGAAAGGCCAGGGGTGCTTCTGTTTTCCACCGCACGAAGCCAGGTGAAATGTCGCAGGCGCTTCTGGAGATGGGAGAGGTCTTCCTGCGCTCGGGAAAGGTGGTGGCCGGCCTGGCCGTGGTAGAAAATGGCTACGAAGAGACCGCTATCGTGGAGGCGGCGCCTCCTGAGGAACTGGTATCGATGGAGACGCGCCTTTTAAAAGCGGCCTACCACCTGCTGCCCCGGCTGCCGGTAGACGAGCTGGACTTCCTGGTAGTCAGGGAAATGGGCAAAAATATCAGCGGTACGGGTATGGATGTGAACGTTATCGGCAGGATGAGGATGGCGGGTGTGCCGGAGCCGGAACACCCTTTTATTGCCCGGATCGTTGTTCTGGATTTAACCGATGAATCCCATGGCAACGCTACCGGTATCGGCCTGGCCGACTTTACCACTGCGCGCCTGGTGGAAAAGATAGACCGCGGGGCCACTTACCTGAACTGCATCACCAGCGGTAATGTGCAGCGGGCCATGCTTCCCATAGTTTTGCCCGGCGATAAGGAAGCCTTTGAGGCGGCTTTGAGGAGCCTGGGAGCGGAGGACACCTGCAGGTTGAGGGGAGCCATTATCAAGAATACTCTGGAGCTGGAATATCTCTGGGTTACGGCAAACCTGGTTGGTGAGCTGGCCTGCCGGAAGGGTGTGGAGATACTCGCCCCGTCACGGAAGCTGGAATTTAAGGATGTACTGTTATCTCTCGATTGACAACCGGCCACTGGTTTGCGGGCTGCCCGCTTAAATGTGGAGTGGCAGGATTTATCATCCCCAAAACGAATTTCCATAACCGGGAGCAATTGAGGGGGAGGTTATACTGATGCGCCTGTACCTGGTGGATGACCAGACCCTTACTGCCAGGGCCCTGCGGCGGGAATTAGCGTCCACGCTGGCCGGGCGGCCGGTCAGTGTAACAGTGTTGCATGCGGGTCTGGGGAACGGGGGCGCGGGTCTTGCTCCGGTGGGCGTGGAGGGGGTCAGGGAATTTTACGGCTCCCCGGCGGAGCTGGCCGGTAAACTGGCCGGGGCCGAGATCCTGGTGGTGCACAAGGCACCCGTAACTGAAGAGGTGATCGCAAGTGCACCCGGGCTGCGGCTGATTGCCTGTGCCCGGGCACACCCGGTGAATGTGGACGTCCGGGCGGCCTTGAAGCGGGGGATTCCCGTGGTGCATGCGCCGGGGCGGGCAGCCGATTCCACCGCCGATTTAACCATGGCCCTTTTGCTTTTTCTGGCCCGCAATATGGGGGAGACCTGCCGCCTGGTAAGCAATCTGGGAGCAGGCGCCTGGCAGTACGACTGCCGCAGCCGGCTGGAGGGAGTTGAGCTGGCCGGGAAGGTCCTGGGTATTATCGGTTTCGGCCAGGTGGGCCGCCGGGTGGCGGCCCGGGCGCAGGCCTTCGGCCTGAACATCCTCGTCTACAGTCCCCATGTAGATCCCGCTGACATTCTTGCTGCGGGCGGCCGGCCCGTAACCCTGGAAGAACTCCTGTCAGCTTCCGATTTTGTCAGCCTCCATACCAGGCCCACACCCGAAAAAAGGGGCCTGATCGGTGCACCCCAGCTGGCGCTCATGAAGAGCTCGGCCTGCCTGATCAATACCGCCCGGGGTGAACTGGTGGACGAGGAAGCCCTCTACCACGCATTAAAGGGAAAAAGAATCCGTGCTGCGGCGCTGGATGTTTTAATTTCAGAGCCCCCGCCGCCGGATCATCCTTTTTTTGCCCTCCCCAACGTCGTCCTGACTCCCCACCTGGGAGGTAAGACGGAAGCGGCGCCGGTGAAGGCGGCAAAAATTATTGTGGAAGAGATAGTTAATTTTTTAAGCGGTAAACCCCTGCACCATGTCATAAACGGGATTTAGGTTGTGCCATTCCTGCCAGAAATTTTGCCTTGTACTGCGCGCGTTCTTAATTTACACTTTTAATAAAGTCAAAATACTCTACAAGATGTGTCCGGCCCTTGCCGGCTCTTTTTTTGATTCAGAAAGAAAAGGGGTGTGGTGGATGAATAAGCGATTAATAAGGGTAATAATTTTTTTAATGGCCCTGCCTTTCCTGGTGACAGGGATGGCCGGTACCTGGAACAACCCCGCTTTATGTGTCTCACCGGCACTGGCTACGGAGGAAATCGGTCCCTCATTCCAGCAGGTGCCGGATTACCAGCCGCTGCAAAAGCAGCTGAAAGAGTACCTGGCCCGGCAGCCGGGAGTTTACGGCATCTATTTCAAGGACCTGCACTCCGGGGTCAGCTTTGATATCAACGGCGATGAGCCCGTAACTGCCGCCAGCACGGTGAAGGTACCCGTGGTTCTCTATCTGAACCATCTCGTCGCCCAGGGGAAGCTGGACTGGGACGACCGGGTGGTTTACGACAGCAAACAGGACTATCAGGGGGGAGCCGGTATCCTGCAGTTTGCCGCCCGGGACGGCGACAGCTATTCTCTGCGGGTGCTGGCCAACCTGTCCATAACCATCAGCGACAACATTGCCTACCGGATGCTGGTGCGCCACCTGGGTAAAGATAATGTGGCCCAATTTATGCGCGACCTGGGCGGGCAAACCGTGTTCCCCGGCGGGGAGAATATCACCACCGCCCGGGACATGGGCCGGTATATGGAGGCGGTGCTGGAATTCAGCCGTGAGCACCCCGCCCTGGGCGAACGCCTGCTGGATGATATGGCTCACCCCATTTACCATGTGGGCTTGCCCGGCAAACTCCCGCCGAAGGTAAGGGTGGCTCATAAGGAAGGGGATGTCTGGGGTGTGGCCAACGATGTCGGGATTGTTTTTGCCGAACACCCTTACATCCTGGTGGTGCTGTCCAGAGGGGAAACGGATGTGGATAAAGGATTTGCCCGCATTGCGGAGATTTCCCGGATGGTCTATGACTACCAGATGAACCTGAAGCGGTAATTGTCATGCCAAAGGCCCGGCGTTATGCAGATTGCGCCAGGCCTTTTTTTACACTCAAAACCTTTCTTTCTTTCCGGGGAGTGCCGGGAGCAAGCAGATCAAACCGTTAAGCTTTTTTCGCCACCAGATCGTCCAGTGTCTTAAAGGTGTACCCCCGGGCCCTGGCGTCTTTAAGGATGCGGTCCAGGGCTTCTGTGTTATCTCTGGATACGGCGTGCAGCAATATTACCGCCCCGTTGTGCAGGTTATCCATTACCGACTGGTAGGCTTCCTGGGGACCTCCGGGCATGGGTACCCAGTCCACCAGGGCCAGGCTCCAGAAAATGTTGTAATATCCCAGCTGCCTGGTTACGGCCAGGGTGCGTTCACTGTATTCCCCCTTGGGCGGGCGCAGGTATTTCATCTTTTTGCCGGTGAGGCTGGTGAAAAGTTCTTCCACCGACTGCAGCTCTTTCCTGATCTCCTCGTCGCTGATTTCGGGCAGGCTGGGATGGTTCATGGTGTGGTTGCCCACAATGTGCCCCTCAGCCACCATGCGCTTGACCAGCTCCGGCTGGGTTTTGAGGTAATGTCCGGTAACGAAGAAGGCGGCCTTGACGTTGTTGGCCTTGAGAATGTCCAGTATTTTAGGCGTATAGCCGTTTTCGTAACCTTCGTCAAAGGTCAGGTAAAGCACTTTTTCCTCGGGACTACCGATCCAGTAAGCGTCATACCGGGCCAGGGTGTCGCGGATTGCTTTGGGCATTTCCGGCTGCTGGTGATTGTCGTTGCGTTTAATACCCCAGCCGTGGCGCTCGTTGGACAAAGAAAGGGAAGGGGAGTTGCTGGCCTGGTTCTTTTTATCGCCGCCGTTATTTTCCCCGGTATTTTTCTTTTCATTTTCAGTTGGGGACCCTGCCTCATTATTGGCCGGTTTTGCCGGTTGCAAAGGGGGTACGCTGGCCGTTGTTTTTTCTCCCGCAGGCCGTGAAGAATAAACTTCCGTGGCAGTGGACTTCGGGGTGTCCGCCGCCAGGTACGTCCTGCCGGCATAAAAACCGCCGATAATTGCGGCCAATAAAAAGGCCACGATTGCTATGGCATATCGGGACAATGGGTTTTCCTCCTTTAGCGGGAAAAATCTCTGAAATTAGCTTGGGCAGGGATACGAGGAATTATTCCCGCCTTTAAGTTGATAAACTCAAAAATTCGACACCTTGCGTCGTTAACCTTCTTTTGTTAGGTAAGGATTTGTTACCGGGTTTATTCCAGATATAAAATGGCTATTTTCTGCTGCAATTCTTTTGTTCTTATATTTGCAATAGAAAAGATGGGAAAACTTAAAACTGTGACAAATTTATTTTAAAATTAAAAAAGAAACATCATATGAAAAATAAAATCTGTATTTTTAATAATAATTAACCAGATAATTATTATGTTAATATTGAAAGGATATCTTAAAACAATGTCGAAATATAAAGTGTCTAAATATTTGAACTCTTTTCGGAGAAAGAGGGGAAACGTATGCCTTTTAAGAAAGGCTATTCTCCTTACCTGTCGGATGAAAAGAATGGGGACGATCATTTGCTGGCTTTGCATAGAGCAGATCACCTGGCAATTGGTTGGCAAAGGGGGAAAATAAACGGGAAGCAGCAGTTTGACTCTATTCGTATTTCTTCCAGCGAAATTGGTCTTTATTATACTAATGGTCAGGCATATACTCTGGGCGTAAACAGTGCTTATGAATGTTTGACCGGCCTTTGCGGGGAAGAATTGTACGGGCGTAATATGAATGAACTGGTGGCCCACCGGTATTTCGATCGTTCGGTTTCCCTGATGGTTCTGGAACAGGGACGTCCTGTAACCATCCCCCAGCATGTACTCAGAACCGGACAGAAAGTGATGGTAACCGGGAATCCCGTATATGATGAGGAAGGGAAAATTATCCTGGTAGTAACTACGGTAAAGCCACTGAAAAAAGGGAAGCCTGCCACCATAACGCCGGCTAGTCATCTTGTTGAACTGGAAGGTATAGGACCGGTTGTGGCGGAAAGCGAAGCCATGAAGCGGGTGGTGCACAGGGCTATTCGTGCCGCATATTCAAATGCTACCGTTTTAATCCAGGGTGAGTCCGGTACCGGCAAGGAAATTGTGGCCAGGATCATCCACGAATACAGTCCGCGAAAACATAAACCGTTTGTTGTGGTTAACGCGGCTGCTATTCCAGGCGAACTTTTTGAAGCAGAATTGTTTGGCTACTACCCGGGTGCTTTTACGGGTGCCAGGAGGGAAGGTTATGCCGGTTTGGTTAAGGCTGCCAATGGGGGCACCCTGTTCCTGGATGAAATCAGCGAGGTTCCTTTATCTGTCCAGGTAAAGCTGTTGCGTTTAATTCAAAATAGAGAATTTTATCCCCTGGGCAGCGGCCGGCCGGAAAGGGTGGATGTGCGAATTGTGGCGGCATCCAATCGGGATCTGGTGAAACTTGTCCAGGAGGGGCGTTTTAGGCAGGATTTATATTACCGGTTGAATGTTGTACCGGTTTATATTCCTCCCCTGGCCAAACGGCAGGAAGATATAATTCCTCTGGCTAACCATTTTATTCAGTTTTATGCGGAACGTTATAATGCCGGTAAAAAGATTCTCACGCCGGATGCCTGCAGAGAGCTGTTAAATTACCGATGGCCGGGAAATGTACGTGAATTGCAGAATCTAATGGAACGGATTGTGGTTCTGGGATCCGGGGTAACAATTACTGGCCGGATGATATCCGATGAATTGCAATCCGACCAGCTCAGCGCCTGCTGTATAACAAAGGACAGCGAAAATAACCTGGAAAAGGCGGTAGAAGAATTTGAAAAAGATCTCATTAGGCGTACCCTGCAGATGTATCCCACCCAGGAAGAAGCGTCCCGGGCATTAGGAATTCACCGGACTACACTGGCCCGGAAAATAAAGAAATACTTTTCTTAAAGTCCTTAAACCGTGCAAAATTGCGCGGTTTTTTGTTGCACTAATGCTGCATGCAGAAGGGGATTTAAGAATACCGGGGAGTATGTCGGGCTTAAAACCCGGGAAAATCGAGATTTTAAGCTTATGGTGCTGTGTTTTTGTACAGGCATGAATTTTGAAAAGTAATCTTAATGTCAAATATCAAAACATTTTTACTGGCATGTGTGGAGGTGCTTCATAATGAAAATCAGTTATTTCTGGACATCAGGCACAATTATTACTGGATGGGGCAGTCTGGGGAGAATTGCGGATGAGGTGAAAAATCTTGGAGCAACCAGGATTCTCCTGGTGACAGATCCCGTGCTTTTAAAAACCGGTCTTGTGGATAAGGTGAGGGAGGCCCTTGCTCCCGCCGGCCTGGAAACCGGGCTCTTCAGCGAGGTGGAGCCCGAACCGCGCCTGGAGGTTGTGGCCAAATGCCTGCAGGCTGTTAAAGATGGTGGTTATGACCTGCTGGTGGCGGTTGGCGGTGGCAGTTCCATGGACGTGGCCAAAGCTTCCGCTGTTTTAGTCACCAACTCCGGAACGATTGATGATTACATTGGTGTTAATTTGATCCCCAGGCCCGGTTTGCCTGTTGTGGCGGTACCCACTACAGCGGGTACAGGTAGTGAGGTGACACCCATTGCTATTCTTTCCGATGAAAACGAGCAGCTCAAAAAGGGTGTGGTCAGCCCCTACCTTCTCCCCAGAGTGGCCATTGTGGACCCGGAGTTAACGGTTACAATGCCGCCCCACATTACTGCAGCTACCGGTATGGATGCCCTGACTCATGCGGTGGAAGCTTATATTTCCGTTAATGCCACCACAATCACCGATTCCCTGGCCCTGACAGCCATCAAGATTATTTCCCGTTACCTGCGTACAGCAGTGGCCAACGGGGAGGACAGGGAAGCCAGGGAGAATATGGCTATGGCCAGCCTGCTGGCGGGGATTGCATTTGCTAACGCCGGCGTGGGTGCCGTCCACGCGCTAGCTTATCCGCTTGGTGCGCAGTTCCACGTTCCCCATGGCGTGGCCAATGCGGTATTGCTACCTTATGTCATGGAATCAAACCTGCTGGGTGCCCTGCCCAGGTTTAAAGAAATGGCTTTAGCCATGGGTGAAAGGGTTGAGGAATTATCTGACCGTGCGGCGGCTGATAAATTCATAGAGGCTATCAAGCAGCTATCCACCGATGTTAAAATTCCCCTGCATCTCCGCGAACTCGGGGTAAATGCTGAGGCAATACCGGGCATGGCCGAGGGTGCTATAAAAGTAACCCGCCTGCTGGCCAACAACCCGCGCAAGCTCACGGTGGACGACATCAGGGAAATCTACGAAAGAGCATTCTAAAGGCAAAGAAAGGAAGACTCGAAACATGAGAGGCTTTTACGGACGATTGCTCCGCATTAACCTGTCAAGCAGGCAGTGGCAGGCGGAGGAAATTCCAGGTGAGGTCCTGGCTGCCTACCTGGGCGGTAAAGGTTTGGGTACTTACCTGATGCTCCAGAACATTCCGCCCGGGGCCGACCCCCTGGGTCCGGAAAACTGCCTGATATTCACCACCGGTCCCATAACAGATACAGCCATGCTTGGTTCCAACCGATTTGGAGTTTTTGCCAGGTCACCCCTTACCGGGTTTTACGGTGAGTCTTACTCAGGAGGCCAGGTTGGGGCGGCGATAAAGAAAACCGGTTACGATGCTATTATTATACAGGGCCAGGCAGAAAATCCAATCGTGCTGGAAATATCCGATCAGGGTGTCCGTTTCCGGGACGGTACAAAGCTGTGGGGTATGGATTGCTACGCTACAGAAAACGGGGCACTGGAGGAGGTAGGTACAGACGATGCCCAGGCAGTGGTGATTGGTCCGGCTGGCGAGAATCTGGTTTCTTATGCCTGTATAGAAAATAATTACTGGCGGTCTGCGGGGCGGACCGGCATGGGTGCCGTGATGGGGTCAAAAAAACTAAAGGCCATTGTTTTTCACGGCCGGGCTGCCTGTGAGCTGGCCGACCTGGCAGGTCTTAAACAATACGTGACCGGGCTGGCTCAAAAAGCCAGGGACAACCCCGGGGTACTCGGCTACCGGAAGTACGGAACACCCCAGCTTGTATCGTTATTAAACTCGGTTGGTGCTTTTCCGGCCAGGTACTGGTCGCGGGGAAGCTTGCCAGGATGGGAGTCGCTGACCGGCGAGTATCTGATCGAGAATTTTGAAGTGCAGCCCAGGTCCTGCCGTCCCTGTGTAATGGCCTGTGGCAAACTTACCAGGGTAACCAGCGGGAAATATGAAGGATTGGCGATCGAAGGTCCGGAATATGAAACTATTTATTCGTTTGGTGGATTATGCTGTATCCATGACCTGGCTGGAATCATTTACCTGAACGATATATGTGACAGGCTTGGATTGGATACCATCAGTGCGGGGAACATGGCGGCTTTTGCCATAGAGGCGGCACAAAGGGGAGCTCTGGACGTTAAAGTGGCTTACGGGGACGTGGAAGGTATTGCGCAGCTGCTTCACCAGATAGCCCGGCGGGAGGGCGTGGGTGACCTGCTGGCCCGGGGTATCCGTGTGGCGGCGGAAGAACTGAGGCTGGCCGATCTGGCCATTCATGTTAAAGGACTGGAACCGGCCGGCTACGACCCCCGTGTGTTGCAGGGCATGGGCCTGGCTTATGCTACCTCTCCCCGGGGTGCCTGCCACCTGCGCGCTACTTTTTATAAACCCGAACTGGCCGGGATTATTGATCCGAAAGTAACTCACGGAAAAGCAGAACTATTCATTGATTATGAGGATCGGCTGGCCATTTATGATGCCCTTATTCTCTGCCGTTTTTACCGGGACCTGGTTTTATGGGATGACCTGGTTACGCTGGTAAACGTTACCACAGGTTTGGGCGTGGACGAAGGACAGCTGCGCCGCATTGCCTCGCGCATAGTTAATGCTACCCGTCAATTTAACCTTTTACAGGGACTGACAAGGGAGGACGATAATCTACCGTTGCGCTTCTTTAAAGAACCGCTGGAAAACGGGGATGTTCTCCCGGAAGAAAACTTCAGGCAGATGCTGGCCGATTACTACCGCCTGCGCGGGTGGGATGAAGACGGACGTCCCAAAGAAGACATAACCACTTGAGCGCAAACAATTCCATGCTACTTTTGCTTTGAAGGTGGTTTTAAGGTTTTATTATGAAGAATTTAAGGAGGAGAAATAAAACATGAGGAACTGGCGCGCTATTAGACCCGATGGTGTTGAAGTACCGTACTGGCCTTTGGGCCCCTTTAAAATTAGATTGCCTGGCGTACATTACCGCTGGGAGTGGGCGGATTACATTCAGGGACTGGTTATGTGTGCCGTCTGCTTGTCTATTATCCCGGTTTTACAGGATACCCTGGGTATGCCCTTTGAGGTAGCCCTGGCCATTGTAGTGTTAAACGGTATTTTTTACTGTCTGCACGCTCTGTTGGGTGACCCTGTGGTACCCGGTTGGGTAACACCTGCCATCCCGTTACTTGTAGCTTATGTTTCCAGTTTTCCGCAAGGACCGGAAAGAATGCACGCATTAATTGCTTTTGAGCTTTTGTTAGGATTGTGGTGTCTCTTTCTGGGGGTTACGGGATTAGCAAACAAGGTAATTGCTTCAATTCCGCCGGCCATTAAATCTGGAGTGATTATTGGGGCTGGTATATCAGCCATATATATGATCTTTCAAAAGGGAGGACGTTTTGAACAATTCCCCATCACTATTACCATTGCTATTGGTCTTGCCTTTTGGATGATGTATGCCGAATCCTTTAAAAAACTGGCTGAAAGGAACAAGGTTGCCCGTATTATTTCCAACCTGGGTATTTTACCGTCCATATTGTTAGCGGTGTTTGTGGCAGCTTTAGTCAAGGAAAGTGGTTTCCCGGCAATTGAATGGGGTATCTCACGTCCCGACTTTGCTACTCTGTGGACCGATTGGGTACCATGGGGTACACTCGGCTGGCCTTCGATTGACTATTACATTAAAGCTTTCCCCCTTGTCCTGGCTGCTTATATAGTAATATTTGGGGATGCCGTTCAGTGCCAGGCTATTATCAAGGATGCTCAAAAATTCCGGCCCGACGATCCTGTCGACTATAACCCCAGCCGGGCGCACCTGGTAGTTGGGCTGCGTAACACCGGAATGAGTATTCTCGGCCCCGATATCTCCATGTGCGGGCCTATCTGGGCAGCCATGACCGTAGTGACTTATGAAAGATGGAAAAATGGCCGGGCGGCGATGGATTCTTCCATTGGTGGGGTGGGTTCTTTCCGGTTCGGGACTCTGACGGGCTACTTCATTTTACCTATAGTTAGCCTGGTAAGACCGATTCTGCCGGTGGCCCTCTCTCTGACCATGCTTATCCAGGGATTTGTTTCCCTGTATGTGGGAGTTAAAGAATCAAGAAATATTAAAGACCTGGGTATTGCAGGCATAGTGGGAGGTATGCTACTGGCCAAAGGAGCAGCTTACGCCTTCGGTGCGGGAATAATCATGTGCTTGCTGGTCTACGGGCGTAATTTCTTCCATGGTGACTCTACTCCCAAATTGTTCTCAGAAGAAGAAGTTTTTCAGCCAGCTGAAAAGGCTACCGGCTGTTAATATTGGTGATGTTCAAAAGATTTTGGTCCGGGGGCGGTGGGGGAATTCCCCCCCCCCGCCTTATTAATTGTCATTCCGGCAGGTAGCATGAAGGAGTTCCATTTCCGAATTTCCCGCGTTCCAGCCGTCGTTGTCCTGCAGGAGTTTATGTTGACAGCGGATAAAAAGCCCGGCGAACACAGTGCGGGTTGGGTATTGACACGGCGATGCTTTTCTGCTAATATAAAAACTGCGCCAGGAGAAAGTGAAACAGGCCGGCGTAGCTCAACTGGCAGAGCAGCTGACTTGTAATCAGCAGGTTGCGGGTTCGAGTCCCATCGCCGGCTCCAGTTTTTCCCGTGGAGGGGTTCCCGAGTGGTCAAAGGGAGCAGACTGTAAATCTGCCGGCTGACGCCTTCGCAGGTTCGAATCCTGCCCCCTCCACCACCTTATTTATCAACCGGACTTTTTCAAGAGAATAGGGTTTGAAAGAGTTCCGGTTCTGTGTTATAATATAATGTGGTAACTTTACGACGCGGGGTGGAGCAGCTGGTAGCTCGTCGGGCTCATAACCCGAAGGTCGTAGGTTCAAATCCTACCCCCGCAACCATGCCACTATAGCTCAGTAGGTAGAGCGCGTCCTTGGTAAGGACGAGGTCACCGGTTCAATCCCGGTTAGTGGCTCCAGTTTCAGAGGTCAGAAGTCGGAAGTCTGAAGTCGGAGGGAGTTGCGTGGCATCAGGTCTATTGAGGGTAATCAATTCTGACTTCCGATATCCGACAGCTGACTTCCATTGATGGCGGCGTAGCTCAGCTGGTTAGAGCAAGCGGTTCATACCCGCTGTGTCCGGGGTTCGAGTCCCTGCGCCGCTACCACAGGTGAATCACCAGCTTGACTGGAAAGCTGGTGATTTTTATTTTGTGCAGCAGGAATTTTGAGCCCTTTAGCGAATCTTGTGTCCTGTGGCTTATATTGCATGATTTAAAGAAAAGTGGTAATAATTTAGAAGTGTGTAAAAAAGTGGGTTAACGTGAGGAGGAGGAGAAGAAGACTATGGCCAAGGCCAAATTTGAGCGGACGAAACCCCACGTGAACGTAGGGACGATTGGGCACGTGGACCACGGGAAGACCACATTGACGGCGGCGATTACGACGGTGCTGGCGACGGTGGGTAAGGCGCAGGTGAAGAAATACGAAGAAATAGACAATGCGCCGGAAGAGCGGGAGCGGGGCATAACGATCAACACCGCTCACGTGGAATACGAGACAGAGAAGAGGCACTATGCCCACGTGGACTGTCCCGGTCACGCGGACTACGTAAAGAACATGATCACCGGTGCGGCCCAGATGGACGGGGCGATACTGGTGGTATCGGCGGCGGACGGTCCCATGCCGCAGACGCGGGAGCACATTTTGCTGGCGCGTCAGGTGGAAGTGCCGTACATTGTGGTGTACCTGAACAAGGCGGACATGGTGGATGACCCGGAGCTGTTAGAGCTGGTGGAGATGGAAGTACGGGAGTTGCTGTCGACTTATGAATTTCCCGGTGACGACGTACCTGTGATCACCGGTTCGGCGTTGAAGGCCCTGGAATGCGGCTGCGGGAAGCGTGAATGTGAATGGTGCAAATCCATCTGGGAACTGATGGATGCGGTGGACGAATGCATTCCGACGCCGCAGCGGAACATTGACAAACCCTTCCTGATGCCCATAGAAGACGTGTTCAGCATTACGGGGCGCGGCACAGTGGTGACCGGTCGTGTAGAGCGGGGCACGGTGAAGGTGGGCGATGAAGTAGAGATCGTAGGATTGATGGAGAAGCCGAAGAAGACGGTGGTCACGGGAGTGGAGATGTTCCGGAAGATTCTGGACCGTGGTGAAGCCGGGGACAACATTGGATGTCTTTTGCGCGGTATAGAGCGCAAGGAAGTTGAGCGGGGGATGGTGCTGGCGAAGCCGGGCAGCATCAAGCCGCACACCCAGTTCAAGGCAGAAGTATACGTGCTGACCAAGGAAGAAGGTGGGCGGCACACGCCGTTCTTCAACGGGTACCGGCCGCAGTTTTACTTCCGGACCACGGACGTAACGGGGACGATAACGCTGCCCGAGGGAGTGGAGATGGTAATGCCCGGGGACAACATTCAGCTGGAGATCAAGCTGATTACCCCCATTGCCATTGAAGAAGGGCTGCGCTTTGCCATCCGGGAAGGCGGCCGCACCGTCGGAGCCGGCGTGGTCACCCAGATTGTGGAGTAATTTCAGCAGGGCAGATGAAGAAGGAATTGCCAGCCAATTCCTTCTTCATCGCTTATGGTTTAGCTTATAAGAACCATGGTTAAAATTGTTACCTGGAGATATTATGGGTGCACCGGAGCAGGGGCCACTATTGACATCACCGGGGAATTATGTTACAGTGGATAAGGTTAATTCCAGGTATATGGGCAAGTGTTTTTTATTTTAGGAGGTGGCCACGATGCGGGTTAGTGTTACTCTGGCCTGCACGGAATGCAAGCGTCGGAATTATACTACCACAAAGAATAAGAAAAATGACCCCAACCGGATTGAGTTGAAAAAGTACTGCAAGTTCTGTCATACCCATACCCTGCATAAAGAAACCCGTTAACTTTCCCGCCGTGGCAGTCAGGTAATGAGGATTGAGGATGTGGCTGAACATGACACCGTTGAAAGGATTAATCAAAAGGGATGGTTCCCGGAACGAAGTGGCGGTTCGCGATGGGGCCAGGGCAGTAAAAAAGCCTGAAAAACGGCTTCCGGTGAAAAAGGAAAAGGTGAACCGCGTAGAACAGGTGAGGAGCTATTTTCGCGGGGTTTACAGCGAACTGAAAAAGGTTCACTGGCCTAACCGGCGGGAGATAGTTATTTATACGAGTGTGGTGCTGGTGGCCGTCACCATCGTTGGCATCCTGATCTGGATCTTCGATTCGCTGCTGAGCCGATTGCTGGAATTGATCATTAAATAAGGGCCAAGGGGGTGGGGGGCCTTAAGTTTTCTTGAGGTCCCTTGTATTTATGGGTGAAAAGGGTGAAAAACACTGGTACGTTATTCATACCTACTCGGGGTATGAAAATAAAGTAAAGGCGAACCTGGAAAAGCGGATCGAGTCCATGAACATGGAGGATAAAATATTTCGCATCCTCGTACCCATGGAGGACGAGGTGGAGATAAAGGACGGCAAGAAAAAAATAGTCAAGAAAAAGATCTACCCCGGTTATGTGCTGGTGGAAATGATCATGACCGATGATTCCTGGTATGTGGTGCGCAATACTCCCGGCGTTACCGGGTTTGTTGGTTCCGGTTCCAGACCCATCCCCCTGACCGATGAAGAGGCCATGCAGATAATTGGGAAGACTTTATCCGAGACCCCGCGCCCGCGCGTTGATTTAAATGTTAATGAGCGTGTGCGGGTTACTTCCGGTCCCTTTGAAAATTTTGAAGGTATTATTGAAGAAATCGATCCCGACAAGGGAAAATTAAAGGTAATGATCTCCATGTTTGGGCGGGAAACTCCCGTGGAGCTGGATTTTTCCCAGGTGGAGAAGATATAGGCGGCAAGGAGGTGTTCATGATATATGGCAAAAAGAGTGGCGGCAGTAGTCAAGCTACAGGTTCCTGCAGGAAAAGCCACCCCGGCACCGCCGGTTGGTCCGGCTCTGGGCCAGCACGGGGTGAATATTATGGCCTTTGTTAAGGAATTTAACGAGCGCACGGCTGCGCAGGCTGGCCTGATTATTCCGGTGGAAATAACCGTTTATGAGGATCGCAGCTTCACCTTTATCTGTAAGACACCGCCGGCTGCGGTGCTGTTGAAAAAGGCCTGCGGTATAGAAACCGCTTCCGGTGAACCCAACCGGAAGAAGGTGGCCAAGATCCCCCTGTCTAAAGTACGGGAGATTGCCGAAACAAAGATGCAGGACCTCAATGCCAACGATATTGAAGCTGCCATGCGCATGATTATGGGAACTGCCCGCAGCATGGGCATCGAAGTTGTTGAGGGGTAGGCTGCACGGCAGTGGGAGGAAATATTCCGCCAGGACCACAAAGGAGGTTGAGAAGATGCCGCGACATGGCAAGAAATACCTGGAGGCAGCCAAGAAAGTGGACCGTACAAAGCTGTACGATCCTGCCGAGGCCCTGGCTCTGGTGAAGGAGATGGCTTCGGCTAAATTTGACGAAACCGTAGAGGTAGCTGTAAAACTGGGCGTGGACCCCCGGCATGCGGACCAGCAGGTGCGGGGAGCGGTGGTCCTGCCCCATGGAACCGGTAAGACAAGGACTGTACTGGTTTTTGCCAAAGGGGAAAAGGCTAAGGAGGCCGAGGAAGCCGGTGCGGATTTTGTTGGGGCGGAAGATATGGTGGCCAAGATCCAGCAGGAAGGATGGCTGGGTTTTGACGTGGCCATTGCCACTCCCGACATGATGAGCCTGGTTGGCCGCCTGGGCCGGATTCTGGGCCCGCGGGGACTGATGCCCAACCCCAAGACCGGTACGGTTACCTTTGATGTAGCCCAGGCAGTTAAAGAAGTAAAAGCAGGTAAGATAGAATACCGGGTAGATAAGGCCGGTATAATCCATGCTCCTATAGGAAAGGTATCCTTTGACGTGGAAAAACTGACCGAGAACCTGCGCACCCTGGTGGAACAGCTGATCCGGGTTAAACCGGCCACCACCAAAGGCCAGTACATTAAGGGTATTACCGTCTCTTCCACCATGGGGCCGGGGGTTAAGGTGAATCACCTGAAGATAACCGCCTGAGGCAACGCGGCACCAATGCGATTCAACGGACATGTACTTAAAAACTTCATAACCGCACCTAGCTGTAGACAGTTGGTGTCCTGTACTTAATGGCATCTGCCGCCAACCGAGGCCGGGGTTTTGAATAAGCTGCTGCCTTTCTATGGGCGGGCCCTGTGTCTTTTGCTGCAGGTGCCCGCCCATTTTGGTTCTTGAACAACGGAAAGGGGGTGTAACCGGATTTTATGCCTACCAGGGAAGAAAAACAGGCCATACTGGCTGACCTGACGGAAAAGTTCCGGAAAAGCAAAGCCGCTGTTCTTACTGATTTTCGCGGGCTGGATGTTACGTCCATGACCAGGGTTCGCCGGCGCCTCAGGGAGTCGGGCAGTGAGCTGAAGGTGGCTAAAAATACCCTGACCCGCCTGGCGGCGAAAGAAGCGGGTTTGGAAGGACTGGAGCCCTACCTGGAAGGGCCTACGGCCATTGCCTTTGGTTACGAGGATCCTGTGGCTCCGGCCAAGGTCCTGTCCGAGCTGGCCCGTGAATTTAAACAGCTGGAAATAAAGGCCGGGATTCTGGAAGGTAAGGTCATTGATGTGGAGGCTGTTCGCCGCCTGGCCGACCTGCCCTCCCGGGAGGTCCTGCTGGCCAAGGTGGCCGGTGGTATGAAGGCTCCCCTGTATGGTTTTGCCTGCTCCCTGCAGGGTCTCCTGCGCAACCTGGTTTATGTGCTGGATGCTGTACGCAGGCAGAAGGCCGGGGAGGCAACTACTTGAGAAAATTGCCATTGAACGCAAGATATATCAAGGAGGTCAGAGTTAATGTCCAAGGTTAATGAAATTCTCGAAGCTGTAAAGGGATTGACCGTACTGGAGCTGGCCGAGCTGGTCAAAAAGTTTGAAGAGGAATTTGGCGTAAGCGCTGCTGCTCCTGTGGCCGTGGCCGCTGCCCCGGCTGCTGCAGGCCCCGCTGCTGCGCCGGCAGCCGAGGAGGAGCAAACCGAGTTTGATGTCATTCTCACCGCTGTGGGTGATAAGAAGATCAACGTTATCAAAGTGGTACGGGAAATTACCGGCCTCGGCTTGAAGGAAGCCAAGGAAGTGGTAGATAATGTTCCCAAGCCCATTAAGGAAAAGGTAAGCAAAGAAGAAGCCGAGGCCATCAAGGCCAAACTGGAAGAGCAGGGCGCTACGGTGGAAATCAAGTAAATTCACCGCAGGCCAGTATTACGGGTCACACTGCCTGGAGGTGGTGTGGCCCGTTTATTTTAAACGCAATCTTTGCCCCTGTACCATGTTAATTTGCTAAGATTCTTCCGTTATGGCAAATGTTACATTGACGCATAAATTTTCACGATCTATACTCCTTTCCAAAAGAAAATGTCAGGCTGGCGACAAAGTGCCCCCGGGGTGTGCCCTGGTTTTACTCGTCGTTCCCGGTCGTTTCTCTGGGCAGGCCTTAAGGCCCCGGCCCGGGTCCGGCGGGTTCCGGCCACATTCACATCTCCTGTGTTCAGGTGGCTTCTGCAAACATCCTGTTCGCGGCATGGTCTGGCCCGACAGCGCTCACTCCGGGTCGCTCCTGCTGTAAAACCAGGACATATGGCGAGAATGTCTTCATTCTGTCCTTTCCAAAGGAAAGGTGTCTGCGGAATGACTGATAGTGAGGGAACGGCAACCGGTTTTCGGGATGACCCTTTTCCCGGGGATGTGCTGGAACAACTTTATTTAGCCCGGGGGGTGGATTTAAGGGGTTACCGGTCCTCTACCGTCCAGCGGCGTTTGAGCCGTCGCCTGGCGGCCACCGGTTGCACCACCTGCCGGGAGTATTTGAACCTTCTGAAATCCCGGCCCGAGGAATATGACCGGCTGATTAACTCCTTAACCATTAAGGTATCGCGCTTTTTCCGGGATCCCCATGTCTTCCGGGTTCTGGCCCGGGAGGTACTGCCCCGGCTGGCCGGGGCAGCATCTTATCTCTGTGTCTGGTCCGCCGGCTGTGCCCAGGGACAGGAAGCCTATTCAATGGCCATATTGCTGGAGCATATAAAGGAGACCCGTTTCCCCTCTTTAAAAGCCAGGGTGGTGGCCACGGATATTGACCGGGATTCCCTGGTTGGGCTGGGCGAATACCCCGTGGAGATGCTGGCGGAGGTGGATAGTTACTTTCTAAAAAAATATTTCCGCCGCGAAGGCAGCCGCTACCGGATCAGAGGCCCCAGGTGCTTATTCTGGACCTGCTCATGCCAGATATGACCGGTTTTGAGGTGATTGACGAACTTGCCGCACACCCTGAATGTTCGGATACGCGTATATTTGTCCTGACGGCCAGGGATTTGACGGAGGAAGAAAGGCGTACACTGGAAGAACGGGTGGCGGCAGTCACCCGGAAGGGCCAGATCTCCAGAGAGCAGTTTCTGGCCCGTATAAAAGCCCTTTGTAACAGTTAAGGGGGAAGGAGATTTATGGCGCCGCTGGTTGTGATCATTGAAGATAATCCCCTGAACACCAAGCTGGTCCGGGAAATTTTGCAGGCCTATGGTTACAAAACCAGGGAAGCAGCCACTGCGGAACAAGGTCTGGAGATGGTGCGCCGGGAGAAGCCCGATTTAATTCTCCTGGATATTGAGCTGCCCGGAATGGACGGGTTGCAGGTCGCTAGGCTGTTGAAGGGAGATCCTGCCACGCGGGATATTCCTGTCCTGGCTGTGACAGCCTATGCCATGAAGGGAGATGCGGAGAAGGCCCTGGCAGCCGGGTGTGATGATTATATCAGCAAACCAATTCGTGTCCATGATTTTCTATCCCGGATTAAAAAATTTGTTGAGAAAAATGACCGGGATGATAAGCCCTCTCTTAAAACCAGCCCTTGACAACCCAGTTGGAATATGCTATCATGTCTAAACGTCCATGCAAATGTGTGCGGAACGGGGACCGGATTTTAATTCCGTATCCGGTATGTATGAATAATTTTCTTTGCGGAAATAATAACCAGGCATAGCTTTTTATGTTGCGCAGGAAAGCGAGGTTTTCAACACGGGGGAAAACCTTGCTTTTCGTTGTTTTTTAATTTTGGGGGGTGTGAAGCTCTCAATGGATACTGCAAGCGCCGGGAAGAGAACCAGGTGGAGTTTTGCCAAGTTCCGGGAAGTTCTGGGATTGCCCAATTTAATCGAAGTGCAGCGCAATTCCTATGACTGGTTTTTGAGGGAGGGATTGCGCGAGGTTTTTCATGATGTTTCACCAATCCAGGATTTCACCGGGAATCTGGTCCTTGAGTTCCTGGACTATACCCTTGGTGAACCCAAGTATTCCGTCGAGGAATGCAAGGAGCGTGATGTCACCTACGCGGCGCCCTTAAGGGTAAAGGTTCGCCTGATAAATAAAGAAACGGGAGAGGTAAAAGAACAGGAAGTTTTCATGGGGGATTTCCCCCTCATGACCGAAAAGGGTACTTTTATCATCAACGGTGCCGAGCGGGTGATTGTCAGCCAGCTGGTGCGTTCACCCGGGGTTTACTTTGCCGAACAGCTCGATCCCAGTGGCAAGAAAATTTATACCGCCACCATTATCCCCAACCGGGGGGCGTGGCTGGAATTTGAAACCGACGTAAACGACCATGTTTTCGTACGCGTTGACCGTACCCGTAAAATCCCGGTTACTGTGCTGGTTCGGGCCCTGGGATACAGCTCCAATGTAATGATTATCGACCTGTTTGAAGGTAACAAGTATATACAGGAAACCCTGACCAGAGACAATACCGATTCGGAAGAGGAAGCCCTGGTAGAAATTTACAAGCGGTTGCGGCCCGGAGAGCCCCCCACGGTGGAGAGCGCCCGCTCTCTGCTTCATTCACTGTTTTTTGATCCCAAGCGTTATGACCTGGCCAACGTGGGTCGCTATAAAATCTGGAAGAAGCTGAAGCACGACGTTCTTTACCGCTTTAATGATGACGGTCAGGGGCCAACGGAATGGGACCCCTATCTGAAGCGGGAGGTGCCAAAGAACCGGGAATTTATCCGGGAACTGACACCCGGGGATATCATTGCTACCATTAAGTACCTTTTGCGCCTGATGGATGGGGAGGGCCAGGTGGATGACATTGATCACCTGGGTAACCGGCGCCTGCGTTCAGTGGGTGAGTTGCTGCAAAACCAGTTCCGCATAGGCTTGTCCCGCATGGAGCGGGTGGTGCGGGAGAGAATGACTATCCAGGATGTGGATGTCATTACTCCCCAGGTTCTTATCAACATCCGGCCGGTGGTAGCAGCCATAAAGGAATTTTTCGGCTCCAGCCAGCTCTCCCAGTTTATGGACCAGACCAATCCCCTGGCCGAGCTGACCCACAAGCGCCGCCTGTCGGCCCTGGGGCCGGGGGGATTGAGCCGGGAAAGAGCCGGTTTTGAAGTGCGGGACGTACACCATTCCCACTACGGCCGTATGTGTCCCATTGAAACGCCGGAAGGTCCCAACATCGGTCTGATCGGTTCACTGTCCTGCTATGCCCGGATTAACCACTTTGGCTTTATTGAAACGCCCTACCGCAAGGTAAATAAAGAGGAGCGGAGGGTCACCGACGAAATCGTCTACCTTACCGCCGATGAGGAAGAAGATCTGGTTATTGCCCAGGCCAATGCCCCCGTGGACGAGAACGGTTATTTTCTGGAAGATCGGGTAAATGCCCGCCACGGCCACGAGATTATTGTGGTGCCCGTGGACAGGGTTGATTACATGGATGTATCGCCCAAGCAGGTCTTCAGCGTGGCCACTTCCCTGATTCCTTTCCTGGAGCACGACGATGCCAACCGGGCGTTGATGGGTGCCAACATGCAGCGCCAGGCCGTACCCCTGATAAAAGCCGAGGCACCCCTGGTGGGTACGGGGCTGGAATATAAAGCCGCCCGGGATTCAGGTGTGGTGGTTATTGCCAAAAACAGCGGCGTGGTCGAACGGGTAACGGCCAATGAAATCGTGGTTCGCACCGACAGCGGTAAGCTGGATACCTATAAACTGATTAAATTTGCCCGTTCCAACCAGGGGACCTGCATCAATCAAAAGCCTATTGTAAATAAGGGTGACAGGGTTGAGGCGGGCCAGGTAATTGCCGACGGTCCCTCCACCGACCAGGGAGAGCTGGCCCTGGGCCGTAACGTGCTGGTGGCCTTCATGCCCTGGGAAGGTTACAACTACGAGGACGCCATCCTGGTCAGCGAGAAGCTTGTTAAGGATGATTATTTTACCTCAATACACATAGAGGAGTACGAGTGCGATGCCCGGGATACCAAGCTCGGCCCGGAGGAAATTACCAGGGATATTCCCAACGTCGGTGAGGAAATCTTGAAGGATCTGGACGAGCGGGGCATTATCCGGGTGGGAGCGGAGGTGCGTCCCGGGGACATTCTTGTGGGCAAAGTTACGCCCAAAGGGGAAACCGAGCTCACCGCCGAAGAGCGCCTGCTGCGGGCCATTTTTGGTGAAAAGGCCCGGGAGGTACGTGACACCTCATTGAGGGTGCCCCACGGCGAGTCCGGGAAAGTGGTGGACGTAAAAGTATTTTCCCGGGAAAAGGGCGATGAACTGCCTCCGGGGGTTAACCAGCTGGTCAGGGTTTATGTGGCTCAGAAACGCAAGATATCCGAAGGCGATAAAATGGCCGGCCGCCACGGGAACAAGGGGGTTATTGCCCGGATCCTGCCCGAGGAGGATATGCCGTTCCTCCCTGACGGCACACCGGTGGAAATAGTACTGAACCCCCTGGGCGTGCCCTCACGGATGAACCTGGGCCAGGTGATGGAGACTCACCTGGGTTGGGCGGCCAAGGTGCTGGGATACCATGTTTCCACACCGGTCTTTAACGGGGCTACGGAAGAAGATATCCTGGAGTTCCTGGAGAAGGCCGGGTTACCCCGGGACGGCAAGATAACCCTTTACGATGGACGTACCGGTGAGCCCTTTGACAACCCCATCACCGTGGGTTACCTGTACATGCTCAAGCTGGCTCACCTGGTGGACGATAAGATTCACGCCCGCTCTACCGGCCCCTATTCCCTGGTTACCCAGCAGCCTCTCGGTGGTAAGGCCCAGTTTGGCGGCCAGCGTTTCGGCGAGATGGAGGTATGGGCGCTGGAAGCCTATGGTGCAGCCTATACGCTGCAGGAAATTCTGACGGTAAAATCCGACGATGTTGTGGGCCGGGTTAAGACGTATGAGGCTATAGTCAAAGGGGAAAACGTACCCGAGCCGGGTGTACCCGAATCCTTCAAAGTATTGATCAAAGAATTGCAGAGCCTGGCCCTGGATGTAAGGGTCCTCTCGGAGGATGATGAGGAAATCGAAATTAAAGAAGTGGATGATGATATGCAGGAAACTGCCCGCGACCTCGGCCTTGATATTCCTGCCCCGGAGCCCCGGCAGGAAAAGGATTATGATTCGAACGCGGAGGCTGAAGAGGAGCGGGATGACTACGAGGAAGAGGAAGATTTCCCCGTTGAGCTGCCCGATGAGGTTCTGGATGTGGATGTTGAGGATACGGAGCCGGATGATTATTAGTGGGAAAATAGGTGCATGAGCTGGTCCGTATAATTGCGGTGCTGTCCAGGCCTGCTTCAGCGCTTTGCGCCGGCGGCACCGCATCCATGCCGGAAGGGTTTATACGGCTGTTGAGGGCGGTTTGGCCAGCCCGGTGGAACCGGCGATAATCTTTAGCGAAGGGAGAGAGATCCTTTGCTGGATTTAAATAACTTTGACCGCATCCGCATTGGCCTGGCTTCCTCGGACATGATCCGCAAATGGTCCAGCGGCGAGGTGAAGAAGCCGGAAACAATCAACTACCGGACATTAAAGCCGGAGAGGGACGGCCTCTTCTGTGAACGAATTTTCGGCCCCACCAGGGACTGGGAGTGCCATTGCGGTAAATACAAACGGGTACGCTACAAAGGCGTGGTGTGCGATCGCTGTGGCGTGGAGGTTACCCGTTCGAAGGTGCGCCGGGAGCGCCTGGGGCATATCGAACTTGCTGCCCCCGTGTCCCACGTCTGGTACTTTAAAGGTATTCCCAGCCGCATGGGCCTGCTTCTGGACATGTCGCCCCGCGCGCTGGAAAAAGTTCTTTATTTTGTGTCATATATTGTTATCGATCCGGGTAATACTCCCCTGATTAAAAAACAGCTGCTTACGGAAACGGAATACCGGGAGTACCGGGAGAAGTACGGCAATGCCTTTAAAGCGGGGATGGGTGCCGAGGCGATCAAGGAACTCCTGGCCGAAATCGACCTGGACGAAATGAGCCGGGAACTGCGCCAGGAGCTCAAGGAAGTTAGCGGTCAGCGCCGGGTGAGGGCCATTCGCCGCCTGGAAGTGGTGGAAGCTTTTCGCAAATCCGGTAACCGGCCCGAATGGATGATTCTGGATGTCATTCCGGTAATCCCCCCCGAACTCCGTCCCATGGTCCAGCTTGATGGAGGCCGCTTTGCCACCTCGGATTTAAATGATTTATACCGGCGGGTTATCAACCGTAATAACCGCTTGAAGCGGCTACTGGATTTAGGGGCTCCCGATATAATCGTGCGCAATGAAAAGCGCATGCTCCAGGAAGCGGTGGATGCCCTTATTGACAACGGGCGCCGGGGGCGTCCCGTTACCGGCCCCGGAAACCGGCCCTTGAAATCTCTAAGCGATATGCTCAAAGGCAAGCAGGGGCGATTCCGCCAGAACCTCCTGGGCAAGCGGGTGGATTACTCCGGCCGTTCCGTGATTGTGGTTGGTCCCACCCTGAAGCTGCACCAGTGCGGCCTGCCCAAGGAGATGGCCCTGGAGCTCTTCAAGCCCTTTGTCATGAAGCAGCTGGTGAACAAGGGTCTGGCCCACAACATCAAGAGCGCCAAGCGTATGGTGGAACGGGTGCGCCCCGAAGTATGGGATGTGCTGGAAGAGGTGATCAGGGAGCACCCGGTGCTTTTAAACCGGGCCCCCACGCTGCACCGGCTCGGTATCCAGGCCTTTGAGCCTGTCCTGGTGGAAGGTCGGGCCATCCAGATCCACCCCATGGTTTGCACGGCTTATAACGCCGACTTTGACGGCGACCAGATGGCCGTGCACGTGCCCCTGTCGGCGGAAGCCCAGGCGGAAGCCCGGCTGCTCATGCTCTCTTCGCACAACATATTGAACCCCAAAGACGGCCGGCCGGTGACCATTCCCACGCAGGATATGGTCCTCGGTTGTTATTACCTGACCATGGAGAAGCCCGGCGCGCCCGGAGAGGGGAAGGTTTTCAAGGACTATGAGGAAGCAATTATGGCCTATTATAACGGGGCCGTAAGCCTGCAGGCCCGGGTTCAGGTGCGCCAGCCCAACGGGGAGCGGATGGAGACCACCGTGGGCAGGATCATTTTCAATGAAGTGGTCCCCAAGGAGCTGGGCTACCTGAACACCGTCATGGACAAGAAGAGCCTGGTACAGCTGGTGGATGACTGCTACCGCAAGCTGGGGTACTCGGCTACGGCTGCCATGCTGGACGGCATTAAGACCGTGGGCTTTCACTTTGCCACCCGGGCCGGGGTTACCATCAGCACTTCCGACATTATAATTCCCCCGGAGAAAAAGGAGATCCTGGCGGAGGCCGACAAGCAGGTGGAAACGGTGGAAACCCAGTACCGCCGGGGGTTGATTACGGAAGAGGAGCGTTATCGTAAGATCATCACCATCTGGAACGAAGCTACCGATAAAGTTACCAGGTCCCTGCTTAATGTCCTTGATAAATTCAACCCGGTGTATATGATGGCCAATTCCGGGGCCCGGGGTAATATCCAGCAGATTCGCCAGCTGGCCGGCATGCGGGGACTAATGGCCGACCCTTCGGGGCGGATTATACCCGTACCCATTAAGTCCAATTTCCGGGAAGGGCTGGCCGTACTGGAATACTTCATTTCCACCCACGGTGCCCGCAAGGGCCTGGCCGACACGGCCCTGCGTACCGCAGACTCGGGTTATCTTACCCGGCGCCTGGTGGACGTGGCTCAGGATGTGATCGTCCGCGAGGAAGACTGCGGCACCAGGGAGGGCATTCTGGTACAGGAAATTAAAGATGGTACGGAAGTAATCGAAAAGCTGGAAGACCGCCTGGTGGGCCGTGTGGCATTAAATGACATCATCCACCCCGAAACCGGTGAGGTGCTGGTGCGGGCGGATGAGGAGATTAACGAGGAGAAGGCCAGGGCTATCGTTGAAGCGGGCATTAAAGAAGTATGGATTCGTTCGGTGATTACCTGTAGAACCCGCTACGGCGTGTGTGTGAAATGTTACGGGCGCAACCTGGCCACCGGCCATATGGTGGATATTGGGGAAGCCGTGGGGATCATCGCCGCCCAATCCATTGGCGAGCCGGGCACCCAGTTAACCATGCGTACCTTCCACACCGGTGGCGTGGCCGGTGATGATATCACCCAGGGTCTGCCCAGGGTGGAAGAACTTTTTGAAGCCCGCCGCCCGAAAGGCCAGGCGATCATTGCCGAGGCCGACGGTGTGGTGGATATACGGGAAGTGAAGGGGCGCCGGGAGGTGGAAATTACCACCGACAGCGGTGAAAAATATACTTACCAGGTTCCCTATGGTGCCCGCCTGAAAGTTAATGCCGGGGACCGGATTGCTGCCGGGGATGAGCTAACCGAGGGTTCCATCAACCCCCATGACCTTTTGAGAATTAAAGGGCTGCACGGTGTTTATACCTACCTCCTGCACGAGGTGCAGCGGGTATACCGCCTGCAGGGCGTGGATATCAACGACAAGCACATTGAAGTGATGATCCGCCAGATGCTGCGCAAGGTCAGGGTGGAGGACCCCGGCGATACAGAGCTGCTTCCCGGTGGTATAATCGATAAATTCGAACTGGAAGACGAAAACCGCCGGATCCGGGAAAAAGGTGGAAAAGAAGCCGTGGCGCGGCCGGTATTGCTGGGGATAACCAAAGCTTCCCTGGCTACCGATTCGTTCCTTTCGGCTGCATCATTCCAGGAAACCACCCGGGTATTAACTGAAGCGGCCATTAAAGGGAAAGTGGATCCCCTGATCGGGCTGAAGGAAAACGTGATCATCGGCAAGCTGGTACCTGCAGGTACAGGAATGAGCCGCTACCGCAATATTCAGGTGCTGGAAGAAAAGGAGGAAGAACAGCAGGGAGATCTTGCGCCTGCTGATGTGGCAGCGGCTGACGAAAATATTGACAACATTCGTGACTGATGTTAAGATATGAGAGTGTCTGGATTTCATGGGGGGAGAGCTCATGCCTTTGGCCCGGCTGTCCAACGCCCGCAAAAAAATGGTGGGTTCCAAGCAGACCATGAAAGCCATTAACCGGGGGCAGGCAAAGGTTGTATACGTAGCCAAAAATGCGGAGCGTCATGTCATTGATCCCATTATCCAGGCCTGTCAAGCCAAAAACATACCCCTGGTTGAGGTGGAAACCATGTCCCAGCTGGGCAGAGCCTGCCATATTGAAGTGGGATGTGCCTCGGCGGCGGTTATTGAAGATTAACCGCCGCTTTAACAGGGGTGCTGTGATTATGTCCGATAATCTGGAGGAAGGAGGTGTAGCGGCATGCCGACCATCAGCCAGCTGGTTCGCAAGGGCCGGGAAAAGGTAACCCAGAAGTCCTCGGCTCCCGCGCTCAAAGGGAATCCGCAGAAGCGGGGGGTATGTACCAGGGTTTACACCACAACCCCGAAAAAGCCCAACTCCGCCCTGCGCAAGGTGGCCCGGGTAAGGCTTACCAACGGGATTGAGGTAACCTCCTACATTCCGGGGATCGGGCATAATCTGCAGGAGCACTCGGTGGTGCTGGTCCGGGGCGGCCGGGTCAAGGATCTGCCCGGGGTCCGTTATCATATCATCAGGGGTGCCCTGGATTGTGCCGGTGTGCAGAACCGGAACCGGGGGCGGTCCAAGTATGGTGCCAAGCGCCCGAAAAAGTAAGTTAAGTGCCGGCTGGCTCAGCCGGTAGTTTTAAGTTCGGCAGGAAAGGTTATACTTTCTGGTAAAGGGGGGTAGGAAATGCCCAGGAGAGGTGCGGTGGCCAAGCGGGATGTACCGCCTGACCCTATTTACAACAGCAAGGTGGTCACCAAATTGATCAACCAGGTTATGCTCAAGGGCAAGAAGAGCATAGCCGAGCGCATATGTTATAGAGCCTTTGACATCATCCGGGAAAAGACGGGCAGGGATCCGCTGGAAGTATTTGAGCAGGCTATGAAAAATGTTATGCCCGTTCTGGAGGTAAAGGCACGCCGGGTTGGTGGAGCCAACTACCAGGTACCCGTGGAAGTCCGTCCCGAGCGGCGGCAAACTCTGGGCATCCGCTGGATAACCCAGTATGCCCGGCAGCGCAGCGGCAAGAGCATGGAAGAAAAGCTGGCCGCGGAAATTATGGATGCCGCCAACAATACAGGAGGGGCGGTGAAAAAGAAGGAAGATACCCATAAGATGGCGGAAGCCAACAAAGCCTTTGCCCATTACCGGTGGTAAGGGGGTGAAAACGTGGCACGGCAATTTCCACTGGAAAAAACACGCAATATCGGTATAATGGCTCATATAGATGCCGGCAAAACCACCACCACCGAACGCATTCTTTTCTACACCGGCCGTGTGCATAAAATGGGAGAGGTGCATGATGGAGCCGCCACTATGGACTGGATGGTGCAGGAGCAGGAGCGGGGTATTACCATCACTTCTGCTGCTACCAGCTGCCAGTGGCGGGATTGTCGCATTAACATCATTGACACGCCCGGACACGTGGACTTTACCGTGGAGGTAGAACGCTCCCTGCGGGTGCTTGATGGTGCTGTAGCCATATTCTGCTCCGTGGGCGGCGTGGAGCCCCAGTCGGAGACCGTATGGCGCCAGGCCGATAAATATGGCGTCCCCAGGATTGCCTATATCAACAAGATGGACCGGGTGGGGGCGGACTTTTTCCGCAGCATGAACATGATCCGGGAGCGGCTGGGTGCCAATCCGGTAGCCATCCAGCTGCCCATAGGTGTGGAAGACAGTTTTGCCGGTGTGGTAGATCTGATCCGGGAAAAAGCTATTATTTATGTTGACGACCTGGGCACGCGCAGCAAGGTGACGGACATTCCCGGGGAAATGCGCGAGCTGGTCGCCGAGTACCGGGAGAAGCTGCTGGAGGCAGTGGCCGAAGCTGATGAGGAATTGATGTTCAAGTACCTGGAAGGCGAAGAACTGACCGAGGAAGAGATCAAGCGGGGTATCCGCAAGGCTACCCTGGCGGTGAAAATGATCCCGGTATTATGCGGTTCATCGTTTAAAAATAAAGGGGTTCAGCCCCTTCTGGATGCCATTGTCGACTTTCTTCCGGCACCCACGGACATACCGGCCATCCGGGGTCTTAACCCCGAAACCGGGGTGGAAGATAAGCGGGTGGCCAGGGACGATGAGCCATTTTCGGCCCTGGCTTTTAAGATCATGGCCGATCCTTACGTGGGTAAACTCACCTTTTTCCGGGTATACTCAGGCAAGATAACTTCTGGCTCATATGTTTACAATTCTACCAAAAACCGGCGGGAGCGCATTGGGCGCATTCTGCGCATGCATGCCAACCACCGGGAGGAAATAGATGAGGCTTACGCCGGGGATATTGTAGCGGCGGTGGGCTTAAAGGAGACCACCACCGGAGATACCCTGTGCGATGAAAAACACCCCATAGTCCTGGAGTCCATGGATTTTCCCGAGCCGGTGATCTCTGTGGCTATCGAGCCCAAGACCAAAGCCGACCAGGATAAACTGGGGGCAGCTCTTTCCAAGCTGGCGGAAGAAGACCCTACCTTCAAAATGCATACGGATCCGGAAACGGGTCAGACCATTATTTCAGGTATGGGCGAACTGCATCTGGAAATCATTGTCGACCGGCTGACGCGCGAATTCAAGGTCGGGGCCAATGTAGGACGCCCGCAGGTGGCCTATAAAGAGACTATCAGGGAAAAGGCCAGAGCTGAAGGCAAGTTTATCCGGCAGACCGGTGGCCGGGGCCAGTACGGTCACGTGGTACTGGAAATTGAACCCCTGGAGCGGGGTGCCGGTTACGAGTTTGTCAACAAGATTGTCGGTGGTGTGGTGCCCAAGGAATACATCCCGGCTGTCGATGCCGGCGTCAGGGAGGCCATGGAAAACGGTGTCCTGGCCGGCTACCCGGTGGTGGATGTGCGGGTGACCCTGGTCGATGGTTCCTACCATGAAGTTGACTCTTCGGAAATGGCCTTTAAAATTGCCAGTTCCATAGCCTTCAAAAATGGGGCGCAGAAGGCCAAACCGGTGCTAATGGAGCCGGTTATGAAGGTGGAAGTGGTGGTCATGGAGGAGTATATGGGGGACGTCATTGGGGACTTAAATGCCCGTCGCGGGCGTATTGAAGAGATAGAGCGGCGGGGTAACGCCCAGGTTATTCATGCTTACGTCCCCCTGGCCGAAATGTTCGGCTACGCCACGGATCTTCGTTCGCGTACCCAGGGCCGGGGCACTTACACCATGCAGTTCAGTCATTATGAAGAAGTGCCGCTCTCGATGGCTGAAGCAATTATTGCCCGGCGGCGGGGATAAAGGCCGCACCTGCATTTCCTGCCCATAAAACTATATGCTGGATAAGGAGGATCTAATGTCATGGCCAAGGCCAAATTTGAGCGGACGAAACCCCACGTGAACGTAGGGACGATTGGGCACGTGGACCACGGGAAGACCACGCTGACGGCGGCGATTACGACGGTGCTGGCGACGGTGGGTAAGGCGCAGGTGAAGAGGTACGAAGAAATAGACAATGCGCCGGAAGAGCGGGAGCGGGGCATAACGATCAACACCGCTCACGTGGAGTACGAGACGGAGAAGAGGCACTATGCGCACGTGGACTGTCCCGGTCACGCGGACTACGTGAAGAACATGATCACCGGTGCGGCCCAGATGGACGGGGCGATACTGGTGGTATCGGCGGCGGACGGTCCCATGCCGCAGACGCGGGAGCACATTTTGCTGGCGCGTCAGGTGGAAGTGCCGTACATTGTGGTGTACCTGAACAAGGCGGACATGGTGGATGACCCGGAGCTGTTAGAGCTGGTGGAGATGGAAGTACGGGAGCTGCTGTCGACCTATGAATTTCCGGGTGACGACGTTCCGGTGATCACCGGTTCGGCGTTGAAGGCCCTGGAATGCGGCTGTGGGAAGCGTGAATGTGAATGGTGCAAATCCATCTGGGAACTGATGGATGCGGTGGACGAATACATTCCGACGCCGCAGCGGGACATTGACAAACCCTTCCTGATGCCCATAGAAGACGTGTTCAGCATTACGGGGCGCGGCACAGTGGTGACCGGTCGTGTAGAGCGGGGCACGGTGAAGGTGGGCGATGAAGTAGAGATCGTAGGATTGATGGAGAAGCCGAAGAAGACGGTGGTCACGGGAGTGGAGATGTTCCGGAAGATACTGGACCGTGGTGAAGCCGGGGACAACATTGGATGTTTATTGCGCGGTATAGAGCGCAAGGAAGTTGAGCGGGGGATGGTGCTGGCGAAGCCGGGCAGCATCAAGCCGCACACCCAGTTCAAGGCGGAAGTATACGTGCTGACCAAGGAAGAAGGGGGGCGGCACACGCCGTTCTTCAACGGGTACCGGCCGCAGTTTTACTTCCGGACCACGGACGTAACGGGGACGATAACGCTGCCCGAGGGAGTGGAGATGGTAATGCCCGGGGACAACATCCAGCTGGAGATCAAGCTGATTACCCCCATTGCCATTGAAGAAGGGCTGCGCTTTGCCATCCGGGAAGGCGGCCGCACCGTCGGAGCCGGCGTGGTCACCCAGATTGTGGAGTAGCCGTCCAGAGGAGAAGTGGGAAGTGGAAAGTGGGGCCAGTAATGGAAGTAACCCACATCCCACTTCTCATATTTACGAATACCCCTGCCGGGTTTGAAAGGAGGTAAACCCTTGAAAAAGCAGAAAATACGCATCCGGTTGAAGGCCTACGATCATCACATGCTGGATCAATCGGCCCAGAAGATTGTGGAAACCGCCCGGCGCACCGGTGCCCAGGTAGCTGGCCCCATTCCTCTGCCTACGGAGAAAAATATATACACCATCTTGCGTTCACCCCATGTTAACAAGGATTCGCGGGAACAGTTTGAGATAAGGACGCATAAACGCCTGATCGATATTTTGGAACCCACACCCAAGACCGTGGATGCCTTGATGCGCCTGGATCTGCCTGCCGGGGTGGACATTGAGATCAAGCTTTAGGAGGTGCTAAGGACCATGCCCAAAGGCATCCTCGGCCGCAAGGTCGGCATGACCCAGATTTTCAATGATGCCGGGCAGGCTATTCCCGTAACGGTGATTGAAGCAGGCCCCTGTGTGGTGGTGCAGAAAAAGACGCCCGAACGGGATGGATACAGCGCAATCCAGCTGGGTTTTGGCGAAAAACCCGAGCGCCTGGTGAACAAACCGCTGAAAGGACATTTTGCAAAAGCCGGCGTACGGCCCGTGCGTTATCTGCGGGAGATACGGGTGGAAAATGTGGATGATTATCAGGTGGGGCAGGAAATTAAAGCAGATGTTTTTGCTCCCGGTGAAAGGGTGGATGTGGTCGGAACATCCCGGGGACGTGGCTTTGCGGGTGGCATTAAACGTCACGGCTTTCACCGCGGCCCCATGGCCCACGGCTCCAAATACCACCGCCGTCCCGGTTCCTTGGGTGCTAAAGGGCCGGCCCGGGTTTTCAAGGGGAGAAAACTACCCGGGCATTACGGTGTGGAACGGGTTACAGTGCAGAACCTGGAGGTAGTGCGGGTGGACCCGGAAAGAAACCTGCTGGCCATTAAAGGGTCTGTCCCCGGCCCCCGCGGGGGACTATTGCTGGTCAAGGAGACCGTTAAGGCCCGCTAGCAACCTGGACCGGAAGGAGGAAAGCGCTTATGCCTACAGTTGCCGTTTATAATACCAACGGGGAACGGGTGGGGGAAATCCACCTGCAGGATGAGGTCTTCGGCGTCCCCGTGCATATGTCCGTACTGCATGATGTCGTGGTCTGGCAGCTGGCCGGCCGCCGCCGGGGGACCCATGACACCAGGACCCGTGGGGAAGTGCGGGGAGGCGGACGCAAGCCCTGGCGCCAAAAAGGTACAGGACGCGCCCGGCACGGCAGTATTCGGTCCCCACTCTGGCGGAAGGGCGGCATAGTCTTTGGTCCCCATCCCCGGGACTACAGTTACCGGTTGCCCCGCAAGGTGCGGCGCCTGGCGATGAAATCTGCCCTGTCGGCGAAAGTACAGGACGGTAAAATTGTGGTACTGGAAGACTTGAAACTGGAGCAGCCCCGTACCAAGGATATGATACGTATTCTGGGAAATCTCAAGGTAAATGATAAGGCCCTGGTGGTTACTGCTGACCGCGAAGAAAACGTGTTCAAGTCTGCCCGGAATATCCCGGGTGTCAAGCCCATGGCCGCAGACAGCTTGAACGTGTATGACCTGCTGGCCCACAACACACTGGTCATAACCAGGGACGCAGTGACCAGGGTCCAGGAGGTGCTGGCCCGGTGAAAAACCCCCGGGATATCCTGAAAAGGCCGGTAATAACGGAGAAAAGCATGTCGTTGCTGGCCGACAACAAGTATACGTTCATTGTGGATCCCCGTGCCAACAAGGTGGAAATAAAAAAAGCAGTGGAAGAACTGTTCAAAGTAAAAGTGGAAAAAGTAAATACCATGAGGGTTAAGGGAAAAACAAGGCGGGTGCGGAATGTAGTTGGGCGCCGCCCCGAGGTAAAGAAGGCCATCGTCACCCTGCGGAAAGGGGATAAAATCGAGCTTTTTGAGGGCGTATAAAACTTCCCTCCCCCGGCTTGGGTGCACAGGCTAATTCTGGAAGGAGGGAAATCACTTGGGTATTAAAAAGTTCAAGCCGACATCTCCCGGGCGGCGTTTTGTGACCGTATCGACCTTCGATGAAATAACCAAAACCGAGCCGGAAAAATCCCTGCTGGCGCCGCTGAAGAAAAAAGCAGGCCGCAACTTCCAGGGCAGGATTACCGTTAGGCACCGGGGTGGCGGTCACAAGCGCATGTACCGGATCATTGACTTCAAGCGGGATAAAGACGGTATTCCAGCCAAAGTGGCCAGCATTGAGTACGATCCCAATCGTTCAGCAAGGATTGCCCTGCTACATTATGCCGACGGGGAAAAACGCTATATCCTGGCTCCCCTGGGTCTGGAAGTGGGCATGACGGTTATGTCTGGCCCCGATGCCGACATCAAGGTGGGTAACGCCCTGCCCCTGCGGAACATCCCTGTTGGTACCCTGGTGCATAACCTGGAGCTTTATCCGGGTGGTGGGGGGCAGCTGGTGCGTTCAGCGGGTGCGGCCGCTCAGGTAATGGCCAAGGAAGGAAAATATGCCCATATTCGTATGCCTTCAGGAGAGATGCGCTTGCTTCTCCTGGACTGCCGGGCCACCATTGGCCAGGTGGGCAACGTGGAGCATGAAAATATTACCATTGGTAAAGCCGGCCGTTCGCGCTGGTTGGGTATCAGGCCAACGGTACGGGGTGTAGTTATGAACCCGGTGGATCACCCCCACGGCGGCGGCGAGGGCCGTTCCCCCATCGGCCGCAACCCGGTTACCCCTTGGGGTAAGCCAGCCCTGGGTGCCCGCACGCGCAAAAAGAAACCCAGCGATCGCCTGATTATCAAGAGAAGGGCAAAATAATTGGGTTGTCCGGGTAGCAGCCGGAAGGAGGTAGGTTAAACAATGGGACGCTCGCTGAAAAAAGGTCCTTACTGTGATCCGAAACTGTTAAAGAAAATCGAAGAAATGAATGCCAGAGGGGAAAAACGGGTAATCAAGACCTGGTCCCGCCGGTCAACCATTTTTCCGCAAATGATTGGGCATACCATTGCCGTTCACGACGGCCGGAAACACGTTCCAATATATATTACCGAGGATATGGTGGGGCACAAGCTGGGTGAGTTTGCCCCCACCCGTGTGTTCCGGGGCCACGGTGCCCATACGGAGAGGTCAACGGCGTTGAAGTAATCCACTTGAGGAGGGTTTGGCATGGAAGCCAGAGCAGTGGCCAGGTACGTGCGTATTTCACCCCGCAAGGTGCGCCAGGTGGTGGATCTTATCCGGGGGAAAGATGTGCGGGAAGCGCTGGCCATCCTGAGGTTTACACCAAAAAGGGCTGCGGTTCCGGTGGCCAAGGTTATTAAATCGGCTGCGGCCAACGCCGAACATAACTACGATATGAACCCGGATAATCTCTATATTGCGGCGGCCTACGTGGACCAGGGTCCCACCTGGAAAAGGTATCAGCCCCGGGCTTATGGCCGGGCAGACCTGCTGCGCAGGCGCACCAGCCACATTACCGTGATTGTTAAGGAAAAGGATAAGTAAAGGAGGAGTAGCGTGGGCCAGAAGGTACATCCAAAAGGATTGCGTCTCGGTATTATTAAAGACTGGGATGCCAAGTGGTTTGCCGATAAAAAGAATTTTGCCAGCCTCCTTTTAGAAGATGTAAAAATTCGCCGGTATATTAAAGAAAAGCTTTATGCTGCCGGTATCTCCCGCATTGTTATCGAGAGGGCGGCCAACCGCATCCGGATCAGTATTTATACGGCCAAGCCGGGTATTGTCATTGGCCGGGGTGGTGCGGAAGTAGAAAACCTGCGCCGGGAACTGGAGAAAATGACAGGCAAGCAGGTACATGTGAACATCGTGGAAATCAAAGTGCCAGAACTGGACGCCCAGCTGGTGGCAGAAAACGTGGCTGCCCAGATTGAAAAGCGGGTTGCCTTCCGGCGGGCCATGAAGCAGGCCGTATCCCGGGCCATGAAAATGGGGGCCAGGGGGATCAAAGTTTCCGTCAGCGGCCGCCTGGCCGGGGCAGAAATTGCCCGGACCGAGTGGTACAGCGAGGGTAAGGTACCCCTGCATACCCTGCGTGCCGATATCGACTACGGGTTTGCCGAAGCGGATACGACATACGGTAAGATCGGTGTGAAAGTATGGATCTATAAGGGAGAGGTGCTGCCCGAGACCAGGGCTGCGGCCGGTCAAGGAGGGGAGAAGGCTTATGCTCATGCCCAAGAGGGTTAAATACCGCAAGCAGCACCGGGTGAGAAACCTTAGCGGCAGGGCCAAAGGAGGCACGGAGGTGCACTTTGGTGAATACGGGTTGATGGCCCTGGAGCCGGCCTGGATCACCAGCCGCCAGATTGAGGCTGCCCGTATTGCCATGACCCGCCATATTCGCCGGGGTGGTAAGGTCTGGATCAGGATTTTCCCCGACCGGCCGGTAACTGCCAAGCCTGCCGAAACACGGATGGGCAGTGGTAAAGGTGCTCCTGAGTACTGGATGGCGGTGGTTAAACCCGGGCGGATATTGTTTGAAGTGGCCGGTGTGGACGAGGAGGTGGCCCGGGAAGCCATGCGCCTGGCCTCTCACAAGCTGCCCATTAAAACAAAGTTTGTCAAGCGTGGGAGTGAGGCAAATGAAGGCTAAAGACTTGCGGGAGTTATCCGATGAGGAGCTGGTTAAGAAGCTGGATGATTCCAAGGATGAGCTTTTCAGGCTGCGGTTTCAACTGGCTACCAACCAGCTGGATAACCCCATGAAAATAAGGGAAGTGCGCCGGAATATTGCCCGTCTGAAAACTGTACTCCGTGAGCGCCAGTTGGGAATCCGGCGGGCTTAACAAAGGGGGAGAGTCTGAGAAGTGGAAGGACGTAAGCAGCGCAAGGTACGTACGGGCCGCGTGGTCAGCGACAAAATGGATAAAACCGTTGTGGTGGCGGTAGAAACCCTTGTAAGGCATCCATTGTACCAGCGTACCATTCGCAGAACCAAGAAGTTTAAAGCCCATGATGAAGAAAATGCCTGCCGCGTTGGGGATAAGGTACGGATTATGGAAACAAGGCCTCTTTCGAAGGAAAAGCGCTGGCGGGTGGTTGAAATCCTGGAGCGGGCTGAGCGGATATAGCAGGTCCTGTGCAGTGAACCCTTACTGAAGGGAGGTTGACAGCGATGATCCAGGTACAAACGATGCTCAATGTTGCCGACAACACCGGTGCCCGCCGCCTGATGTGCATTCGTGTTCTGGGTGGCAGCATGCGCCGGTATGCCAGCCTGGGGGATGAAATTATCTGTTCCGTTAAAGAGGCTACGCCCGGAGGCGTTGTTAAGAAGGGCGATGTGGTGCGGGCGGTAGTTGTCCGGACCAACAAAGAGGTGCGCCGTCCCGACGGCACATACATTAAGTTTGATGAAAATGCGGCGGTAATCATCAGGGATGACAAAAGCCCCCGGGGTACGCGTATATTTGGGCCGGTGGCCCGGGAGCTGCGGGAACGGGATTTCATGAAGATTATTTCCCTGGCGCCGGAGGTAATTTAAACGGGGAAACTGGAGGTAGGTCAGGATGCCCAAGTTACATGTGCGTAAGGGTGATACGGTACTGGTACTGACCGGCAAATATGCAGGTAAGAGAGGTAAAGTGCTGGAAGCACAGCCGGCGAAAGGGCGGGTAATTGTGGAGGGTGTAAATATCGTCAAACGCCACACCCGGCCCAATCCTCGTATGCCCCAGGGCGGTATCGTGGAAAAGGAAGCACCCATCCATGCATCCAACGTTATGCTGGTTTGCAATAAGTGCAACAATCCTACCCGCATAGCCAAAAAGTTTTTGGAAGATGGCAGAAAGGTAAGGGTGTGCAAGAAGTGCGGGGAAGAACTAGGCTAAGAGGCAGGTGAAAAATAATGCCGCGGCTGAAAGACAAGTATAAAAACGAAGTGGTCAAGGCAATGATGCAAAAATTCGGCTATAAAAATCCCATGCAGGTACCCAGGCTGGAGAAAGTGGTTATAAACATGGGTGTGGGCGAGGCCGCCCATAACAGCAAGGCCATGGATGCGGCGGTCAGCGATCTGGCTGCTATTTCGGGGCAGCGTCCGGTAATTACCCGGGCCAAGAAGTCCATTGCTGCCTTTAAGATACGGCAGGGGATGACCGTGGGTTGCAAGGTAACCCTGCGGGGGGATCGCATGTATGAATTCATTGATAAGCTTTTCAATGTGGCCCTTCCCCGGGTGCGTGACTTTCGTGGGGTTTCGCCCAGGTCCTTTGATGGCCGGGGTAATTACAGCCTGGGTCTCCGGGAGCAGTTGATCTTCCCCGAAATCGAATATGACAAGATCGATAAAGTGCGGGGAATGGATATTATCTTTGTGACCACAGCCAAAACCGACGAGGAAGCCAGGGAGCTCCTTCGTCTGCTGGGCATGCCCTTTGCAGCCGCCTGAGCGGAAGAGGAAAATAATTTAGGTCATAAACGTAAGTACGAGGGGGGACTCGAGTGGCCAAAAAGTCAATGATTGCCAAAGCAATGCGCGAGCCCAAATTCAAGGTGCGCCAGCACAATCGCTGCAAGATTTGCGGCCGTCCCCGGGCTTATATGCGCAAGTTCGGCATCTGCCGTATCTGTTTCCGGGAACTTGCTTACCGCGGTGAGATCCCCGGTGTTCGAAAGGCCAGCTGGTAGTGAGGGAGGGGGTATTGTCATGGTTATGACCGACCCGATCGCGGATTTTCTAACCCGCATTCGCAATGCCAATACAGTTTATCTGGATAAGGTGGAGGCCCCTGCTTCCCGCTTGAAGAAGGCCATTGCTGAAATCCTTAAGGAAGAGGGTCTGATTAAGGATTATGAAATCATCGACGACGGCAAGCAGGGCATCATTCGCGTATATTTGAAATATGGTCCCGATAAAAAGCGGGTGATTACCGGGTTAAAACGGATTTCCAGACCGGGGCTCCGGGTTTATGCCCGCAAGGATTCCATCCCCAAGGTGCTGGGTGGTCTGGGTATTGCCATCCTGTCCACCTCCAAGGGTATTATGACTGATAAAAAGGCCCGGAAGCTGGGAGTAGGCGGCGAAGTAATCTGCTACGTGTGGTAGGAGGAGGAATGGCTTGTGTCCAGGATTGGCAGAAAACCCATTGCCCTGCCCCAGGGTGTTGAAGTGCAGATAGACGGCAATACCGTGCGTGTCAAGGGACCAAAGGGCCAGCTGGAACGCGAATTTCACCGGGATATGCGCATCCGCCTGGATGAGGAGGGCCGCCTGGTGGTGGAAAGGCCTTCGGATGAAAAACTTCACCGGTCCCTGCATGGCTTAACCCGCACGCTGCTGGCCAATATGGTGGAAGGTGTAACAAAGGGATTTGCAAAAAACCTGGAACTGGTTGGCGTGGGTTACCGGGCCACCAAACAGGGCAATAAGCTGGTGCTGTCGGTGGGGTACTCCCATCCGGTAGAAATTGTCCCTCCACCGGGGCTGGAGATAGAAGTTCCCGCACCAAACAAGATTGTGGTCAAGGGAATGGATAAGGAAAAGGTCGGAGCACTGGCAGCTGTAATCCGCAGTGTGCGGGAACCTGAACCCTATAAAGGCAAGGGCATAAAGTATGAAAATGAGCAGATCCGGCGCAAGGCCGGTAAGGCTGGCGGTAAAGGCAAGAAGTAGGGAGGCTTGGTTGCGTTGATTAAGAAACCGGACCGCAAATTGTTGCGGGCTAAAAGGCATCTGCGTGTGCGCAAAAAAATTTCCGGCACCGCCGAGCGCCCCAGGTTGAACGTGTTCCGGAGCTTGAAGCATATCTATGCCCAGATTATTGATGATGACCGGGGAGTCACTCTGGTCAGCGCTTCAACACTTTCACCCGAGTTAAGGGGACAGCTGAAATCCGGATCCAATAAAGAGGCGGCAGCTGCTGTGGGCCGGCTGGTAGCGCAAAAAGCCCTGGAGCGCGGGATTAAAAAAGTGGTCTTTGACCGTGGCGGTTATATCTATCATGGCCGGGTGAAGGCCCTGGCCGAAGCTGCCCGGGAAGCCGGACTGGAATTCTAGGTCAGAGGGAGGGAAACGGGTGACCAGGACTGACGCCAACAGCAAGACGGATCTTATCGAAAAGGTAGTATCCATAAACCGCGTGGCCAAAGTGGTCAAAGGAGGGCGGCGCTTTAGCTTCTCGGCCCTGGTGGTGGTTGGCGACGGCAATGGCCGGGTAGGAGCGGGGCACGGCAAGGCCGGTGAAGTACCCGAGGCCATTCGCAAGGGCATTGAGGATGCCAAGAAAAATATGATCCAGGTGCCTCTTTCCGGAACCACTATCCCCCATGAGGTAATTGGCGAATTTGGTGCCGGAAAGGTACTTTTAAAACCTGCTGCCCCCGGTACCGGTGTGATTGCCGGCGGGCCTGTGCGTGCTATCCTGGAGTGCGCGGGTGTACGCGATATCCTTACCAAATCTCTCGGTTCCAATAACGCCAACAACATGGTTCATGCAACCATGGTGGCGCTGAAGAGCCTGAAGACCCCGGAAGAGGTGGCCCGCCTGCGGGGTAAATCAGTGGAAGAGTTACTGGGCTAAGGGGGTAAAGACATGGCCAAATTGAAGATTACCCTGATCAGGAGTCTTATCGGTCGCCCTGAAGATCAGCGCGTGACCGTGCGTACCCTGGGCTTGCGGAAATTGCATAGCTCGGTAATTCAGGAAGACACACCCCAGATCCGGGGAATGATTAATAAAGTATCCCACCTGGTCAAGGTCGAAGAGATTTAAAGCAGGCGAGTGGAGCCTGCGATAGCTAGCAATGGAGGTGTAACTGTGATTCAACTGCATGACCTGCGACCCAACCCGGGAGCACGCACCAAACCAACCCGTAAGGGCCAGGGTATTGGTTCCGGGTTAGGGAAAACGGCCGGCCGGGGGCACAAGGGACAAAAGGCTCGCTCCGGCGGCGGAGTAAGGCCCGGCTTTGAAGGCGGCCAGATGCCCTTGCAGCGGCGCATTCCCAAACGGGGCTTTACCAATGCCCGCTTCAAGAAAGAAATTGTGGCCGTAAATATTGATGCTTTAAACCGTTTTGAAGATGGAGCAGTGGTAACGCCGGAAACCCTTTTGGCGGAACGGGTAATTAAAAAGCTGGGCGACGGGGTAAAAATCCTGGGTGATGGAAAGCTGGAAAAGGCGCTTACCGTACGGGCTCACGCCTTCAGTAAATCGGCGGTGGAGAAGATTAAAGCTGCCGGCGGCAAAGCTGAGGTGATCTAGGGGTGCTGGATACCCTCAGAAGCGCCGTCAGGATCGATGAACTGCGCTCCAAGCTTCTCTTTACCCTGGCCATGCTCTTTGTCTTCCGTATCGGTGCCCATATCCCCGTGCCCGGGGTTAATACCGAGGTTTTTGCCAAGCTGCTGGAAGCAGGTGCCCTTTTTGGCTTCTTTGATGTGATTTCCGGAGGGGCTTTTAAAAATTTCTCCATTTTTGCCATGAGTATAACCCCCTATATTAATGCTTCTATTATAATGCAGCTTCTCACGGTGGTTATACCGGCACTGGAACGGCTGGCCAAGGAAGGAGAAGAGGGGCGGAAAAAAATTGTCCAGTACACCCGCTATCTCACCGTAGTGCTGGCCTTTATCCAGGCCATCGGAATCAGTTTTGCCCTGCGCAATGAGCATGTGCTGGTTAACCCCACCATCGGCAATTATCTCCTGGTGGCCCTGACTTTGACCGCCGGCACGGCCTTCCTGATGTGGATTGGGGAGCAGATTACCGAAAAAGGCATTGGTAACGGTATTTCACTCTTGATCTTTGCCGGGATTGTCTCCCGTGTTCCCGCCGGCGCGGTCAGGCTGGTGGAGTACCTGCAGGCAGGGACCATCAATATCCTGAACCTGCTCCTGCTTCTGGTTATCGGAGTGCTGGTAATTGCTGCTATTGTGGCTGTTAATGAAGGGCAGCGGCGGATTCCGGTGCAGTACGCCAAACGCGTGGTGGGCCGGAGGGTGTACGGGGGGCAGTCCACTCACCTGCCATTAAAGGTAAATCAGGCCGGCGTCATCCCGGTAATCTTTGCCTCTTCCATTTTGATCTTTCCGGAGCAGCTGGCCACCTGGTTTAAAAATACCTGGTTTGGCAACTGGTACCTGGACTTTTTTGCCTGGGGCACCCCCCTGCATACTATTATTTATGCCCTGCTGGTAATCGGGTTTACCTATTTTTATACGGCGGTAATCATGAACCCGGTGGATATTGCCGATAACATTAAAAAATACGGTGGATTTATTCCGGGCATTCGACCCGGCCGCCCCACAGCAGAGTATATCAGCCGGGTCATGAGCCGGGTTACCCTGGCCGGGGCCGTCTTCCTGGCACTGATTGCCATTCTGCCGAACTTTGTTTTGCTGGCTACCCGTATTCCCCAGATTTACTTTGGCGGCACGGCCCTGCTCATTGTGGTCGGGGTGGCCCTGGATACCATGAAGCAGGTAGAGTCCCACATGCTGATGCGCAGCTACCAGGGGTTTATCAGGTAGGGAGATGACCTGTTAATGATTACGATCAAATCGCAGCGGGAACTGCGCTACATGCGCGATGCCGGCCGTGTGGTGGCAGGTGTCCTGGGCGAGCTCTCCCGGGCTATTAAACCGGGGGTGACCACCGCGGAACTGGACCGCCTGGCCGAGGATTTTATTCTGGCCCGTGGTGCCAGGCCTGCTTTTAAAGGGCTGTACGGTTTTCCGGCCAGCATCTGCACGTCGGTCAACGAGCAGGTGGTACACGGCATTCCCGGTTTAAGAAAGCTGGAAAGTGGAGATATTATCAGTATTGACGTTGGGGCGGAAATAAATGGATATTACGGGGACGGTGCGGCCACCTTCCCGGTGGGTGAAGTTTCACCGGAAGCCAAAAAACTGATGGCCGTAACCGAGGAAGCGCTTTATGAAGGCATTCGCTTTGCCCGGCAGGGTAACCGGCTATCGGATATATCCCATGCTGTGCAGAGATACGTGGAGAAGCACGGTTTTTCAGTGGTGCGGGAATACGTTGGTCATGGTATTGGCCGGAGCATGCATGAAGAGCCGCAGGTGCCAAACTTTGGTAAGCCGGGGCGGGGTCCCAGGTTAAAAGCGGGAATGACTTTAGCCATTGAACCGATGGTCAATGCGGGCACCCATGAGGTGCGCACCCTTGGGGATAACTGGACGGTGGTAACCAGGGATTCCAGTCTGTCGGCCCATTTCGAGCACACCGTTGCCATCACCGACGGTGAGCCGGAGATCCTTACCCGGTTGTAGCTGGAGGTGGTCCCGGTGAGGGATTATTTTACCCCGGGCCGGCTGGTAAGCTCCACTGCCGGCCGGGATTACGGGAAGTTTTACCTCATTCTCGACCGTGTCAGCGAGACCAGGGTGCGCCTGGTCAACGGGACGGACCGCAGGGTAAACGGGCCGAAGCTGAAGAATATAAAGCATTTAAAAGTTTACCCCCTGGTGGCCGGCGATATTGCCCACAAGGTGAGCACCGGTCAGCGGGTTACTGATCTGGATGTCCGCAGGGCGCTTAAAGAGTTGCTCGAGGCTTACGGGCAGGTAATGCCGGCGCAGGGCAAGCCATCGGGAGACGAGCTGGAGCTATCCCAAGACGGCTCCGGAAAGGAGGTTGGCTAAAGCCCATGTCCAGGCAGGAAAAGGATGTTATTGAAATTGAGGGCACTGTAATTGAGCCACTTCCCAATGCCATGTTTCGTGTTGAATTGCAGAACGGTCATAAAGTTTTGGCCCATGTTTCCGGTAAAATCCGCATGAATTTTATCCGCATTTTACCGGGGGATCGGGTGCTGGTAGAGCTGTCACCGTATGATTTAAACCGGGGCCGGATTGTTTACCGCTATAAATAAGTTCGGGTCCGGGCAAAGGAGGTCTTAATAATGAAAGTGCGCCCGTCGGTAAAACCCATTTGTGAAAAGTGCAAGATTATCCGCCGGCACGGCAAGGTAATGGTAATTTGCGAAAATCCCAAGCACAAGCAAAAACAAGGTTGATGGAGGTGTATATTCACGCATGGCTCGTATAGCAGGGGTTGACCTGCCCCGGGATAAGCGGGTGGAGATCGCCCTGACCTATATTTACGGCATCGGCAGGCCGACATCCAAAAAAATACTGGCCCAGACAGGGATTAATCCCGATACCCGGGTTCGCAACCTTACCGAAGATGAAGTTAACCGTTTAAGGGACGTAATTGAGAAAAATTACCGGGTGGAGGGTGAACTCCGCCGGGAAGTGGCCATGAACATCAAGCGGCTTATTGAAATCGGCTGCTACCGTGGTTTGCGTCACCGCCGCGGCCTCCCGGTAAGGGGACAGCGCACAAAGACCAACGCCCGGACGCGCAAAGGCCCGCGGAAAACTGTAGGTGTGCGGAGGAAGAAATAAGGGGGTAAAGGTTTAATGGCCAGAAGAGCAGCACGCACTAAAAGGCGGGAGCGCAAGAACATTGAACATGGGGTGGCTCATATTCGCTCTACCTTTAATAATACCATTGTGACCATTACCGATACGCGGGGTAACGCCATTTCCTGGGCCAGCGCTGGAACTGTGGGTTTCAAAGGCTCCCGGAAGAGCACGCCTTTTGCCGCCCAGATGGCTGCCGAGGCGGCAGCTAAGGAAGCCATGGAGCACGGGATGAAGACGGTGGAGGTAATGGTTAAGGGCCCCGGGGCAGGGCGGGAAGCTGCCATTCGTTCCCTGCAGGCAGCGGGGCTGGAAGTGAGCCTGATTAAAGACGTCACACCTATTCCCCATAACGGATGCCGGCCACCAAAGCGCCGGAGAGTATAAGGAGGTATCAAGGAGTTAGATGGCCAGATACACAGGTCCGCAATGCCGGCTGTGCCGCCGGGAAGGTATTAAGCTTTACCTGAAGGGAGACCGCTGCTATACCAGCAAGTGCGCCATTGAACGGCGGCCCTATGCACCGGGCGCTCACGGGCAGGCACGCCGAAAAATCAGCGAATACGGTATGCAGTTGCGGGAAAAGCAGAAAGCCCGCCGGATCTACGGAGTGCTGGAAACGCAATTCCGCAATTATTTCGAGCGAGCTGAGCGCCAGCCGGGAATTACGGGGGAAAACCTGCTCCGCTTGCTGGAGAGGCGGCTGGACAATGTGGTCTACCGCCTGGGACTGGCCACATCCCGCATGGAGGCCAGGCAGCTGGTGCGCCACGGCCACTTTACCGTCAACGGCCGCCGGGTTAATATCCCGTCTTACCTGGTGCGGGTTGGCGATGTCATAGCTGTACGGGAAAAGAGCAAGGAATCTCCGCGCATTAAAGAATTAATGGAGCGGGCAGCAGACCGGACACCCCCGCCCTGGCTTGAATATGACGAGAATCAGGTTCAGGGACGAGTGGTAGCCCTCCCAACCAGGGACCAGATAGATACTCCCGTGCAGGAACACCTGATTGTGGAGCTGTACTCCAAGTAGTGGTCCGGGTAGACTTTTGCCGGAACCGGCACTTGAGGGGGTTGCCGTATGCTGGAAATTGAGAAGCCTAAAATTGAGTGCGTGGAAAGCAGTCCCGATAATACTTATGCCAAGTTTGTGGTGGAACCCCTGGAGAGGGGATACGGGATTACCCTGGGGAATTCCCTGCGCAGAATCCTGCTCTCCTCTCTTCCCGGGGCGGCAGTCACTTCCGTTAAAATCGAAGGTGTACTGCACGAGTTCTCCACCATTCCCGGTGTCCGGGAAGATGTAACCGATATTATTCTCAATTTAAAAAACCTGTGCTTGAAGTTGCACACCGATGAAGAAAAAATCCTGCGGATTGAGGCCAGTGGGGAAGGGGAGGTTAAAGCCGGCGATATTATACACGACCAGGATGTGGAGATTTTAAATCCCGACCTCCACATTGCCACCCTCGCTTCCAACGGCCGCCTGTTTATGGAGATTACCGTGGCCAAAGGACGTGGTTACGTCCCGGCGGAAAGAAACAAAAAGGGAGATCATGTCATCGGGGTTATACCCGTTGACTCCGTGTTTACGCCGGTGCGTAAGGTTAATTATACGGTTGAAAACACCCGCGTGGGACAGCGTACGGACTATGACAAGCTGACCCTGGAAGTGTGGACCGATGGCAGTATCAGACCTGATGAAGCTACCAGCCTTTCGGCCAAAATTCTGGGTGAACACCTGCGCCTGTTTATCGGCCTGACCGAGACGGTAAAAGACGTTGAGATAATGGTGGAAAAGGAAGAGGAAAAGAAGAACAAGATCCTGGAAATGACCATTGAAGAGCTGGATCTTTCCGTCCGCTCCTACAACTGCCTGAAGCGGGCAGGAATCAATACCGTTGAGGAACTTATCCAGCGCAACGAAGAGGAAATGATGAAAGTACGCAACCTGGGTAAGAAATCTCTGGAAGAAGTAATCAACAAGCTGAGTGAGCTGGGCCTGTCCCTGCGCAAAAGCGACGAATAAGGGGGGGAGATAAATATGGCGTACCGCAAGCTGGGGCGTAATACCGGTCACCGCCGGGCCATGCTCAGGAATCTGGTTACGTCCCTTTTCCGCGATAACCGCATTCAGACCACCGAACCCCGGGCAAAAGAGGTAAAAAGCATTGCCGATAAAATGGTAACCCTGGCCAAGAGGGGAGATCTGGCTGCCCGGCGCCAGGCTCTGGCCTACATCTACGATGAGCGGGTTGTGCGCAAGCTCTTTAACGATGTGGCCCCCAGGTATGCCGACCGGCCGGGCGGCTACACCCGCATTATTAAAGTGGGCTACCGCCGGGGCGATGCTGCACCAATGGTGATTCTGGAACTTGTGTAAAATTTCCATCCAGGGGTTAACTCATATCTATAATTACGGGCAGCCGGGGGAAAGGGTCGCCCTGCAGGAAATAAACGGTGAGATTAGCCCGGGTGAGTTGCTGGCCATTATTGGCCCCAACGGTTCGGGTAAATCTACCCTGGCCCGCCACATTAATGCCCTGCTATTGCCGACCTGCGGGAGCGTTACGGTAGACGGGCTGAACACGGCCGATCCGGCCAGCAGGTGGGAGATCCGCCGCCGGGTGGGGATGGTTTTGCAAAACCCGGATAATCAGCTGGTGGCATCGGTGGTGGAGGAAGAGGTGGCCTTTGGCCCTGAAAATCTTGGTTTGCCTCCGGAGGAAGTGCGGCAGCGGGTTGACCGGGCCCTGTCCGTGGCCGGTCTTGTGGAGCAGCGGCTGCGTCCCCCCCATTTGCTGTCCGGGGGGCAGAAGCAGCGGCTGGCCATTGCCGGGGCCCTGGCCATGAAACCATCCTGCCTGGTTCTGGATGAACCTACCGCCATGCTGGATCCGGCCGGCAGGCGGGAGGTTATGCAAACGCTCCTGAATTTAAACCGACAGGACGGCCTGACTATAATTCTGGTTACTCATTTTATGGAAGAAGCAGTTCTTGCGGACAGGATATGGGTTTTATCCGGCGGTCGTCTGGTAATGGACGGTACACCGGCGCAGGTTTTCCGTTGCCGGGAAGCACTGCAAAAAATCGGGCTTGCCCTTCCCGGCCCGGCAGAACTGGCCTGGCGCCTGCGCAACTGCGGGTGGCCCATTCCTGATGGTATTTACCGGCTGGAGGAGCTGGTTACCTGCCTGGTTGATCTGTTGACCCGGAACAGGTCCGGCGGGTCAAGTTAACAGAAGGTTGCGAGGCGGTTGTAAATCCGGGAAAAATGAAAACGGATGGGGGCAGGGCAATGATCCTGGTGGAACACCTGACCCATATTTATGCCCCCGGTACTCCCCTTGCTCTAACGTCCCTGGAGGATGTCTCCCTCCACATAGAGGAAGGGGAATTTGTCGTTCTGGCCGGTGCTACCGGTTCAGGCAAGTCGACACTGGTCCAGCATTTTAACGGCCTGCTTTTGCCCACTGCCGGGCGGGTACTGGTGGGCGGCCGGGACACCCGGGATAAAAAAGTGCGCCGGGATTTATGGCGAACAGTGGGCCTTCTTTTTCAAAACCCGGAACAGCAGCTGTTTGAGGAGAGCGTATTTGCCGAGGTGGCCTTTGCCTGCCGCAACCTGGGCCTGGATGAAAAAACCGTCGCAGTTCGTGCCTGCCGGGCCCTTGAAATGGTGGGTCTGGAGCCGGACCGCTACCGGGCGCTGTCTCCATTTGCCCTGAGCCGGGGGCAGCAGCAGCTGGTTGCTCTGGCCGGCTTGCTGGCCTATCAACCTCCGGTGCTGGTGCTTGACGAGCCCACCTCGGGTCTGGACCCGGCTGCCAGGGAGCATATCTGGCAGCTGCTCAAAAAGTTGCAGCAGGCCGGGCATACAGTTGTGGTGATCACCCACCACATGGAAGATGCTGCCCGCTTTGCCGGGCGGGTGGTGGTGCTTCACCGTGGGAAAATATACCGCCAGGGGACGCCGCGCCAGGTCTTCAGCGACCCCGGGGGGCTGCGGGCGGTGGGGCTGGATGTTCCCATGCCCTGTGAGTTAATGTATTGCCTGCAGCAAAAAGGTCTGCCCGTTAAGAGCGGTATTATAACCCTCGATGAGGCTGAATTAGAGCTGAAGAACCTGGCCATGGGGTGAGAGAAGATGCAGGGTAATATTACGCTGGGTTTTTATGTTCCCGGGCAGTCCTTTATCCATCGTCTGGACCCCCGGACCAAAATCCTGGCCTGCCTGGCAATGACCATGGCTGTACTGTTCTGCAATCACCCGGCAGGCTTTGCCGCGTTGAGCCTGGTCACCCTGCTGGCCCTGGGCCTGGCCCGGGTAACGCCGCAATTGCTGCTGGGTATCCTGCGCCCTTTTGGGATTTTCCTGGTTCTGGCCCTCCTGTTGCAGCTTCTTTTTACACCCGGTCGTCCCCTGATGATGCTGGGGCCTCTACAGCTGACCCGGGAAGGGGTGCATTTCGGGTTTCAGCTCCTGTGGCGCCTGGTCCTGCTCATAATTTCAGGCTCGCTTTTAACCCTGACCACCTCTCCCTTGATGATTACCGCTGCCCTGGAGGACCTTTTGAAACCCTTCCGGAGAGTGGGTGTGCCTGTTTTTGAACTGGCCATGATGATGAGCATTGCCCTGCGTTTTGTGCCCACGCTCCTGGAAGAGGCGCAGCAGATTATCAGGGCACAGCAGTCCCGGGGGGCAGCCTTTACCAGGGGGAGGCTGGTGCAGCGCGTGCAGGGTCTGGTAACTCTGCTGGTACCCCTGTTTGCCAGTGCTTTTCGCCGGGCGGATGAGCTGGCCACGGCCATGGAGATTCGCTGCTACCGGCCGGGGGCAAACCGGACGCGAATGCACCAGCTTCGCTTCCACTGCCGGGATTATGCCGTGCTGGCCGGAACAGGGGTACTGTTCCTGATTGTTCTGGTCATGCGCTGGTGGGGATAACCTTGCGCAACATAAAGCTGACCATTGCCTATGACGGAACAAATTATCACGGGTTCCAGGAACAGCGTGGTACGGGACTGGTAACGGTTCAGGAGGTCCTGGAAAAATGCCTGTACCGCCTGGCTGGCAGGGAAATAAAGGTAACTGGTGCCGGGCGCACCGATGCGGGGGTTCATGCCCGGGGGCAGGTGGTTAATTTTAACGCCTGCGGGTGGAACATACCCACGGAGCGTATTGTCCTGGCCTTAAACGGCATGTTGCCGGCGGATATAGCTGCCTTAAAGGCCGAAGACGTAGAGCCGCAGTTTCATGCCCGTTTTTCAGCCCTGGCCAAGACCTACCGCTACACCATTTACAACAGTCGCATCCCCTCTCCTTTCTGGCGCCTGTACAGCTATTTCGTGCCCCGTCCCCTGGACGTGGAGGCCATGGCCAGGGCAGCCAAAAAGCTGGAAGGAACGCATGATTTTGCTGCCTTTCAAGCGGCGGGCTCGCCGGTTAAGAATACTGTGCGCACGTTATATTCCGTGGATGTCTGTCGGGAAGGAGAAGAGCTGATTCACTTAATCTTTCGCGGTAATGGTTTCCTGTATAACATGGTGCGGATCATGGTGGGTACGCTGGTGGAAGTGGGGCTGGGCAAGCGAGAGCCCGATGACATACCGGATATTCTGGCCTCCCGGGACCGTACCCGGGCCGGTCCTACCGCACCGCCCGGGGGATTGTGCCTGGAACGCGTGGAGTACTGAATCACATCGCGTTCTTGACACTGGCATACCGGGTTATTAAAATACAATTATGTGGAATTTTGTCCCCGTTCTGCATGAGCCCCGGGAACGGGGGCAAAATGAGGCGAGGAATATCATCCTGCTGATTTCCATATACAGGTGACCTACCGATGAAGTCTCCCCGCTCACTGTCCATATAAAATGGTGGACAAATCCAGCGGAAAGGAGCGGAAACCTGGTCAGGGGAGGCTGTTACCACACCGGCGAAACCAGGTGAGCGAAAATGAATAAGTTAAATAAAACTTATATGGCCAAGCCAGGTGAAATAGAGCGCAAGTGGTATATTCTCGATGCCACGGATAAACCCCTGGGGAGGCTGGCTGCTGAAGCTGCCCGCATTTTAAGGGGCAAGCATCGCCCCCAGTTTACTCCCCATGTGGATACGGGTGATCATGTCATCATAATAAATGCGGAAAAGGTTATTTTAACCGGCAACAAGCTCAAGCAGAAAAAATACATCCGCCATTCCGGTTATCCGGGCGGTTTAAAGGTGACTGCATACCGCGAACTTCTGGCCAAACGCCCCGAGCTGGCCGTACGCAAGGCCGTTGAGGGCATGCTGCCCCATAACAGGCTTGGCGCCAAAATGGCCAGGAAGTTGCGGGTTTACCGGGGCGAAAATCACCCCCACCAGGCTCAAAAACCGGAAGTTTGGTCCATGTAAACGAGGGGAAGGAGGGCAATAATGACGGTTATAAAGTTTTACGGTACCGGACGGCGGAAAAACGCTGTAGCCCGGGTTTACCTTGTCCCCGGTGAAGGTCGGATAATCATCAATGACCGGCCGGTGGAGATGTATCTGGGACGGAAGACCCTGGAGGTACTGGTAAGGCAGCCCCTGGAACTGACGGGTACGGAGGGCCGCTTTGATGTGCTGGCCCGGGTTAAGGGCGGCGGTATCAGCGGCCAGGCCGGTGCAGTGAGGCATGGTATTGCCCGGGCGCTCGTCAAAGCCGATCCCAACCTGCGCCCGGTATTGAAAAAAGCCGGTTTCCTCACCCGGGATCCGCGGATGAAGGAGAGAAGGAAGTACGGTTTGAAAAAGGCCCGCCGGGCGCCGCAATACTCCAAGCGTTAATGGCTGTTTTGAAGTTAAGCTGGTAAAGGAAGGGCAGGTTCCCTTCCTTTTCTTATTTATTTTTATTATCTTTCAGTAAGTACGGCCGGATGAGGTGCTCTCATTGCCTCTTGCACTGCGAACGGCGCCGCATCCCTGCCATAAACGGCTTACTATATGCATTATTTTTTGGGCCGGAAGCGGGCGAAGAGGGCCGATAGCACCACGGCTGTACCCACGCCCAGGGCCATACCGGCACTGTCATTCAGCCCCAGAGTTACCGACCAGTAATAATACACCCCCACTGCTGCGGTCACGGTCAGCATCATGGGCAAAAAACTCCTGCTCATATAGAAAACCTCCCGGCATAACCTCCCCTCCAGCATAGCAGGAAATAGAACTGCCGGCAAGTAAAAAGGCCCTTTAAAAAGGGCCGCAGGTTGTCGACAAAGTGCCCCCGGGGTGTGCCCTGGTTTTACTCGTCGCTCCCGGTCGTTTCGCTTGCCGGGCCTTAAGGCCCCGGCTCCGGTCTTCGGCGGGTACCGGCCACATTCACACCTCCTGTGTTCAGGTGGCCTCCGCGGACATCCTGTCCGCGGCCCCGCCTCATCCCGTCGCCTCGGCCTGGCCCGGCAGCGCTCACTCCAGGTCGCTCCTGCTGTAAAACCAGGGCACATGGAGAGTTTGTCAACACTCTGAGGCCCTTTTAAAAGGGCCGGGAATTGTTATAGGGGACCCGTTCAGGCCGTAGCCTGGTCAATGATCCTCCGGTAGGGGTTGCTCTGGTCACCGCCGGGTTCGAGCAACCGGCAGATGCTCCCGGCGGTGTTTTCGTCAATACCCGCTTCTGCCAGCAGGGCCAGCACTTCCTCCCTGGACCAGCCCTTGATCCTGGCGGCCGGGCCGATCAGGCTGGCCGCCAGGGGAATCAGGGGTTCTGCTTTTTCAGCCATGGCCATTTCTTCTGCCCTTTGAGCTGCTTTCAGAGACCGGTTCAACAGGTCGCGATCTTCCGGTTTAAGCCTTTTGCGCAGCGCCACTTCCAGCCTGGTCCTGATAATCTGGGGCTGGTTTTGTATTGCTCTGGCCATTTCGCCCAGACATTTACTGGCATAAGAACACCAGGCGGCACAGCCGGGATCGAACCGGGGATTCCCCACCAGTTGTTTACAGTTGGGGCAGCGCAGGGTTATGTCATCTTTCCAGAATTCAATGCTTTGACCGCAATGGGGGCAGGGCGACTCAAATATATCTTCCGGTTTCCAGAAACTGCGATCCTGTCCCGGGCACTTCCATAAAGACATGGTCACTCCTCCTTTTCCGGTTGTTGAGATGATCTTAATATTTCCGGGCAATAGAAATCTGTGAGTATGGTCACACTATATGACGAAGTGGGTAAAATCCAAGAAAGGTGGGGTGAAGATGAAAATTGCCGTTCAGGACAACCTGGAAGAAGTGAAAAATTATCTGGCTTCCCAGGGGTATGAGGTGGTCAGTCCCGCCAATGCTCTGGGTGCGGCGGCCATGGTTATTACCGGCGATATGGATGCCCGGGAAGAAGAGCAGACCCTGGCCCTGGCCACCAATCCAACCATTACCACCTATGCTCCGGTCATTAACGCCGCCGGAAAGTCACCGGAACAAATTCTGCAGAAGATCAGGGAAATAGTTGGGGAAAAGAAATCTTAAACCGGACTTTACTAGCTTTCTATTTCAGTGAATTTGAGTTCTGTTAATTGGCTGCCTGCCCGCGGGGCAGGCATTTTTTTTAAAACCGGGCTTTATTAGCAGGTGCGTGAATGCCGGTAGAAGAAATAATAGGCAGTTGTTATCCACCGGGAGGTGCTGGCAATGCTGCAGTGGCCAGCCGGGGTGCTTGTCCGGGAGGTGGGGCCGCGGGATGGCCTGCAAAACGAACCCCGGACCATCAGCACCGATCAGAAAATCCGGTTGATAGAGTTACTGGCAAGGGCCGGGGTAAGGGCTATTGAAGCCACTTCCTTTGTGCACCCCAGGGCAGTGCCCCAGATGGCCGATGCGGAAGAAGTAATTTCCGGAGCCCGCCGTGTCCTGGCCGTTCTGGAAGCGCAGGAGGGAGTACAGGGAGTGGTGCTCAGCGCCCTGGCGGGCAACCGCCGGGGAGTGGAAAGGGCCCTGGCTGCGGGAGTGGATGAAGTGGTAATGGTGGTTTCCGCCAGCGAAGAACACAACCGGGCCAATATGCGCATGTCCATTGGCCAGTCCCTGCGGCAGGTGGAGGAAGCAGTTGCCCTGGCAATGGGTACGGGGGTGGTAATTCGCGGGGCGGTAGCCGTGGCCTTCGGCTGTCCTTACCGGGGAGAGATCCGGCCGGCCGAAGTAAGGGAGGTTGTAGGGGCCCTGGCCGGGGTGGGTATAAAAGAGATCACCCTGGCCGATACGGCCGGCCTGGCCAACCCCAGGCAGGTATACGAACTGGTGAACATGCTCTGCCGTGAGTACCCGGCAGTAAACTTTGCCCTGCATTTTCACGACGCCCGCGGGATGGCCCTGGCCAACATCGTTACAGGTATTCAGGCCGGGGTGAAGATCATTGAAAGTTCCGTAGGCGGGCTGGGGGGCTGCCCGTTTATTCCCGGGGCGGCAGGCAACGTGGCTACGGAAGATGTGGTGTATATGCTGCAGCGCATGGGCATAGAAATGGCCATTGACCGGCACAGGCTGGAGGATTGTATATCGTGGCTGGAAGAAATTTTGGGCCGTAAGCTGCGGGAAAGAAAGCCCGGGTGTACAAACAGTACCGGTTGAACTCCCCATGGATGATTTTCCCGTATTCCAGGGATCTCATTAACTATGTTTACTCCGGTGAATCTGCTGGCCGGGTTGGTGTCCGGATTAAAGCTCCGGCACCTGTATGCAGGATTTTCCTTCCCCGCTGTCGAAGGGAAAGGTAAAACCAGCCAATGGGGAGGGATTGAGCTTGTCCTGCCGGAAGTTGCCTGTATTCCTGCTGGCGGCAGTGGTGATTTTTATCTGCGGATGGTTTTCCACTCGGATGGCATCAGCAGGGGAAGGGACATTCAATGATATCCAGGGGCACTGGGCGGAAAGAGTCATTCTGGAAATGAACGCATACGATATTGTCCACGGCTACCCCGGAGGAGAATTCCGTCCCAATAACAAGGTGACCATGCTGGAAGCGGTGGTAATGATCCTCAACACTCTGGGGTGGGGTGAAGAAGCCGGGCAGGCGGATCTTTCCGGCCTGCAGTTTCATCCTTCTGTGACCTGGGGCAGGGAATACCTGGCCCTGGCGGTGGAAAAGGGTATGCTTACCAGGGCGGGCCTGCCGCAGATAGACAGCCAGCGGCTGGCCAGCCGGGTGGAAGTGGCGGCTCTGGTCTGCCTGGCCCTGGGTTTAACCCCCGATGCCAGCCAGGTGACCTTCTTTGATACCGGTGACATTCCCGAGAAGTACCGGGGTTACGTGGGGGCTGTGGTAAAACAAGGTATCATACAGGGAATGCCCGGCAACATGTTCATGCCCGGCGAACCTGTTACCCGGGCGCAATTATGTGCCATCCTGTCCCGGTTGATTGACCGGAAACTGATCCCGCCTCCGCCACCCATGGAGCTGGTGGTGGGCCGGATTACTTCCATGGACATGATTAAAGGAACAGTCCTCCTGCGTAACCTGGAGGGGGAGAAAACGGTCTTACTGCCTGCAGATATTACCATATTAACCGCCTCGGGAACCACCGGGCCGGAGTTTTTAAAGACAGGAGATCGCCTCAAATGTATTGTGGATGTACGGAACAACGTCCGCTATGCGGTTTTAATGGAAGATGCTTCCATTGCGAATTCGGTTGAGGGCCTGGTTGTTTCCTTCAGCAGGGATGGCTCGGATTATAAACTCACCCTGGAAACCAATGATGGGGATTACCTTACCTGCCCGGTGGAGGACGATGCCCGGCTGTTCAGGGCAGGCAGTGAAATTAATACCTGCAGACCGGTGGAAAACGACTATGTTCAAGCCGGACTGGATGTTAACGGCCGGGTTGTAAGGATAGACATTTATCCTCCGGAAAGGATTAGCGGTACTGTGGTGGAGGTGGGTGGAGCTTCCCTGACCCTCAGGAGGCAGGGCGAGGAGGAAGAATACGCGGTAAGTCCCCGGGTGCAGGTAACCAGAAATTATGTTCGCGGGATGAACTTCAGTGAATTGAGGCGGGGTGACCGGGTGGAAGCGGTGGTCATGAAGAGGACCATCTTCCAGGTTAATCTCCTGTCGGACGTGCTCACCGGGCAGAGCGGGATGGTATCCCGGGTGCATAGTAAAGCCATATATCTCTACGTGGGGGACGAAGAGAAGCGCTATGAACTGGATGAACAGGTAGAAGTGATCAGGGACGGGCGCCTGATCGATGTGCGTGATTTGCGCCGGGGGGATTATGTTAACTTCGAGGTGGATGGACGGGGTTACGTTATCACCATTGAAGTCCTGGATGAAGATGAAGGTGAATTCGAAGGAACGGTGAAGTACCTGGATATTTACCCCACGCCCTGGTTAACCATTGCCCTCCCGGGAGGCCTGGAAATGGAATACGAAGTATCTGGAAAGGTAGATGTGCTACGGGACGGAGACAGGATCAACCTGAGCGATATCATACCCGGTTCACAGGTTGCCGTCCGGGTTGAAGACGGGAAGGTGACGGAAATAGAGGTACTGGACGATCAAAACCTTACCGTGCAATGCCTGGTGTCCGGTGTTAACCCGGAACGCCGGAGAATCACCCTGGAGATTAACGACCGGTACTTTACCTATTTCCTGGCTCCCGGAGCCGCAATACTGGATCGTAACGGCAAGCCGGTATCTTTAGAGGATTTGGAAGGTTACCGGGTGGAGGTGCGCCTGAAAGACGGTGAAGTAGACCGGCTTACCATACTGTAACCTGGAACCTGGATTCCCGGTTTAAACCGGGATTTTTTCTTTTCTTCCCGGCATATCTATCGTATAATTACGATGTATGGATATATATTGCCCGTGAGCTGCATGCTCCCGGAACATACTTTTCCCGGGGGAGCCGGAGTTTCGGGAGGGTTGCTTTTTGCCGGAAGTCAACGTTACTTTAGGGGCGGCCTTTCTCGCCGGGCTGGTATCGTTCCTTTCCCCTTGCGTGCTGCCTTTAATACCCACTTACCTGGCCTATTTGGCGGGAGTTTCGGTGACGGAGCTGGCCGCGCCCGGGAGGGCACAACTGCGCCTGTTGCTCCTGGCCAACGCCCTTTTATTTGTGGCCGGTTTTAGCCTTGTTTTTGTAGCCTTCGGGCTTTCCGCCAGCGCTTTGGGCAAGCTGCTGCTCCGCCACCAGAACCTGCTGCGGCAGATCAGCGGTGTATTGATTATTTTCTTCGGGTTGCATATGGCCGGTTTGCTGCGCCTGAAGTGGTTGATGAAGGAAAAAAGGGTTCATTTTATACCTCAAAAGGCAGGCTGGTTGAACTCCCTGCTCATGGGCATGGCTTTTTCCGCCGGCTGGGTCCCCTGCATCGGGCCTGTTCTCGCTTCGATTTTATTGCTGGCCGGCCAGAGCGAGAGCCTTACCCGGGGAGCCTGCCTGCTGGCTTCCTACTCCCTGGGGATGGCCCTGCCCTTTTTAGCAGCTGCCCTGGGTGCGGGATACCTGATGCAGGTGTTGCGCCGTCACGCTTCTTTTCTGCCCGTTGTAGCCAGAGCGGGTGGATGGTTGCTGGTCGGTATGGGCTTGCTGGTATTGTCCAATGCCTTCGCCCGCCTCCCGGGCTATGTACCATTATCACTGTGAAAATTAGGAGGCAAAAAGAGAATGAATAAGAGGCTGTTTTCTGTGGTCATCCTCTCTGTGGTAATTGTAAGCCTTATCGCCGCTTATGCTTACGTTTGGTCGGGCGGCAAGGAAAGGGGTAAGGACGTCACAACGCCCGGCGCAACCGGTAACAAGGAGAGTGATGTTCCTGTAGGCACGGAAGTGGGCCAGCGGGCCCCCGGTTTCACCCTGACCACCACCGGCGGGAAGGAGGTTTCCCTTTCCAACTTCAGGGGCCGGCCGGTAGTGCTCAATTTCTGGGCTACCTGGTGCCCTCCCTGCCGGGAGGAGATGCCGGCTATCCAGAGTTTCTATGAAAAAAGGGGCCGGGAAATTCAGGTGCTGGCGGTTAACCTCACGGCCAGCGAGAGAACTGCCGCCCAGGTCAAGGACTTTTTGGATGCTGGCGGCTTCACCTTTCCGGTTTTGCTGGATACCCGCGGCGATGTGGCCCGGGAATACCTGGTGCGGGCCATTCCCACCACTTTCTTTATTGATCGGGAAGGCATCATCCGGGCCAGACATACCGGCTCCCTGACCCTGGAGATGCTAGAGGAAATTGTAAAAGGAAAGTTTTAAAAGGTTTCATCAAATTTCTGTTGACAATCCACCCGAATACCTGCTATGCTAGTTTCCGGAAGGGGAGTAGCAAGCTAACCCGGTGGCGTCAGTACGGCTTATATGCCCGCTGCCGGGGCGGTTTTGAAGCCGTTTGCGAGACCTTCACCGTAAAGGTGGAGGTTTTCTTTTTTTCCTGCCGGCCGGAAAACTCTCATATCGTCCATTTATGAAAACAGGAGGTGCTGCAGTTTCAGTGGACTGGTTGAATGCCCAGAACCTGTTCTCAGTATTAACCATTGTTATTGCTGATCTGTTGCTTGCCGGTGATAATGCCCTGGTTATAGGCCTGGCCTGCCGGGGGTTGCCGCCGGCTCAGAAAAGGGTGGCGTTCTTCTGGGGTATTGCCGGTGCGGTTATCCTGCGCATTATCCTGACTTCTATTGCCACCGTACTGTTAATGGTTCCTTTCCTGCAGGCCGCCGGGGGGCTCTTATTAACCTGGATAGCCCTGAAATTGTTGCTGCCCCAGCAGGAAGCCGGGGAAGTGGATGCTGCCGTGAGCTATACCGGCGCCATTAAAACCATTATTCTGGCTGATTTACTGATGAGCCTGGACAATGTGCTGGCCGTGGCTGCTGCAGCTCACGGGAGTATTGCGCTGGTTGCCTTTGGGCTTGCCTTGAGCATACCTGTGGTTATTATGGGCAGCCAGCTGGTTTCTCTGGTGGTGGAGAGGTTCCCTATTTTAGTTTATGCTGGTTCCGGTGTTCTGGCCTGGACGGCCGGTAAAATGCTGGTGGAAGACAGGATAATGCACCGGCTGTTTGAGCACGTTGAGCATATTCCGGTAGAGATAATTGTACCTGCTGCCATAACCCTCCTGGTGCTGGTTGCCGGCCGGTTTTTAAAGCGGCGCCTTCAGAAAAAATTGCAGGCCCGTGAGGAAATACTGAGCGGGTAAAAAACCGGGGAGTTGAACCGCTCCCCGGTTTTACCTTTCGGCAAGGATGCCGGCCAGAAACTCGATGGTATGCACTGCTTTCTGGGGCATCTGCTCCTGGGTCAACCCGTCGTTCAGGTGCATACGGCAGGCCGGACAACCGGTAATCACCATTTGCGCGCCGCTGCTTTTGATATCCCTCAACTTGTGGGCGAGAACCCGGTAGGACAAATCGTAATGGGTCAGGCTGAATGAGCCGGCGTTGCCGCAGCACCTGCCCGGTTCCTTCAGGGGCTGGTAAATGACCCCGGCAATGCTCCGGATGATGGAAAGGGGTTCCTGCACCACGCCCAGGCCGCGGCCCAGGTGACAGGGCTGGTGGTAGGTGATGGACAGTTCCGGTGCTCTGAACAGGTTCGGGTTAAAGGGCAGCCTGTACAGGAACCGGGTTATATCCATGATTCTATCGGCCACTTCCCGTGCTTTTTTACCATAACCCGGTGTTGTATCCAGCAACTCGGGGTACAGGTGTTTGAAGGCTTCTCCGCAAGTCCCGCAAACGGTGATGATGGCGTCGGCCCGTGCCCGTATGCTGCCGAACAGGTCCACGTGTGATTTGGCCATTTCCCTGGCCATGTCCGCGGCACCGTTATACAGGAGGGGTGCGCCGCAGCAGTGCTGCATCCGGGGTATAATTACGTTAACCCCGTGGGCTTTCAGGACGCGCAGGGTGGCCTGTCCTATTTCGGGGTAGAGGTAATTGGTCATACAGCCGGTAAAGAAGGCTACTGTGGCCGCGGGCCGTTCGACTTTATGCGTTTCCGCTACCCGGTCCCGGAAAGGGACAGATGCCAGGGGAGGGACGATACGGCGCAGTTCCAGGCCAAGGGGAAAGCGGGGTTGCATCTTTTCCTGCTCAAGGCGTTTAAAAAACACTCCCTGCAGGCGGGCAGCGGTTTTTATACCCAGATCGAACAGGTGGGGGCGGCTGAGCCCGGTAAATGCGGTTTTCTTTATGAAGGGCAGCCCTTTTTCCCGGACCATTGCCGTACGGGCAGCCAGGATAATCCGGTCCACCTTTACGCCGGAGGGGCATGTGGCCACACAGGCCAGGCAGGTCAGGCAGAGATCAAAACGCCGGGCCAGGGTTTCCGCTGGTTTCAGCCGGCCATCCAGGACAGCGGCCGCCAGGCGGATCTTTCCCCGGGCTACGGCCGGTTCCTGCCGGGATTCCTTGTACAGGGGACATACTGCCTGGCAGTTACCACACTTCATACATTTAAGTATTTCTTCTTCTACTGCGGCCAGCCCGTTAAAAATGCTCATGCCCGGTCCTCCTCGAGATCCACTATTTTACCCGGATTTAAGAGATTGTCCGGATCCAGGGCCTGTTTAATCTTTTTGAGTACCTGCATCCCGGCCTTGCCTGCTTCCCAGGGAAGGAATTTTTTCTTGGCTATACCAATTCCGTGTTCACCGGAAAGGGTTCCTCCCAGGTTTAAAGCCGTACGGAAAATTTCCTCCACAGCCCCGCGCACCCTTTTCATTTCCTCTTCGTCCCGGGCATCGGCAAGGATGGTGGGGTGCAGGTTACCGTCACCGGCATGCCCAAAGGTGCCGATAACCAGGTTATAACGCCTCCCAATATCTTCCAGGGCCAGGAGCATGTCCGTAATTTTGCTCCTCGGAACGGTGGCATCCTCCAGGATGGTGGTCGGCTTGCGGCGGGCCAGGGCGGGCAGGGCGGCCCGGCGGGCACTCCATAGCTTTTCCCGTTCCTCATCGTTTTCCGCTGTTTTAATCCAACCACCGTTTTGGACGACGACGCGCTTTACAGCTTCCGCCTCCGATTTGACCACTTCGGGAATCCCGTCCACTTCAATAAGCAGGACGGCTGCTGCATCGGTGGGCAAACCGACGCGGGCATAATTTTCCACGGTTTCTACCGTTACCCGGTCCATGATTTCCAGGGTGGCCGGGATTACTTTCGCGCCGATGATACCGGCAACGGCATTGCCGGCTCCGGCCAGGTCATTGAAACCGGCCAGCATAGTTTCCCGGGCCTGGGGTGCCGGAATCAAACGAACAATAATTTCCGTAATAATGCCCAGGGTTCCCTCCGAGCCGGTAAATAAGCGGACCAGGTCATAGCCGGTAACATTTTTTACCGTTTTGCCGCCGTAACGGACAACCTCGCCGCTGGCCAGAACCACCTCCAAACCCATTACGTAATGCCTGGTAACTCCATATTTCAGGCCCCTCAGCCCTCCGGAACACTCGGCCACGCTTCCCCCCATGGTGGCGGTGGCCACTGTGCCCGGGTCGGGTGGATAGATCAAGCCATATTGAACCGCGGCGTTGTTTAAATCCTGGATGATTACACCTGGCTGTACGGTAGCCGTCAGGTTGGAAGGATCTATTTCCAGAATGCGGTTCATTTTTAAGGTGCTGAGCACAATTCCCCCTTTGACAGGTACCGTACCGCCACTTAAATTTGTTCCCGAACCGCGGGGGTATACGGGCAGGTGAAACTGGCGGGCTATTTTGACCACCTTGACTACCTGATCCACGTTTTCCGGTGTAACCACCACGTCCGGTCTTTGTTCCGGCAGATCGGCCGTGGCGTCATAGGAATAGCAGAATAGATCTTCAACTGCGGTGATCACATTTTCGTCACCCAGTTCTCGACGTAAAGCCTCGATGGCCTGCGCGATGGACATTGGTGTTCCTCCCCGGGATAAAAAGTCTGATGGTATGACCACCATACGTTAAAATATTCGTTTTCTTATAATTTAATCCTTCTTTTTCCCGTTAAAATTTTGGGGATGAGCTTTCTGACCCGCCGGGCCGTACTGTAGCAAAAAAATTTAAAAAACCTGCATGGGCAATAAAAAAAACCGGCTGTTCTGCCGGTAGCCTTACTCCATGTTGGCCACTTTTCTGTACCTTCTAAGGAAGCGCATCTGTTCGAACAACATGATGTCTTCCCTGCTCACGTTTTTACCCTTTCTGGCCATGAGTACGTTGGCGGGGTGTTCCAGGATGTCGGGGTCATCGGTGGTAACCTTTTCCAGGCCAACTTTACCAAATAACCTGGTGAGCATCTTCTGGTAAGCCCAGATATCCAGGCCCGTGTTCCTGGTATCCCAGTGCCAGCAATATTCTGTAGTGATTACAATAAAGTTCTCCACCGCCGGATGAGAATAGGCCAGCTTCAAGAGATTTTCCGCTACCCTGCAGCCGCGCCATTCCGGGCTGACCTCAATGCCTCCCATTTCCAGCACCCGTGGGTGTTTGGACCAGCGGCTGAAATCATCAGGATGGTGGAAGGTAACATAGCCGATAATTTCGTTTTCATGGCGGGCTATGAAGATCATGCCGTCAGGTAGATTGGTTATTATCTTCAGGGCTTCTTTCTGGCGGTCCGGCGGGCGGAAATTGGTAAGACCCTTATTCATGGAAAGGCTGTCGAGGTAGCTGTCAGTTACCGGGCCTTCAAAGATAACCAGGCCTTTAGGGGTTTCCAGTTCCACAGGGCTTAACTGTACCAGACTGACCATCGGCCCCACCTCCCGGGATGCCATTCAAGGCTGAAAAACAACCGTTTATTCCTTGATTATGACCGTTCAGTTGTTCCTTGCTTTCATTATAGGTAAAACTGTTAATATATTCAATCCCGGCAGGCGAAATAGTTATATTAAAAATATTCACATTTTATTGCCGTAAGATCTGCATATTTATTTCATTTTATGGTCTTGAAATAAAAAAACTAAAACTCTACTACTTAATTGGGAGTATACTGCAGGTACCAGGGAATAAACTTGTTTGATAAACGTATCTATATAAGTAGTATAAACGAAATTTTAAAGTTAACATTTGACTACCGTGGATACTATAGATTATAATACCTTCAAAAAAAGAAAAAGGAGATGTGATATATGCCCTTTGAAGTTTATAAGCCACGTGGTGAGAGGGCTGAAAAAGCACCTATGGTTTCATTTTCTAAAAGTTCTATAGTACTAAATAATGTGGCCAGGGAAAAATTAGGTGCACAACATGTGGAACTGGCTTACGATCGCGAAGCACGTGTAATCAGAATACGGGCGATGGAAGAAGGGGGTATGCAGATTAAAAAGACGAAGGTATTCGGCAAGGGCTTTTTTAAACACTTTAATATTAGTCCCCGTGGAAAGTATGAGGCCCGGTTTGATGAGAACGAAAGGGCACTGTATGTCCACCTGGATGCTGTGGGAGAGAACAACTAACCCGCAACGGTTATGCGGGTTATTTGTTTATTTAAATTTGTTTATTTAAATTTAAAACAAGAACTTTTTACCAGGAATTTTATAACGGTTGTCGAAGTTGTTTTATCAAAAATTTTAAAGGGGGATCGGCATGGAAATCTTTCAAAAGATAGGAGAAACGGCTAAAGGACTCAGCGATAAGGCCAGGGAGGTAACCAGGCGGTCAGGCGAATTTATTGAGGCTACCCGGTTGAAATTTGAACTGTCGCGGCTGGAAAAGGAGCTGGAGAATAATTTTTTAAGCCTTGGGGAACTGGTTTACCGCCGTTTTAAAGGTGAAGCCAACCTTGATGAAGATATTGAACATCTTTGTGAGAGCACCCGGAAAATTGAAACCGATATGCTAACCATCCAGGAGCAAATCGACCGCCTGCAACCCAGGCCCCTGGTTTGTCCCCAGTGCAAGATTGAGCTTCCGGCAGGCGGTAAGTTCTGCAGCTATTGCGGCAGGCAGGTGGCAGCGGAATAAACAGGGCCGTGCGGAATATTGGTGTTAACGTGACTTGCTTCAATAACGAAAAAGGGTGGTTATTAAAAAAGAATTTATCTAAATTATCTAACTACTGGGGGTGAGCTTTTGTTTCTATGACTTACGAGGAAAAAATCCGCACCCTGGCGGAGCTCTTACGCCGCAATAACCGCAATTTTGCCCTGACGGGAGCGGGGGTAAGTACAGAAAGCGGGATTCCCGATTTTCGCAGTCCGGGAACGGGGTTATGGACGAAGTATGATCCTATAAAAACCGCCAGTTTAAGTGCTTTAAAACGGGATCCGGCCGCTTTTTATAAAATTAATCTCTCCCGGTGGTCGGCTTTTAGCGGTGTGGAACCCAACGACGCCCACCGGGCAATAGCCCGCCTGGAGGAACTGGGGTACCTGGTGGGGGTGATAACCCAGAATATTGATGGTTTGCATCAGCGGGCTGGCTCAAAACGGGTTTGGGAGATTCACGGCCACCTGCGCACCTGTCACTGCATGAATTGTGAGCGAAGTTACCCCTTTTCTTACCTGGTGGAGCAGTTTGAAAGGGGGCAAAATCCGCCTGTTTGCGATTCCTGCAGAGGGGTTTTGCGGCCTGACGTGGTCCTCTTTGAGGACAGAATGAGCGAAGACTTTTTTAAAGCCATCAAGGCTCTCTCCGGCTGCCAGTTATTACTGGTTGTGGGAAGCAGCCTGCAGGTTTACCCGGCGGCGGGGCTACCGCAGTTTGCCCGCCGGGTGGTAATTATCAACCGGGAGCCTACCCCACTGGACGAACAGGCCGAGCTGGTGATCCATGATAGTGCCGGGCGGGTATTCCGGGATTTAATGGCGGAACTGGGAGAACCCCTCACAGGCTAACTCTCCAGTACCAGTTCCACCAGGAGTGGTAGATGGTCGGAGGCTGTGGTGGGAAGAGTCATGGCATGGACAACCTGCCAGTGGCAGGAGGCAAAAATGCGATCCAGCGCGAACCGGGGACGGTAGGAGGGAAAAGTGGGCAGGGTGGGTACCGGGGTTACGGGTAGTTCGGGAATGGCGAGCTTTTCCGTATTCATATCGCCTGCCAGAACCACCGGTCCGTTCAGTAAGCGTAATATTTTCCTTATTTCTTTTATTTGTATTTCCCTTTCCCGGTAGTCCAGCCCCAGGTGGGTATTGAGCAGGAGGAAGCCTTCTTCCCTGAGGCTGATTCTGGTAACCTGCAGCCCGCGGGGTTCAGTGCCTGCCGGCAGAGGGTGATACTGGTGCCTGGAAATGGGGTAACGGCTTAAAACGGCCATACCGTACTGGCAGATGCCCAGCCAGTTGATGGTAGGGGCAAATGCAAAGTACATGCTCAGGTACCTGGCCAGTACCCTGGCCTGGTGGCGGAGGTGGCTGCGGGGCAGGTGGCGGTCCACTTCCTGGAGGGCAACGGCATCGGGATTATACTGCTGCAGGACTGAGGCCAGGCGCTGGAGTTTAACTTTACCGTCTATTCCCTGCCCGTGATGTATATTGCAGGTTAACAACCGTACAGGGCACCCCATCGATATTCCTCCGGTGGTGTAAGCCCCGGCCGTATGCCGGGGTCTTTTTTGTGGTATTATTAATAATATTATTTTGCTCTGAAGAGAGGGAGTGGGATGAGCATCAAAATTCTGGCCATTGAAACTTCTTGCGATGAAACATCCGCCGCCGTGGTGGTGGATGGCCTGGAAGTCCTTTCTAATATCATTTCCTCCCAGGTGGATTTGCACAGGAAGTTTGGGGGTGTTGTCCCTGAAGTGGCCTCCCGCAAGCACCTGGAGCTGATCAACCATGTTATTCAGGAGGCGCTGGCGCAGGCGGGGTTGAAATTCGATGATCTGGATGGGGTGGCGGTAACCCAGGGCCCCGGTCTGGTTGGAGCTCTTCTGGTGGGGGTGGCTGCGGCCAAAGCCATAGCCTTTGCCCTGGAAATTCCTCTGATTGCCGTAAATCATCTTGAAGGGCATATTTATGCCAATTTTCTGGTCCGGCCCGATTTACCCTTTCCCCTCATCTGCCTGGTGGTAAGTGGAGGCCATACAGATCTGGTTTTGATTCGACATCATGGTGATTATCAACTGCTGGGCAGCACCCGGGATGATGCCGCCGGGGAAGCCTTTGATAAAGTGGCCAGGGTGCTGGAACTGGGTTACCCCGGCGGGCCGGCCATTGAACGCCTGGCCAGGGAGGGTAATGAGGAGGCTATTGATTTCCCGAGGGCGCACCTGGAGGGGTTTGATTTTTCTTTCAGCGGTTTAAAAACGGCGGTGCTGCAGTACCTCAACCGCCTCCGTCAAAAGGGGGAGAAAGTGAACCTGGCCGATGTAGCCGCGAGTTTTCAGAAAGCAGTAGTGGACGTGCTGGTGGATAAAACCCTGCAGGCTGCCCGCACTTACGACTGTCCTGCCATCATCCTGGCCGGGGGTGTGGCTGCCAACGGCCGTTTGAGGTCTGCCCTGGTTTCCCGGGCCCGCCGGGAGGGCCTGGAGGTATTTTATCCCCCGCCTGTACTTTGTACTGATAATGCGGCTATGATCGGGTGCGCAGCCTATTACAAGTTCCTGCGGGGAGACCTGGCTCCCCTTACCCTCAATGCCGTGCCCGGTCTTCCACTGGTAGCGCCTTAAAAAACTTTGTCGAAGGAATCTTACCGGAATTTTTTCATTCCTGCCTGTGGATTGTTCGAGGTTATCCACAAAAAATTAAGTATTCGCCAAACGCTATGGCCGGCGCAAAAAATGAAGCTGAAAAGCGCGAAGCCTTGAAAATCAAGGCATGAAGCCATACTGTGCAGGCCTGTTCCAGCAATTTTTCAGCCGGTTGAAACATTATCCTGTGGATTACGGCCTGTGGATAATGTGAATAAGTTTGTTTATAACCGGCCAGTCAAAGGGTCTCCCTGTGGGTGAAATTGTGGGTCGATCAGTGTCTCAAATTTCCGAAACAGATTTATTTTTGTCTGGAAATCCTGTCATTTATTTTTAAAAGGATAATATGGGGTTATATCCAGGAGCAAAAAATTTTCCCCCGGCAGGATGCAGCGGGCCGGTTGTTGAATTATCATTGTTGGTGGGTTTAAGGAATCTTTTTATTCTAGAAAATCAGTTTGTAAAAAAGAAAATCAGTTTCTTAAAAAAGGAGCAGTGAGCCTGTGTACTGGGATCGTGAGTATGAAACCATGTCCCGTGAACAGCTCCGGATTTTGCAGCTGGAGCGCTTGAAGCTGACCATTGAACGTGTTTACCGTAACGTTCCTTTTTACCGCCAGAGATTTATAGAAGCGGGGATAAAACCTTCTTCCATCCGTACCCTGGAAGACCTGAGGAGATTGCCCTTCACCACCAAGCAGGACTTAAGGGATAATTATCCCTTCGGTCTGTTTGCCGTGCCCATGAGCGATGTGGTCCGCGTGCACGCTTCTTCTGGTACCACGGGCAAGCCTACCGTGGTGGGGTATACCCAGAACGATATCAATACCTGGGCGGAGCTGATTGCCCGCTCCCTCACCTGTGCCGGGGCTACCAGATTTGATGTTGTGCAGAACGCTTACGGCTACGGTTTATTTACCGGGGGATTGGGCCTGCATTTTGGTGTTGAGCGTCTGGGAGCAACGGTGGTCCCCGTTTCCGGCGGCAATACCCGGCGGCAGCTGATGCTCATGCAGGATTTTGGCACTACCATTCTTACCTGCACACCGTCCTACGCCCTGTACATGGCCGAGGAAGGGCAAAAAATGGGGCTTGATTTTAAAAAGCTTCCCTTGAAGGCCGGAATTTTCGGGGCCGAGCCCTGGTCGGAGCGTATGCGCCAGCAACTGGAGGAAAAACTGGATCTCATGGCCCTGGATATCTACGGCCTGTCGGAAATAATGGGGCCGGGTGTGGCCATGGAATGCGCTGCAAAACAGGGCATGCATATCTGGGAAGATCATTTCATACCAGAAATTATAGATCCGGCAACAGGTGAAGTGCTGCCTCCCGGGGAACAGGGGGAACTGGTTATTACCACCATTACCAAGGAAGCCTTCCCCCTCATCCGGTACCGCACCCGGGATATTACGCGCATCGATCCGGAGCCCTGTTCCTGCGGCCGCACCCATGTACGGATAAAGCGGATCACCGGTCGGAGTGACGACATGCTCATCATTCGCGGTGTCAATGTATTCCCCTCCCAGGTGGAAAGCGTGCTCCTGGAATTCGGCGAAACCGAACCCCATTACCTGCTGGTGGTGGACCGCAAGGAGAACCTGGACAGCCTGGAGATCTGGGTGGAAGTGGCGGAACATATGTTCAGCGACACGGTGCGTAAACTGGAAGACCTGGAATACCGGCTGCGGGAGCGGATTGAAAGCGTACTGGGTATTTCCGCCAGGGTCAAGCTCGTGGAGCCCAATACCATCCCGAGAAGTGAGGGGAAAGCGAAACGGGTAGTTGACCGGCGGCAGATCTGAGAGAGGAGGATACCCGTGAAGGTTAAGCAGATCTCCATTTTTTTGGAAAATAAGTCGGGCCGCCTGGCCCAGGTGACCAGGGTACTTGGCGATAACGGTATCAATATCCGCGCTCTGGCCATTGCCGATACTACGGATTTTGGTATTTTACGCCTCATCGTTAACGATCCGGACCGGGCCTACCGGGTGCTCAGGGAAGCAGGTTTTACCGTCAGCGCCACCGATGTCATTGCTGTAGAGGTGCTGGATGAGCCAGGGGGGCTGGCCGGGGTGCTGGCCGTACTTCAAGAGGCAAACCTGAACATTGAGTACCTGTATGCCTTTTTACAGAAGGCTTCAAAGGCCGCTCTGGTGGTCTTCCGGGTGGAACAGCTGGACCAGGCCATTGCCGCCCTGCAGGCCAAGGGCATCCGCATCCTGAGCGGAGAGGAAGTATATGCCTTATAATTTTAAAGCCCGCTCCCTCTTCTACCGTCACTGTACCGTTCGACGGTCCGGGCAGCGGGGTCAGGGCCAGCCTTTGTGCCGGATGCGAAACGATGATGGACGGCCGCAGTCTTGGTATATTTGCATTAGTGGATTCTAGATAACGATTAGAAATGAAAGCCTGCTCCCACTGCGGTAGCAGGCTTATTTTTATTGCGGGTACGGGCTGGGGCATCTGCCCCCGGGGTTGGCATGCCGGTACATTATATCATCCGGTATACCCCACCCAACCACACGTCCCTTTTCCATGCGCATCACCCGGTCTCCTAAAAAGGCTGCCTCTTCAAGGTCGTGTGTGACTAAAATAAAAGGAATGCCCCAGTGTCGTTGCAAGGACTTCAGTTCTTTCCGTATTTTGTACCGTGTTTCGTAATCCAGGGCAGAAAGGGGTTCGTCTAATAGCAAAAGTTCCGGGTCTGCAAGTAGCGCCCGGGCCAGAGCTGTGCGTTGCCGCTCTCCACCGGATATCTGCCCCGGGTAACGATGGGCCAGGTGAGCTATCTGCAGCATTTCCAGCACTTCCTGGAGCTTAAGGCTTTTTCTCCGGTTCCCTTTCATGCCGTAGGCGGCATTTTGCTCCACGGTCATATGGGGAAAGAGCGCATAATCCTGGAATACATAGCCCACATTCCTGTGTCGGGGAGGCAAGTTGACCCGTGCAGTGCTTGAAAAGAGCACCCGCCCGTTTAAAACGATCTCACCTTGGTGGGGTTTTTGCAAGCCGGAGAGGCACTGCAACAGGGTGGTTTTTCCGGCTCCGGAAGGACCTACCACCACCAGCACTTCGTTTTGCACTGATAGCTCAATTTGCATGGGGAAGGCCGGTAATTTCTTAAAAATGTTTACGCTCAACAGGCTTTTAACTGGTGCTGATACGTTTTTATTCCGGGCAAAAATGTTCATGGGGTCGATCCCTGCCCTCTTTTCCTTGGTTGATTTGAGCATGTTAAGCATCCTGGTCTGGCTGTGCTGTTAAACATCTCATCGTCCAGTGTCCACCTCTTCAGCCGGTGCTTGCTCCAGCGGTTTACCCAGAAGATCACTATAAAGCTCAACAGGGTCATCAGGACCACCAGCACCAGGGCGGTCCGGTTATCCCCGGATTCGGTGGCGGCGTAAATGGCCAGGGGTGCTGTCTGGGTGCGGCCGGGAATGTTGCCGGCCACCATCAGGGTGGCGCCGAATTCTCCCAGGGCCCGGGCAAAAGCCATGACAATGCCGGCTACCAAACCGGGCCAGGCGAGGGGCAGGCTGATCGTTTGGAAAACCCGCCATTCGCTGGCCCCCAGGGTGCGGGCTGCGTTCTCGATGTTTCTGTCTATTGCCTGAAAGGAGGCCCGCACCGCCTGATAGAGCAGGGGAAAGGCCACAACTGTGGAGGCGACGACCGCCCCCCACCAGTTGAAGATTACTGAAACGCCCCACAGATTTTCCAGCAACCGGCCCAGTGGACCGTGCTTCCCAAACAGGAACAGAAGGCCAAAGCCTACCACCGTGGGTGGCAGCACCAGGGGCAGGGTAAGGAGTGCCTCCACCGCATCTTTCCCCGGGAAGTCCCGTCCGGCCATGAGCCGGGCTACCGGCACGCCGGCGAGAAAAACGAACAGTACAGCCAGCCCGGCCACGCGCAGGGATAACAGTAACGGAACTGCTACCTCTGGAGCAAACAAAAGTACCACCCCATCTGCGTTCTGTAAAACACCCGTCTAAATGGCCTGGATTTTATTTTTCCATTGGCTTTGATTATGCCAATTTCCTTAGTTTTCGTGTTTCATCAGTCAACGCAATACATAATCACATAATTATAATTCAATCATTTTTACACTTAAATCCACCGGTTTTCCAAAGTAAACGGAGGTGGTTACAAGGGCATCCACCCCGGTTTTAGCATAATCCGCCACATTATCGAGATTAATCCCTCCTGCTGCTAGCAAAATAACTGCGGGGTTAATTCCCCTAATTTTGGGTACATAGCTTTTTAATTCTGGTGGCGAGACTTTATCGAACTGGATTCCGTCAACACCCCCTTTACAGAGTGCGAGAGCATCCTCCAGGTTCTCGACTTCGACGATTACCTTCTTTTCACAAGCCCTGGTGCGTATTTCATCCAGGATTTCCAACAGGCCGGATAGTCCCCCCAGGAAACTCAGGTGTTGCTTAAAAATCAGGATTGTTTCTGACAAGCCAAGTCGATGAGGAAAACCTCCTCCAACCACCACTGCTTTTGTGGCCAATTCTTTGGTGCCTGGGAAAATCTTCCTGGTAGTGACGATAGAAATTCTGGGATTGATTTTTGTGGCAATGTCTACCATCCGGCGGGTTCTGGTAGCTATCCCCGAGCAATACTCCAGAATATTCAAGGACACTTTCCAGGCTGCATGCAATTCTTCCGCTTTTCCTTCAACCTCCAGAAATGTTTCATTTGGTTTTACCACAGAGCCAGAGGGAAAGTAACTGAGTACCCGGCTGCCCAGTTTATCGCATAGCCTTATAACTTCTTCTGTCCCGCATAATACGGCTTCCTCTCTGCTGTAGAAGCTCATTTTCCCTTTTCGGTTTCCGATTCCGAGCACCAATGTGGTTAAATCCAGATAGGGAACATTTTCTTTGATATACTCCTCTATCCTTTCGTCTGGGATGTAAAACATTTTCTTCTCCTTCCCTGGGAATGTTGAACTTATGAAGTTCCGGTATCAGGGGTTCCGGTGTCGCCAGCCAAAAGGGATTATTCTTTTCCTCCAGCAGTACCTGCCGGTCGTCCGGGCTTCAAGCCAAACTCCGCAAATACCTTCATGTAGATTTTCAAATTGATTCGGGAAAAATCTTCAAATTAAATTGGGGCAACCAACTGGTGGAACAAAGGAAATTCTCATTTTAAACCGGTAATCATAAAAATAATTTTTAAATTCCGCTGGCATTTCCATCGAAAACCCAAAAAAGAAAAACCGGCTACCCGAAAGAGGCAGCCGGTGGTAATACCGCTCAAAACCGGTTAAACGGATATTTTTTCTTAAGGGCCAGAATTTCCGCCCGTGCTTCCAGCAACTTTTCTCTGAACACGGCAGCAAACCAGGCCGGCCGGTTTCTGGTCGGCGGATACGTTCTGGCTTTATCGGCCACCTTGCAG
>NZ_FQUW01000017.1 GCF_900129285.1 Desulfofundulus australicus DSM 11792
CGCCGCGTACCAGGTGGCTTCACCGGCCAGGCGGGCATTGGTAAAGTCGCGGAAGTTTTCCTTGACCTGTGCCCGGGCACGGTTCAGTACCGGCACGCAGTCGCCCAGGGTCTTGATCTCTTCCCCGCTCAAACAGCGGATCACCGGCAGATAGTAGGCGGTATCCGGATAACCAATGGGATGGTCCGCCCCGTAGGTGCGAATGGCCTGGTTGAGCAGGATCTCGGCATAGCTCAGAGCGGTAATGGTCCCTTCATAGGCTTCTTTAAAGAGCCGCTTGGGTTCTTTCCCCGGCTCGATCGCTCCTTCAAAAATCTGGTCAAAATTAATGGCTTCGGCCATTATTTTCCCTCCTCCGCCCCAGTTTACCAGTTTTGACAGAGAGCGGTTTCCAGATCTTCGGCCACCTTGCGGTGCACGCCCAGCTTCCAGGTGCGGTATTCCAGCGCATTGAGCAGTTTCTGGATGGCCACTTCGATATCAGGTTCCAGGATGAAATAACCGCCAAACACATCGCTGGCAATCTGCGTCAAAATGCTGTAGATCAGGTCGGAACCCTCCACCGGGGGCATGGTTCCCACATGGGTGGGCAGGCCAATAGTTACACACCATGTACCAATGCTGGTGGCCTTACCGCTCATGGCCTCCGGAGCCGAGGCGACAAAAGGTACTTTCGGCGTGTCCACGCCCAGATCTTCAGCCATTAGCATCAGGAGTTCAGCCGCCCGGGAGTTATCAACACAGGAACCGATGTGGAATACCGGCGGCAGACCATATTTGAGATCAGCCTTTTCACTGATCCGCTGGAAGAATTTCTTCAATCCCGGACCGCAATATTCATCCACCTTATCCGGATCCATCAATCCAGCCTTGGCACAGGCCTGGGCATGGCAACCGGTGGATATAACAAATACATCGTTCTTCAACATGGCCTTGGCAATTTCAATATGGGCCTGGTCCTGGAAGGTCTTCAGGTTGTTGCACCCGGCCATGAGGATAACGCCTTTCAATTCTCCGGAAAGAATGGCTTCATTAAGCACCCGCACAGGATTGGTGGGGTTAACTGTCTTGAAGAGTTCAAAGATGGCTTCCAGGCTCCAGCCTGCTACCACCTTGTTCTTCACCTTGGGAATATGCACCGGCCGCGTACCCCGTTCTTTGTATGCTTCGATGGCCTGACGGATAACTTCTTTAGCACAGGCCATAGCCGATGTTTCCTGATAGTCAATGTGCATGGTGCCGGGGTTCTTCACAATATCCGAAGTGGTAATCAACCTGGTTCCAAAACACTGGGCCACCGTGTTTAAACCGGGCATGATGCACTGCACATCCACCACCATGGCATCGACAGCACCGGTACAGATGGCCAGTTCCTGGGAGGAGAAGGAGGTGACAACGGGAATACCCTGACGCATGAGCACCTCGTTACCCGTACAGCAGATGCCGGCCAGGTTGATTCCGGCCGCACCGGCAGCCCTGGCTTCGTCTTCCAGCTCCCGGGCCGCCGCCACAATCATTTCGCTCAAGAGGGGATTGTGGCCGTGCACAATAATATTGACTTTCCGGGGATCCAGAACCCCCATGTTGGCTTCACTGACAATAGGCCTGGGCGTACCGAAAATAATATCGGACAAATCGGTAGCAATCCACTTGCCGGCCAGGTCGGCCAGGCCTACCCGTACGGCGCTGAAAACCAGGTTTACCGGGTCATTATCCATACCTACGTGGGCCTGGGTAACCAGGTCGGAAATGGTGGCATGAATCCCGTGGGGCATGACCATATGGCTTCTGTACCTATCTACGCGGGCGGGAATTTGCTGCTTGACCACCCACGTGGTTTCCCCTTCTCCTTTCAGACGCCGGAAATCTTCCAGTGCCATTTCCGCCAGTTCCTTTGCCAGGGCCATAGTATCTTTACCTTCGGTTTCAATGCCCACCTTCCTGCAGATACGCACCAGCTTCTCGGGATCTTTAACGGAATAATCGGGAGCCTTCCCTTCCGCAACCATTTCCAGGACATGGGCGATATGATTTCCATGCTGGGCATGGGAGGCACAACCGGTGAGGATCATCAACCCTACGCTGCGGGCCACAATGGTCCACGAATTGGCCCCGCATATACCCCTGCTGGCCGGGCCTTCCTCTGCTTTAATCCGGCACGGGCCCATCATACAAAAACGACAGCAGATCCCCTTATAGCCAAACTGACATTGGGGTTGCTGGGCCACCACCCGGTCAAAGGCGGTAACCACACCCTGCTCCCGGGCTACATCAATCATTTCCAGGACTGCCGGGTCGACAGAACGCCTTACATTTTTGGGATCAATGACCCTGGGAGTTTTATCCGAGGGCCGGCTGGTAAGCTGGGGATCCCTAAACCTTGGCATTTATCTGACCTCCTTAGTTAAAAATGACCGGGCTGAAATACACCTAATCTCTCTCCACCCTTTAACTCCTTACCCCGGGGCTGTTCGCATTGGTTCCCCCCTCTTTGAAAAATTTAAGCACAGCAAAGTACCAGAAACTATTAGTTATAGCTTATCAAAGAATGGATTATTGGACAAATGTTAATTATGGCCGTATTCTTCCACTTTGGAGCAAATAATGAATTTATGTTCAAATCGCAAAAGTATCTTAATATTTTGTCAGGACAACCTGCTGAGGATTGCCGTCCCCTGCAACGGTATAGAGAGCAAGAGCCAAATAATAAATACAGGTTGCCGGAAAATGCTGTTCTCTACGTTCAGTTCCTTTTACCAGGCAAGAATAAGAAAAAGCCGGTACACAGGGATACCGGCCAAAAGTTACAGATTATTTATCTTCTTTTTCTTCATCACTCTGAATTTGTTCGAGACGTTTTTTGAGCCCCTGGAGTACGTTCTCGAAATGGGAAATCCGGGCTTTTAACCAGCCTGCCTCATCGCCTGCAGCCGGGGGCAGGCCACCCCACCAGAAACCTGCAGCCGGGGGGATGCCACCCCACCAGAAACGGCCACGGCGCCCGGCACCCCAGCCGGCACCCCGGCGGGGACGGCACCACCATCCGGGAGCACTGGCAAAACCCGGCTGGTTGTATCCGGTACAAAATCCCATACCTCTTCCGGTCATTGGACCTGCACCCCAGGGACCAGTTCTGTCACCACGCGGCATCTCCAACCGACCTCCTCCGTTTTTTAATTCAATAAGTTTTTTTTCGCCAGGTACAGGGTTTGGAAGAATATTTCCTCCTGCCCCGGATAACCCTGAAGGAAAAAGGTTTCCAGGTAGAAACTCCAGACATCTCGCTCGTTAAAGGAACAATACAATATCCCCGGCCCCGGCCGGTCATGGGACCGGCTCCCCGGGGGCCACTGCCGTCAAAACCGGGCACTATGTTCACCTCCTTTACCACCGGCCGCGATGACGGTGCCGCCACCTGTGGCAACCGGGCATGGAATAATTTTCTTGATCCAGCCGGCCTTGAAGAAAGGCCCATAAAACTTCCTCCACCTCGCCCGTCACCCAGGGGATGACCCGTATTCCCCGGGAAACCAGCTGGTAATAAAGGAAGTTGCTTATGCCGCCGCAAATAAGCACCTCCACACCCTGTCGAACCAGCTGTTCCAGCCGGGAAGGCCAGGCTGAATCAAGTTTTACCCGTCTCCAGGTAACAGGCCGTCCCCGGTCTATTTCCACCACCAGCGCTTCCTGAGCCACGTCAAAGAGGGGGGATATGCGATTACCCCATCTGGTGAGAGCAATTATCATCGATCCCCACACCCCGCAAGATTACAGCCCGCTTAAATGTTCCGGCAGGGCTACCTGCACCGGCTGCAACATTAAGTAAGCAATACCCATGCCAGCCCTCCAGAACCCGATGTTCAACGCTTCCCTTGCTTAGCCGGATTTTCCCTTAAAACAAAAAGGTGCAAATTGCACCACCTTTTCAAAGGGAATATTGCAAGATGCAATGCCATTAACTACCCGGAACTTTCAGGCCATATTTTTTAATTTTCCGCCAGAGGGTGGTTTTATCGATACCCAGTTCTTTTGCGGCCAGGCTGCGTTTCCCGCGGTTGCGAACCAGGGCTTCATAAATCATCCGGGCTTCCATTTCGGCCAGGGTCTTGATACCATGCCCGGAAGAACTTTCAGCGGGCTTCAGGTAAGCAGGCAGGTGCTCCGGCTTGATGAGCCCGCCCTTGCAGAGGATGAAAGCATGTTCGATAATATTTTCCAGCTCCCTGATATTACCTGGAAAATCGTGCTGCCATAACAGAGCCAGGGCTTCCTCGGAAATCCCATCGATGGCTTTGCCCCGCAGGATGTTTAACCTGTCGATAAAATGTTCTACCAGCAGGGGAATATCTTCCTTACGTTCAGATAAGGGGGGTAAGGTAACTTTAATTACGTTAATCCGGTAGTATAAATCACGGCGAAATAACCCCTTTTCCACCAGCTCGGCCAGATCTTTATTGGTAGCCGCCAGTATCCGCACATCGGCCTTTACCGGGCGCACCGCACCCAGGGGTTCAAATTCTTTTTCCTGCAGAACCCGCAGCAATTTAACCTGCAGGGCCGGGGAAATATCGCCTATCTCATCAAGGAAAAGTGTACCCCCCTGGGCGAGGGCGAAACGACCGGGTTTGCTCTTTCTGGCATCTGTAAAAGCGCCGGCCTCATACCCGAAAAGTTCCGATTCCAGCAGGGTGTCAGGAAGGGCGGCACAATTAACGGCCACCAGGGGTTTATCCCGCCGGGGGCTTAAATTGTGTATGGCCCGCGCCAGAAGTTCCTTCCCGGAACCGGTCGGCCCTTCTATTAACACCGTGCTATCGCTTTCCGCTATATCCGGCAAAAGGGAAAAAATCTGTTGCATCCGGTGATTCCTGCTGATGATATCGGCGAAAGTATGACGCCCCCGCAACTCCCTGCGCAATTCTTCAACCAGGGAAAGGTCCCGGAAGGTTTCCACCCCGCCAATCACCTGCTGGTGCTCATCCCTTAAAATACCTGTGCTTATGCTGATGGGAACTTTTTTACCGCAGGCATTGACAATATGAACGGCTTTATTCATCACCGGACAGCCGGTTTCCAGGGTTTGCTTCAGTGCACATTCTCTCTCGCAAATGCTGGCCCGGAAAACTTCCCAACAAAAACGTCCCACTGCTTCCTCCCGGGACACTCCGGTAATTTTTTCCGCAGCCCGGTTGAAATAAGTAATGCGCCAGCCGGTGTCGACTGTAAAAACACCGTCACTAATGCTATCCAAAATAACCCGGGTGATGCCGTGTTCAGCTGCTACCTTCATATACGTCCCAGCCCTTAATAATTTTTACGTATGTCCATAATATCACTTTTTAAGGACGGAAGCAACGGCCCGGGCCGGAAGAAAATCTTTCCCCTCCGCAAACCTGACCATAAAACAAAAAACCCGGCACCTACTGCCGGGACAAACTCAACATCAATGGGATGGTAAAATGCCTTGGAGGGAAGATTCCAGCAGGATGATAGCTGGCTATTCCTGCCGGAGTCTTCGGAGAAAATATTCCCTGCTCCTCTCACCCACCTTTCCCTTTTGTTATTAAAGTAACCTTTACTTTAATTGTTCCCTTTCCGCTTTACTGGGTAAGATAAGAGCATTGCTTACCAGATGATGGATATGCCTGACCTTGCAGTCCAGCTTATAATACTTGATGATGTCGGTCAGCTGGTCGTAACAGTTATGGCAGGGTGTAACCACTATCTTGGCGCCTGTAGCCTTAATTTGTTCAGCCTTCAGTTTCCCTTTGGCCATCCGGTAGGGGTAAATGTCCTTCCCCATGGCCAGCAGCCCGCCGCCCCCACCGCAGCAGTAGTTGTACTGGCGGTTGGGCCACATCTCCACAAAGTCCATACATACCTGCTGCAGGCAGTAGCGTGGTTCCTCCACCACTCCCTCTTTACGTACCAGGTTGCAGGGATCGTGGAAGGTAACCCGCTCGGTGTTCCGGGTACGGTCAACCTTTATGCGCCCTTCTTTAATCCATTCCGCCTGCAACTGCACAAAGCTGCGTACGGGATAGGTCGCACCATTAAGCCATACAATCCTGCCCCAGCGCTGGGCCCGGAAGGCATGTCCACATTCGGTAATGATTACTTCCTTTACTTTCAAGCGCTCAAATTCCTCCATGGTACGTCGTACCATGGTGGTTGAATCCTCATCATCACCGTTGAACAAAGCGTAGTGAGTGGCGTCCCACCAGCGGCTGCTGACAGTCCAGCTGGCCCCCGCAGCCCACATAATCTTGGCAATGCTCTGGATATCCTGGGGATAATATTTTATTTCCCGGGGGTCCCACATGAAAAGGAACTCTGCCCCTTCCTGGTCCACGGGGATTCTGGCGTTGGGATCTCCAACTTCCTGCTGCAACTCCTCCTCCATCCATTCCAGGGTCTCCAGGTACTCTTCCGTGGTTACCTCCATCTGGTTACCGGTACGGATTTGCGCATCCACCACATCCTGCAAAAATCCCGGTGCCTTGAGGCCAAAGTTTTTGGGACTGCGGATGGTTCTTACCAGCCCGGCAATATCTACATTCATCGGGCAATGGAGGGTACAGCGCCCGCACATGGTACAGGCCCAGATAAAAGTTGAAGATAAAACCTCCTCCCGCATGCCCAGAACTACCTGGCGGATGAACTTGCGCGGGTCGGCATGATCATGCACCCCGTTATAAGGGCACCCGGCACTGCACATGCCACAGGTCAGGCAGTTGTATAAATCGGCCGGATTCTTGTCCGTCGTGAACTTGGAGACAACTTCGCTCATGAACGTTGGGTCCAGTTTACTGGCCGCAATTGTTTCCACGCGGCTTCCTCCCCCCGCAAAATCTAATGGTTATTAATATAAAATTATCAAAGGCCTGTACTTATGGGCAAACGTTATTTACGGCCATTACCTTCCTTTTACGAACAATATTATGATTTTATGACCAAATTTAAAGGGTGAGAAATATTTCTGAAAAGAAAAACAGGATATAGCTAATATTCACTTTTGTGGCTGGTAAATCAAGCCTCCCGGCCGGTATGACCACCGGCTTCTCCCAGCAGTTGACTGCAGAGGCAAAGAATGATACAGTTAGCTTGAAGAATTTGCGGGACACTGGTGAGGTGGATACTGAGATGGTTAAAATAACCGTGCTGAGCGAAAATACCGTGGGGATACCCAGCGGCTTAACGGGAGAATGGGGCCTGGCCCTGCTGGTAGAGAATGCCGGAGCAAAAATTCTCCTGGATACGGGCGAGCGGGGAAATATCCTGGCCAATGCCGCCGCCCTGCAGGTAAACCTGCGGGAGGTGGACGCGCTGGTCATGAGCCACGGTCACTACGACCACAGCGGGGGAATGCGGGATTTCCTGCGCCTGCGCGGGGAAGTGCCCGTTTATGTTCACCCCGACTTTTTCAGCCCGCATTATTCGGCCCGACCCCGGGAACAGTACATCGGAGTACCTTACTGCCGGGAGGAACTGGAGAGCCTGGGCGCCAGGTTCGTCTGGGAACGAAATCCCCGGCAAATAGCCCCCGGCCTGTGGATCAGCGGCGAAGTCCCACGCCAGACTGCCTTTGAAAAAGGAGACAGCCGTCTGGTCACCGTGGAAAATGGTCAAAAAATACCCGATCCCCTCCGGGATGATATGAGCCTTTACTGTGTCACCGATGAAGGACTGGTGATCATCCTGGGGTGTGCCCACGCAGGGGTCGTCAATATTGTGGAACATGCCCGCCAGGTAACCGGAGTGGACCGTATCTACGGCATAATTGGCGGAACCCATCTGGGTCCTGCATCCAGGGAACAGCAGGAAGCCACCATTACCTACCTGCAGGGCCTTAACCTGAAGTTCCTCGCTGCCAATCACTGCACCGGCCTGCCTGTAGCAGCCCATCTCGCCGCCATTTTTGGTCCTGTCTTCCATTTTGCACCCGCCGGTGCCTGCTTCAAACTGCCTTTAAAAGATGGTGATGACTGATGAGTCTGGATGAGGTTAGAAAGAAACAGGGCTTCACAGCTGCGGCCATGGCCACCAGAGTGGGAATTACCGTGCGGGAGTTGCTGGCCATAGAAAGGGGACAGCAATACCCCCGCTTATGCGTAGCCCAGAAATGGGCCAATGCCCTGGGGCTGAGTTTTGAGGAGTTTTCCCGCCACTTTTATGAAAAAGCAGACCCGGCCCAGTTGCTTCAATGTACACTTGAAGAACAACAGGAGGGTTAAAATGTGAATATAACCATTGAAGAAGCTGTAGAATTTTTTATAGAAAACTGGGACCTCATTCCTGTGCTCACCACTATTAAGGGTGATTATGCCGTCCCGGTAAAGCCAAAGCGCGATGTTTACCTGGTGGTGGAGAAAAATGCGCCGGGTATCTTTCTGGCTCGCCTGGCACCGGACTTAATGCGCTTGAAGCCACTGGATGAACCGGATAGTGATGAAGCCCGCCAGTATATATACCAGCGTTTGAAAGAGGCCAACCTTATTAAAGAAAACGGTTTGAACCATTAATTCCTTTCCCGGTTCCAACCCGGAAGTAGCAAAATAATTACGAGAAGTGATTAAATAGCCCCGGAGTTCTTCCGGGGCACTCCTATTCCTCTTCCAGTCCCCGCAGCAGGGCGCGGGCATTCTTACCCAGCACATCGCTGTTATAACCGCCTTCAAGAACGGCAAACACCCTTCCCCGGCATTTTTGCCGGGCAAAAGTACCGATTATTTTCCCGGCGGCTGCATAATCTTCTGTTTTTAACAAACGGCCCCAATCTGCTTCGTGCCGGTCAAACCCGGCCGATATGGCCACCAGATCAAATTCCCCCCGGCAGGTGAGTTCCAGATCGCGCAAAAACCTTTCCCGGCTGATCCCTTCCACATGATGGTAGGTTACCTCGGGTACGCCGGCAAAAATACTGGCCGTACCATCGCCATAATGCAGGTCGATGTCAATGATCAGTGCCTTGCTGATTATCCCCCGGCGCCTCAACCTTTCCACAGCTATGGCGATATTATTAAACCAGCAAAAACCCCAGCTGGAATCAGGGCTGGCGTGGTGCCCGGGCGGCCGAATCAAACCAAAAGCCATCTCACCCTGCATGGCCAGCTCCGAGGCCAGAATGGCCCCACCCGCTGCCAGGAGGGCAATTTCATATGTATGAGGCCGATTTTTAACCCTTTCCAGGTGCCCGGAGCTATGTACCAGTAATACATCATCATCCGTAGCCGGTGCCGGTTCAATAAATGGATAGGCTCCGGCCAGTTCTTCCACCATCAGGTCCAGCCTCCCCGCTGCCGCGGCCGGGTCGGCCGCGTAAACTTCTTTATAACGTTCGTGAAAAACCACCTTCATTACTACCCCTCCCCTCAATTAACTCTATCTTAAATTTTGTAAAGCATATTTTTTAGAGCAGGAATTGTTTCATGAATAACGAATGTTTAATAAGCAGTGTTACTGGCATCTGTAATAACGGGGATTACATATTTTTTTCTAAATTTTGATTTCGATTGGGGGCATTATAATGAACATAGAAACCAGTATCAACAAAACCAGGATGGATTTCCGGACAGTTGTGATGGCCTACCTGGAAGTAACCAAGCCCCGTTCTGTAGTCCTGCTGGTCTTTACGGCACTGGCCACCATGGTGGTAGCGAGCGCCATGTACGGACCCGTTGCCATGTCCCAGCTGATCACGGCCACGGCGGCAGTAACCCTGGCCTGTGCCGGCGCCAATGCCGTCAGCTGTTATATTGACCGGGATCTCGATGCCAGCATGACCCGGACCCAGAAACGCCCCATTCCTGACGGCAGAATCAATCCGCCGGTAAGGGCCCTGTACTGGGGACTATTGCTCTTTGTTTCTTCCCTCTTCCTCGGCTGGAGGGTAAACCCCGTTGCCTTCGCCTGCCTCTGGGGAGGAATGATCGGCTACGTGGGCATTTACAGTCTCTGGTTGAAGCGCAGGAGTTCCTGGAACATCATCCTGGGCGGGTTTTCCGGCGGCCTGCCGGCGCTATTTGGCTGGACTGCGGTAACGGGGAAGGTGGATTTGCTACCTCTTCTCATCGCTGCCCTGGTCGTCTTGTGGATTCCCAACCATATCTGGAGCCTGGCCATCTTTTACAAGGAAGATTACGCCAGGGTAAAAGTACCCATGCTTCCTGTGGTCTGTGAAGCCAGAAAAGCCCTGCATTGTCTTATTAGCACCGTTATTCTGATGGTCGCCTGCTCTCTCCTGATCTACTTTGCGGGCTCGTGGGGAACCATTTACCTGGCAACGGCAATAATTACCGGCCTGGCTGCCATCGGGTTAAGCACATATGTTTATCTTCGCCCAGCCCGCCAAAATGCCTGGCTGCTTTTCAAGTTTTCCAGCCCCTATCTTTTCCTTCTTTTCCTGGGGATGATGCTTGATACCTGGCTCTAAATCCGCAATAAGGGAGCAGTTCACCCGGCTCACCGGCGAAATGACGGAAACGACAGTAAAATCGGGACAGCCCGGCCAGCCCTCCTGTTTTCAGGGCTGGCCTTTTATTTTCAGCTCCCGCTCAAAAGCGCCCGGTCATAGGTAAAGGCGTCGCCACTGGCCTGTTCAAACATCCTGAGAAGATCGGCTACCGTTGTCCTTTCCCTTTCAGGCCCGCACAGGTCCAGAATGATCCTCCCCTCATGCATCATAATTGTACGGTTGCCGGTATGCAGTGCCTGCGCCAGATTATGGGTGACCATAAGGGTGGTAAGCCGGTGCCGGGCAATTATTCTTTCCGTTAATTCCATAACTGTGGCGGCAGTACGCGGGTCAAGAGCAGCAGTATGCTCATCCAGCAAAAGGATTTTGGGAGTAGCAATGGTGGCCATCAATACGGCCAGGGCCTGGCGCTGGCCGCCGGACAATAAACCCACCCGGGTGGAAAGCCGATTCTCCAAACCCAATCCCAAAAGGGCCAGGCGTTCCTTAAAAAGCTGCCGTTCAGCCTGAGTAATCCCCGGACGCAAGCGACGGGAGCGGCCACGACGCAAAGCCAGGGCCAGATTTTCTTCAATAGTCATGGAAGCAGCGGTACCCTGCAGGGGATCCTGGAAAACGCGGCCAATTCGGGCTGCCCGGATATGCTCAGGCCAGTGGGTGATATCCTCGCCGTCCAGGATCACTTTTCCACCGTCAACTCGATAAACCCCGGCTATAACGTTTAAGAGAGTAGATTTACCCGCTCCATTGCTGCCGATGATGGTTACCACATCTCCTGCACGAACGAACAGGTTAATTCCCTTTAAGGCTACTTTTTCATTAATCCCGCCGGGATGGAAGATCTTGTGTATATTTTCCAGTCTCAGCAACCCCTTCACCCCGCAAACGCAATGACCGGAACCCCAACCGCTGTCTTACCAGAGGGAAGGCCAGAGCAATTACCACAATCAGTGAGGTAAACAATTTCAAATCCGTTGCCGGCATACCCAGTTGCAGAACCAGGCCGATAACAGCCCGGTAGACAATGGAACCGGCTATTGCCGCCAGTAAGGAGCGGAAAAGGGTTTGATTACCAACCAGCGCCTCCCCGATAATAACCGCCGCCAGGCCGGCGATGATCATCCCGATACCCATCCCAACATCGGCAAAACCCTGGTACTGGGCCACGAGGCTGCCAGAAAGCGCCACCAGAGCGTTGCCGATGGCCAGCCCCACCAGTTTCATGGTACCTGTGTTTACCCCCAGGCTACGGATCATTTGCTCGTTATCTCCCGTAGCCCGCACAGACATGCCCAGCTCTGTTTGTAAAAAAAGGTAGAGGAGTCCAACAACCAAAACCACCACTGTTAAAGCCAGCAGAAGCGGTCCCCATGGCTCTAATAAAGCTATTTCCCCGACCCGGGTAAATATTGTCTGCTCACGAAGAAGGGACAGGTTTGCCTGCCCCATAATTCGCAAATTGATGGAATAAAGAGCAATCATGGTCAGAATTCCCGAAAGCAGGGGAGCCACCCTCAGGCCGGTGTGCAGAAAAGCGGTAACCATACCGGCCAATCCGCCGCAGAGCACAGCCACCAGCAGGGCCACCCAGGGGCTGTAACCGAGCAGGATACAGTGCGCCGTTATGGCCGCACCCAGAGTGAAAGTACCATCAACCGTTAAATCAGGGTAGTCAAGTACCCTGAAGGTGATATACACCCCCAGAACCATGGCTCCCCATAATAAGCCCTGTTCCAGGGAACCCAACCAGATGCTTAAAGACATGATGCTTCACCTACTCAATAATTTTACTGGCTTTTTTCTTTAAGTCCTCCGGAATGGTTACGCCATAGGCTGCCGCCGCTTTGGCATTTAAAACGATACTCAACTCCTTTTGTTTTTCAATAGGCATATTCTGGGGCTTTTCTCCCTTCAAAACTCTTATGGCCATCTCGCCGGTCTGCTGGCCCAGTTTGTAATAATCGATTCCAATCGTGGCCAGAGCCCCTGCTTCCACCGTATTGCTCTCCCCGGCAATTACCGGCAACCTGTGCTTTTCGGCCACCTGGATCACCCCCGCCACAGCGGAGACGACTGTGTTATCCGTGGGAACATAAATGGCATCCACCCGCCCCACCAGGGACTGGGTAGCCTGTACCACCTCGCTGCTGGCTGTAACAGGAGCTTCCACCACGGTCAGGCCAAGTACCGGTGCTTCTTCCTTAACGATTTTCACCTGCACCTGGGAATTTACTTCGCTGGAGTTATAGATGACTCCCACCTTTCTGGCATCTGGAACCAGCTCTTTAAGCAACTGCAATTGCTCCTTAATCGGGTTCATATCCGTGGTGCCGGTAACATTGGTACCGGGCTTCTCCATGCTCTTAACCAGTTTCGCCTTTACGGGATCCGTAACGGCGGTGATTAAAATAGGAATGTCTTTAGTTTCATTGGCCATGGCCATGGCGGAAGGAGTGGCAATAGCCAGAATGAGGTCTTTTTTGTCCTGAACAAACTTACGGGCAATGGCTTGAAGGGTGGACTGGTCACCCTGGGCATTCTGGAAATCTACCTGGAGATTCTTTCCTTCCACATAACCATTGGCCGACAGGGTTTCCAGGAAACCTTTTCGTGCCGCGTCCAGAGCCGGATGTTCCACAATCTGGATAATGCCGAGCTTTACCGCCTTTACTTCACTTTTGACGCCCTGCTTACTTCCTCCTGAGCCACACCCTGCCATTAAAAAAGCCAACCCCAGTACAAGCACCGGCAAAAGCCATCTTTTCATTTTCCTGCCTCCTTTTCTTTGACCGGTTGACGAGGCAGCAAAAAACAACGGGCAACAATAAAAATGCTCCCGGCGGGAGCACATTGCCCACCTCCTGCCATCCTGCCGTGTTACCTCTTCCGGCGGGCCAACCGGCTACTTATTTAAGTTAACTTTATCTTATGGTGAAGGGGTGGCGGCTGTCAATAATTTTTCAGTTCGCTTAAAGAGGGACCGGTGTCCGCAGGAGGTAGATGATCACCAGTACCGTAACCAGCAGCAGCATGGCGGCCAGCAACATATCGGCGGTGAGCGAGTGCCGGTAAGTACCCTCGTTAATCTGGCAGCGGGTCTGCCGGTAACGGACGGCGGCCAGGACGACCACCAGCCCAGCCATGACACTGGAGCTTATCCCCAGATAGGCGGCCGATCCCCTGGACGGCGCAGTAACCATGCCCGCCTGCCACTCCAGCAGCCGCAAATAGAACGAAAATTTTTCAATGACAAAACCAAAAGCCAGAATGGCCACGGCCGTACGGATCCAGGACAGGAAGGTGCGCTCGTTGGCCAGGTGTTCCTGGATGTGTTGCCGGTCACCGGTACGGTCGCATTTTTGCTCTTCTTTTTCCTTTCCGTTCAATTCCAGCTTCCCCTCTGTTACCATCCCCTGGTATATTCGCCGGCACAGGGGATGCAGGCAAATTTTCCGTCCCGCACCCTGGCCCGGGCCTCGGACACCGGTTCGCCGCAGAAGGCACAGGTTACGGAATTAAAAATGCGCGCTTTCGGCGGCAGTTCAACCTTTACATGTTGCACTGCACAAAGCTCCTCCGGCGGAGCTTCGAGGATATACCGGGTGCGCTGTTCTTGATGCTCCCGGAAGAGCTGCCGTTCCCTCTCATCGGCGGTGCCGGCAAATACCTTTTCCCTTAAGGCCCGGAACTCATCGTTTTGCCGCCACGCGCCCCCCTTGACCGAAACGCGTACCGCCTTCCCGCTTTCCCGGCAGATAAAGGTAAACACATGCTTGCCGTGATCCCGGTACAGCAAATTGCCCTTACCCAGGGTGCAGCCGGTAAGTACCATCACCGCATCCACACCGCAGGCATCGTTCTCCACAATGGCCACCAGTTCTTCGTCCTCCGCCCGGTGTCCGGCCAGCTCTTGCAGGCCGATTTTCGCCGCCCGGTACCCCACGGCCAGGCCGGGGCAGGAGTGCCCATGAAACTCCACGCACTTTTCCCAATCTCCTTTATCTGTATACATTTCAACTCACTCCCTGTTACTGGTATTCACGTGTTTTATTCGCTTTCATTTTTAATTACCCTTTTTCAGGGCAAAATAAAAACGGTTCTAAACCAAGGGGTGTTGGTAAAATGAAGAGATACGGAAAATATATCCTGATCCCGGTTATAATTTTTACCGCCTTTATTTTCCTGTCCGGTGGAAATAAAGCAATTCTTCCTGTTCAGGGTCTGCAACGACACTTCCATCCCGTTGATGACGAACTGGGCGCAGGAAAAGCATCCACAATTTACGATGAAAAGGGCAATCTGGTGACCATGATATCCCGCCGGGTGAGCGTTGGAGATGAAATTTTCACTGCCGGTGGGAAACATTACCGGGTGATAAAAGTAGATGGCAACCTGGCCACGGCCCGCGATTTGGGAATGGACAGGCAGCTGATGACTTATAATGAACTTTTTTCTAAAATGGAGATACCGGCGGCAGCAGCTCGCAATAATCACCGGCCCGTGGCTATTTATCATACCCATAGCGACGAATCCTATCTTCCTTCCGACGGCAGCGCCTCCATTCCTTTCCGCGGCGGGATTTTTCAGGTCGGTGATTCCTATACCTATAGTTTGGCCAACGATGGGGCCAGGGTGCTGCACGATAAAACCCCCCACGATCCCCATGACGATAACGCTTATTACCGCTCGCGCCGGACGGCAGTGCAGTTACTGCAAAAGAACCCCATCGCCATCTTTGATGTCCATCGTGATGGGGTGGATGACCCCGAATTCTACCGGAGAATCGTTTCCAATGAACAGGTGGCCCAGATGCGCTTTGTCGTGGGGCGAGAAAACCCCCACATGCAGGCCAACCTGGATTTCGCCAAACGCTTGATGGCTTATGCCAACAAAATGCACTGGCCCATTGCCAAGGATATTTTTGTAGCACAGGGTAATTACAATCAAGATCTCCTGCCCACAGCCTTATTGATAGAAGCGGGTACCTACACCAATAGCAAAGAAGAAGCCATGCGCGGGATTGCCCTGCTGGCGGATGCGGTTCCGATAATTCTGGGTATTACCGGACCCACGAGCACCCCCGATGCCCCTGAATACGGAAAACCGGTAACGGACCCGACTGCCCGCCGGACCGGCGTGTGGTCCAGCCTGGCCTGGATTGTCATAATCACCCTGATTGGTGGAGGCCTTTTTGTACTCATCAGTACCGGCAGTTATGAAAAAGCTAAAAACCAGCTATCCCACTTCTTCGGCCGGGAAATGGCCGATATCTGGGAAATAAAAAAGAACCGGGAGAAGTAAAGGGAAAACCGGGGAGAAGCAGGGGCTGATAGCAAAACCGATTTGCCGGGCAGCGCCTTTGCGCCCACCTGGGAAAACATTATGCATAATCGGCATTTTTTTGCACACTTACTTCTGGCCCATGCCCGGAATGAACCGGCTGTTTTAAACTAATTTACTTACACGGGTCCGGCAGGACCCGTTTTTCGTTTCTTCTAAAAATTTTTGCTTGCTGTAACCAGCTTTCCCTGATATGCTGGAAACAGAGGGTGATTTATTATGGAAGAAGTAAAAAAAGAGATTGCCGCCACTTCCGATGAGCAGGATTACCGCCGGGAAGGACAGATGTTTTTCCTGGGGAGCTGGGTACAGGGTGAAATACGGGACTTGCGCAATGAAATCCGCGAATTGCGCAAGGAAATGGCGGAAAAAGAAACCGGACTAAGACAGGAGATAAATACCGGAATTAGTTTGCTTCGTCAAGAAATTAAAACCGTAGAAAACAACCTGCGCCAGGAAATTGCCGCACTGCGCCAGGAAATGAAAACCGAAAACAACAACCTGCGCCAGGAAATTACCGCGCTGCGCCACGAAATGAAAACCGAAAACAACAACCTGTGCCAGGAAATTGCCGCACTTCACCAGGAAATAAAAACCGAAAACAACAACCTGCGCCAGGAAACCAAATCCCTGGAGAACAACCTGCGCCAGGAAATTGCCGCGCTGGCTCATGGAATCAAAAGTTTATTCTGGGCCACCATCGGCATCGCCGTGGCCGCCCTGGCTGTAACCATCAGTGTGGCCGTTAAGGTATGGCGGTAACCGATACACGTTAACCCTGTCCCCGCAAAACCACTCCAGGAACCGCGCGGCTTTTTGAAGGTATGGACATGACGGCTGGCGGTAAGAAGATATTGATTTTTCAAATCCAGGTTGCTGGTGGGTTCGTCCAGCAAAAGAACCCGGGGTTCCCGGGCCAGGGCCCTGGCAATGACCACCTTTTGCAGTTCTCCCCCGCTCAATTCATCCAGGTAGCGCAGGGAAAACTCCTCGAGGCCAAGAGTGCCCAACACATTCCGGACGATTTCCAGGTCACTTGCGGTTGTACCCCACTTGATATGGGGTTTCCTGCCCAAAAGCACGGCGTCGAAGACCATAAACCCCGAAACCTGGTCAGCGTCGCATGTAAAACCGCATTTTGGGCATTTGAAAAGGTTCCCGTGGCGATTCTTCGCGTCCACTCGTGGTAGGCCATCCTCGCAGGCCAGTTTCACATGTTATTCCGGTTGGAACCACAGTGGTTCGTTTTTCCTTCAGTTATGAAAGACAAATTTTCCGCACACCGGATCAGTACCGCCTTCTTGCCCCGGCGCTTGCCCTCTAAAAGAAGCTGGTCAGCGAAGCCGATGAGCCGTTCCAGGTCGCGGTCGTCATCAATTAAAACACGTCCGGCAATTGCTCCACCCATGCTGACGGAGACATTCAGTTCCGGTTCCGGCACGGAAGCCAGCGCAGAGCAAAGAGAGGTAAAAATGCGCCGGGCAAGGACATTAAATTCTCCCGGTTGGTTAACGAGAAAGAACAGGACAAATTCATCACCCCCGTACCGCCCCACCAGATCATCCTTCCTGACCTGATGTCTCAACAATTCCCCTACTTTTTTGAGGACCATATCGCCCACCGGATGCCCGTAACAATCATTTATGGTTTTAAAATTATCCACGTCCATCATCAAAACGGCCACGTGGGGAAACTCTCCTCCCGCTTCCCTGATTAAATACAAGCACCGCTCCATAAAAGACCTGCGGTTAAGAACGCCTGTAAGGGGATCATAGCTGGCCAGCCATTCCAGCCGCCGCCGGGCCTGGTGGAGAAGTTCGTTTTTTTGCGCAAAGCGCACTCAATAGCCGCCTGTTGATGGTGATAAAGGGTTAAAGACCGGCCATCATCATGGCAAAAAATCTCCCCGCACAAAGGATGCAGGCGACCTTGTGTACAAAGCTCCTTCACCGTAGCTGCCGTCTCATACCCCGGGTTAAGCTGAATCAGTGCCTCCGGCCATAATAAATCCTTTTCAAAGAGCTCTTCTTCCACTCGCTCCCGGATACGCTCATCGGCAATATTAAAAAAGCTGCACACATAGTTTTTGTAATCATCAATGATGGTAGCAGCATACTGGAATACACTCATCGCTTAAGCCCTCCCAAGCTTTTCCCCATTATTGGCTTTTGTTCAATGCGAGAAAGCCGGTCGTGAAAACTACTCCTTTTATTTTTGTTTTAAGACTGCAAACTCCTCCGGTATAGGGACCGGCGACGAGATATCTACTAACCGAAGAGGGAAGACCCACACTCGGCGCGGGTTACCATCAGCATCGGGTTGTATTTCCTGATAAGGTTGCCCAGCTAATTCTACCCTCCCCATATAGGTATATTTCCCAGGGACAAAAACTTCAAATAGGTGGACTTCCACACCGTTTTGGTTTGATTCGGCCAGCGTTTTGTTTTGCATAAATTCAAGGCTTTGATCTCCCCGCTGCCCCATACCCGTGTAATGGAATGTATCACCAACCCATCGGTCTTGATAAATCGAACGAGTATGATCTGAGATAATGACTAAAGTATTAGTTCGGTGAGATCTACGCATGCCGCCCTGGGGGCTGCAGCGAAAGATTTCCACCAACCGTTGATTATCAATAATATCTCCGGGCTGTAGTCCAGGTCGAAAACTCATTCTATCACCCTACTGCTTTGTATTTTTTCTACGAACGGTTTATCAGCAGGAGCAAAATCATATTTGTCCAGTTCGTCTGCGCTTACCCAGCGATATTCAGCGTGGCTTGTTGGTTTAAGCTCCCCTTTTTCCAAATGGGCCAGGTAAGCAAGCAGGTGAACGGTAGTATGATCATAACGATATATGCTCTCCCCAAAGAACTCCCCCACCGTTATCTCAACCTGGAATTCTTCTCGCATTTCCCGACGCAAACATTCTTCGGGACTTTCTCCGGCCTCAATTTTGCCACCCGGGAACTCCCATTTATTGGCCAGTTTGTCATTCGCCTTGCGTTTAGCAATCAGAACCCGACCATCTTTAATTAATATGGCCGCAGTAACTTTGATCATGGCTTGGGCTCCTTTGCGAATTTCACCGGTAATTATAGCCACAACTTTTTAGCTCTTCTTAGCATTTCCCTTTGCCTATCTTGAATGCTCTGTATATCCCACTTATTATATTTATCTATTTCTTTAGTCAACTCGAAATCAGTCATACTTCCTCCAAAGTAACTTTTCTTTTTTTCAAGAAAAGGACGATTGTTGGCTGAAGAGTTTTTTCTACGGCTTAATAAGATTAAATTTCCTATTTTGTTAGTCCATTCTGAGCGTGCTTGCTTATCAAATAAATCTAACCATTCATTATGACTTGGATTTCTAGGTAATATATGTTCAATTGTAATAGTTCCCTTATATGCTTTTGTTATATTCTGGTTTTCCGAAAGATCGAGATCTATTCTAAGCAAGACATATTTTGAATAGTTTTTGTCATAGAAGTCGACTGAATCAATAGCGGATAGAAATTCTTTTTCCCTTGCGCTTGTGTCAAATAGTGAATTATTAATAACTTCATCTTCACAAGTAGATTCATTAATAAGCCTTATAATGTTATAGATAATAGTTAAGCGTTGAGTTGGCGTAAAGCCTAACACCCAATCAACAATATATCGCTTTTCTATTTTTTGAAGGAATTCCATTATTTTATTTTCATTATTAAACTTTTCACAGAACCTAAGAAAAGCTGACATCCAGTCTTTAGATGGAATAAAATCCCTCATTAACGACATCAAGTTGTAATACCTTACGTAAACATTAGAAGTCGAGCTTATCTGTGCGTTTTGAACTCGTTCTCTATAAATGTCCGCCATATTTTTTAAATATTTAATAAAAGCTTCACCTTTAGAAATAACACCGCTGGCGAAAACCCTCTCCTCAAACTCCTCGAATATGGTTCTTTTAGCTTTTTCTCTAATAAAAATATCACGAAGGAAGCTTATTAACCGTTCTAACTCTTCTTTGCCTAACTCGTCTTCTATGTTCTCCCATATCTGAGCATATTTTTTACGATTATCATCGGGAACAGCTGCCAGGTTATAACTTTTTAATAAATCAGATGCAGTCAAAGGAAGACCCCGAGTGTTCAAAACGGTAAAAAGCCTGAAGGCCAAAGTAAGCTCTCCTGTTTTTACGTACGCAAATAAGCAATTATTTAGAACATAATAGCTCATTTTAAATAATAGGTCTTTATTAATTTCCCCATTATCATTAATAAATTTCTGCTTAAATATTGTAATAGCTAGAACCATTTTATATTTTGCATCTTTTAAGGTTTTAAGGTTAAAGTCATGAAGAGTTTTGCCTTCCTGAAGGATATTCTCTTTAAAGAAATCCTGTTCCCGCTCCCAGACTAAGAGACGAAATGATTCTTTTTTCCCAAGTAGTGGGGCTGCTTTTTGGTACAATAAACTTTGAATTTGTTCGGCATAATTACGATCAAAATTATTTAAGAGGTCTCTCATAACAGCTAAAAGAATAATTAAAGAAGTAATTCTCTGCTGACCATCCACAAGATCATATAACCCGCTACCATCAGCCTCTTTCTCAACAGTTCGCAAAATAATGCTTCCTAGAAAGTAATTTTGTTCGCCATTTTCCATACTTTGTCTTATATCTTCAAACAAGTTATCAAAATCATCTTTATCCCAGCTAAACGGCCTCTGATACACCGGTATTTGAAACAGAAACTTGTCACTAAATAAATCCTTAACAAATATTTCTCTTGCTTCTATTTTGCTCCTTAGGGAATCCTCCTCTCATGATAAACAGTTTCAAGGTCTACATACTTTACACGACTCATACCCTTCGCTCATTGCTGCTGCTCGCGTTCTGAACTCCACCCTGTTCTCCGGCGCTATTTTGGCTACCCATTCACAATCCGGCCGGTTGAATTTCTTTGACCGGGCGTTGCCGATGTATTTTGCTTCGGTGTCATGCTTCGATTCTACCTCTTTAGCTGCCGCCGTCTAACTTACCGCCCCGCCCGCGGCGGCCACCGCCCCCCACAACCCCTTCCCCGGCTTCCCGCGCCTCCCGCTGGACCTCCGCGAAAAGGTCGGCGTACTTCACGTTGGGCAGGACGGTCATCACCTGGGCGTAGCCGTTCAGGACCAATCCGGCGTTGAACATCTTGACCCTTACTTCGGCCTCGCCGTCGTCCATCCATCAGACATTGAAGAAATTTTAACGCGAACAATTCAGCGGTCGGATCCCCATATCTTCCAGGAAATCAACCAGCTCAGAAATGGTTTCCCGCGGCCGACGGAAATACTGACTCCCCCGGATTCTGTAAAACTTCCAGCCCAGGCGCTCCAGGATCATCTGGCGGTTCCAGTCCTCTTCCCACTTTTCCGGAGGGTGAGCGATTTCGCCGTCGCATTCTACGGCCAGTTTCTTATTATTCGCCCCGAAAACCACGAGGTCAATTCTCTTGTAGCCGACCCTGTACTGGGGCTTCACCAGATAGCCGCGGCCCAGCAGCTCCCGCAGCACCCGCCGCTCAAACTCCGATTCACATAACTTCTCCAGATCTTCAGGTAACCTGTCTCCCGCCAGGGCCGGGTTAAGGCAGTACCTGATCAATCTTGCCCGAACGTCCTCCGCATGGAATTCTTCGGGATCTATCGAGTAAAAAAGCCACATCTGGTTTCTGGCCCGGCTCGCGGCGACGTTAAAACGACGCAAGTCGTTCATTTTGCTCAGAACCGCCGGGCGCTGCTCCCCTGCCGCTTCGACCAGCGAAAGGAACATAACGTCCCGCTGGTCACCCTGGAAGAAGTAGGCGTCGCCGCAGAGGATCCGGCGGAGATGCATCTCGCCTGGCCCCAGTCTTTCCAGGAGCAGCTGGTTGATCAGGCGCGCCTGCGCCGTGCCGAGAAGAGAGATGACTCCCATTGTCATGCCTTCGTAGACAGGGTCCTCGCAGCACTTGATTACTTGCTCTACAAGGGCCTCTGCTTCCGGCTCGTTTATGTCTCTGCCGGGAGTCCGGAATCCTTTTTCCACGCGCCTGGCAATCACGGGCTGCCAGTCTTCTCCCAGTCGGGGATCTCTTTCCCGCAGCGGTAAAATCTTTCCTTCGTACATGACTTCGTTGCTAAACTGAATTATCTCGGGCAGACAGCGGAAGTGCTCCCTCAGCAGGATCACTCCGGGGAAGATCAGCCCGGCCAGGTCGTAAAGGCTGAACTGCGGGTCAAACAGCTCTTTATGGGGGATGCCCTGCAGGTACTGTTCGATCATCCGGTGGATATGGGCAAGATCCCGGCCCACCCCATATGGGCTGATTTGCTTATCGTCGCCAACGATGACGACTTTTTTAGCCCGGAAAAGGGCCAGAATGCCCAAAGAATCCATCTGGCTGCTTTCATCTATGATGACCACGTCGAAAGGTTCGTTTAAGGGGTGAAAGCTTTCCACCACCCGGTTTAGCGGCATGACCCACACCGGTACGGCGGCGCGAGCCTTTTCCATCTCCCTCTGCGCCAGCGCGCGGTAACGACCGGCATATTTCCCGGTGCCCTTTCCGATTCTCCGGACGTAGTCCTTCCAGGCAACAAGGCTTCTGCGCTGCTCTTCCGTTACGCGCCCGGCGAGAGTGAGCCAGGTAGAAAGAGCCACCAGCTCTGCCACGAGCTTCCCTTCCCTTTGGAGAAGCTCATCGAGCCTCCTCGAAAGCTCCCGGGGGTCCTCTGCATGCATCTTTTTGAGGTAAGTTTCGGCTTTGCGCCACTCCCAGGCCTCGACGACGTTTTCCGGCGGTTTTAAGGGGCTGCCCTTCCCGCCTTGAAGCACGACCGTTTCGGCCCACTTCGGGGCTACTTCGGCGAGGCGGGACTTCAACGACTGCAGCTCAGCTTCCATCTTGTGTACTTCGTTCAAATGCTGTATGCGCCGGACCGCTCCGTCCCACCAATCCCATTCCCCGGCTTCCAGGAATTCGCTTAATTCGTTCCACAGGCCAGAAGCGCCCGGCCGCGCTCTTCCATCCTTCAAGTACCGGTGGACTTCTTCAATTTTGGTTTTCAGATGGTCAAGCTTAAGCCTTTTCCCAATGAAGGCCAGGCGATCTGCAATTTCCCGGACTGTGTCCGGGGTAACTGTACAAGGTACGGCCAGGCCGAGCTTCTGGATCTCTTCCGCCAGCGGTGCCCACAACTTTTCCTTCCAATCGAAAACGTTTTTAATGATACGGACGTACCCGTCTATTTCGGCGGGAAGTCGAGATCCCTTCGCGACGAGTTCCGGTCCGCCCACCGCAACTATTTCATTCTGCCAGCGGGTGTGCAGCTTTTTTACCAACTGGCAACGTTCCACTTCTTTTAAAACGAGCCTAACTTCTTCAACGGAAGAGATCTTCATGCCGTCCACCAGACAGTTTTCCATTAAATATTTGAATCGGGGCTTTAAAATTTTAGTCAACATGCTGACCTTTTTTCCCCGCACCAGATGTGCTTCAAGTTCCTCCAGTTCGCTCTTCAGAAGTGTTATATGCCGGTCTCCAGGAAGTTCTATCCTGTGCTCGCTCACGACCTGCGAAAGAGAAATTAAAGTATCGCGCACCTCTTCCAACCAGGAGGTGAATTTTTCCCAAATCTCACTTCTCGCCCCGCCGCTCAGTACGTCTTGAAATACCGCCTGCAGCCATTCCTCCCTGAAATACTCCCGCGCCCCGGCCTCGGCCCTCATCGCCTCCTCCCGAACCCGCTCCACGACGTTAATTTCCAACTGCACCGGCGGTTCCCAGCCAGAAAGGATCTCTCTGCTTCCGGCGAGCTGCTTCTGAAGATGATGAATCTCCTCAACCAGTACCCTCAATTCCTTCCCCGGCGGCAGTAACCCGGGATCGGGAAGAATCTGCCCGGCCTGAACACATTCTTCTCTGTCGAGTACGCCAGCCAATTCGTAAAACCTGGCAATTTCCCGAAGGGTCAGGGGCAGAGCGGCGTCTTCAGGAAGGTCGTCGGGGATCCATCCCAGGCGGGATTCATTTTCATTCACCCATCTGGCCAACTCCCCCGGCGTGTATTCCCGCCCGCTCAGGTTGTAGCTCTTGTTTTCACGCATGGCGACGTCCCGGATTTTCTTGCGGAGGGTGGCAATCCCTTCGCGGACGTCCCGCAGGTTTTGCCGGAGCAGTTTAATCCCCTTCTCCGCCTCATCCTTATCGAGGGCGGTCACCTTTTCGGACATTACCCGGACGGCTTCCTCGAGTTCAGCAAGCGAACCGCTGTCGTCGGCCAAAACGGTCACGCACAAGGGCCGCAATTCCTCCGGAAACATCTCCCGCAGCACCCTCAGGGGTCGTTCCGCCTTAGCTGTGATCAGCACGCGCTTCCCCTGCGCCAGAAGGTGGCAGGTCAGGTTAACGATGGTGTGGCTCTTACCGGTACCGGGCGGCCCCTGTACCGTTACACCGGTCTGGCGCGCCAGGCGCGTGGCGATCTCCCCCTGTTCTTTGTTTGCCGGAAGGGGAAAAAGCAGCTCCTCGCCTTCTTCCCTGTCGAACTCAGTGCCTGCTTCTGCGACGGGCGATTCGTCCGTAACGATGCCCGCCACCGGAGGCGGTACTTCGTGCCCTTTTCGCAGGGCGTCCAGAATGGCTTCCAGGTCCCGGCGGTAACCCGGCCTTTTGGGCCGGACGAAAATGACCGGTTCGTGGGCGATGCACGGCCTTTCTTCGGGCTTCAAATTATTCCGGTCAAAGAGGACTTTTCCTTCGGGGCTGATCAGGTTGACGAATCTTTCGTAAAAAGCGGCGGTTCTTTCAAGATTCCACGGGTCGACAAATTCACCGCGCAGGGCGGCAAATTTTTCCCGGTCCGCAATGGGAAGGTCCAACCCTTCCAGAAACCAGGTTTCCGGCACTGTGGGGACCCTGCCCAGGATGGTTGTCGCCGGAGCAATTGTGATCACCCCGGCTTTTTCGTCGAACTCGACGGTCAGCCGGGTGGTCAGAACGGGGTGCCGGATCCGTTCTTCCCCCAACCGCAGGTAGAACATCCCGTGACTCCAGACCAGTTCCAGGTTTTCCTGCTCGAGGTCAAGCCGCTGTTTCAAGAGAAAAAGTTGGTTGTAAAGACTCTGCACTCTCTGTTTGGGCGCCGCTTCCCTCGACCAGGGATCCCATTCTTCTTTCAGCCATTTCTGCCAGCGGCGCACCCTTTGGGGATTGTCGTCGAACTTTTCTTCCGAAGCATTCTCGTTAAGCTGCTCGTCAGTTTTAAGAGGTTCAAACAAACTGTTTTTTTCCGCAAATCTTTTCTTTATCTGCCTTACTTCCGGAGGCTTAAAAGGATCTTTCCAGGTACCCTCCAGCCATTCGGATATCTCTGGGGGAGGATTTGGGGGATCGGGGATCCTTTGTTTATTTACGGTGAGCCAGGCCCCTTCGGGTTCTTCTCCCGAAAAAAGGCGGCACCCTTCGCCCTCCGGCAAGTCTCTCTCCCAGCGGACAATCTCGTACTTTTCAATTTCTCTTACCGGTCTTTCCAGGCAGTAGGCCCTGAGCAAAAACTCAACGAGATTGCAGGCCTTTGCCGGTAAGGCGTTTGTGGCTGGATTACTGAAAAGGTCTTCGCTCCGGATGTTTTCAAGTTTTTCAATAACCTTTTTAGGAGGCAATTCTCCTCCGGCATCGGCAATTACCTTCAGCAAAGGAAGCTTTATGCTTTCCTCGGTTGGAATGGCCATCTATGCTCTCCCTTCTTTTCATTAGACTTTCTCAACGTTTTTAAAGAAGGGGGTCTTTCTGCACTTACATCCTATAATCCAGTACGCCCACTTTTTCCGGATCAGCCCGGTTAATAATTCTCTCTTCTGCTGTCACCAGGGGGTAAAGTGGAAGGCGCCGAAGCAGTACATTCCTTCTTCATAGCCTGCCAGAAGCATTTGCCTACCCCCCGAAATTTAAATCCTATCTTACTTAAAAAATCTGTACATCGAATTGTAAGGGGGAAGGGGTGACATATGTGTGTCGGAGCAAAAAAGTTTTTTATCATCCTCGCCGCCGCTGGTAATTAAACGACAGATACATCGAGTCACTCGTCCGCACACTGTCAAAGCTGGATACGGAACACCAGACCTGGCGATTTAAACGTCGGGTTGATCATTTACTTCTCTCTTTTGGTAAACGTTTGCGACCCTCTCCGCCATTGCGCGCATTTCTTCCCGCAACCACGCCGGCTCCAGCACCTCCACCATATCTCGCCACTGGAAGAGCCAGCCCACCATCTCGGTGATGCCGCAGACCTCGAAGGAAACCAGGGCCGAACCATCGGGCAATTCCCCTTCGATTTTCTGGGAAGGATGATAGAGTACGTTTTTCACCCGGTGGGCCACCCGTTTGTTAAATTTGAGCAGAACCCGGCTAACTTTTCCGTCGTTGATCACGCCCCAGCTTGTAGCCATGTAGTCGGAAAGGGAGAAACCCCCGGGGTATTCAAAGCGCTCGGTGGTATAGGGAAAAATGTCTTTGATCTGGTCAATCCTGAAGACCCGGATGTCGTTTCTTTTCAGGCAGCGGCCGACCAGGTACCAGTTCTGGTGCTTGCAGATCAGACCGTAGGGCTCCACCACCCGTTCGGTCTCTTCCCCGCTGTGGGTGGTGTAGTACCAGATTTTGACCCGGTGGGAGTCCTTGATGGCCTGCACGAGCGCGTTAAAGAGGCCGCCCACCTTCTCCGGTTCGGCCAGGGCCTCTTCCACGATGTGGATGCGTTTCTGGAGCTTTTCTACCGCCAGTTCTTCGGGGTCGTAGTGGTACTTGAAGAGGGTGGAAACGAGGGCGTCTTTGATTTCGTTGAGGTGGCCGGAGAGGGCGGAGCCTTTTTGCTGGAGCAGGCTCAAAAAAATGACCGTCGCGGTCTGGGGGCTTAAACCGGGCAGGTAGCCGGCCTTTATACCCACGCGCACGGTTTTGCCGGTCTCCTGGCGGACCAGGGGAACGCGCAGGTAGTTTTCGATGGTGCTTAAGTCCCGGTAAATTTGGCGCTCGCTCACTTCAAACTTTTCGGCCAGTTCCTTGACGGTGACGCCGCCGTAAGGGGTCTTTTTGTTGAGCCAGTCAATGATCATGTTCAGCCGCAGGCCCCGCGTGGCGTCTTTTTTTGTTCTACCCGGCACGACGGACACTCCCGGCAGATATTTTTTCATCTGCTGCAAAAATCCCGTAAGCAAAAGAAGGTTGGCTGGTTCATTTCTTTACGTAATTTCGTTGGAATGCTACAATTTTCCTGCCGGGAGGAATTACTATTTTGCTAATGTTCCAAATTAAGATCGGCCCGGTAAGGCGGCAAAAAAGAGTTAATGAAGGTGTTTCTGGTTAGCAGGGAGGCGAACTTTTCTCCCAGGGCGAGGATTTCTTCAAACCGCGCCAGCTCTTCCAGCCAATTCCGGGGTATTGCCTCACCGTACTCAAAAGTACCTGTTTAACCCTGCCTCACCGGCAGTAAACGCACCGGTTCAGCCCCTTCACCCAGCCCGTCCAGGGGGATCCTTTATCCTCCCTGCCGGCGGCGGCGCGGGAAAACATATCCGCTTGAGCGTCCAGCAGGTCGAGCTGGTGCAGGAGAGCCGCTTCCAAAAACTTGGGCCGCTTGGGCGACTGCCACTCATAGCGCCCGTGGTGGCTGATGATCATGTGCAATAGCTTCAGGCGCAGGTCTTCTGGAAAATCCGGCACCCTGGCTACATAGCGGTCCAGGAGCAGTGCTCCGGAAACGATGTGCCCTAAAAGCCGCCCTTCGTCGGTCTGCTCTATGGCGCCGTGGCAGCGGTATTCATACACCTTGCCGATATCGTGCAGGAGCGCCCCGGCCACCAAAAGGTCCCGGTCGGCCTGGGGGTAATCTCTGGCGATACCGTCCGCGGCGGCGGCCACGCCGACGCTGTGGACCAATAGCCCGCCCAGCAGGGCGTGGTGGTACTGAGCTGCGGCGGGGGCCAGGCAGAAGGCTTGATAAAAATCCGGATTAGAAAAAAGAAGGGAGAGCAGTGCTTTTAAGTATGTATTGGTTAATGAATCAATCAACTGTTGGAGCTTTACTCTGGCTTCCTCCAACCCTTCAGCGGAAGGGATGAACCTTGCTGGATCAATTTGACCATTCTCTTTAACGATGGAATCGATGCGCAGCTGCACCACCCCGTTGTACGCCACGGCCTGGGCCTCCACGGCAACGATATCCCCCACTTTCAGCCGGGCTCCGGCCTCCTCGGCCCCTTCCCAAAGCCGCCCCTCCACTTCGCCGGTTCGGTCGACAAGCGTCACCGCCAAAAAATGCCCCGGGACCTCCCGGTAGGGAAGGAGCTTTTTTGACTTCAATGCGAAGATCCCGCGCACGTTCAGGCCGGGTCTAATCTGTTCAACCAGCAGTTCAGCCATTTTGACCCCCCTCTACAGTCGAGCCCTCCGTCTCCTGCTCGGCCTGCTCAGCGGGCCGCTTCTCCTCTCCGTCTCCCGGTCCTCCCTGGCAAAGATAGCCAGGTGTATCACCCTGCCGTCCAGGGCCAGACAGGAGCCGACCAGTCCTTCAGTTTTAATGCGCAGGTCTTCGCCCAAACCCACGGAAGGATAACGCGCCACCCGGGCGGCAGCTATTTTTTCCAGCAGCCTCTCGGCCGTTTTCTTTTCAGGCTCCTTTTTGTCCCGGCCGGCCTGCTCCAGGGCGTCCAGAGCGTAGCTTTCGATCATTTTTGTGTACAGCTTGTGCAGAGTAACCGGGCTGTCGAAGGCGTCGAGGCAGACGAAGCGCCCGTTGATGAAAACGGCTGCGCCCACCTGCCCCTCCAGGGGCGAAAAGGCCGCGCAGTATTTTTTCAGTTTTTCCTCATGGCTTTCGTATACACTGTTAACCGCCCCGGTGGGGGACGCCGCTCCCATTTCCCTCTGCTTGCGCTCAACCTCATCCCAGATGGCGCCCTGATCCGCGCTAAAGGCCCCGAAAGCCTGGAGACTCTCGGCAACCTGCGCAGATTTCTGGGCACGCAGGCGCGCGTAGGAGAAGCGCCGGCTTTCCGTGAACTTCTCGGCAACGTACCGCCAGCGGCCCTGCTCCACGCAGCTGACCGGGATTTTCAGGGCTACATGGGCGGCCACCAGGATGCTGGCATTCACCACCCGGTTCTGCTTCGCCCCGGTAAGGATCTCTCCGTCCATGAGGAGGACGGGGAGATCGCCTTTGTTGATCACCAGGACTTCATTCACGCTCCCGGCCTCGCTTACCTCCCGCACCTCGAGCAGGCCATACGCCAGGGCTTCGCCCAGCAAAAGGTAGCCGGGCTCCTGAAACTGCGTCCCCATCAGCGGGAAGACGGTCAGGTTCTCGAATGCCTGCGGTTCACCAACCCGCAAAGTGTGCAGGAAATTTACCAAAACTGTCACGCCCACCATCTCCTTAAAATTTACTTAACCTAATTGTACCGGGTGGTCGTGACATATCTTTGTCAATCAAATTGTCATCTGCACCATACATAGTAAAGGCCACAATGGAAAAGCTAACATGGGAGGTATAAATTGAGATGGCGGATATCACCATTCACCTGGAGCCGGTTATCAATGAGCAGGGCATAGCACGGCTGCAGTCCGCTTTAAACGTTCTGGGCGAAGATGATGAGCTCAACATCGTTATGGAAGCTGCTGACGCCCACCAGGCAGGCCGGGTTACGGAAATCCTGGAGGCAGGTGGTTTTGACTACCAGCCCCGGGGCAGCCATGACGGGAGGCTCTACCAGATCACTGCCCGCCGGAAGACGAAGTAAGGGAATTCAACTCTTTCCACCTCTGCAGTTCCTGTGCTGTTTCCCGGGGCCGGCCCAGCCAGAGGGCAAAGGACAGAAAAACCAGGAGGGTACCGCAGACCAGGGGGAAATACCGGACCGGTCCGGCCAGGAATCCCCTCCCGGCAGCCATTGCCGCGCCGTAGAAACCCAGCCCGGGGATCATCACCCCGTAGTTGCCGGCACCCAGCTCCATCACCATACCGGCAAAGGCCAGAAGCCCGCCTGCCCATATAAGCCAGGGCGACAGGTCCAGCAGGGGAACCAGAACCTCCCCTGCCCCACCCAGGCAGATGACGTACCGCCCGCAGCGGGCCAGCGGTTTGAACCAGGCATACCTTTCCATATACAGGGCATAAAAATCACCCAGGAGAAAAAATACCTCCCGCCAGGCCTTTAATTTCTGCCGCCAGTTCAGCGTCGGGGTGATCACCGGCAGGGAATCCAGGGGGTGTTTTCGCCCGGGGTAAAGGTAGCCCAAGATTTCAGGCACCAGGGCCAGGCCCAGAGCGGCAACTCCCACCGGCCACGACAGGCCAGCACCTCCGCCAAAATATTTCAGAAGATAGAACACCAGCAGATAGGTGACGGCAAAAAGCAGGCTGTGCAAAAGGCGCCGGAAAGCCGCCCAGAGGGGCAAAAAGCAAAGCCAGAGCAGGGGAGTGATGATCACCCATATCTCACCGGCCCCCGAGCCCCAGACAAACAGACCGGTAAGGAAAGCCCATGTCAGGGTCGTCACCCAGGCCAGGGGCGAATGATAATATGTGGCAAAAAAATATACTCCCGAGAACAGGTGGTAGGCAGCAAAAACGGCAGCGGCCAGCATTATAGCTTCCAGGGCCTTATTAAAAATAAGCAGTTCCTTCATGCCGGAAATGATGGCCGCAACGGCCAGGGCTCCCAGACAGAAGCCTGCCCAAAAGTAAAGCTGCCGGACACGTCCCGCTCGCCAGGATATATAGAACCCCAGGAGCAAGAGTACGATTGGCTGGTAAAACAATTGCCCGGCCAGAATAACTACAGCGGCTGTGGTCATCCCTTCTCCAAGGAACGCGGCAGGTGAAGCGGCCCCCCGGGGCCGGTGTAAAGATTCCCTTTGGTTAGACACATTGTGCACCTCCATATTTTATAATTCGACAAATGGATTTTAATCCCTGCCCTGCCATTGGAACAGGGTTGCCTGAAGATTGCTTTTTAAAACTTCAACCATTGAAGGCAGGAACCCCAGCGAAAATAGCGAAAAATTATCTTTACAATTTATATCTAACCAGTCTGGCAGGCTGGCTGGTCAACCTTTTTCTGAAGCGAAATTAAAAAATCCCGGGTGGAAAATATGCTGGTCTGTGGCAATAAACTGCCCCGGATATTTTAAAGTTGATGAGTTAATGATAAAATAACAGTAAGTCCCCGAACAGGTTAGGCGGTTCACCCGGTCAAGCGATACGGAGGTGGGAACGGTGATCCGTGTCAATGTAAAGGGAATTGCCTATGATATGTCGGGCAATCCCATTATCCTGCTGACCGATCAGGAGGAAGAAAGGGTACTACCCATCTGGGTAGGGTTGCTGGAAGCCCATTCTATCGCCGTAGCCCTGGGACAAATAGCCGTACCCCGTCCCTTGACCCACGATCTGTTCAAGTCCGCCTGTGAAGCCATGGGTGCCCGTATCTCACAGGTTGTCATTACCGACCTGAAAGACAGCACTTTTTACGCGGAAGTCCACCTGGCGCTGCCGGAACACGGTCTGGTGCTGGACGCCCGGCCCAGCGATGCGGTGGCCCTGGCCCTGCGGGCAGCGGCACCGGTATACGTTACCGATAAGCTCACGGAACATATGCTTTCAGTAAAGGACCTTTTTGACGAGGAAACCCGGGCCGAGCTAGAAAAAATATTCGAACTTGCCAGGGAATATAAAAAATCCCTGCACTAGGCAGGCGACGCACTGCACCTCCCCTTCAAAGGGGAGGTTTACTTTTTTATTTATATATGCACAGGAGATTAGGGTATAAAGGGCGGGGTAAAAATAATCTTCGAAATCAAAATACTAAAAATCAATGAAGGAGGGTACCCCATGACCAAACCTTATATCCCCGGAGACAAAGGGTACCGGAGACCCGAAACCATTGCCGACCTCCACCGCCCGCCGGGCAGCCCCCGGCCAAGGGAAATCAAATCCCAGGAGGCCCAGCTGGAAAGCGCCCACAGGCACGGAACCAATAAGGCAGTAAAGTGGCAGATGTCCTGCAAAACGGGACAGGTAGAAAGAAAAGATAAAGAGTAAAAATTGAATCAGGAGCAACTGCTCAAAAGGGCCGGGGAAAACCCGGCCTTAAAAGTCAGCGGCAGGGGGGGCTGCAGGAAGTGCGTTCCTCCACCTGCTGTTGTTCCTGCAGGCGCACAGCATACCGGATGAGCAGGCGGTATATTTCCTCCACCACTGCGGGGTCCATCCCTTTCAACCGGGCCAGGTGGGACACCCGGGCCAGGACCCGGGATTCACGGTGAGGATCCCGTACCGGGTAAATACCTGCCTTCAGTTTTCCCAGGCAGGCCACCAGGGCACTGCGCCGGGCCAGCAATTCCACCACCTGTTCATCCACATTATCGATGGCCTGCCGCAATTTCTCTATTTTTTCCCGTCGTGCATGGGAGGGAAGCATTGCCTTCCCGGCAGACCCGGTTTTAATGGAAGCAGCCCCTGAAATGCCGCCGGCAGGCTCTTTTAGTTCTTCCGGAGGAAAACCAGCATCTCCCGGCATACCCCGGTCGTCCGCGGGATAAGAACCGAGCACCCTTAAACCAGCACGCAGGGCCACTGCTGCCAGTGCCTCCTGAACCGGCTTGTCACACCTGTGGCCCATCAGATCGATGAAGAAAAGGTACTCCCCAAAACGGCGCCGGGAAGGCCGGGACTCTATGCGCGTCAGGTTGATCCCCCTGGCGGCAAACTCCCCCAGCACCTCGTAAAGAGCTCCCGGGCGGTGAGCCGCGGAAATAAGCAGGGTCGTTTTACACCCCGGCGACCAGGGACAATCCTCATGTCCCACCACCACGAACCGGGTGGCGTTGCCGGTGCAGTCATTGATTTTTTCCACCAGCACTTCCAGTCTGTACTCCCGGGCAGCCTCCGCGGGACCAATGGCCGCCCACGAAGCACCCGCGGAAGCCACCAGTTGCACGGCAGCAGCCGTGCTGTCGGTTTCCACTACCTGAACTCCGGGCAGGTGCCGGGAGAGAAACTCCCGGCACTGGGCCAGGGCCTGGGGGTGGGATAGCACCCTTTCAATTGTTTCCAGCTTTACCCCCGGAGGAGCCATAAGGCAGTGAACCACCGGGAGGATGATTTCCCCTTTTATGCGCAGGTCCGGGAAGGTATGGACCAGCAGATCCTGGGTCTGGTTGACCGCCCCTTCGCTGGAGTTTTCCAGCGGCACCACCCCTTCGGCCACCTCCCCCCGGGCCACTGCCGCCAGCACTTCATATAGGGAGGGCAGGGCTACCAGCCGGACATCTCCCGCTGGATGCCGGGCCAGATACTGCCGCGCGGCCAGCTCGGAAAAGGTGCCGCAGGGACCTAGATACCCGATTCTTTTCACCATGTCTTTGCTCCTTTCATCATGCAGCCCGGCCAACAGCGGCGGCCACGGCCCGCAATTCTTCCATCAGGGCAGCAAACTGCGCCGGTGTGAGGGACTGGGGACCATCGCAGAGGGCCCGGGCAGGTTCGGGATGAACCTCAATCAACAAACCGTCGGCACCGGCAGCCACCGCTGCCCTGGCCATAGGCCCTACCAGCCGGCGGTCTCCCGTGGCATGGCTGGGATCCACAATGACCGGCAAATGGCTTAAAGATTTCACCAGCGGCACAGCACTCAGGTCCAGGGTGTTGCGGGTGGATTGTTCAAAAGTACGAATGCCCCGCTCGCAGAGGACTATCTGCTCGTTACCTTCGGACATGATGTACTCCGCCGCCATCAACCACTCTTCCACCGTAGCCGACAGGCCGCGTTTAAGCAATACCGGCTTGCCGGAACGGCCAACCGCCTGCAGGAGGCGGAAGTTCTGCATGTTCCTGGCCCCCACCTGGAGCATATCCACATACTGCACGGCCAGCTCCAGGCTGTACTCGTCAACCACTTCGGTAACCGTGGCCAGCCCGGTCTGGCGGGCCGCCTCCGCCAGCAGTTTCAGGCCTTCTTCTTCCAACCCCTGAAAGCTGTAAGGTGAAGTGCGGGGTTTGAATGCACCGCCCCGCAGGATAACCGCCCCGGCCTGCCGCACCCTGTGTGCCGCCGCCAGCAGCTGTTCCCGGCTCTCCACGGCACAGGGTCCGGCAATGACCACCAGCTGGTTACCTCCAATGGCCGCCCCGCCCACCCGGACCACGGTATCTTCCTCCCGGGCCTCCCGGCTGACCAGCTTGTAGGGCTTCATTATCGGCACAACCCTTTCCACCCCCGGCATATTTTCCAGTCCCAGCGAATCGAGAGTGCGGCGGTCACCGACAGCACCAATAACAATCCGCCTGACCCCATAAATGGGGTGAGGAGAAAAGCCATGCTCCTTCAAGCGCATGATTACCGCTTCGACCTCCCCGGCAGAAGCCCGCCCGTCCATAACTACTACCATTTTCACCCCTCCATTTGGATAAAATAAAAAACCCGCTGCTTTCATCCCGGGGACGAAAGCAGCGGGCTTCCGCGGTACCACCCCAATTGACCGGAAAAATCCGGCCCCCTCGTACAGGGTACGGGAAAAACACCCCGCAGCAACGGGAAAAATAAAAGCTTCTCGACCCAGGGACGAGAAGCAATTTGCTTTCCGCGTTACCACCCTACTTGACCGCAAAAAGCGGCCCACCTCTTCCAGGGTACGGGAAAAGTTTTTCCGATACCCCCTTCCCGGTAACGTGGGAAGACTCCGGCGCGGCCTACTTGCCCGCAGGCGCGGGTTTCAGCCTGCATCTCCGGGGAGAACTTCAACCGGTCATGTTCTGGAGGCGCTTCCAGTCGCCGACGCCTCCTCCCTGGAGAACTGTTTCCGGCCTACTTTTCCCCTTCATTGACTTTCGACATATAATTTTAGCCATAATTATAATGAAAAAAAACCGGCAATGCAAGGGGCTGGTTGTCTTTTTTTAAAGCTTATTATTATATAAAAGCTGCCTTAACGATATCCAGCACTTTTTGAACTTTTACCGGAGCATCGGGGGCACGGCTGTCAACCGCCTCCCAGGCTGCTTCCACATCGGCGGACAGGTCTGGTTTCAGATGACCGGCAATGAAGAGATAAGAGGACAACCTTCGTTCCAGCTGAATTTTAAGCCTTTCATAAAGGGGTTTTTGCAAATATTCGTGGATGGTGTTCAGTATAGCCGATTTATCATCGGGCAGCTGTCCCTCTACTTCCCACAAAAGATTGCACATCTGGTCGCTGGCCAGGTAAGCGTGGCAGTCCAGGTGTTCCAGGAACAGGGCAATTTCTTCCACCACTTCGTCTTCTGTCAGCGGCTCAAATTCCCCGGCCAGCACCCTGTCGTAAAGGGGGGTGCCCCGGCGGGGAACAAGGGTGCGCAGGCGGATAAAATCCGGATCAATTTCGTTCAATACCTGCGCGGACTCAACGGCATGCTTTTGTGACCATTTCCTTCCCCCCAGGCCGGGCATGTAGTACTCGCTCAATTCAAAGCCCGCTTCCCTGACCTTTTTGCCCGCCAGAAGGTGCTCGGCAGCCGTGGTGCCTTTTTTCACCCCGGCCAGCACTTCGTCACAGCCCGACTCAAACCCGATGTGCAGGCGGGAAAGACCGGCCTCACGCAACCGCATCAGGTCCTCCAGCTTCTTTCTGGCCATGGTCTTGGACCTGGCGTAAGAGGTTATGCGCTCAATGGAGGGAAAATTTTCCTTGAGGTAATTTAATATTTCCACCATCTCGGCTGTCCGGATTTGCGGAGCGTTGGCATCCTGAAGAAAAACAGTCCTGGCCCCGGAGGAAAGCCAGTGGACAACATTGGCCAGGCTTTCCAGCCGCCGCTGTACAACGGAGGGCTCGCTGTAAGCCTCGCTGTAAAGTGAGGGGTTGGCGTTGATAAATGCAGCCACCACTTCCCGGTTGATGGTGCCCCGGTAGCCAAGCCGCCAGGAAGTGGCCTTGAGCTCCCCAGCCAGGGCTTTAACCGTATCGATATCGGCTTTAATCTCTGCCACACTGCGCAGGCCGTAGGGTTTATTCTTATAAGTGCGGCAAAATTCGCACCGGTTCCAGGGACAATTTCTGGTAATCCGGAGGAGCAGTGAGCGGTCGCGGCCCTCGCTGGGTGGCCTGATGGGCCCCATTTCGTGGTATCCCTTACCGTGCTGCAGGATTGCGGGCAGCATCACTTTTCCACCACCTTACCTGTTGAACTTCACTTAATGTTATAATACTTTTAATTCTTCAACCGGCAGTCCCGTCCCTGAAGGATACCCCTACCCCACGACCCCTTCGGATTTCAAGGCTTCAATGTCCTGATCCCGGTAGCCCAGTTGGCGCAGGATCTCCACCGTATGCTCCCCCGCCCCCGGTGCCGGAAAATCAGCTTTTTTCTCCACACCCTGTATCTTTAAGGGCTGGCCAACTGTGGTAATGACCCCTTCACCCGCGGGAAGCTTTATAAATAAGTTTCTGGCCCTTACCTGGGGATGCGCCGGCACCTCACTAACATCCAGCACAGGCTCAATACAGGTATCCACCCGGCCAAACAGCTCCATGATTTCGGCAAGCGTTTTGCTGCTGAAAAACTCCTGCACCGCCCGCCGCGCCTCCTCATCCTCCCTGTACTGCAGGGGCAGCAGGTCCGGCCGCCCGGCGGCATAACAAAAGTTTTCCCAGAACCTGGGTTCAAGGTTGCCCACGCTTACATAGCGCCCGTCCCTGGTGGAGTATATGTTGTAACACACCCGGCCACCGTTCAGATCTTCCGCACCGCGACGTGGTTCGCCAGCCCCGGCCAGGTACTGGGTAAGGTAAAGGCTCATCCACGACACCACCGTGTCCATCAATGATACATCTATGTAGGCGCCACGGCCGGTCTGCAGATTCTTGATGCAGGCGGCCAGGATGCCCACAACTGCCATCAACCCGCCGCTCAGGTCGGCCACCTGCACCCCGGGCAGGACGGGGGGCCCCCCGCGGCTACCCGTCAGGCCGAGGGCGCCGGCTATGGATATATAGTTGATGTCGTGTCCCGGCCGCATGCTGTAAGGGCCGTCCTGCCCGTAACCGCTCAAAGCACAATAAACCAGCCGCGGGTTTGCAGCAGAAAGGATTTCATATCCCAGACCCAGGCGTTCCATAACTCCCGGACGAAAACTTTCCACCACCACGTCGTACTCCCGGACCAGTTGTAAAAATATTTCCCGTCCCTTCAACGTTTTGAGATTTAAACGCATGGACTTTTTGTTGCGGTTGACAGCGTGAAACCAGGCACTTTCCCGCCCCACCTGAGGCCCCATTCCCCGCAGGTAATCTCCTGCCTCCAGGTCCTCAATCTTGAGCACTTCCGCTCCCAGATCCGCCAGGATCATGGTAGCATAAGGGCCCGGCAGAAGGCGCGTCAAATCCAGAACCTTTACATTTTTCAATATCCGGTACAACAGCTTTCCCTCCCCCTATTTTACGAAAATTATACCAGGATAATGTTTATTGTGGTAAGATTTAGATTAATTAAAAACAGTTAGAGCAACATAAGGAGGAGGCTATTCAGTAATATGGTAGAAAACCTGCAAAGTCTCATTCCCTTCTTTCAACCCCGGTCAATAGCACTCATCGGAGTTTCCACCAGGACGGGCCTGCAGGCTTTCAATATCCTGGAGCAGGTACTGGCCGGCGGTTACCGGGGGCGCATCTATCCCGTCAACCCCAAGGGGGGAACCCTGCTGGGCCTCCAGGTTTACCGTACGGTCAGCGAGATTCCCGAAACACCCGACCTGGCCGTAATCTCCACGCCACGGACAGCCGTAAAGGAAGTGATACAGGAATGCACAGCCAGGGGCATTAAAGCTATAATCGTTATCACTCAGGGTTTTGCCGATGCTGACAGCTGGGGAAAACAAACACAGCAGGAATTACAGGAAATCGTTTGGAACGCGGGAGCCCGCCTCGTCGGGCCCAATACTATTGGCGTTGTTAATCTTTACGAAAACTTGAATACTTCCTTTATTGGCTTTCTACGCAAAGAGGCCGACACGGCCATGATCTGCCAGTCAGGTATTTTTTTGCTGGGTGCTGCCGATTTCACCGGCGGCATCGGGCTGGGGGTGGATATCGGTAATGCGGCAGACGTTGGTTTCAGCGAAAGCCTGACCTTTCTGGGGCAGGAACCCCGGGTCAGGGTAATTAACCTGCACATGGAAGGGATCAAAGATGGTCATAGATTTATGGAAGTTGCCCGCGCGGTGACCAGAACAAAACCCGTCCTCTGCCTGAAAACCGGCCGCAGCGAGGCCGGAGCCAGGGCCGCCAGTTCCCACAGCGGTTCTCTGGCCGGCGAAGATCATGTTTTCACCGCCGCATTTAAACAATGCGGAGTCATCAGGGTGCGGGACGTGGAGGAAATGCTCTATCTGAACAAAACTTTTCTCACCTATCCCTCCATGCCCGGACAGCGAATAGCCGTGGTAACAATAAGCGGCGGTGCGGGTATCATGGCTATAGATGCCTGCAGTGCTTGCGGCCTGGAAGTAGCCCGTTTCAGCGAAAAAACCCGGGAGAAGCTGGCTGCTGTTTTTCCCGACTGGATGGAGGTAAATAATCCGCTGGACATCTGGCCGGCAGGTATGACCAGGGGGTACCTGGAAATTCTGGAACTCTCCCTGGACACGATCCTGGAGGACCCGGGCGTGGATGCAGCCCTGGTTATCAGCCCTGCTTATTTACCCCCGGAAGAAGACCCGCGCCTGGACATCTCCCGCACCATCAACCAGGCTGCATCCCGGCACCCGGAAAAACCTCTGGCCCTGTGGATATTTGGCAATTACCGGCATGAACTGGCGGCCAGGATGGAAAAAGAAAACCGGGTGGTGGTCTACCCTTCCCCGGAAAAAGCCATGGCCTCCCTGGCGACTTTATACCGCTACCTGCATGAAATTAAAGGCCGTGCCCCCGGACATCCAGCAGTTTTCACCGATTTTCATGAGGAGCGCATTGACTCCCTTCTTGCCGTGGCCATGCGGGAAGGACAGGCAACCATAAATGAAGCCGCCCTGGAAATCCTGCAGGCTGCCGGCATCCCCGTGTTACCCTCCCGGGTGGCACACAGCACCGGGGATGCCGTAAGAATAGCCAGTTCCCAGGGTTACCCGGTGGTGATGAAAATTGTCAGCCCGCAGATCTCCCATAAATCCGATGTGGGCGGGGTGAAGGTTAATTTAAAGGATGACCGGGAGGTAGCAGCAGCTTATAACGAGATGATGGAAGTAGTTTCTGCCCGGGTACCACAGGCCACCATCAAGGGAGTGCTCATTCAGCCTTACAGGCCCGGTGGAGTGGAGGTTCTCCTGGGCTGCAAGCGGGACCCCTCCTTTGGGCCGGTCCTGGTTTTTGGCCTGGGAGGGATTTACACGGAGCTGTTCCGGGACGTTTCCTTTGCCATTGCGCCGGTGGACAGGGAAAAGGCCCTGGACATGATCAGGGAAACAAAAGCTTACCGCCTGCTCCGGGGGTTCAGGGGACAGCCCCCGGCCAATATCGATGCCCTGGTGGAATGTCTCCTGCGCCTGGGCCAGCTGGTTACCAGGTGGCCTGAAATTGTAGAAATGGACATCAACCCGCTCCTGGTTGACCCGCAGGGCGCGGTGGCCGTGGATGCCCGTATAACTTTGCACACCTCCAACTTGTAGAGCCCGTGAACCTCAGGCCAAAAGCATATGGAAATTACGTTAATCGCCTCACCCAACGCTTTACGCAGCAAACTGCAGAACTGGTATTTAGAAGTTCGCAAGCAATAGTAAATTTGAAGTACCCAACCAATAAATCAAGCACTGACCATGCATATATCCTCACCGGGAACAATAAACTTGCGGTGCAGGGCACGAACAGCCCGGGAAACTTCATGAGCTTTAATAATACAGGAGATCTTGATCTCTGAAGTAGCAATCATTTCCAGATTAATGTTTTCTCTGGCCAGAGCTTCAAACATCATGGCCGCCACTCCTGCATTGGTAGCAATCCCGGAACCCACAATGGAAACCTTGGCCACATTTTCATCATACGTGTAACCCGTAGCACCAACCTGTTCCCGGATGTTTTCCAGGACAGCAAGTGTTTTTTTCAAATCACTTTTACAGATGGTAAAAGCAATATCGTTTAACCCATCCCTCATAGCACTCTGAATGATCATATCCACATTGATATTTTCTACAGCCAGGGCATGGAATATTTTCCAGGCAATACCCGGCCGGTCGTAAACATCGAAAAGGGCGACTTTGGCAATATTTAAATCATGGGTTACGCCGGTAACTATTATCGATTTTTCCACTTCGTCAGCCTCCTTAACAATGGTGCCGGGATTGCGGTTAAAACTGCTGCGCACATGCAGGGTAACACCGTGCAACTTGGCACATTCCACAGCCCGGTAGTGAAGCACCGCCGCTCCCAGGTGGGCCATCTCCAGCATCTCATCATATGATACGGTGGGCAGCTTGCGGGCATCGGGAACCAGACGGGGATCAGCGGTGTAGACACCATCAACATCGGTATATATTTCGCACAGATCAGCCTTCAGGGCCGCGGCCAGGGCTACAGCAGTGGTATCCGAACCGCCTCTCCCCAAAGTGGTAATATCGTTGGCGTCATTTACTCCCTGGAAACCCGCCACCACGACAATTTTACCCGCAGACAGTTCACGGACAATACGCTCGGTATTAACCTTAATAATACGTGCTTTTGTATGCACATTATCGGTAATAATGCCTGCCTGCGATCCGGTTAACGAAATAACATCCTCCTCCAATCTGGAAATAGCCATGGCCAGCAGGGCAATGGAAACCTGTTCCCCGGTTGACAGGAGCATATCCACTTCCCTTTCAGGCGGGTTATCGGATACTTTATTCATTAATGCAATTAATTCGTCAGTGGTATCCCCCATCGCCGAAACAACCACCACAACCTGATGTCCCTGCCGGCGATATTCCACCACCCTGCGGGCTACTCTACGGATGTGTTCGGGAGTGGCTACAGAACTGCCCCCGTATTTTTGTACTACCAGCAACGTTCTCTTCCCCCTTATGGATTCTGCTACTTGAGGCGTCCCGGCACCGAAAAATTTAAAGCCACCCGCAACAGGTGGCTCAGTCAAACGATAGGTTCGGCAGGCCAGGACACACCACTGGGTTGCGGGCAAGATCAAAGAAAAGGCATGCACATCAGGCCGCGCATAGCCATGCCCGAATCCATCATAGTTATGCCCCTGGTAGTGGTGCCAACCCAAAGCATGATCCGGCCCTCCTTAATGTAAAATGCATGGCTTAACTATAACATAAAATTCCGGACCATGCAATCGCTTGTTTTGAATTATCTACCCCATCAAGGATTTAAAGGATATAAAGCAACCGGAGCGAATGGTATATTAAAGCAGGACAAGTTCCGGATAATTTATGCCAAAATAGAGAGGATGGTAATAATGACCGGCAGCTGGCAAAAGGTAAATTTTGTTAACTCCCGAGGGTTAAACCTGGCCGGGCTATTATATGTCGCTCCGGGGAACACAGGTAGGATCATCATTAACTGCCACGGCTTTACGGGAAGCAAGGAAGGAGGCGGGCGTGCCCTGGAGCTTGGCACCGAACTAAGCCGGCGCGGGTGGTCGACCCTGCTTTTTGATTTTTCGGGTAATGGTGAAAGCGAGGGTAATTTTGCAGATCTAACTTTATCAGGACAGATTGACGACCTTACCTGCGCAGTCGACTGGGTGGTAAAAAGAGGCTATAACCAGATTGTCACCGTCGGCCGCAGTTTTGGCGGCTCCACAGTTATCTGCCAGGCAGCAAGGGATCACCGGATAGCCGGGGTTTGTACCTGGGCCGCCCCGGCCAGGTTAATGGACCTTTTCACCTCATTCACCGACGAGTCTCTGGACAGCCCTGAAGAGATGGTAACCATGGCAGGGGAAAATGGCGTCATCTATTTGAAGAAAGCTTTTTTCCGGGATCTCCAGTTATACGATGTTCCCCGGGAAGCAGCGCGCCTGACACCCCGTCCCCTGTTAATCATCCACGGTACCGGGGATGGCGTGGTCCCGCCCGGGGACGCCCGTCTGATCTTTGAGGCAGCCGGAGAACCCAAAAAGCTGGTATGGATTGAAGGAGGAGATCACCAGTTTACCGGGCATTATCTACAGGTCTGGGAAAATCTTTTTGCCTGGCTGAACAAACATTTTCCAGGCATATAAAAGCAAAGGCCACAGGGCTAGATGGGCTGACGGTGGTTTGTCCCCTATAGACACAGGTAAAGCGTTATGATATAATTGCTTTAAGTCAAACTGGTTGGGTTACCGGCAAATACTCTTCTCCTGGATGGGGGAGCGGGTAGTTTGTGTTTGGGTCCCTGAACCAGTAAGTCCCTGAAAGGAGAGGAGTATTCATGTCTTACGAGGACAAAGTGCTTACCTGCCGGGATTGCGGCGCAGACTTTGTTTTTACCGCTGGAGAACAGGCTTTTTACGCTGAAAAAGGTCTGCTGAATGAACCTACCCGTTGCCGGGACTGCCGCCGCCGGCGCAAGCAGCGCAACAACGCTGGTGCAGCTGGAATGGATCGCCAAATGTACGATACTTTTTGTTCCAGTTGCGGCGCACCCACGCAGGTGCCTTTCAAGCCCACCGGAAGAAAGCCCATTTACTGCCGTGAGTGTATGGCCGTAAACCGGCGGGCAAGCTTCCGCTAGATCATTACAGATCTCAAAAGCCTACCTGGAGAACAGGTAGGCTTTTTTGTTGAATACTGGAGAAAAATAAGCGGGTTGTTTTATAATAACAATTGTATCAATGCATGTTTGGAAGGTGATTTAAATGATCGATCCCGTAGCCTTTCAGATTGGCCCTTTACAAATTCGCTGGTACGGCATTATTATGGCCACCGCTTTTTTAACCGGCATTTATTTAGCTTTACGCCGGGCAGAGCAAAACAGAGTAGATCCCAACCACATCTTAAACATGGTAACCCTGATTATACCGGCAGCCATTATTGGCGCACGGGCATATTATGTTTTTTTTGAATGGCCAAGCTATCAGCATAATCCCTGGGAAGCGCTGGCCATCTGGCATGGCGGGCTTGCCATCCACGGCGGCCTGCTCGGAGGTACACTGGCAGGAATATGGTATGCCCGGAGACATAAACTCTCTGTTCCATTGCTGGCCGACATCCTGGCTCCCAGTATTATCCTGGGCCAGGCCATTGGCCGGTGGGGTAATTTTATCAATCAGGAAGCACACGGTGGCCCTGTATCCCCGGAGTTTATGGCTTATTTTCCTGAATTCATCCGCCGGCAAATGTTCATTGAAGGCCAGTATTATCATCCCACCTTTTTATATGAATCCCTGTGGAATTTGGCAGTGTTTACTTTTTTAACGTGGTACTGGCCCAGAAAACGCTTCACCGGGGAAGTGGCGCTTTTATATCTGGGCCTTTACTCGGCCGGACGCTTCTTTATCGAAGGTTTGCGTACCGACAGCCTTATGCTGGGACCTGTTCGGGTAGCCCAGCTGGTGAGCCTCCTGCTGATTATACTTGCCCTGGCAGGGATATGGTACGGGCGTAATAAAGCCGGAACCGGCAAATCCCTGAGGTGAAGCACCGGCCCCATGAACAATAACTTTTTTTGACTCCCCCGGCCGGCAACAAGGTAAACTTGCCTCTTTGTCCACTTTATGGTAAGCTCAAGATATGATGAGATTGGGCATCTCTTGTCACAACCGGTCGTTTTAACTTGCAAGGAGGGGAACCCGTGGCCAAACACCGGTTGGAGGAGCTAAAATTCGAGCTTTACGGGCTGGCCATAATTACCCTGGCCCTGCTGGGCATGGCCAGCCTGCTGACCCCGGCGGCAGGAACGATAGGGCACTTTTTAGCCAGGGGTCTGACAATTACCGCCGGAAACGGTCGCTATTTATTGCCCGTAATTCTCTTTTGTTTTGGGGTTAAAGTTTTACTCGAAAAAAAACTAGGTAGCTTCAATTCCCGGGTCTGGGGCCTGTTAATCCTGCTGCTCAGCACCCTTACCTTTGTACACCTGTTTATACCCCCGGATAAGTTTTTCAGTGCTGCCCGGGAGGGGCAGGGCGGCGGAATAGTGGGGGCAGTTTTGAGCTATTTTCTTTATCTCTGTTTCGGCACTGCCGGAAGCTATATTTTACTGGGGTTTCTTACGATAACGGGTCTTATCCTTCTAACCGGCCAGTCCCTGGCCAAACTCACGGGCACTGCGATTAAGATTATACGTGAGGCTATAAAGGACGCGGGGAAGCGTTTATCTGACTTTCTTTTTGAAGAAGTCCCGGAACCGGTAATACCTGAAAAAACAACTCCTACCACGCCACCGGCGCAACTCCAGAGAGGAACCCGTACTACGGAGACACAGGAACGTCAGGATTTTTCGAACCACAGGCAAAAGGAAAGACGCAGAAATAACACCCGGGAGCAGGAAGAAATAGCATCAATAGAGAAGGAAGTCAAGGAAGTGGCTACCCGCGCCCTGGCCGACGGTCGCCCCTATCGCCTGCCCTCCACTGCCCTTTTAACCAAACCCCTGGTCAGGGATAACTCCCTGCTGGAGAGGGAAATTGCCGAGAAAAAGCGGATTCTTGAAGAAACCCTGGCCAGTTTCAACATCCAGGCGCAGGTAACCCATGTATCTATAGGCCCGGCTATCACCAGGTACGAAATTCAACCTCCGGCAGGTATTAAAGTAAGCCGCATTATGGGGCTGGCCGATGATATAGCCCTGGCCATGGCTGCTCCCGGTGTACGCATTGAGGCACCTATCCCGGGGAAAGCGGCTGTGGGCATTGAGGTACCAAACCGGGAAATAGCTACCGTACATTTAAGGGAGCTTCTTGAAAGCAGGGAATTTAAAGAAAGATCTTCGCGGCTAACCGTTGTTCTGGGCCGCGATATAGCCGGCGCTCCCGTCATTGCAGATCTTGGTAAAATGCCCCACCTGCTGGTGGCCGGGGCTACGGGTTCGGGGAAAAGTGTGTGTATCAATACTTTAATTGCCAGCATTTTATTTAAGGCCACCCCGGATGAAGTTAAATTTCTAATGATAGACCCCAAAATGGTGGAATTAACCACTTACAACGGTATTCCCCATCTGGTAGCACCCGTCGTTACCGATGCCAAGAAAGCTGCCGGAGTTTTACGCTGGGCAGTAAAGGAAATGGAACGACGCTATGAACTTTTTGCTGGCCTGGGGGTCAGGGACATCAAACGTTACAACGAACTATTTCAAACGACAGAGAACGAAGCAAGCGCTGGTGAAACAACGCCTGCCAAAACCCGGGAGGAAGGTCCCCTTCCCTATGTAGTAATTATTATTGACGAGCTGGCTGACCTGATGATGGTTGCCCCGGCCGATGTGGAGGATTCCATCTGCCGGCTGGCCCAGATGGCCCGCGCAGCGGGGCTTCACCTGGTGGTAGCTACCCAGCGTCCCTCGGTGGATGTAATTACCGGCCTGATTAAAGCTAATATTCCCTCCCGCATCTCCTTTGCCGTTTCCTCCCAGATGGACTCCCGAACCATCCTGGACATGGGAGGAGCAGAAAAACTGTTGGGTAAAGGGGATATGCTCTTCTTCCCCGTGGGTGCTCCAAAGCCCATGCGCGTACAGGGAGCCTACCTGTCGGATCAGGAAGTGGAAAATCTGGCCTCCTTCTTGAAGGAACAGGCCCAGCCGGTTTACAACCAGCAGGTAATGGAAGAACCACCGGTGGAGGAAGATAAACCCGGAGAGGAAGAAGAAGACGAACTCTTACCACAGGCAGTAAAAATACTTATTGAAAACGGCAGTGCATCCATATCCATGCTGCAGAGAAGATTGCATATAGGATATGCCCGCGCTGCCCGTTTAATCGACATTATGGAACAACGGGGTATTGTGGGTAAATTTGAAGGCAGTAAACCCCGGGCCATTTTAATGACCATGGAACAGTACCAGCAAATGTTTGGCCGGACTGGTTGACTTCTTCCCACACCGGTGGTACATTTTTAGTAAAGAACAGGGGATGAAATTACAGGGGGCGGAAATAAAATGTTTGACTGGTCGATTTTTTATGCAGGCATGGCTATAGTTCTGGGTATAGGTGTTCTGGCAGCCATTTTTGCCGGACCAGTAGAGCAAGTCATGGAAAAGGTTGAAGAAAAAGCCAGTGGCAGAACCCACTAAATACGCCAGTAAATAAGTGCCGGCACCCTGCATTACCGGGGAGCCGGCTGTTTTATTTTTTTTCTTCGGCAAGCTTTTCGTGAAAGGCATGGCCTGGTGGTTAAGGGTGACAGGGAACGCCTTTAAATGATATACTAAGGGTAAAATTATCAATGACAGGAAGTGGGGTATGTCCATGGTTACAGGCAGGAAATCCAGGTGGAGGGTTCCGGTGCTGATTTTAAACCTTTTCTTTGCACTTCTTCTGGTATCGGGATGTTCCTGGACCGGACAGCGGGCACCAGCCAACCAATCACCGGATCCTTCCCCACCCCAACCGCTATACGTCGCTGTTTATTATGTAAAATCCAATGACCAGGAGAGTTATCTTGTCCGGGAAATACACAAAATACCGCAAACGGACAAGCCGGCTTTAAAAGCGGTAGAAGAATTAATTTCCGGGGAACCATCCACACCAGGAGCCATGCGCATCTTACCTGCCGGAACCAGAGTCCTTGACGTATCAGTGAAGGACGGCCTGGCCACAGTCAACTTTTCCAGGGAGGTACTGGAACAGCCCGGTACAGGTGCTGAAGGGGAAGCCATGGCCATCCAAAGTGTGGTCAATACCTTAACCGAGTTCCCGGAAATTCGCCAGGTATCCTTCCAGGTAGAGGGCAAGGTGGATGAACGCACTCTGGACTGGTGGGGCCACGTAGGCTTATATGACCAGCCATTTCGCAGGGATTTATCCAGGGTCTATGAGCCTGCTATATGGGTCACTCACCCCACGCCGGATCAGGTAATAGGAGTGCCCCTGCTGGTTAAAGGAAGCGCCAGGGTTTACGAAGGTACGGTTAACGCCAGGTTGCTGGACAGCCAGGGCCGGGTTCTGGCCAGCGCTTATACAACCGCCACCAGGGCTGCTCCCGAGCGGGGAGATTTTGAGATGCGGCTCAGCTTTAAGCCCCCCCAGGATGGCAAAGGGACACTGGAAGTCTACTCCATCAGTGCCAGGGACGGCAGTATTGAAAATAAGGTGACCATACCCGTCAGATGGCCATAAAACATTGTATGTCCTGACTCATCCCCATAGTAACAACCAGAAAAGAAAGCGAGGTTCCAAGATGACCAGAGAAAAAAATAAACCCGGTTCCGTAGAAACAGCCCAGGGGGAATCCATTGAACATCTCATCAGGCGAGTGAAAAGAGAATTGCTCTGGGTCCTGGCCAGCAGCGTTGTTGCTTTTGGTCTCGGCCTCCTTGCCGGAAATTTAATCAAGTTTTAGCTGGCTCCCGGCAAGCAACCAGATAACCGCGGCCAGAGCTATTAGCGCTGTACGCAAAACAATCGTTGCCCTTCCCTGCACCAGCCCCTTCATTTTCATCCATTCCACCACGGCACAGGGCAATATCAATACCCCAAAAATTAGCCTCGCCAGAGGACGGAAAGCAGGGTAACCAAGGGTAAAGATCCATAAAATCAATGCCCAGGCCAAAATAGCCAGAGCAAGTTTAACCGGACCGGGTAAATTTCGAAATAACACGACACCAATACCTCCAATTTAATATTTCTACTATTACCTGATTCCCTTTTTCAGGGGAATCTCCTTCTCCTTTTTTCCCGCCCCCGCATATTCTAAAGAAAAAGGAGGGCGGGATATTAGTGTCTATAAGAATAGTTCGTGTTCAGAGAAGGTCAGAGTTTTTTACATTCCTTAATCTGGTGGATATAATATACGGTCAGAACAGCCCTTTTGCCCTTGCCAACAAGCAAAAAACATCTCTCTTATTGCATCCCGGTATCAACCCGGCTTTAAGCCATGTTCACCTGGCTCTATACATAGCCTATGAGCACAGTAAACCAGCGGGACGGATTGCCTGTGCAGTGGATGAATTTTGCCGGAAGAAAAAAACGGGGTTTATTGGCGCCTTTGAAGCCGTACCGAAGGAAAATATCACCCGGAGCCTGATGGAAAAAGCGGAAGAATGGCTCCGGAAACAGAAGTGTGAAGTTGTAATTGGCCCTGTGCTGGTAAATACCAACCAGCAGGTAGGATTGCTGGTTAACGGTCCTCCCCCCTTTGCAGGCCACCCGTTACCTTACAATCCACCTTATTACAGGGAATTACTGGAGGGTTATGGTTACCAAAAACTCACTGACCTCCTGGCCTATCAATGGTCAACAGAAACAACACTTCCTGAAAACATAAACCGGGTAGCCCGCAGGGCCACCTATCACCCGGAAGTCACGGTACAGCCCTTAAACTTTTCTACGCCTTTCTACGAACAGGTAAAAGCAGTTCACTATATCCTCAACCGTTCCATGGAACGAAACTGGGGTTACATTCCCCTGACCATTGCGGAAACCCGGGCTATTCTAACTCATTTTAAAAGTATAGCTGACCCCCGCCTTCTCTTGCTGGCCAGGATAGGTCACCAGCCAGCAGGAATTTGCTTCTGCGTACCTTTACCGGGGAAAATAGAAAATAAACCTGCTTTCAGACTGGCTCTTCTGGCTGTTGTGCCGGAATTCAGGCAGAGGGGAATTGATGCCCTCCTCCTGAAAAACTGTTACAGCGTCTTACCCCGCGGCAGCCAGGTGGAAATATCCCAGATTCACGAAGGAAATGTCGCGGTGCTAAAAATGGTGCAACGGGTGACCACACAGCCACCCGTCAGGCGATACCGGGTTTACCAGAAAAATATTCCGTAAAAAAAATTCCCACCTGCAGAAGTGGGAATCGGGAAGAAGGAGGTATATGGTTTTTCACTGCGTGCACTACTTATTGTGACATAATCCGCCCTTATTTTCTGTCAACTCGCCGACCATTTATTTGTCTTGTTCGCGACAACAAAAAGAATTCCCGGACTTCATAGTTCCCTTATTTTGACTCCTGAAGATAGCCTTTCCCCTCTCAAGTTATACAGGGCGTCAAGCAGGGCAACCTGAAAGCTCGCCGGTCCCCGGGTGACGGCACCGGCATGCTCCGCTGCCAGGCCGTAACAGGCCAGGGCTGCCGCTCCGGCCGTCACGCCATCATCTTCCACGGCCCGGAAAGCAGCAACAACGCTGGTCGCAGAGCAACCCGTACCCGTTACAGCAGCAAGCATGGCATGACCATTATCCACAGCCAGCAAACGTTCCCCATCGCTGACATAATCTGTTGCCCCTGTTACGATTACTACAGTTTTTAAATCCCTGGCCACCTTCCTGGCCAGCTGGCCGGCTGGAATGGTAATTTCCCCTGCATCCACGCCTCTGGTGTTAGCGTGTAAACCACCAAGGGCAGCAATTTCCGAGGCATTACCCCGTAAAATATCGATTTGCAGTTCCCTGACCAGCATCTGCGCGGTTTCCGTGCGAAAAGGTGTTGCCCCCGCCCCTACAGGGTCAAAGACCACTGGAATACCCGCCTCGTTGGCTGCCCGACCCGCCAGCAACATGGCATCCACCTCACCGGCTGTGAGCGTTCCCATATTCAGCACCAAACACCGGGACAGGCGCACCATATCAGCTACCTCTTCAGGAGCGTAAGCCATTACAGGTGATGCTCCAACAGCCAGGGTAACATTGGCAGTAATATTGGTAACGACCAGATTGGTAATATGATGTATCAGCGGGCGCTCCTCAAGCACTTTCTCCCGCAGGACCATAACCCGTTCTCCCCATTTCACTGTGTACTCCCTCCCAAACTTTCCATTACCGCTGCAAGTTTAACGAACCCACCCGACCACTTATCGCAGACCTTACCCGAACGCAAACATCAGTTCTCAGGGAGGATTAAATTCCACCGTAACTGTCGTTCCCGGTGCTACACGTTGACCCGCCTCAGGGCGTTGCCGGGTAGCCACCCCGCTCCCCGAGGCTTTAAATTTTAACCCCAGTTTTTCCAGGATTGAGCCTGCTTTTTTTACCGTAAGTCCGGACAAATCGGGGACAAGCAGCTTTTCTGGAGTATTACCGGTAGCAATACGTAAACTCACCACCGTACCCGGGGGAACACTTCTACCTGCCGGTGGCTCCTGGCCAGTAACCAGACCCGTTTTACCCGGTGACCAGGACCGGAATCCCCGCTCTTCCAGCAACCAGATGGCATCGGCAACCGGGAAACCGACCACATTGGGCACCTTAATCTGTACATCCTGACCAGCTGGAACTTCCCGGTTTTTCTGAACGGGATCTTCCGGAACCTCCAGGTAACGCAATGTATCCCTCACTACAGCACTAAAAGCCGGAGCCGCCACTTCTCCCCCGTGATATTCCCCACCGCGCGGTTCGGCTACCACCACCAGAACCGCAATACGGGGATCGTCCGCCGGTGCAAACCCGGCAAAGGAAGCCACATACTTCCCCTCCATATAACCACCCGGACCGGGCACCTGGGCAGTACCTGTTTTCCCGGCCACCCTGTAACCTTCTACCAGGGCTCTCCTGCCCGTCCCTTCCAGAACAACTTTTTCCAGTATTCCGGATAACTGCCGGGCGGTCTCGCTGGAAATGACCTGCCGGATTACCCGGGGAGATACTTTCCGGATGGTTTTTCCAGAAGCATCTTCCACAGCCCTGACCACATGGGGCTGCATAAGATAACCCCCGTTGGCGATAGCTGAAACAGCGGTTAAGAGCTGGACAGGTGTGACAGCTATGGATTGCCCGATGGACATGGTTGCCAGGTCCAGCTCTGACGCCTTATTTTCAGGGACTATAACTCCGGCCTCCTCGCCGGGCAGGTCAATACCGGTGGGAACCCCGAAGCCGAAACCCCGGACGTACTTATATAACTTTTCTTTACCGAGCTTTTGCCCCACCTGGATGAAAACCGGGTTGCAGGAGTTTTCCACGGCCTGGGCAAAGGATTCTGACCCGTGTCCCTTTCGTTCCCAGCAGTAAATCCGCCGGCCCTTAACCACAATATAACCCGGGTCATAAAACCAGTCGGCAGGTCGTACCACTCCTTCCTCCAGGGCTGCGGCCGCAATAATCATTTTAAAAGTTGAACCTGGTTCATAGGTATAAAGAGTGACCGGATTCTTTTCCCAGACCTCGCGGGGAAACTTCCGCCAGCGGGAAGGATCAAAGGTGGGACGGCTGCCCATGGCCAGGATCTCCCCTGTTTTAGGATCCATAACCAGAATAACCGCCCATTTGGGCTGGTAATCGGATTCAATTCTATCCAGCTCCCGCTCTACATAATACTGAATGGTCTGATCCAGGGTAAGTACCAGGTTATTTCCCGCCTTTGAACGCTCCACCACCACTGCGCTCTGGGGAATTTGACGGCCCCGGGCATCAATTTCCAGCACCATTTTCCCCGGCATACCCTGAAGTTCGTGATCATAATATTTTTCCAGGCCATTGAGGCCCTGGTTATCATCACCTACAAATCCCAGCAAAGCCGCGGCCAGGCTACCCTGCTTGTAAGAACGGGTACTGGTTTCAACAAAGCCCAGGCCACCGATACCCTCCAGCTTTTTAACCAGGTCCGGTTCCACACCATGCTGCAGCCAGACAAAAGAGGTCTTATTATCCAGTTTTTTTAAAATTTCTTCGCGCTGGACACCTAAAACAGCTGCGATCTTTCCCGCAACCTCCCCGGGATTTTTAATTTGATCAGGATGGGCATAGAGGGAATAGGCAGGAATGCTGGTTACCAGGGCGTTATGATTGCGGTCGTAAATATTTCCCCGGTAGGGTTGCAAAATTACATCCCGTGTGCGGATACTGGTTGCTTCCCGACGTAAATGCTCCCCCCGTATAATTTGTACAAAAAACAGGCGTGCAACCAGGCAGGAAAAAGCCGCCAGCAACAACAGCATGAGAATCCCCAGGCGGCGGTAAAAGTTAACTTGAGGAGGAGTCAAATCAGACCCTCCTTTTTTAAGTGGCTGCACTCATTGAACAGGGTTAGAATCCCCCTCTCCCAGGTGGAAAATTCCAGAATGGAGAGGCAGGCATTATTAACTCCCAAACGCCAGTATTGATTCAAATCCATGCCCAAAACCGAACCTACCAGTGCCCGGATAGTGCCCCCATGGCACACAACCACTACCTGTCCGCAAGGGTGTTTTTCCAATATTCCCCGTACCGCAAGGATTACCCTTTCCACCACTTCCGCCAGCGTTTCCCCTCCGGGAATACGCGTATGCAGGGGAGAATGCCACCACTTTTCCAGCTCGCGGGGGTAGCGGGCTTGAATTTCTTCCATGGTAAGACCTTCCCAAAAGCCAAAGTTAATTTCCCGCAGGGCTTCCAGGGACTCCACGGGCAGGCCGTGAGGCTCGGCTATAATACGCGCTGTATTTATGGCTCTCTGGAGATCGCTGGAGTAAAAGGCGCAAAATTCCTCTTCGCTTAAACGCCTGGACAAAGCCCGGGCCTGCTCCACTCCCCGCGGGGAAAGGGCAACGTCGCTGTGCCCTTGAAACCTGAATTCAGCATTCCAGACTGTCTCGCCGTGCCTGACCAGGTATATACGACAGCTCATCTTTTACCTCTCCTGTAGTACCTCACCCAGTACTTTTAAAAGACGCAGATTTTCATCATGCCCCTTCACGGCAACCCGGATGTAACCTTCCGTCAGGCCGGGGAAATTAGAACAATTACGAACCAGGATACCCCGGCGACCCAGTAAACCGGTTAACTCGCCTGCAGTAATACCAGCATTCGTTATGTCTACAAGCAAAAAATTGGCCGTCCCGGGAAAAGGACGCCATCCGGGCAGGGAAGAAAGCTCCTGAAACAGGAACTCCCTCTCCCGGGTCACCACTTCCCGGGTGGCTTCCAGATATGCCCTGTCCCGCAACCCGGCTACCCCGGCAACCTGAGCCAGGGCATTAACACTCCAGGGATCCCGCGCCTTTTCCAGGGTGCGGACCACCTCGGGCCGTGCCACCAGCACTCCCAGCCGCAGACCCGGAATGGCCAGGATTTTAGTTAACGAGTAGAGTAGAATCAAACGGTGATGCCGCCCGGCCTGGCAAAGCAGGGAATAGGATGCGGGATTCTGGACAAAATCCATAAATGCCTCATCAACAATTATCATGGAACCGCAAGCCAGCGCTGTTTCCAGCAAAAAGCCCAGTTCCCGGCAGGTAACAAGCCCCCCGGTAGGGTTATTGGGGTTGCACAAAAAAAGAGCATCCGCTTCCGGTAATAGCTTTAAAACTTCCTTTAAGGGAAAAGGAAAACCTCGAGAGGAATCCAGAAAAATATACTTCACTTCCCCTCCGGCAGCTCTAACGGCCAGGGCATATTCGCTGAAGGTCGGAGCAGGAATAAGCGCCCGGCGAAAGGGAAAAACGCGAGCCAGCAGATAAATCAATTCACTGGCTCCATTTCCTACCAGGAGACAGGAAGGATCAACTCCCAGGTGTTCTGCCAGGGTCACCTTCAATTCCCGGCAATCTGGATCTGGGTAATGGGATATCTGCCAGAGATTATCTTTCAATGCTTCCAGGACCCGGGGGCTGGGACCCAGGGGATTGATATTGGCACTGAAATCCAGAAAATCCTGCGGCGCAAAACCATATTCCAAAGATGCCCGGACCAGGTTGCCCCCGTGGGGAGGAACGGTCTGGTAACCCCTATTTATTTTATCATTATAAATCACCATTTGCACCCCCGTTTACAGCAATGTTAATGGGAGGCATTTACTCAATGGATACGCTGCCAGAAGTAAAAACACTTCCGTAATTTCATTAATAGCTCCGTAAGTATCTCCGGTCAGCCCGCCTAAACGGCTGGTGAAGTAGCGGGCGAGCCCGTGTACCAGCACCAGGGAGGCAAATAACAGTGACAACCCCAGCCATCCTCCTGTTAAAGCAATCAGCAGAACCTGGAAAGAGGCCGCGGCCAGCTCCCTGCTTCCGGTATATTGAACCTGAAACAGGCCAAGACCCTGGGCGCGGGCATAGGGAAAGCGTGCGATGGCATAAACCATTCCCCAGCGGCTGATGGCCGGTACAATTGGTAACAGGCGTAATAAAGCTTCGCGGGGCAGGCTTAACAGGAGAGCAAATTTTAGCAGCAATAAACAGACCAGCCCGAGCACCCCGAAGGCGCCAACCCTGCTATCCCGCATTATTTCAAGCATTTTTTCTCTGGAACGCCCGCTGAAAATTCCATCCATGGTATCCATAAACCCGTCCAGGTGCAGGCCCCCGCTAAGGGTGGCCATCCCCAGAACCAGAAAAGCGGCAATTACGGGCTGCGGGAACAGGTGCGTCAGAGCCAGATAAAGAACCGTCCAGGCCACGCCCAGAAAAAGGCCCACCAGGGGGAAAAACATGGGTGCCCGCCCGTAGGCTCTTTCATCAAAATCACCACGGTAGACGTAAAACCTGGTTAGAAATTGTAAAGACATGGCCAGGATTTTCAGCATTCCACCACCCTTTTCTTTTTAAACCTTGCACAGCATTCCACAAAGCGGCGGGCAGCCTCCGGACAGGACGCAAAATGCAGGTGCAGGTAGGAAGCCAGCAAATTGCCGCGGACATAGCCATCCAGTACCTCCACCTCTTCTCCTTCCCGGCGGAGGGCATAGGCCCTGGGAAAATCTGCAGGCATGTCTTCCAGGGAAGAATAATGAAATTCATGACCCACCAGCTCTGTGCCCGCTGGAGCCAGAATATTATCGTTCAGCACCCGGGCTTTACAGTATCCCAGTGCTACCCGGCGGGTATGCATGCGGCACACTCCGGGCAGTAAGCCGGCCATGGGATATTCCCGGCCATCAAAACCATAAATGCTCCGGCATATATACATCAGGCCTCCGCACTCCGCGTATACAGGCATACCCTGGTTAAAAGCGCGGCGCAGGCTTTCCATAAAACTCCTGTTGGCCGCCAGCTTTTCCAAAAACATTTCGGGGAAGCCACCACCTATATAAAGGCCGTCCAGATCCGGCGGCAAAGCCGGGGAAGAAAGGGCGCTGAGAAAAACCACTTCTGCACCCAGGGCGGCCAGGAGCTCAAGCCCGTCCTGGTAATAAAAATTGAAGGCGGCATCTTTAATTACTCCCAGACGAACCCGCGGGCTCCTGGGCACAGCAGGAAAAATTTTTTCCCCGATCCGGGGCAGGGGCGGAGCCGCCCGTGCTATTTCCAGTAAGCGGGAAAGATCCACTCCCTCCTCCAGGACCGCCACCAGCCGTTCCAGGTGTTCCGCCAGGGCATCCTTTTCCATAGCCGGCAAAAGACCCAGATGCCGGTGGGGAAGGGATATCTCCGCACGGTGACCAATCCAACCCAGCACGGGAACACCTGCCTGTTCTTCTATGACTTCTTTCAGAATGTTGTAGTGCCGCGGACTCCCTACCCGGTTAAGCAATATGCCGGCTATCCGCACCCCGGAATCAAACATGCGGTAGCCAAGGGCTAGAGCGGCTGCGCTCCGGGACATGGAGCGGGCATCCAGGAGCAGCAGGACCGGAGCCTCAAGGGCTTTGGCCACTTCCGCCGAACTGCCCCGCTCGGTGGACCCCCTGCCGTCATAAAGTCCCATAACTCCCTCAATAATACAGAGGTCTGCCCCCAGAGCGGCACGGGCGAATACCTCCCGCACCCCTTCCAGTCCCAGAAAGATGGTATCCAGGTTGCGGGATTCCCGCCCTGTAGCTGCTAAATGATAGCCGGGATCAATATAATCCGGCCCCACCTTGAAAGGCTGGACAACATAACCCGCCCTGGTAAAGGCGGCCATTAAAGCCGTAGCCAGCGTTGTTTTACCGGCACCGCTATGGGTGGCGGCAATTAAAATGCGCGGTATGTTCAAATATACCCTACCCCCTCAAAAAAGAGAACCCGAAATCATTTTTACCGCCGTACCACTTATTACGGCCAGGGCAGCGGTGAGGTACAGCATGTCGATAGCCTGGCGTATATGGTCGACAACCGGCGGCTGGCCGGGCTGATTCAAATAAGCCCGGAAGGAGGCCTGTCCCCCATAATAGTTCAGCCCGCCGAGACGAACCCCCAGGGCACCGGCCATGGCCGCCTCGGGAATCCCGCTGTTGGGGCTGGGATGGCACCGGGCATCACTTTTAATCACCCGCCACGCGCTACCAGCCCGGCGACCGGTAAGCCAGGCTGCTGCCACCAGCAACAACCCCGTCCAGCGCGCAGGCAAAAAATTAGCTATATCATCCAGGCGGGCCGAAGCCCAGCCCAGATCCCTGTATTTCTCGTTTCTGTACCCCACCATGGAATCCAGAGTATTCACCGCCCGGTAGGCCATGGCCAGGGGAGCCCCGCCAATAAGAGCGTAAAAAAGGGGCGATACAAAACCATCAACAATGTTTTCCGCCACCGTTTCCACCGTAGCCCTGGTGATTCCCCGTCCATCCAGCGCCCGGGTATCCCTGCCGACAATAAGGCTCACCTTCCGGCGAGCCAGTTCGAGGTCACCCCGGGACAGCGGAATGAGAACATCCCGGGCAGCCCCGGCCAACCCCCTGACGGCAAAGGTGGTGGCAATAAGCCATATTTCTACTCCTAGAGCCAGCCACGGATGTACAAGTTCAGCCAGGCGAATCAGGAAACCGGTAACCAGATAACTTAACCCCACCACTGTGGCTGCCAGGAAGATCCCGGCCAGCCGCAGGGCGGAGGGATTCCTGGCAACAAGGCGAAAAAATTTTTCCAGGGCAGCAATTAATTTGCCGATATAAATAACCGGGTGGGGGAACCAGGGGGGATCCCCTACCAGCAGGTCCAAAATATAGGCTGCAATTACCACCGACATACCCTCCGGCCCGGTTTATCCGGGCCTACCTCCCCCTTCTATAGTCTGTGGGAGACTGCTTTATACTGCTCCAGCCAGGGCTTTTCCTTTTTTGGGTCCCGGCAAACCGAGGAGACGGTAAATCCTGTCCATATCCAGACTCCCCCTTACAACAGCGGCCAGCCGGTCATAATCACGTTCCCGCTGTTCCAGATGACCAACCCCTCCTTTTTCCAGGGGAGCCAGTCCCTTCTTAACCCTCAGGGCGTTCAAAAGATGCCTGCGAAAAACGTCGTTGTCAAACAGGCCGTGGATATAGGTGCCCCAAACCAGACCTTCCCTGTCCTGCGCACCGTCCGGACAATCTACCATTTCCCCTGACCGCCGGAATATGCGGAAGGCCGGTACGGCATCGCTTCCCAGCACGGTACGCCCCATATGGATCTCGTAACCCGCTAATCTCTGACCCCGGGAATCAGCCAGAAGGGGCCCGCTGCCGGCCACTGTCGCCTCTACCTGAGTTGTTACCTTTTCCGGCTCAAAAGTGGTACTAATATCCAGCAACCCCAATCCTTCTATTCTGGGAATGCTGGACTCGGTTTGATAAGGATCGGCCAGTTCTTTGCCCAGCATCTGGAATCCACCGCAAATACCGATTACCGGCACTCCCCCCCGGGCCAGACGGCAAATTTCACCGGCCAGGCCCCAGCGCTTTATGGTTACGAGATCTTCAATGGTATTTTTACTTCCGGGAATTATGATTAAATCGGGCCGTCCCAGGGAACTTCCCCTGCCAATATAGCGCAAGTTCACATCCGGTTCATTTTCCAGGGGATCGAAATCGGTAAAATTAGAAATATGGGGCAGGTGGATAACAGCAATATCTAAATCCCTCCGGATAGATGACCGGCTTTTACGCAGACTTTCCTCGGATACCGTATCTTCCTCCTGCACCCGGAAGCCTTCAAAATAGGGAACCACCCCTATCACCGGTACACCCGTCTTTGCTTCCAGAAAATCAACCGCCGGCTGGAATAGTTTTAAATCACCGCGAAATTTATTAATAATAATCCCGGCTACCCGCTGCCGGTCCTCTTCCGGAAGCAATTCCAGGGTACCAACCACAGCCGCCAGGGCGCCTCCCTTATCTATGTCGGTAGCCAGCAGTACAGGGGCTTCAGCCATCCGGGCCACGCGCATATTTACAATTTCCGTTTCTTGAAGGTTAACTTCAGCCGGGCTCCCGGCGCCCTCTATGGCCACAATTTCGTAACGCCGGCGCAAACGGTCCAGCGCCTGGCAGATAACGTCCCACGCTTTTTGAGCGTAGTTATTGTGGTACTCCCGGGCGGAAAGATTTCCCACCGGCCGGCCCAGTACAATTACCTGAGAGGACGCCTGCCCCGTAGGCTTAAGTAAAATAGGATTCATGTCCACATGGGGCTCAATCCCGGCAGCCTCGGCCTGCACTACCTGAGCCCGGCCCATTTCACCCCCGTCCCGGGTTACAAAAGAGTTCAAGGCCATGTTCTGGGATTTAAAAGGGGCCACACGGTAACCGTCCTGATAGAAAATGCGGCACAGGGCAGCTACCAGAACACTTTTACCCACGTGGGACGCGGTTCCCTGTACCATAATTGTCCTGGCCTGCATACGTAAATTACCTCCTTCCTTTAAACACGCGGGACTTGATCTCCACGGGCAAACCGGCCACCACCAGATATACTTCTTCTGCCTCCCGGGCCAGGAGCTGATTTACCCGCCCCGCCAGATCGCGAAATGCCCGACCCAGAGCATTGTCCGGAACAAGTCCCAGCCCGACCTCATTGGCCACCATTATCACCCTGGCCGGGGAAGCCACCGCCGTCCCGGCCAGCCGGCGGGCTTCTTCTAAAATATAGCTCTCCCTGTCATCCAGCGCACCACCAGAGCAGGGCAGGTTTTCATCCAGGAGAAGATTGGTCAACCACATGGTAACGCAATCAATTAAAAGGGCGTCGGCATCGTTTTCATATTGCCTGATTACTTTTTCCAGGCAGCGGGTTTCTTCTACGGTAACCCAGCTGGCAGGGCGGCGGAGCCGGTGAATGTGAATCCGCCGGGCCATTTCCTCATCAAGGGCAGAGGCAGTAGCTACATAAACAACCCTTGAACCGCAAGAGGCAGCCAGCTCTTCGGCAAAACTGCTTTTGCCACTTCTGGCACCACCAATTACAAATACCAGAGCCATATCCACACCCCTCAAAATAAAAACCCCAGCCTTTGAAAGACCGGGGAAACTTGTGCCAGGCCAGTCCCTAGCCCTGAAAGCCATTGCCCCTTTCTCGCGAAGGGGCCAACAGCACCCGCAGGCAGGTATCCTGGCTCCCGGATCATTGCCTGCCCTGCGCCTTCCCTGGCGGTGGCATTGCAGAGCTACTCCCCGGTTACAGTGGCGGAGACCGCTCAGGTTTTTCACCTGATTCCCTATTCTCCCCTACGGGGCACCTGCAGGTTAAAAACTTTTTTAAATTTTTCCTTACTTTTTTTATTCGACAGAGTAACTTCAAAATCCTTTTACATCCTGATAATTCCTGTTAAATTTCTGTTACCACCAGCATCTAATGCCTGTCTTCCCCCAGGTATTCTTTCACCCGCTGAACCAGTTCTTCAATCAAATGAGGAAGAGGCTCAGCCCGCAAGCCCACCAGCTCTACGGAACCGCGGACCAGGGGTAACAGGATTTTTTTGGCCGGGCTCGCGGCAATGGCCGTGGCCATGGACGGTGTCAGCTCCCCCATCATGGCATGGGGGAAAAGAATACTCACCGGGCCTACGATCAGATCTACCCGGGGTGCATTGAAAATTACTGCATTCTCTCCAGTGGCCCCCTCGTTGGCACCGGCGCGAAGCATCATTGAAGTAGCCAGAGCATTGGTACCCAGCGCCAGGATCTCCACGTCTTCAGGCAGCTCCCGGCGCAGCCTCTCCATAATATGCTTCCCAATGCCACCCCCCTGCCCGTCCACCACAGCAATACGCATGTTCTTCGCTCCCATATCCAAAATTAAAATTTAATACAGGCATTTGTTTCATAAATCAGCTCCCGGGATGACGGGACATATAATCTTTTAATCTCGACTCCAGTTCGAGAATCTGGATATTTTTGCGTAATAAAGATCGCGCATACCGGTAATTGGCCCGGTGCAGGCGCCTGTTCTCTCTTTCCAGCCGGGCCAGGAAGGCGGATTTTTCCCTTTCCATCCGCTCAATTAAATTCATCAGGACCCGGCGGCTTAAGCGGAGCTGCTCTACCTTTTCTTCCAATTCCTGGATTCTTCTTTGCATTTCAAGCACATCCATTGATCCACCACCCCAGGCAGCAGGTCTGATTTTAGTATATGCTGCCCCTGATGGCAATAGACGAAAGGCTACCGGAAAGTAAATGCGCTACCAATACGCTCCACAGCCTCAGCCAGCACTTCCTCCTCCTGGACCAGCGCCATCCGTACATATCCTTCCCCTCTGGAACCAAAAGCCAGTCCCGGAATAACCAGTACCCCTGCACGCTCCAGCAATTCCAGCGCAAACTGCCGTGAAGACGTATAACCGCCGGGCAGGGGAGCCCAGACAAACATGGAAGCATTGGGTTTGGGCATATGCCAGCCATACCGGGCCAGCCCGTCCACCAGTACGTCTCGCCGGCGCTGGTAAGTGCGGGCTGTCTCTTCCACACAATCCTGGGGGCCTTCAAGGGCTGCTATGCCTGCTTCCTGGACCACCCTGAACACACCATAATCTATATTGGACTTAAGGCGAGACAGGGCTGCCAGCACATCCCGGTTTCCCACGGCAAAACCTATGCGGCAACCGGCCATATTATAGGTTTTGGAAAGAGAATAAAACTCCACACCAACTTCCTTTGCACCGGGTACTTCTAAAAAACTCATGGGCTTAAAGCCATCATAAGCCAGCTCGGCATAAGCAATGTCGTGACATACCAGAATGTCGTACCGGCGAGCAAATTCAACTACCCGTTCAAAAAAATTACGGTTGGCCGAAACGGCTACAGGGTTATTGGGGTAGTTAAGCCACATCAGCCTGGCCTTTACAGCCACTTCTTCGGGTATGGAGTCCAGGTCCGGAAGGAAATCATTTTCAGCCAAAAGGGGCATGGGATATATTTCCCCACCCGCCAGAAGAATACTGCACGCATAAATAGGATAGCCAGGATCGGGAACCAGGGCTATATCCCCGGGATCTATATAAGCCAGGGCAATATGAGCCAGGCCGTCCTGAGAACCCATCAGCACCAGCACCTCATGATCCGGATCCAGTTCTACCCCAAAACGCCTTTGATACCAGCGGGCCACCGCCCGGTAGAGAGCCGGCAGGCCCTGCAGCGGATAACGATAGTTAGCCGGATTATCAATTGCCCGGTGCAGGGCGGCAATAATATGGGGGGCCGGGGGGCGGTCCGGGCTGCCTACACCTAGATTAATCACCTTTATTCCCCGGGCCTCCACCTGCTTCTTATAATGTTCCATCTCGTTGAAAATAGCCGACTCCAAACTTTTAATGCGCTGAGCTATTTGCATTTCCCCACCCCGTTACATAAAAATGTTTTTCAAAAAGCAATTCCTGGCCTTTGGCTAAATATTTGTCGGGCCCGTCTGCTGCCCGGCCAGTTCCTTTAATGACCATATTACTTCATCAGGAACAGTGGATGCCCCCAGGCAGCCGTGTTCACGGTGACCTGAACCGTGGTAATCAGAGCCTCCGGTGGCCACCAGGTGGTAGCGACGGCAGAGCTTTTCGTAGTACCACACCATCTCCTGGGAATGGGCAGGATAATAGACTTCCAGACCCTGGAGGCCGTGCTCAACCAGGCGGGGGATAAGATAATCACACCGGGTCAGCCCTGGATGGGCCAGCACGGCCACTCCGCCCGCCCGGTGAAGCAAGTTTATTGCTTCCCGTGGAGCCAGTTTATACCTGGGTACGTAAGCCACCCTGTCTTTACCAATATACTTTTCAAATGCTTCCCCTACCGTAGCTACAGCCCCTATCTGTACCAGCACCCGGGCTACATGGGGACGCCCTACAGCCCCTTCACCGGCCAACTCCAGAACCTGTTCCAGCTCTACCGGAATTCCCAGCCTGCGCAACCGCTCCACCATCTTGACCACGCGCTCTAACCGCGTCCGGCGGAAAAAAGCCAGCTGTTCCAGCAACCCGGGATGATCAAGTTGAAAAAGATAGCCCAGGATATGTAACTCATGGCCATCTTCTTCGGTACTGAACTCCACTCCCGGAATTACACAAATCGACAGTTTTCTACCCGCTTCCAGAGCAGGAGGAATTCCATCCACGGTGTCATGATCCGTAATGGCCAGGGCAGACAGCCCCGCCCTGTACGCATCCTCTACTACCTTCTGAGGAACGTCGGTACCGTCAGAAGCACTGGTATGTACGTGCAGGTCACAGGGCATCATTTCACCTCATTCGACATTACCGTAGATTGTTCCTGCCTGCCGGGCAGAACCTGGTGCAGCACCCGCAGGAAGTTTCCACCCAGAATAGCAGATATTTCTTCGGCCCGGTACCCCCGCTGGTATAAAGCTTCGGTTAAAAGAGGGAGGCAGGAAGCATCCTTCAATTCCGGAATAGTCTCCTCAATACCATCAAAATCAGAACCTATTCCCACGCAACCTATACCACCCACCTGTACCATATGATCGAGATGGTCCAGCAGCTTGCTCAAAGACGGCTGCGTGGGATGAACAAATGGGGGGTAAAAACATAACCCTATGACCCCCCCCTGAGCGGCCAGGGCCCGGATTTGCTCATCGCTCAAGTTGCGGCGGTGATCGCAGATATATCTGCTGTTGGCGTGGGTGGCAACCACCGGCCGGCTGGATACCTCCAGCACATCCCAGAAACCGGCTTCAGATATATGGGAGACATCCACCAGCATTCCCAGCCGGTTCATTTCCCGGACTACTTCCCGGCCGAAACGCGTCAGCCCCCCTCTGGTACTCTCTTCGGCCACCCCGTCAGCCAGCTCGTTGCGCCCGTTCCAGGTGAGGGTGATGCTCCTCACCCCCAGGCGGTATAAAATGCGCAGCACCCCAAGACTGCCGCCCAAAGCCTCTCCCCCTTCAATGGTTAAAAGAACGCCCATCTTACCAGCTGCCCGGGCAGCAGCAATATCCTCATAACAGGTAACCATCATCAATTCTTCCCCATTGGCTTCCAGTTCACTGTAGAAACGGTCGATAAGGATCATTGCCCTGGCCACGGCCCGCTCCCGGTAAGACGGAGCAATGAAGGCAGCCATGAACAGGAGATCAATTCCTCCCCGGCGCAGGCGTTCCAGATCCACGTGCCCGCCCTTTCCTGCCTCGTTTAACCGCCGATTCTGCACCTCCATTGCTGTAAGCACGTCACAATGGGCATCTACCACCACGCTCTGGTGGTGTAAAGATAACCAGTCCATTGGCCACATTCACTCCCAGGGAAAACTTTTCTCCGCTCAAACTAAAAAAACCTGTTTATTCATTCCATAGAATAAACAGGCCGCCTGCAAAAAAAATATGGTTTTAGTCTCTATCTTGGTTCAACTATTAACTTTATAGCCGTTCTCTCTTCACCATCAATTATAATATCCGTGAAGGCAGGTATGCAGATCAGATCCATTCCATGGGGTGCAACGAATCCCCGCGCAATGGCTACTGCTTTTACGGCCTGGTTAAGGGCACCGGCACCAATGGCCTGTATTTCCGCGCAGCCACGCTCACGGAGAACTCCGGCCAGAGCTCCAGCGACAGAATTGGGGTTGGATTTTGCTGAAACTTTTAATACTTCCATCCTTTTAAAGACCTCCTTCTTCTCTGAAAATATTTTCCGGCAACTGCTACAGTTATAAGTTATATATTCGCTAAGGTCAAAAAAATTCCTTTTTTACGTTGCACCCTTTCGCGATCTTTTTAATCACTTGTGTGATTATTCATAATTTTGGATCCGCTTTATCTGCCGCGCCTCGCCGGTCTCATCGTCAATATCAATAACTACAGCGTTAAACTGGTAGGGACCGGGGGCCACTTCAAACCGGCGGGGTAATTGAGTAAGAAATTTGCTCAGAACCAGTTCCTTTTTGACACCTATTACTGAATCCCGGGGACCGGTCATGCCCACGTCGGTAATATAAGCTGTACCGCCGGGTAAAACACGTTCATCGGCCGTCTGGACGTGGGTATGGGTGCCGCAAACTGCCGACACCCGCCCGGCCAGATACCAGCCCAGGGCCATTTTTTCCGAAGTTGCTTCAGCATGAAAATCCACCAGGATTACTTTTGGGGAATCGCCCAACTGTTCCAGCAGGTGATCTGCCACGCGGAAAGGGCAATCAAGTTCCGGCATAAAGACTCTCCCGGCCAGGTTTAAAACAACAATTTCAACGCCACCCCTTGTCTCAAACACACCAAGGCCAACTCCCGGTACCCCGGGCGGGTAATTGGCCGGGCGTAAAATTCTTTTTTCCCTTTCTATAAGCTCAAAAATTTCCTTATGATCCCATACGTGATTACCCATGGTAATAACATCAATACCGCTGGCCAAAAGTTCCCTGGCCACTTCCCGGGTAATACCGTTGCCCCCGGCAGCATTTTCACCATTGGCCACAACAAAATCTATATCCAGCTCCCGTTGCAAACCGGGCAGGTTTTCCTTTAAAGCCCGTCTGCCGGGGCGCCCTACAATATCACCTATAAAAAGCAAACGCACTGGAATTTTCCCCCTGCCTACTTGTTAAAAACCAGAACACGGCCGCCTTCGCGAAAAGCGAAAAGCGGCTTGTCTTCGGCAGTTACGCGTATACTGTCGAGCATATGTTCAATAATTTCCTCCTGAATCAGCAGTTCTTCTTCAAAGAAGGAATCGTTGGCTTCGGCAACCAGGTTGTCATCGAGAAGCTGGCGTAAAAGCTGAACAATTAGAGCTATTTCTTCCTGAACCAGCGTTTCCACGTCGCGCTGAACCTCAATCATGGTCAGGTGGTCACAGATTTGATGGCTAATATGGCTAATGCGGGTTTGTTTTCCTTCCAGCATGCTGAAAACCTCTATACTGTCGAGCAGTTGCTTCTTTATATTCGTCAACTCCCTGCGGTTGAGAACACGGGATACAATGAAATTAAACTTCAAAACCTGCCTGCCGGGGTCAAAATTAATGGTAGCCACTTCGGGATAACGTACCAGTATGGAAATTAACAACCCCACGCTATCCGTAACGTCTTCCCTACCTGTAACCAAAGAAGTCACCTTCCTTTTTCCCTCATACCAGCAATACGTTTTAATTCGGTTTCATTGGTTAAGTTCCTGCTTTTCTTTCGAGTTAGCCCCAAAAAATTTTATTCCATCGAGTAGGAGGGGGCGGCTAGCCCCCGTCCTCTCACACCACCGGACATGCGGGTCCGCATCCGGCGGTTCACCAAGCTTGACGAAGATAAGAATAACGTTCGGTTAAGCTCATCAGGCCCTGGGACTGAAAGTCAAGCGTTGCCCAGGGCTCTATTCATTGGCCCGTGGGCCATCCGCCATGGCCCTTTGCGAGCGTTGGCGAATTCATGTACCACCCATTCAGGCAGTCCCAGTGCACGCAGCTCGCGGTACCTTGTCCGCACTCGCTTCCACTGCTTCCAGAGGCACATGCGCAGCCTCCTCCGCATCCAGCCTTCCAGGTTCCTGAAAATGCTGG